>JABBAP010000067.1 GCA_018607905.1 Paracoccaceae bacterium | reverse complement strand
ATTGCGCGGGGGCAGACCGAAGCGTCCCAAACCATCGGCCTGAATTACATGCAAACCATGCGCTACGTGATATTGCCCCAGGCCATCCGCCGCATCCTGCCACCCTTGGCAAACCAGTTCATTTACATCGTGAAAATGTCGGCTTTTGCCTCCGTTATTGGGATGCAAGAACTGACGCGGCGCGCCAATGAATTGGTTGTCACCGAATATCGCCCGCTGGAACTTTATTCCTTTCTTATCCTCGAATACCTCGTACTTGTGCTGGTTATCAGTGCGGGCGTGCGGTGGTTGGAGCGCCACATGGGCGCGGACGAACGCAACTAAAATAAACGCTGAAACCAAGGAGAATGCACATGAATTGGGAAAACTTCATGGATGATACAATTGCCGATATCGGCACATTGTACAAAGAGATCCCAGACACGATATCGGGCTTCAACAAGATGGGTGCCGCCGCCAAAAAAAGTGGCGCATTGTCTGAAAAAACCAAAGAGATTATGGCGCTTGGCATCGCGATTGCGACGCGCTGCGACAGTTGTATCGGCTTTCACATTAAGTCGCTTATTCGTTTGGGTATTACGCGCGAAGAACTGTGCGAGGCGCTAGCAATGGCGACCTATATGGGCGGCGGGCCATCTTACGCATACTCTGCAAAAGCGTTAAAGGCATTCGACACGTTTTCTAAATAATTGGTGTGAAAAAGAGGGGCGGTTCTAGGATGTTTTGATACCACTAAGATATCCCCAACCCTGCGCCCTTAGCACCATCATCAGGCCCGTTAATAAATTGTACAATCGTTTCTAGCAGACGATCTTTGCGCACTGGTTTGGGCAGGAACGCATCCATTCCTGCATCAAAACACTTCTTTCGATCTTCGTCTGTCACATTCGCTGTCACAGCTACAATCGGGCAACGGCGCAAGCTGTCTTTTTCTTCAAATGCCCGTATTTCCCGCGCCGCATCCAATCCGTTTTTGTTTGGCATGCTCAAATCCATCAACACAAAATCGGGGCGATTTTCGATGTATTGCGCGACCGCCTGTTCACCATCTTCAGCAAATTCAATGTCATGCCCCGCGCTTTTCAACATGGATTTGATCAACATGCGATTGGTTCGATTGTCCTCAGCCACAAGCAATCGCATCTGACCATTCTCGCTCGCAGGCGCCTTAGGAAATGTTGAATCTGTTTGGGTCAGTTTTTCGGTATCAACCTCCAAAACCGCATCCACCAAACGCAGCATATCAGGTGCGACCTCTTCCACAGCACCCGATGCAATTGGTTCAGCCTCAACCAAAGCATTCTCGATGGGCGCGACTGGAATCTTCAGTTTAAACGTGCTCCCTTCACCCACAACAGAACTTACCCTAATCCGACCGCCCAAAAGAGACGCCAAATTCTTTGCTGTCGCCAACCCCAGACCTGCCCCATCGAAACTGCGCGTGTCACCGTCATCCACTTGATCAAAAGCGTCAAAAATATCAGAGACCTTAGCTATGGGAATACCAACACCGGTGTCCACCACACTGATGTGTAGCCAATTGTCATCGTTCAATCGCGCCTTAATCAAAATATGACCATGGTTCGTGAATTTCACAGCATTGCTTACCAGCTTGTCCAAAACTCCGTGAATAATCGACGCATCTGTACGGATCACACCCTGTGCGGTTTGCGAAATATCGTGCATCAAAATTAGATTTTTATCGTCAGCATCCTTGCGATGCTGGGTCATGATCGCGCCGATAACATCGTTTATCCGAACATCTTCAAACTGGGTTTGTATCATCCCAGATTGAGTCCGCGCCATTGTCAGAACATTATCGACCAATTCCATCAATCGTTTGGCTGACGCGTCCATTATCGCCAAAGCTTCGCTTTGCAATTCACACACTGCTGTCTCGCGTAAAATCTCCATGCCACCCAAAATACCGTTCGCAGGGGTGCGCAATTCATGGCTCATTCGCGATAAAAATGCTGCCTTTTCGCGATCTGCTTCCTCTGCCCCAACCAGCGCTAAACTCAACTGCTTTTCGCGCGCCATCATATCTGTTGCATCACGCTCCACGGCAATAAAGGCCTTTAAGTTGCCGTCGTCGTCAATCACAGGGGTTTGGTGTGTATCCACCCAAATGCTGCGCCCATCACGCGTTTTGTTCAAAATACGCAACTTGACGCCTTCTTTGCTCTCCACTGCGGACTTCAATTTCGCAAGTGTCTCTTTTGACGTATCGGGATGGTTTAAAAACGCACCAGGGCTTTTTCCAACAGCAAACTCGGCAGTATACCCAGTTGTGTTTGTAAACTGTTGATTTACCCACATAATATTGAGGTCCGCATCCATCAACAACACCCCATCAGAAGCGTATTTCGCCACCAAAGCAAGCCGCTCTGCTTCCTCTGAGCGCATGATCATTTCTCTCTCCGCAAGATGCGTTCTGGCTTCACGCTGCGCCAAATGAGCGAACATTTTCCAAAGCATTAGTCCCATCATAATCAATGCCGTTACATTGACCAAAAAGGCGGTCGTGCTGAGGTCGCCCCGATAAACACTCCAAATCAGCACCGCAATGGCAGAACTGCTCAACACGAATAACCGGGCGCTGTTGGAGGGAGGGTGGTAATGCGCCACCAGCATAGAATTGATCGTCGCCCCAAATAAAACGGTCCACGCTAGCATCCGCAATTCATTACTTTGGATTCCAGCCGTGAAAATACAGATCCCAAATCCCAATGCCTGAACCGCGCTTACCAGGAAAATACACCGACTTGCGGCAGGCAAATGAAATTCATCACGCACGATCCAATACCGCAGAACCGCGAATTCAAACAAATCCACCGCCAGTACAATTGTTGCAACCAACAGCGCAACATGAGGCGATAAAAAAATGGCCGCAAACAGGCTCATGATCAAAAGCACGCTGCCTCGCATTACCACCGTTTTGCATCGCCCATTCGCATAGCGACGCAACAACCCTGCAGGCGCAAACGCTGCATCAAAGGCTTCTATGTTTTTGTATCTGTTGCCGATGTGTTTTTTCAAAACGCTGCTCATCCAAAACATGGGGTTTCCCACACATTAGATCAGCAATCTTAACAAAACCTGTACCTCAGGTTGCTAATTAACCCTCTGAAACGCCCGCTTCTGCGAATGTTGCCATCCCTGAATGACACGCCAGCGCAGCCTTCAAAACACCGATCGCCAGCGCCCCGCCAGATCCTTCCCCAAGACGCAAACCGAGCGATAAAATCGGCTCTTTTCCAAGCGTTTTTAGAACACGTTCATGGGCTGCCTCGTGCGATTTATGCCCGGCCACTGTATGATCCAGCGCACCCTTACAAGCTGCCTCCAAACAGGCCACCGCCGCCGTGCAAATGAACCCATCAATCACCACCGGAATGACATGATACCGCGCCGCCGCAACTGCACCTGCCATTGCTGCCAATTCGCGCCCGCCCAAACAGCGCAGCGCCTGCAAACCGTTCGAACTCGCCTCTGGGTTTGCCGCCAAACCTTCGCGCACAACCTGAGCTTTTATCGCCAGCCCTGCGTCATCCACACCCGTGCCGCGACCGACCCAATCTTCGGCCTCGCCGCCAAACAACGCATGACAAATCGCCGCCCCAGACGTCGTGTTGCCGATCCCCATTTCCCCAGCCACAAACAAATCCGCCTCTGGATTTACCGCGTTCCAACCCGCTAGCAATGCCGCCACAACTTCGGCCTCATTCATCGCAGGGCCAGCCGTGAAATCAGCCGTGGGGTTATCCAACTCCAGCGCAATCACATCCAACGTCGCCCCAAAGGTTTCGCACAGCTGGTTGATCGCCGCACCGCCGTGCTGAAAATTCATCACCATTTGCGCGGTTACTTCGGCAGGAAACGCCGAAACACCCCGCGCCGCAATGCCGTGATTTCCTGCAAAAACAGCCACTTGAGGTGCCGTTACACGCGGTGCTGCCTCTCCACGCCAACCCGCGTACCAAATCGCGATATCCTCTAACCGACCCAGCGCACCTGGGGGTTTCGTCAACTGCCCATTGCGTGCCTCTGCCGCGTCCAACGCCGTGGAATCTGGCCCCGTCGCGGCCTTTAAAATAGCTTCAAACTCGGCCAAGCTGGCAAACGGTTGTATCATGCAAATCGTCCTTTTTCGCGCGAAAATTATCCACGCAACTGCGTCATTGTTCCCCTTCGTCTTTAGCCATAAATTCAGCGCAGGGAAATCGGATTCGCGAAGGCATATGCGCTATGAACGACACGTCAAAAAACTGGCTCGCCAAACTTGATCTGGCCCCAACCGACATCGCCGCCGCGTTCACCCTCCTCACGCGTTTTCCTCTGCCCGTCGATCACGCCAAAACGGGCGAACGCGCTGCACACGCCGCTTGGGCCTATCCCATTGTGGGCGCAATCCTAGGCCTGATCGCGGGCATCATCGCGCTCACTCTCGCAACAATCGGTGTGCAAACAGGCATCTCTGCGGCCATCGCGATTGGCGCATTGATGCTGTTCACAGGGGCCCTGCACGAAGACGGCCTGTCTGATTGCGCCGACGGATTGGGCGGGGGCACCACCATTCAACGCCGCCTCGAAATTATGAAAGACAGCCGCATCGGCGCGTATGGCGCAGCGGCCCTTGGCGCAGTCATCCTCGCACGTTGGTCGGGTTACGATGCCGTCATCACCGTCGATTGGCTCTGGGCGTTCATCGCGGTGGGTGCCGCCTCGCGCCTGCCGATGGTGTTGGTGATGTATGCCATGCCGCTGGCACGCCCCGATGGATTGGCCGCCACCGTTGGCCTTGTCACCGCGCCAATCGTGCTCATCGCCACACTCCTAACACTCGTCATTTGCGTGCTCGCCATCGGCCTGCTCGCCGTGCCAATGATCCTGATTGCAGTGCTCGCCTGCCTACCCTTGTGCTGGCTCGCGTGGCGTCGCATCGAAGGCTACACAGGCGATATCCTCGGCGGCTGCCAACAAATCGCAGAAGTCGCTGCACTCGCCACCCTCACAACCATCCTGTGAATGGTGCGGGGCTTTACCCCTCCGAAGCCGCCTCAAGCGCGAGCGGAAACTGCAGCTCAAACAGCGATAAATCCGCCTGCTGGCCGACAGACACCCGAATACAGCGATTTTGCGGCTCCACAAACGGCATGCGCACAAAAATATCGCGCGCAATCAGCTGATCCAAAACCGCCTTCGCAAACGCCGCATCTTGCCCACAATCAATCGCCACAAAATTGGTCGCAGACGGCACAACACTCAGCCCCTGCTCGCCCACAATCATCTCAATCCGTTTGCGCCCGACCTCAATCGCTTTAACCGTTTGGCGCAGATAATTCTGATCTTTCAACGCTGCCAGCGCACCCGCTTGGCTGATCCGACACACGCCAAAATGGTTGCGGATTTTATTAAAACTGTTGATCACGCCTTCATGCCCAATCGCATAGCCAACCCGTGCACCCGCCATGCCATAAGCCTTTGAAAACGTGCGCATTCGAATGACACGTTTATCGTCAATATCCAAATCAGGCGCACTGCCTTTGGGGGCAAATTCCACGTATGCTTCATCCAAAATGAACAGGCAATCATCAGGCACATTATCAATCGCCGCCTGAATAACCTCTGCCGAATGAACCGTCCCCATCGGGTTGTCAGGATTGGCCAAATACACCAACCGCGCGCCCACTTCGGCAGCCTTTTTCATCAACGCCACAGGGTCTTCATAATCGCCATCATAGGGCACTGTAACCAGCTCGCCGCCATACCCCGAAACATGGAAATTGAACGTCGGATACGCCCCCTGTGACGTCACAACCTTCACACCTGGCTCCACCATCATGCGGCACAAATAGCCCAGCAACCCGTCGATCCCCTCACCAACGACAATATTTTCCATTCCCACGCGGTGATGCGCCCCAAGCGCCTGTTTTAAATCGAAATTTTCAGGATCCCCGTATTGCCAAACCGCGCTCGCCGCATCTGCCATTGCGGCAATCGCAAACGGGCTTGGCCCGAACACGTTTTCATTGGCCCCCAGCCGCGCTGAAAACCCGCGCCCGCGCGCCCGTTCCTGCGTTTCTGGCCCGACAAAAGGCACCGTTGCAGGCAAACTCGCCACTAAATCCGTATACACTGGTCCGCTCATGGTTCGATCCCTAAAATCCCGTTTCGCCCAATAGACCACTAACGCCGATCCGCCTCAACCCCTTGAAAACACGCGCCTTGATCCCCATCTATACCGTAACCAAGGGAGGGCTCCTCATGCTCACACGTCGTACATTTCTCGCATCCAGCGCCGCTGCCGCGTCCATTCGCGCCGTGCCGCAGATCACCAAAACCAAACCCGCACGCCACATCTTAACGCTTGTCTATGACAAAGCATTGGGCGGCCTTCGCGCGGTTGACAAGCTGGTGCGTTAACAAATTCGGAAATTGGGTTTGGGGCATCGCCACGCGCAAAAAAGGTTTTGAAATCTCCCATCAATTTCAAAACCTTAACAACTTACACTAAGTTGTTACTTACATTCCCTTGAAGGAAATCAAACAATACATACCATATAGTGTGTCACTAACTGCTAGGAGGCACAAAATGACACCGATTAAATCGACTGACTATTTGAACAAAGCAAACCGTTTGCACCGTCCTAAAACCGTCGTTGATTTGCGCGAACACAATATGGTTCACGCAGCGCCAAGGGAAAACGGGCGGCAAATCTTAACGCTTCGGTTCGACCCGCGCTCTGGCGCGTTGGTCCCGCGCGATCCAAACTTGCACTAGAAATACCTGTTGGGGTCTGTCAGCCCCAACCTGCCTCGGCTGCACACCTGCTCGCAGCCCACTTGCCCCAGCTTTGCGCTGGGGTTTTTTCTGCGATTAGCCGAGTGCGGCAACACGATCAAACGCCGCCTGCAAAGTGCCCAATTCAACACCCGCTGCATCCATCCGATCCCGGTTTTCCGCAACGACGGCCTCGGGTGCATTGGCCACAAACTTCTCGTTCGCCAGCTTGCCTTTCAGCCCGCCAATTTCCTTGGCCAGCTTATCCATACCCTTTTGAAGACGCGCTTTTTCTTCCTCGATATCAATGACATCCGCCAGCGGCAGGCAGAACGATCCACCCTCAACAGCCATCGTAACCGCACCTTTTGGTGCCTCAGAAGCCTCAGACAATTCTTCAATCCGACCCAGACGCATAATCATCGGCAAGTTGCGTTCCATCGCGCCTTTGCCAGCCGCGTCTAATTCCAACTGAACCATCGGAATTTTTGCGCCCGCATTCACCCGCATTTCGGTGCGAACCGAACGGATTTGCTCGATCAATGCGACAACCCAGTTCATTTCGCGGTCCGCTTCCGCGTCCACCAATTCCGCGCCATAGGTCGGCCAATCCGCGTGGATCAACAACTTCTGGCGCTCTGCAATATCACCCCACAACTGTTCGGTGATGAACGGCATAATCGGGTGCAACAGGATCAAACACTGGTCCAAAACCCAAGATAACGTCGCCTTGGTTTCCGCCACGGCCGCCGCATCTTCGCCTTGCAACAACGGCTTTGACAACTCCACATACCAGTCGCAAACTTTGCCCCAAACAAAGGCATACAACCCATTGGCCGCATCGTTAAACCGATACTGCGTCAGCGCGGTATCAACCACTTCGCGCACTTTCGCCGTTTCGCCAACGAT
The DNA here is from genome assembly GCA_018607905.1 of Paracoccaceae bacterium. Taxonomy (GTDB): domain Bacteria; phylum Pseudomonadota; class Alphaproteobacteria; order Rhodobacterales; family Rhodobacteraceae; genus Amylibacter. Next base: position 79,024 of record JABBAP010000067.1, on the reverse strand, counting down.
CCATTTGTTCAACGTCTGCTCTACCGTGCTTGGGTCAAAACCCTCCACAGGAGAGGCTTCATTAAACTCCGCAAACCGCGCCGCATTCCACAGCTTGGTGCCGAAATTGCGGTTGCCTTTCACACGATCCGTGGACAGTTTCAACGAACCACCCAACGCCGCGATTGAGGTCATGGTGAAGCGCAACGCATCCGCGCCAAACTCGTCGATCAACTCCAGCGGGTCCACAACATTGCCGAGCGTCTTGGACATTTTCACGCCCTTCTCGTCGCGCACCAACGCATGCAAGTAGATGGTATCAAAGGGAATTTCCTTCACCACCTCCAACTGCATCATCATCATCCGCGCCACCCAAAAGAACAAGATGTCAGCACCCGTGATCAGCGTAGAGGTCGGGAAATACCGCTCCAACTCATCCGTCTGGTTCGGCCACCCAAGCGTCCCGATTGGCCAGAGGCCAGAGGAGAACCAAGTGTCGAGGACGTCTGGGTCGCGCCACATTGGAACAACCAAGCGATCTTTTTCATTAGGCATTGGTCCGCGAATAGCTGTGTCTCTATCCAGCCATTCTTCATCAATCACTTCCAAATCAGCATCGTACGGAAGTTTTTCCTTCATAACTTTTAGAGCCATCTCTTCCGAGGCAGCGCAAACCTGCAGTTCGATCCATGCAAATTCAGTGTCTTTTGGTCTGTCGCTTGAAAGACTGGCATCCTCCATCAAGGCTTTGGACCAGCTTAAGAAATTACGCCAATTCTCACTGTTGTCAGGCACTTTCGCATACCAAACCGGAATCTGATGCCCCCACCACAACTGGCGCGAAATACACCACGGCTCGATGTTCTCCATCCAGTGGTTGTAAACCTTCTTGTCCCGCTCTGGCAGAATGCGCACCGTCGGCTCTTTATCCGCCGTTCCGTTCACTGCCTCCAGCGCAGGTTTCGCCAGCGTTTTGGCATCCACATACCACTGATCTGTCAGCATCGGCTCCATCACAACTTTGGAACGATCACAAAACGGCTGCATGATCTTCTTGTCTTCGACCTCGATCATCAGGCCTTCGGCGTCGATGTCCGCAATCACTGCCTTCCGCGCCTCAAACCGATCCATCCCACGGTAGGCATCAGGCACCAGATTGATCTGCTCAACCTCTGTTTCCGTAAATTCTGCGCCCTCCGCGATCGCTTTGGCTTGCTTTGCAGCATCCGCATACGGTTTTCCATCATCACGCATCTGCGCCTTGGTATCCATCAAACGATACAGCGGAATGTTGTTGCGCTTGGCCACGCCATAATCATTCGCGTCATGTGCACCTGTGATTTTCACGGCACCAGACCCGAAATCTGGATCAGGATAATCATCGGTGATAATCGGGATCAAACGGCGATGCTCTTTCGGCCCCACAGGAATTTCGCACAGCTTCCCAACCAGGGCCGCATAGCGTTCGTCTTTGGTGTGAACCGCAACCGCACCATCGCCGAGCATGGTTTCAGGCCGCGTCGTCGCAATGGAAATGTAATCCCGCGTCTCGCGCAGGGTCTCATTCCCATCCTCGTCTTTTTCCACGTATTCATAGGTCGCACCGCCCGCCAACGGATACTTAAAGTGCCACATATGCCCGTCGATCTCGATGTTCTCGACTTCCAGATCAGAAATCGCCGTCTCAAAATGCGGGTCCCAATTCACCAGCCGTTTGCCGCGATAAATCAGGCCCTTGTTGTACAGATCGACAAAAACTTTCAGCACCGCATCGTGGAAATTCTCATCCATCGTGAACGCATTGCGCTCCCAATCACACGATGCGCCAAGGCGTTTCAGCTGGGAAATAATCGTCCCGCCTTTTTCCTCTTTCCATTCCCAAACACGCGCCAGAAACGCCTCGCGCCCCATCTCGGCCCGTGTCGGCAATTGATCCGCCGCCAGTTGTTTTTCCACCTGCAACTGCGTCGCAATCCCCGCGTGGTCTTGGCCCGGTTGCCACAGCGTGTCGAACCCGCGCATCCGATGCCAGCGGATCAAAATATCCTGCAGTGTGTTGTTAAACGCATGGCCTACATGCAACGCGCCGGTCACATTAGGCGGAGGGATCATGATCGTGAAACTTTCGTCGCGCGATTTATTCGCACCCGCCCGAAATGCGCCAGCATCCTCCCATTTTTTGAAAATGGCAGCTTCGCCAGCGGCGGCATCGAAATTCTTTTCCATCGGCATCGGTCAAGTCCTGTAAAATCAGCGTTGCGCACTATCTATCGCCCCACGCCGCCAAGGAAAACCCGCGAAATGCGCAACGCTTTCAGATAACCGCCACGCCCGCGCTTTTTGTTTCTTAAATATCCAAATTCGAACGTCTCAAACGCTGAACAATCGCCCTGGCCCATCAACATCCAGCCCCGCCAAATGCGCCATATGCCACGCCAACGCAGAGTTGCTGGAAATCACAGGCTTGCCAATCGCGGCCTCGGCCTCTTCGATTATCCCGAAGGCGCGCAAATTGGTGCAAGATGTGAAAACCACGTCGCAATCGCTTTGGCCCAATTGCTTAACCGCATCTAGCGTCGATTTCTCGGTTATCCGTGCCACAACACTGTCGCGAATTTCTTCAAACGATAGAAATTCCGCAATCTCGAACCCTTCACGTTCCAGCACACCGCGCATCATCGCAGATACATCAGCAACATAGGGCGTTAGGAACCCAATTTTCTTTGCTTTCAATGCCTTACAAGCAGCAATCACGGCAGTAATCGGGTTGGTCACTGGCGTATCCGGATGCACGCCGTTCACCAATTCCGCAATGCGATCCGCGCCAATCACCGTGGCGCCAGACGTGCAGCCATAGCCAATCGCGCCGTAGTTCAACCCCTTCGACAGCATCCGAGCCGATGCAGGCAAATCCTGTTCCATCCGTCCCAGCGTTTCTGGCGTCACCTCTTCTTCAAACGCGATGCGACTGTGATAAACGGGCACGCGGCTGGGCGTGAAAACGCTGGCCAATTCTGGTTCAATCGTCTCATCCGTGGTTAAAACAATCAACCCCAGAACGGTTTGCCCGCCATATCCTTGGTCCGTTTCAAACGCTTGTGCCATTAGATTACCTCGATGTCTCGTTTCACCCGTGTCGTGAGCATTTCCGGCGCTCCATCGGTGATCAGAATATTTTCTTCCACCACCATCATCCGATTGTCATCAATCATCAAAGACGGCTCCAGCGTCATCACCATGCCGGCCTGTAAAACTGTGTGATCATGGGCCGCGATCGACGGCCATTCGGTCAGTTGCATCCCTAAACCGTGACCGATCCGCCCCACATCCGATCCCTCACCGAGCCCCTTTGCCATGATTGCAAACAACTCCGAACAACTCACACCCGCACGCGCAGCCTCAAATCCTGCCTCGGTCACATCCCAAAGCCGATGATGCGCATCAACCGCTTCGGGCAGCGCGCGACCAATCGCAAAATTGCGGTCGAAATCGCAGAAATACCCCTGCAAAGTTGATCCCGTATCCAGCATCAAAACATCGCCGTCTTGCAGCGGGGTCTGATCGGGGGGGGAAATCACGTCGCCGTAACCGCCTTGCCCCGCGCCGCCAACCAGATAAGGAACCTCCTCGGCGCCTTCCTCAAGCAGCGTAATTTTGAACTTTCGAAACACCTCGGCCAGCGGATCACCCACACGCGCGGCATCCGAAATTCGCGCAAAAGCGTTTGATCCAATCGCACAAATCTGGCGGAGAATCGCAATCTCAGCGGGCGATTTCACGGTCCGCAAGCCTTTGATCAGGTTAGAACAATCTTCAAATCGCCCCGAAATCCGCGCTTCAACATCGCGAAAATCTGTCAGGCTCATGCGTAGGCTCGCCTCTTCGCCCATCGGCACGCCAATGCGATCAAACCCAGCCAGCGCCTCAATCAACAGGCTCACGCCCTCATCAGTCCCGCGCGGGCTTGGCCAAGTGCGAATATCGTTCACCCACATCCGCCCCATCAATTCTGCACCGATAGACGGGATCACGGCAGTAACCTCGCCAGATTGGGGCACAATCACAAACCACGGGCGCGTCGGGCTTTGCCAAAACAAAGATCGAAATCCCGTGAAATATCGCACCTCTGCTTCGGTGTTGAGCAGCAGCGCATCGAGCCCCGCTGCACCCATCGCGACTTGCGCCCGCGCCAGCCGCTCCTCAAATTCCGAGGTCGCGAAATCAGTCATCCGATGGGCCCTCGGACAGAACCAACAGAACCCGCGCATCTGGCCCCAGATCATCAGCTTGCGCAACAAGTGCGGCAAACCCAGCCCCACCAGACGGTGAAGTTGCCAAATCATATGCTTCTAGGCGTGCAATTTCAGCCGCAACATAGGCATCATCCAAGGTCAAAAACGCATCCGCATCCCGTGCCAATGCCTTGAGCGCCAAATGGGATGGCTCTTTGCAATCCAACCGACCCATATTTGATGTCGGCCCAACCGTAAGCGCTGGTTTTCCCTGTTCAATACTTGCCTGCAACGCGGGGGCCGCCGTTGGCTCCACCACAGTAATATGGGGCGCATCGCCCCATGCTTTGCGCGCTGCAATCGCAACCGCTGACGCCAATCCGCCAACACCCGCTTGCAAATAAATATGGCTCGGCGCGTCGCCGTATTGCTCGATCATTTCTTCGCACAGTGCCAGATATCCTTCCATGATATCGCGCCCAGATGTGTCTTCGACCCATGTGCTGTCAGATAACAACTGCCAGCCATTGTCTTTCGCCGCGTCCATTGCGGCGGCCATGCTGGCCTCGTAATCGTCACCCGCAATCACAACATCAGCGCCCATTGCGCGCAACCGATCCGCAAATCCTGTTGGCACGTGCACAGACAGATAAATCACCGCTTTGGCCCCAAAAATATTGGCCCCAGCAGCCACAGATAATCCGTGGTTTCCCGCGCTTGATGTCACGAACGTGGTGCCATTCAACGCAGTTGCCGCAACCGCAGGGTCAGAAACTGCCTCGCCAATTTTCTGATAGGCCGCTTTTGCGATCGAAAACGCAGCGCCCAGCGCCTTAAAACTGCCCAGCCCCATGCGGCCGCGTTCGTCTTTGATGTGAACAGAGCTAACGCCAAGATCAGCCGCCAAATCAGGGACAGACACCAAAGGCGTTTCTGCATGTGCAGGACAATGCGTCAAAAGGGACGCAACGAGGCTGGCATCAGCGGTAATCTCGCCTTTTGCCAAACCGTCTTGCGCGGGCATACCAGTGCCGCGCAGGGGATTTTGTATACATTTCATGGCTCGCATTAACAGCGATTCGGGGGGCTAAAACCAGCCCTTTTCCGACATGCTAATACGACGCACGTCGCAAACGCATCTTCACCTTGCTGTGTTAGGCGACGTTCTTTGTGCCAATCACATCTTTCGGGATGCCATCCAGTTTTTTCTGCACCACTTCCAGAATGGTTTCGCCGTCCCGCATCCCAGCATCCCCATGTTCAATCCGCTTGAAAAACGCAGCCGCGCCGCTGAGCAACTCTTGGTCTTGTGCGGTTCGCGCAATGCTGGCGACAAATTGCGCGCAATATTCAACCTGACCCATATCTTTTTGCGGTAATGCTTCGGCAAGGACATCACGGATATGGTCCAAATCATCGACCAACGCCCGCTGATCCAGCTCTGGTTGCTCGCTCACAATGCTTGGTGCGAACCCTGGCATTGTTGTATTGCCTTTGATGGACGCAATGATTGCTTCTTGAAATTGTGCTATGTTTCCAATAGGTTTTGGCAAAAAACCATTGGCCCCAGCAGCCATCACATCAGATCTGGTTTCCTCGTTCACGCTTCCACTAATCGCTAGGGTCGCGAAATCTTGGCCATGCAGCTCTGCAATCAGATCGACGCCTGATCCATCGGGCAGACCAACATCAACAATCACCAAATCGGGGCGGTACATCGCCAGATGTTTATGGGCAGAGCGCACACAATCGGCCCGTCGCAATCGCGCACCGGTGCGCATTGTCATCAATCGCACCGCTTCAGAACAGAACCGACTGTCCTCTATCAGTAGAATCGTAACACCCAACAACGGGCGACGTTTCGAAATGGGCGCAGAAAATGGATCTAGTTCGATTGGCATAACATGATTCCTTGAACAGACATTAGACCCCCATGCAACGCCACCAAACTTAACATGGTACTAAGATTTCGCATTTAATCGAGATTTACCTAAAACTCTTTTCTAATGCGCGCTGTCACGCTTTGTCGCGTTGCCAAATGATCTGTACCACCCCATATCTAGGGCAACTCAGCCAAAGGAGCCGTTCCATGATTGGACGCTTGAACCACGTTGCCATCGCCGTTCCCGATCTGGATATTGCCATTGCGCAGTACCGCGATACGCTTGGTGCCCATGTGAACCCGCCCCAAGACGAACCCGATCACGGCGTCACCGTTGTGTTTATCGAACTGCCAAACACCAAGATCGAATTGCTGCATCCCCTTGGTGAAAACTCTCCGATCCAAGGGTTTCTCGATAAAAATCCATCGGGCGGCATTCATCACATCTGTTACGAAGTGGACGATATCATCGCGGCCCGCGATAAATTACAAGCCACGGGCGCGCGGGTTTTGGGCACAGGCGAGCCGAAAATCGGTGCGCACGGCAAACCCGTGTTATTCCTACATCCCAAAGATTTCACGGGAACGCTGGTTGAATTGGAGCAAGTGTAAATGACTATCGGTGCCGCAATCGTTCTCTTCGCAGTCGTCTGGTTTATGGTCCTGTTTATCGTGCTGCCACTGTATCAACCCAGCCAAAAAGAAACCGGCGACGTGGTACCAGGCACCTCGCCCTCGGCCCCTGCAAACCCGCAATTGGGCAAACGCGCGTTCATCGTAACCTGCGTGTCTGTCGTGATTTGGGCAGGGCTTGTCTACGTGATCAAAACGGGCGTTATCCCCATCGAATCCTTGAACATACTAGACTCGATAAAACCCTAGCTTTGCTGCAATAACGCCAACGCTGCGGCGTGCATCCGCGCGTCACCTGCCGCAATCGCCTGCCCACCCGCGTGGGCTGGCCCGCCAGTCCAATCCGTGACAATCCCGCCAGCGGCCTGCACAACCGCAATTGGCCCTTGGATGTCATAGGCATTTAAACTGGCCTCAATCACCAAATCCACCTGCCCTGCCGCCAACAACCCATAGGCATAGCAATCCGTCCCATACCGCGTCAGGCGCACTTGGTCGCGCACCCGCTCAAACGCCAATCGCTCCTCAACCGTGCCAACCTCTGGAAATGTGCTAAACAACGTCGCCTCCGCCAATGTTGCGCAAGGCCGCACGTTTAGCGCGCTCACCTCATCACCGCGTTGCCATTCGGCCCCACTCGGCGTGCCGATAAACCGCTCGCCGGTAAACGGCTGATCAATCATGCCGATCTTCGGCCCGCTTTCAGGGCCCACCGCGATCAAAACACCCCAAGTGGGCGTGCCCGAAATAAACCCTCGCGTGCCGTCAATCGGGTCCAACACCCAAACCAAGCCGCTGGTGCCCGCGTGCTGGCCGTATTCTTCGCCAAAAATACCGTCTTCCGGGCGTCGCGCCGCCAAAATCTCGCGCATGGCACGTTCAATCGCGCGATCCGCAACTGTCACAGGGTCGAAATCCTGCGCCAGTTTGTTCTCAATCCCTTGCCCGCCCTTGCGAAAATACTGCAACGCAATCGGTCGCGCCGCATCCGCCAAAGCATGGGCGACAGCCAAAAGTTCAGATTGCAAAGATGGGGAAAGATCGGCGTGTTTCGTCATTGGGGGCAGTCCATCGGTTAAGGTCACTTAACCGATGTCTCACATCCAAGCCGCGGGATCAATTCGTCGCGGATAAAACCCGCGCCAAATCAAACAACTTGCGCCGTTGGTTTTCTGGAATGGCATAATACGAACGCACCAGATCCAACGCCTCTTTGTCCGAAAGCAGATCGCCTTGCATCGATTTCGGCGCAACAGGTGAAACCACCGTGTCAGAATCAGTTACGTTCGCCTCAAAGCCCTCAAAGAAAAAGCTGACAGGCACATCCAAGGCTTCGGCGATATCCCATAAACGCGACGCGCTTACCCGATTCATGCCTGTTTCGTATTTCTGAATTTGCTGGAATTTGATCCCAACTTTGTCGCCCAATTGCTGCTGGGTGACGCCCAACATCCACCGACGGTGCCGTATTCGTTTTCCGACATGAATATCCACAGGATGTTTCATCGGTTTACTCCATTTCAGTGGCCAAATCGGCCATTTTTCGGGTGCAAATAGACCCATCCCAAGATTGAACTCTGTGTTTCAAACGGTTAAAAAAAATACAGAGTTCCGAGGGAACTAACGCGGTGTATATTCTGAAGAATTAAATTTCTTAATACGAGGGTAACTGAAATCCGCTTCAATCTGAAGGTGATCATTTAACATGTTCTGGAAATATCGAATTTTTTTGCATTTTTTTGCATTTTGCAAAGATTTTCGCTCATTTTTGAAATCTGAAGTCTCATTATTTGATAATTACTGACTTTTCAGAAGCAAGATTAAGAAAAACTCAACCAAACAAACATGAAGGAAGTTGTGATGCAGGCGATTCAAGTAACAAATTACGACAAGACCGTCGAATTGCGCGATATTGCGATACCCGAAATCGCCCCCGATCAGGTGCTGGTTCGCGTCGCCGCCTGCGCGCTGAATTTTGGTGATTTGCTGCTTGTCAAAGGCACCTATCAGGAAAAACCAGCCCTGCCGTTCACCCTTGGCATGGAATTATCGGGCACAGTCGAAAAAATTGGCGCAGATGTAACCACATTATCCGTCGGGCAGCGCATCATTTCCTACACAGGATTTGATGGATTGGCAGAATACGCCGCCATCCCCGCCGACATTTGCCTGCCGATCCCAGACAGCATGGATATGATCGACGCCGCCGCCTTTCCCGTGGGCTACGGCACCGCGCACCTCGCGCTTGATTACCGCGCCCGCCTGCAACCCAAAGAACGCCTGCTTGTCCTTGGCGCATCGGGCGGCGTTGGGCTCACGGCGGTGGAACTTGGCAAACTCATGGGCGCCGAAGTGATCGCCGTCGCCCGCAATGCAGAAAAACTCGAAATCGCGCGGCAAGCAGGGGCAGATCACCTGATCAATTCCGAAACCACCGACCTGCGCGAAACGGTCAAAGCCCTTGGCGGTGCAGATGTTGTGTACGATCCGGTGGGCGGCGATCAATTCACCGCCGCCATGCGGGCCACCAACCCAGACGGCCGCCTCATCCCGCTCGGCTTTGCCTCTGGCAGCGTGCCCCAAATCCCCGCCAACCACCTGCTGGTGAAAAACCTTACGGTGATCGGCTATTACTGGGGCGGCTATTCCAAAGTGAACCCCAAAGTCCTCGCCGACAGCCTCGCCACATTGCTAAACTGGTACGACACCGGCAAAATCAAACCCCACGTCAGCCACGTCCTCCCCCTCGCCGAAACCCAAAAAGGCCTAGACCTCCTGCGCGCCCGTAAAGCAACGGGCAAGGTCGTGATAAAGGTGGAGTGAGGAAATAGTTTTGGAATGACTGGTTTGAGCTCGCCGCCCTTTTTGTCATGTTGTTTCGCAATAGAGAGCATTCGCTGGGCATTGAAGTCATGCATCAAACTACACCCCGCTTTATTGTATTTTCTTGGAATTACTTTTTGGTTTTTGTTTTCCAGCTCGGCATGAACTTCACGTCCGCATCTTTGAATGCCTGCCAAAGCTCATCTGACAAAAGAAGTGACCCAGGGTAACGGGCTTCACGCCAAAGATGGTATTTTGTGGTTTTTGAAAGATCAACGGTGACATCTTTGTACAAATAAGACACTCGCATTTCTTCGTTAGAAAGGGTCTTGGAAGTGTATTTCCCAACCCTTGATAACTCATCAATAATGCTATCCTGTCGCGCAGTTACATTCATGATGAAGCATGGCACCTCATGCACCTGTTTGTTCGGCTGTAGAACTTCAATCGGCAAGAACTGGTGAGCGCTGGGATCGAAATCCTCGATGATCTTTCGAACCGGGTCTTGGACAATCTGGATGCCATCCCTCGTACGGAATGCCCCGGGTAGCGGAACTCGACGTTGTAGCAATCGACAAACTGCAGGAACTTCTTGCGGTATGACAATCCTTCTTCCTTTTTTAAGAGCAGTTCCTGCTTCTACCAAAGGCCTAATATACTCTTGGAACGCCTCCGTTCCGGGCTCTGGCCTTTCGCCGCCCCATCCGGGAAATTCCCCGGGCAACTGCAGCGGAACCTTTAAATCCTCTGAAACGTAATAAACCAACTCAACCCCCATTATTTTTTTACATCATGAACTACCTAGAATGGATTTCAATCCAGTATTTGTCAGAAAACCACAACGAGCAAAAAATGCGAGGAGACTACAGCAGGCGACGAGCTCACCGTGATGTCACCAACGGCCGACCTAACCTCTAAAATGCCGACATTCAACAGACCTGAGCGAATGTCTTCGTCGTCCTACACAGCCGACAACCAACATACTATCGCCATCAATTATCCATCCACTCCCCCTACCCCACACACATCCCCGCCAAAACCTCTGCCGCAATCTCGAACGAACGTATCCGTGCGGCAGGGTTTTGCCGACCCTAGCCGCGTTGATTGTGATGATCAGCATTCACGTCTATCCTACCTAAAGAACGACAGCCCTTGCCGCCTGTATGGGCGCATCTGCATTAGGAAGGAACGACACCTATGAAACTGACGCTTCTGTCGATTGCCTTTGCACTATGCGCCTCAAGCGCGGCAGCAGACCTGATTGTCATCAACGAACGCTACATCGTAGCAAGAGACGACGTGCGCGGGTATTTTTATCGTGAAAACGGCAAGTTGACCGTTTTTAACATTCGCTGGAGCGATTGGTCGACCAAATACAGATGCCAAGATGAATATGATCGCACCAGAGTAACGGCTGCACTGCTCAATCTCGCCATTCAGATGAAAGACGCCGTTTCCCTCGATTTTGGAGAGTATTTGGAAAGCGAAGGCTTTATCGACTGCAAAAAATTCTGATTACGACGCGACATTGGCATTTGCAGGCGTGAGGTCCAGAGCAAGCAAATTTCTATTCCCCCTCTACGCCAATGCTCCACCATTTTGGCCGCCCACCTTTGTAGGAATGCGCCAAAGGAATGAGTTCTTTTCTGTTTGTTTTGTCAAAACATCCCACCACCAACGCCACCGTGGGCGCATCATCAATTGCGCCCAATGTGCTCCCACAAACAGAGCAAAAAGCACGCTGAGAGTATTGCGATGATCGGTACGTCAACGGCGCGCCTCCGTGTCCAGTCCAACTTACAGAATCCTTGGGAAACTCCACCCAAACAGTTGTAAGCGAACCACTGTGACGTTGGCACATTTCACACGAACAGGTGTGAGGTTTCAGCGCAGGCCCTATTGCCTCAAACCGAATTTCGCCGCACAGGCACCCGCCAACATATGTTTCTTTGGGTGTCATGGCCCAGCCTCCCAGCCTGCGTGTCAAAGGTCAGCTTATTTTAACGCATCGGACGGATTGAAATCAATCAGCGGCAATCTCCGCTTCTTTCAAACGCACAAATCCGCCAAAACCTCTGCGGCAATCTCAAACGATCGTATCCGCGCGATGGGATCGTGGGTCATGCCCGTTACCATCAACTCGTCTGGTTCATAGGTGTCGATCAACTGCACCAACCCATCGGCCACGCTTGCCGCTGACCCGCTGGCAGAACAGCCCAGCGCCTGATTAACCTGCGCCAAAACACCCGCGGGCACGTGCGCTGCCACATCATCTACAGGCAACGGCAATTTGCCTGGATTACCCGTGCGCAACCGCGCAAACGCCATTTGCTGGGATGATCGCAACCGCGCGGCTTCTTCGTCCGTATCCGCCGCACAAACCCCAGCCGCCATCATGAAATACGGCTTTGCCAGAAACTCTGATGGGCGAAAGGCACTGCGATAGGTCGCCAGCGCATCCGACAACATCGCAGGCGCAAAATGCGAGGCAAACGCATACGGCAGCCCCAAATGCGCCGCCAATTGCGCACCGTACAAGCTCGAACCAAGGATCCAAACTGGCACGTTCGTTCCACGCCCTGGGATCGCCTGAACAGACGCCCCCTCATTCGCGCCAAAATACCCCATCAATTCCATCACATCTTGCGGGAAACTATCCTCCGGCGCCATGTGGCGGCGCAGTGCGCGCGCCGTCGCCATATCGGTTCCGGGTGCACGCCCCAGCCCCAGATCAATCCGATCAGGATACAGCGTGGCCAGCGTTCCAAACTGCTCGGCCACCACCAAAGGCGCGTGATTGGGCAGCATAATGCCCCCCGCGCCGACACGCATAGTCTTCGTCGCCCCCGCCACATGGCCGATCACCACAGAGGTCGCCGCGCTCGCGATGCCGGGCATATTGTGATGCTCCGCCAACCAATAGCGATGATAGCCAAACCGTTCCGCCGCTTGTGCCAGCGCAACAGTATTTTTCAACGCATCCGCCTCGGTTTTACCCTCTGGGATTGGCGAAAGATCAAGCAGGGAAAATTTGTGCATCTGTAGCGTCCTTATGGCTTTCGCAAAACCTACGCGTGTGCCCGATCAATGCCAAGCGTGACCCCACGGATTACAGGTTGGATTTACAAATTCCGCACCGCCGCTTTCAGCAACATCACCGAATACAGCTTATGAAACCCCATCAACGCGTGAAAGATAAACCCCATCTTGCCGCTGTTTTTATCAGGCACCACAGCCGATCCAAAATACAGCCGCGTGCGACTATCCAACGGCATAACTTGCAACCAAGACCGCGTCCGCCCCGCCATATCACGCATCAAAATCTGATCTGGCGCACGTTCCTCTACATCCCAAGCCGCGAACCGCGCGCACGTCCCCGCCGCCAATTCCGCCACTTCAGCATCCGTTGAAGGCCGCTTCACCAATCGCAAAACCGCCCGTTCCAGCTTAAACAACCAAGTTGTGTAAAACGCCGTGACAAAATCCGCAAACGTCACGCCTTGCGCCACATCCACCGCGTAGCAATCCGTATGCCCGACATCGATATACCGCTGCAAAAACGCATTTTCGGGCAATTCACAAAGTCTAACAGACATGACAGCTTCCTTTCGCACAGGCAGCAATTCTACAAATCCGTTGTGTCATCCCAGTCGATCACAGGTTGTGCCCCGATCAGGCCAAACGGATTGTGGCTGCCATCGTTCACATAATAGCCTTCAATGATATCCTCAAAGTCCACCGTCTGTTTAACACCCACCATCTGATACATGCGCCGCGCGAAACGCCACAGCGACGGATAGTCCACAATCCGTTTTCGCGTACACCTGAAATGCGTGGCATAGACCGTATCAAACCGCACCAGCGTCGCAAACAATCGCACATCCGCCAACGTCAGCTGATCGCCGAACAAATACCGCTGCCCGCTCAGGCGCGTTTCCAACCAATCCAAAGTGCCAAACACCTGCTCAATCGCGCCGTCATAGGCATCTTGCCGCTCTGCCAATCCCGCGCGATAAACCGCATTCGACAATCCATCAAAAATCTGCACAATCAGCCCGTCGATATCTTGCGCCAAGGCGCTCGGATACAGGCTGTCGCCATCCCCAGCCCCGTCAAACGCCAGCATAATATCCGCTGAGGAGTTTGAAACACCGCGCCCCGCCGCGCGATCCCACAGCATCGGAACCGTCGCACGACCCGTGAACGCCGCATCGCTGGCAGAGTACAATTGATGCATGTGGCAAATATCCATCGGCCCAGACAGCGGCCCACCGCGCAACAACCCATAGCCTTCAACCCGTTTCCCACCAGCCCGCTGCACCGCAACGGTTTGCGAAAACCCCTTCAACATCCACGCCAAAACTGCGCCGTGCGACCAAGGACAGCTGAACGAGGCCACCAGCACAAACCGTTCAGGCGTCACGCGCAGCGCCTCAATCACATCGGCCCCGATCGCACTCGGAAAACTACTCGTCTCACGCTGAAACGCACCGTCCACCATGAAGCGATCCACGTCATCCTGCCAAACGCCGTCAATAAGCATGCCCATCGGCCTACCCCGCCAAACGAACGCGGCTTGGGCGATCCATGTCCTCGCAATAGGCCGCGCGCACCATTTCGCCCAGCTCGCCAGCAATCGGGTTTTGCGCGGTTGTCGCCACCAGCATATTCACCTGAAACTTTGGTAATTCGGGCAACGCGCCGCCATGTTCGATCTCTTCCAGATACTGCGGTCCCGTACCTTTTAGGCGGGCATGAACCGCAATATCCGCGCTTAACGACGCCTCCACCGTCATCGAAGATGTCGTATCCACGCCCATTTCCCAATCAATCCCAGCCTGATCCAGCGCCTTTGCCGAAATCGCACGGAATATGCACTGCTTTTCAGAAGCCATACGCAGCGGGCGTTCCTTCCACGCCGTGCCATTTGGCGCGCCGTACCAAACCAAATCCAACTCCGTCAGCTTGACCGCGTTTTCATCGCGCCCCGCTTCTGTCGTTAAGATCACATCGCAATCGCCCGCTGCAAACATCGCCTTCAGTTCGGTCGTGAACGAGGACACCAAATTCACCTTCACCCGTGGATAGGCTTGGGAAAACTGTTTCAACACCTTTGGAATATGCGGGTAAACGATATCGTGGGGCACGCCAAACACCACTTCGCCTTCAAATTTAGTGTCCGTCATGCGGTTCCACACCTCGTCATTTAGCGCCAGCAACCGTCGCCCGTAACTCAGCAGCAACTCCCCCTGCGCGGTGGGAGTAACGCTGCGGTTGGAACGATCCAACAAAGATTGGTTGAGGCTTTCTTCCAGCCGTTTCAACTGCATCGACACCGCCGATTGCGTTAGATGCAGCTGTGCGGCCGCCCGCGTAACACCGCCCGTATCAGCCACCGCCACAAAACTCCGCAGAGCCGTTAAATCCAGATTTCGCGCCATATCACATTCCTTGATGTTAAATCCAACAAACATTCGTTTTTCAAATACATACCCCTGTGGCAAACAGATATCAAGAAATTTGATGCAAACACGATTTTGTATCTAGGAATCAGAAAGGACACGATCATGACTACTCTTTCCCGTATCGCAATTGCCCGCAGCTCCGCCCCACGCGGCGGTTACATGGCACGGCTTTTCGCCTTTGTGCGCCTCTCAAATGAGCGTAAACGCCTGAAATCCCTTACCGATGCCCAGCTCGATGACATCGGTATTTCGCGCGACCAAGCCATCGCAGAGGCCAATCGCGCCCTTTGGGATGCGCCGTCCCACTGGAAACGCTAAACCAACGCATCCTCGCAAAGAAACTGTGCGAAATTCGAACAATTCCGCACAGTTTCCTACCGATTTACCTTGAAAAACTGCGGCTTTAGCCCAATATTCATAAGGGAAACTGTCAGGCATCCGTTTGGCAGTCTTTTTAACTGTTTTTTCAAGGAGAAAACTCAATGGCACAATACGACACAGTCCGCCGCGCTGGCGCGGGTGTACAATCCGCAGAAATAGACGCAGGGCTGCGCGCGCACATGAACAAAGTTTACGGCCTTATGTCCGTAGCAATGTTTATCACAGGTATCGTCGCTTACTTCGTAGGCATGGACTTTGCCCGCGCAACAGCTGGCCAAGAAACACAAATCTTCTCAGTTGGTCTTTTGCAAACAATGTACACCAGCCCGGTTCGCTACATCATCATGTTCGCACCGCTCGCCGTTGTCTTTGGCTTTAGCGCCATGATCAATCGCATGTCGATGGGCACTGCACAAATCGTGTTCTGGGCGTTTTCCGCACTGATGGGCCTGTCGATCTCTTGGATCTTCGCGGTCTTCACAGGCATGTCGATCGCAACGATCTTCTTTGCAACCGCGATCATGTTCTCCTCGATCTCGATCTGGGGCTACACCACACAGAAAGACTTGTCTGGTTGGGGCAGCTTCTTGTTCATGGGCCTGATCGGTATCATCGTGGCATCCGTCATCAACATCTGGATCGGCTCCAGTGCGATCATGTTCGCCGTGAATATCATCGGTATTCTGGTTTTTGCGGGCCTCACTGCTTATGACACGCAGAACATCAAGAACACCTATTTGGCACACGCCCACCACGGCGACACCGAATGGCTTGGTAAATCTGCAATCATGGGTGCGCTCAACTTGTATCTGAACTTCCTCAATATGTTCATGATGATGTTGTCGCTCTTTGGCAGCCAAGAATAACCATCACAAATCAACACCTAAAGCCGGGGTTCGTCCCCGGCTTTTTTGTATCCACCTAACCGAAAGACCGCCCCATGACCGATTTCCCGCTGAATGTTACCGCCGCCGCCGCCGTCATTCTGGGTGCGCTCTATATCTTTATGACCCTGCGCATCGCGCTCCAACGACGCGGCCAGCGCATTGCAATGGGCGATAATTCAGACCCACAACTGGCCAAGAAAATTCGCGGTCACGCAAATGCCGCTGAACAAATCCCGCTCGGCCTGATCCTGATTGGCTTGAACGAGGCGATGAACTCCAGCCCAACCGCCCTAACACTCGCGGCCCTGCTGATCATTGGCCGCATCCTGCACGCCATCCACTTTTACAGCGAAGATAAGCCCGTCAGATACCGCGCCTACGGCATGCTGCTGACGATTCTTTCGCATCTTTTGGGGGTCATCGGCCTCGCGCTCGGCCTTATTCTTTAGCGGTCAGATCGCGCAACATCGCTGCGCACGCCGCCTCGATCAAATCAAAAACGCTGTCAAACCCGTCTTCATAATACGGGTCTGGCACTTCGCGCAGCGGCTGATCGGGCAGATAATCCAGCAGCATCTTCAACTCCGCCTTTGATCCGCACGGCTGAATGGCACGCAAATTCGCCATATTGCTGTGATCCATACCGATAATCAGATCAAACGCCTCAAAATCGTCCTGCGTCACCTGACTGGATCGCTGCGCCGAAAGGTCATAGCCCCGCCGCGCCGCCTCTGCCATGGATCGTGCGTCAGGCAACTTCCCGTCATGCCACCCGCTGGTGCCCGCGCTATCTACTTCAATATCCGCCCCCGCTTGCTCGATCAGGCCCCGCATCACGCCCTCGGCAGTGGGGGATCGACAAATATTTCCAAGGCAAACAAACTGAATACGATAGGTCACGGCAAATCCTTTATCTCTGATCCCCGTCTGCTAACGCAAAACCCCACGCCGCGCCATCATCCGCGCATAGAAAAATGTCCCCACCGTCACCAAAACAATCACACCCGAAAACCAAATCGCCTCTGGCCCGACGACCTCGTGCATTTTCACCTCAGCCAATCCAAAGTTATGCACCATCGTCACCAGCATCATCACAATTGAAACGCCAAACGCCCAAACTGCCCACGCACGGCGGAGCACCAAAAACAACGATCCCAGCAATGCGCCCCAAACCGCAATCGCCCAGCTGCCCTGAACCCACGCAGGAAAGCTGTAAAAATACGCCAGTTCCGCCTCTGAAAATTGCGCCATATACGCTTCGTTCTGGGTTTGCGTCATCACATAATCAAACGCACCACCCGCATTAAACAACAGCGTCACCACGCCGATCACCCATAAATGCCACGGGGTTTTCATCGCAATTCTCCTTGTTTCTGGCCCAATCCCTGCAATCTTACACCAAAACACCCCACGCCTCCAAATCCCCTGCGCCCATTCGCCCTATCGCTGCTCACCGCCCAAAACCCTAGGCTCATCGCGAAAAGGGGCATCCATGAAAATCCTTATCCTCGGCGGTTACGGCGTTTTTGGCGGCAGGCTTGCAGAACTCCTCAACGATCTGCCAGACCTAACCCTCCTCATCGCGGGCCGTTCCCTACAAAAAGCCGAAACCTTTTGCGCCACCTACCAAGGCGCCCCAACGCTCCTCCCTCGCAAACTCGACCGCGCCGATATCTCTGCCCACCTCGCGTCGCAAAAACCCGACCTCATCGTCGATGCCTCTGGCCCCTTCCAAAACTACGGCGATGATCCCTACGCCGTGCCGCGCACAGCCATTGAACACGCAATCCCATACGTTGATTTTGCCGACGCTTCCGATTTTGTCACAGGCATCACCGCGCTGAACACCGCCGCGCAAAAAGCAGACGTTTTCGTGCTCTCTGGCGTGTCCTCCTTCCCCGTCCTCACCGCTGCCGTTGCCCGCGAAATCTCGCGCGACCTCGACGTTAAAACCATCACAGGGGGCATCGCCCCGTCGCCATACGCAGGCATCGGCCTCAACGTCATGCGCGCGGTTGTCGGCTACGCTGGCCACCCCATCACCCTCACTCGCAACGGCCGCGTCACCACCGCCAAAGGATTATCCGAGAGCCAACGCACCACCATCGCACCCCCTGGCGAACTGCCCCTGCGCAACATCCACTTCTCCCTCGTCGACGTGCCTGATCTTCAGGTCATCCCGCCCGAATACCCAAACCTCGACAGCATCTGGATGGGCGCTGGCCCGGTTCCCGAAATCCTGCACCGCGCGCTCAACCTGCTGGCAAAACTACGCGGCCGCGGCCTGTTGCCAAACCTCGCACCCGCCTCGCCACTGTTTTACAAAATCCTCAACCTGATGAAATTTGGCGAACATCGCGGCGGCATGTTCGTGCGCGTCACAGGCGATGGCCCGAACGGCCCCATCACCCGCACATGGAACCTGCTGGCCGAAGGCGACGACGGCCCCTACATCCCCTCAATGGCGATTGAGGCGATCATTCGAAAAATGCTCAACGGTGAACGCCCGAAAAACGGGGCACGCGCGGCCACCGATGCTCTAACGCTTGCCGATTACGACACCCTGTTCGAACGCCGCACGATCACCACAGGCATCCGCGAAAACCTCCCTGCAACCGCCCCCCTGTACGAACGCATCTTGGGCGAGGCGTTCCAAAACCTCCCCGATCAAATCCGCGATCTGCACACCCCAAACGGCATCACCAAATGGTCAGGAACCGCCCGCGTCACCCGTGGCACAGGTCCACTTTCCGCGCTCGCGGGCTTCTTCCTGCGCCTGCCCGCCGCAAACGCGGCAACACCCGTCACGGTCACTTTCACCCCACAAAACAACGGCGAACTTTGGGAGCGCAACTTTGGCGGCAAGAAATTCCACAGTTTTCAGGCAGAGGGCACAGGGCGCAACGCACATCTGCTGACCGAGCGTTTTGGCCCCATCACAGTCTCCCTCGCGCTGGTGCTAAAAAACGGCGAACTCGACCTCATCCCGCGTCGCTGGGCGTTTCTTGGCATCCCCATGCCAACCGCGTTCCTCCCTCAAGGCCGCAGTTTTGAATCCGCGCAGGGCGGCACATTCACCTTCAATGTTCAGTTTAAAACACCGATCACAGGCCTGATCGCCGCTTACGAAGGCACGCTGACTAAGCAGTAACCTCATTTGGCACTGTCTCACCGGCAAAAAACGCCCGCAGATTTTCGACCGCCATCAACCCCATGCCAACCCGCACTTCCAGCGCCGCCGTTCCTAAATGGGGCAGCAAACTTACGTTTTCCAACCGCCGCAGCGCCTCTGGCACTTTGGGTTCGTTTTCATAAACATCCAGACCCGCACCCCCAATCGAACCACTTTCCAACGCCGCAATTAACGCGGCCTCATCCACCACTTCGCCCCGCGCCGTGTTCACCAAAACCCCGTGCGGTTTCATCGCCGCCAACTCCGCCGCGCCGATCATGTGCTGGTTCGCCCCGCCCCCAGGCACCGATAGCGAAACCACATCTGCCGTCGCCATCACGTCCAAAACACTGTCCAATTGGCGCGCATTTGGCACACCGCAATCGGCAACTTTTGATCGGTTGTAAAACACCACATCCATGCCAAATCCAAAATGGCACCGCTTTGCAATCGCCTTACCAATGCGCCCCATGCCGACAATCCCCAGCGTTTTGCCAGACACATGCAGCCCCAAAAATTGCGTCGGATGCCAGCCATCCCACAAGCCATCCCGAACCGCCGCCTCCCCCACAGATGCCCGCCGCGCCGCCATCAACATCAACAAGACCGCAATATCCGCCGTGGCATCCGTCACCGCACCGGGCGTATTGGACACGGCGATCCCCGCACTCTGCGCCGCCGCCACATCAATATGGTTATACCCAACGCCAAAATTCCCCAGCATCTTACAGCGAATATCACCACCAAACGCATCGGCCCCTAACGGGTCGCCCAAGGTCGGCAAAATCGCATCAAACCCCGTTAACGCCGTGCGCATCTCGTCCGCACTCATCGGCAAAGTCTCCCCGCGCACGGTGACATCAAAATGCTGACGCGCCGCATCTAAAACCGCATCAGGCAAAGGCCGCGAAACGTATAAACTTGGTAATCCGCTCATGTTTCTTTTGTCCTCAAATACTCAAATCCCAACGCCACAAATCTAATGCATCCGCCCGCCATTGGGCACATTTTGATCTGGGCTTAACAACACAATCCCGTCCTCTGCATCTGAAACACCCAACACCAGAATTTCAGATCGCATCGGCCCGATCTGACGGGGTGGAAAATTCACCACAGCCATCACTTGCCGCCCCACCAAACTCTCCACCGTGTAATGTTTGGTAATCTGCGCCGAGGATTTCTTCTCCCCCAGCTCGCCACCAAAATCGACCCACAGCTTAATCGCAGGCTTGCGCGCCTCGGGAAACGGCTCGGCGCGCGTGATTGTCCCGACCCGAATATCGACCTTCAGGAAATCATCAAACCCGATCTCATCGCTCATTTTGCCAACTCCCTGCTGCGATCCGCCGCCGCTTTTACACCGCGTTTTAACAAGGGCAGAAACCCGTTCTCAGTGTCCATCAAAACCTCCAACGCCGCCGCAGTTGTCCCCGCAGGCGACGTCACATTCAACCGCAACTGGCTCGGATCTTCCTGTGCCAATTCCGCCAAAACGCCCGCCCCTGCAACCGTCGCTTTGGCCAATTGCATCGCCAATTCAGCTGGCAGCCCCTCGGCCACGCCCGCCGCCGCCAATGTTTCGATCAAATGAAAAACATACGCAGGGCCAGAGCCAGACACAGCCGTCACCGCGTCCATTTGGCTTTCATCATCCAAGCGCACCGTTTGGCCAACCGCCTGCAACAACCCCTCGGCCATCGCCATATCTTCTTCAGCGATATTTTCGTTCCCAATCAACGCGGTAATCCCTTTGGACACCGCCGCTGGCGTATTTGGCATCGCCCGAATGATCGGTGTTTTATCTCCTAAAACTGCCGCAAACGCAGCGATCGGCGTGCCCGCGGCCACAGAAATAAACACCGTTGAACCATTCCCCAGTGCCTGCAATCGGGGCAACGCATCGCCCATCATTTGCGGCTTTACCGCGACGATACACACGGCGGGAACCGCAGGCAGATCGCCGTTCAACGCAACACCACGCCCCTGCAAACCAACGACCCAATCAGACGGGTGCGGATCAAGGATCGCCACCGATTTCGGATCAACCCCCTCTGCCAGCCACCCTTGCAACATCGCAGACCCCATCTTGCCACATCCAAGCAAAACCAAACCACCTGCATTCACACGCTCTAACGACATGTTCTCTCCAAAAACTGCGCCCATTCTGGCGCAACCTTGGGCGATACCCTCGCGAAGTTCAAGCCCGCGCAGCCCGCAACACCCAGGCTTTTTCCACTGCAGGAATGCGCCCCTTAAACCCGCCTTCAACGGTGGCATCCTCCAACAACTGCACCTCAAATTGCGGCGCAAACAACGCCTCAACCATCGCAACGGTGATCGAAAACGGCGGCCCTGTCATCGCCGCCTGATCATATTCAAACGTCAACAATATCTGGGGCGCGCCACCTGTAATCCGCGCCACATGATCCACATAATCCGCACGCACCACCTCTGGCAACGCCACCAACGCCGCACGATCATAAACGGCCGCAATCTCGCCAAGCATATCGCCGCGAACATCAAATATATCACCGACAAAAACCGTGATCCCCGTCCCAGAATACCACTTCACATCGCCCAATTCCGCAATCTCGGGAACCAGCGCCAAATCCTCAAACAACTGCACAATCGCCAATTCGCTCAACTCAGCACCGACCACCTCAAACCCCTGTTCCAGCAACCAACCCATATCGCGCGTCTTGCCACACAAAGGCACAAAAACCCGCGCGCCAGCCGGCAAATTCAAGGCCCCGATGTGCGCCGCCAGAAACTTGTTCACCTTTGCCGCATGGAACCCAATCTCATTTCGATCCCATTTACCTAGCCAATAATCAACATTCATGCCGCTGTTCCCATTCAAATTCATCCTGTGAATACCCTTCATCAAAGAAATTCATTTGCCAACCCGACACCTCCGCCCCATCTTTAACTCAACCCCAACCCAAGGCCAAAAAAATGACCGACCCAACAGATTTCATCAACTTTCGCCGCATCAATGCAAACATCACAACATCCGGCCAACCGACCGAGGCGCAATTGGCCACCCTCAAGTCAAACGGCGTCACTCATATCGTAAATCTTGGCCCCCACACCAACAAAGGCGCGCTGGTTGATGAAACCAAATCCGTCGCGGCCCTAGGGCTAGAATACATCTATATCCCCGTCGATTTCGACGCCCCCACGGATGCAGATTTCGCGCAATTCTGCGAAACACTCGAAACGCTGGCGGGCAAAACAATCCACGTTCACTGCATCTACAACGCGCGTGTTTCCGCGTTTTTCTATCGCTACGCAAAGGGCGGCAAAGGCCCTGAAAAAGATTTTGCGTTTGATCAAATGGATGGCATCTGGCGGCCAGGGGGTGTTTGGGCTGATTTTATCGCAAATCCAGCGGACGCAGACAAACCCAACCGCTATCAGGGAGACGATTACTAGGCGCGGCCATAGGCCTCTGACATCGCGATTTCCATGGCGGGGCCGACATCTTCGTTGCCCCAACACACCAGCTGAAATGCGGGGTAAAACCGCTCGCACGCCACAACCGCCGCGCTGAGCATTTGGTCGATCTGTTCGGGGGCTGCCGCTTGGCCACCGCCCAACATCAAACCGTACCGATAAACCATCAAACGCTGCTCGCGCCAAAGCGAAAACGCACCGGCCCAGCATTTGTCATTCGCTAGATTTAGCGATTCATACAGCGGGCCAAGGCGGTCTTCTGGTGGGTCCATCTCAAACGTGCAAATCATCCGCAGCGTTTCGTCATACGCAGACCACGCCAGCGTGATCGAATAGGTCCGCCACGCTCCTTCAATGGCCATCGTGATCTGATCTTCTGCAACGCGATCAAAGGCCCAATCGTAATGCTGAGCAAGGGTCTCAACCACGTCAATTGGATGCATTTCATCCGTATCGAGGTACTGTTCTACGCTTGCCATAACCACTGCCTTCAATTCTTCGTCTGCTTGTGATTGCGCATCAAATCATAGTGCACATCGCAAGGTTTGCGGGTTCTTTCCGCTTTTCATACTAGATATGGTGTGCCTATTCCTGCTTCATGTAAAGAAAAACTTTACTAAATCCACAGACCATCCACAGGAAATCTCCGCTTATCCACAGTTTTTCGCCATAGACCACCCGCGCAAGCCGCTCTAGGCTACCCACATCATCACCCAACGCAAAAGCACCGCCATGACCACCCAAACCCAGCCAAAACCCATCACCGCAGCGATCATCGCGGGGTGTATCGTCGCCTTCCTCGGCTTTGGTTTCACCGCCACTTTCGGCGTGTTCCTGCGCCCTATGTCCGCCGATCTGGGTTGGGGGCGCGAGGTGTTCTCGCTTTCTGTTGCGATCCAAGCTCTGTGCTGGGGCTTTACCCAACCCGTCGCGGGCATGGTCGCCGATCGCTACGGCTCTGCTCGGGTTTTGGCCGTTGGTGCAATCCTCTCCGCGCTTGGGTTTTATCTGCGCGGCGTAGTGGATATGCCGCAACTTTTCGTGCTTACAGGCATCATCGTTGGCATGGGCACAGGGGCCTGTTCTTTCCCCGTTGTGATCGTCGCTTTGGGCAAAATCGTAACGCCGCAACAGCGCAGTTTCGTCATGGGCCTTGGCACCGCCGCCGCATCGCTTGGCATGTTTATCGCTGCCCCCGCATCGCTCGCCCTTGTTGGATATGTGGGCTGGCGCACAGGCATTTTTGTCATCGCCGCCAGTTTCTTACTGATCCTGCCCGTCCTCATTTTTATCGCCCGCGTCGGCGCACCCACAGCCGCCAATGCCAGCAGCGGCGAGTTCGGCAAAGCCATCAAATCCGCCCTGAATGATCGCAGCTTCATCTGCCTATTCTTGGGCTTTTTCGTCTGCGGCTTTCACGTCGCGTTCATTTCAACCCACCTGCCCGCCTATGTCGCAGACAAGGGCCTCGCCGTGATTGTCGGGGGCTGGTCGCTCGGCCTTATCGGGCTGTTCAACATCATCGGATCGTTTGGCGCGGGGTGGACGGGCCAGCATTTGTCGAAAAAATGGACCCTCACCACCATTTACACCAGCCGCGCAATCGTGATCACCGCGTTCCTTTTGGTCCCAATCTCGCCCGCCAGCGTCTACGTATTCTCGGCAGTTATGGGCGTGCTCTGGCTCTCCACTGTCCCGCTCACGATGGGGTTGGTTGCGCAAACCCAAGGCCTCACCTTCCTGTCCACACTGGTCGGAATGATCTTTTTGGGCCATCAAACAGGCAGCTTTATCGGCGCATGGCTCGGCGGTCGCATGTACGACATCACTGGCGATTACAGCCTTATGTGGTGGTCTGCAGTCGTGCTCGGCCTGCTATCGGCATTGATCCACATCCCGATCAACGAACGGGCAAAACCGCAAACGGCCTAGCTCGCGGAGGGCAGTTCGTACACGCCGCCATTTGCCTTGGACCATTCCAGCGGCGCGTTCAAAAACGCCTCCACTTGATCGAGCGTGGCGGCGTCAAATTCGCCCTGCGCGCGCGCAACTTTCAACACATCCCACCACGTCACAAGGTAGTGCAGCTTCAGCCCATTTTCGGCCAGCATCTCGTGGGTGTTCTTGAAAATATCGTAATAAAATACCACCAGCGTGTGATCACAACTCGCGCCTGTTTTGCGGATCGCCTCTGCAAACCGCAGTTTTGATCCGCCGTCCGTGGTCAAATCCTCAACCAACAAAACCCGCTGACCCTCGGAAATATCGCCCTCAATCTGCGCATCACGGCCATAGCCTTTTGGCTTTTTGCGCACATATTGCATCGGCAGGTTCATCCGTTCGGCAATCCACGCTGCAAACGGAATACCCGCCGTTTCGCCGCCCGCCGCCGCATCAAACTGGTCAAAGCCAACGTCGCGGTACAACGTCGCCACGGCGAAATCCATCAACGCACTGCGGATCGCTGGGTATGAAATCAGCTTTCGGCAATCAATATAAACCGGCGACGCCAACCCACTGGCAAAGGTATAAGGTTCATCGGCGCGAAAATTCACCGCCTTGATTTCCAACAGCATCTTCGCCGCCAATTCGGCCATCATCTCTTTTTCGATAAAATTGTTGGAAAACATGCTCAGGGTCCCTTGTCTGGTTTGCCCCCGCATACATAAAAAGAAAGGAGGCCTCAACGGCCTCCTTCAAAATCTGTTCAAATTTCTGGTCGCTTAGGTGCGCGCAGATCCAACCAGCTTCCACAAAGCAGGCAACAACACCGCCGCCAAGGCCAGTTTCAGAACGTCACCAACGATGAAAGGCGTCAGCCCCCAAGCCATCGTCTGGCCCCAGCCATTTGCAAACGTGTTCAGCCACAACAGACCCGGCACATAGATCGCAACCGTGCCGATCATCATCGCCACAGCCATCCAGATCACAGACCGATCCCAGCCACGTTGCGCCAAGAAACCAAGCGCCGCCGTCGCCAAAACGAACCCAAACAGGTAACCGCCCGTGCCGCCCATCATGTAAACCAAACCCGCTTTTTCTGCACTTGAACCAGAGAACACATCCATCCCCAGCGCACCAACTGCCAAATAAGCCAGCACTGTCACCAGACCCAGCCGCAGCCCATAGGCCGCGCCCACAGCCAGAACGCCAAACGTCCCAAGGCTCACAGGAACAGGAGAGCCGTAAATCGGAAACTTAATCTTTGCACAAATTGCCAGCACAGCAACGCCAGCAATCACCAAAAGCGCGCGTTTGATCCAAACAGCATCGCCTTCAGCAGACCAGAACGTATCGCTCAGGACACGATTAGAAACAGTAGAGTTCATGGAGATAACCTTTTGTTATTGAGCGGTTTTTGTAGCAGAGTCAAAAAATGCTGCAAGTGCGAATAACCCAAAGGTTGAAAGTTTTCGATAAAGGAGAGCAGCCTAACAAAGGACCGCTGTGCGAAACAGTCGTTACGCATCCCACTGCCATCAGGCCGTTTAGGTTTAAGCGATGGTAATAGAGTTACTTTGCGAACTTGAAACTGAATTCAACTGGCCATTTGCGGACGTCGCGTTTGTCTGAACTTTGGTATAAACCTTGGTTTTCCCGTCCCCAGCGGCTGACGTATAAACCTCTTTGAACCCATTTGCTCCACCCAATTGGCGATGCCGAATAGAGCTTGCGTGAAGACGTGTCGCAAACGTCTCGTAATCCATTTTTGAATTCCGCTTGTAAGAGACCTGACACGTCCGCGACCCTGCATTGCGTTCAAACTGAACGTAGGTTCCCTCATTCACCTTGAGGTCAATGCCCGTTGCAGGACCATGATAGTGCAATCCCTCTGCTATGGCCTCTAATTCCGCACGCCACCCACCGCCGGCTTGCCCATGCTGCTCTCGGTTCATTGCAACATACAAACGAACGGGAACAGACGTCGGCTGACTGCGCACAAACATAAGCAAATCGCCTGCATTTTTCTCCATCGCATCACGTGACGTGTTTAGACTGTGCCATCCAAACAACCCCGTTTCAGTCTGCAAAACCACCGCCATACAAGTATCTACAGATGGAAACCCGATGGAAGCATCGTCAAATCCGACTTGGCGTTCTAAAAGTTGTAGCATCTCAAAATCCTTTGGGAAATTATTGGATGATTGTTCTTTATTTTGACCCACCCGTCAAACTTTAACCGTCGCCCCTACGCAGCCAAGCGATCCGCCAAAATCCCAACCTCAGGGGCAGCTGCAACAGGCCCGTACAACGCCAGTGAAGGCACGCCGCTTGCGCACAAACGGGCGCCGTAATCCGCAACGCCAGCACGATCAACGCCGTCAATTTTGGCGACAACTTCATCAAGCGCAGGCACCCGACCCCAGATCATAACCATCCGCGCAAGGCGTTCACACCGCGACGACGGGCTTTCCAACCCCATCAACATGCCAGCCTTCATTTGAACACGCGCACGGTTCACTTCGGCCTCACTCATGTCGTCAGCTGCACGGCGCAATTCATCAATGCACAAGGTGGACAATTCCGCCACATCACTGCCCGACGTGCCCGCATAAATCATCAGGCTGCCCGTATCGACGTAAGCACCAGCCTGCGCATAAATCGTGTAGCACAGCCCACGTTTTTCACGCACTTCTTGGAACAGACGGGACGACATCCCACCCCCAAGCGCCAATGAGAACACCTGCGCCGTATAAATCTCATCATCGCGGTAGCTGGAGGTTTCAAACGCCAGCGCAAAATGCGCCTGCTCCAAATCCTTAATCACCCGATGTTCGCCGCCGTGATACACAGCAGGTTGCAAAATGGGCGATGTGCCCCGCTCCAAATCGCCAAACGCAGCCTCGGCCATTTTCACCAACTGATCGTGATCCACAGCCCCCGCCGCAGATAAAACCATCTGATCTGGGCGATATTGCTCTGCCACAAACGCCTTTAGATCATCGCGGGTGAATGAACGAACCCGTTCCTCTGGCCCCAAAATCGTGCGCCCAATCGGTTGATCTGGATAAGACACTTCTTGCAGCCAATCAAAAATCACATCGTCTGGCGTATCGAGCGATTGACCGATTTCCGACAGGATCACGCCGCGTTCAATTTCCACCTCTGCGGGATCAAAAACCGAATTCAGCACAATGTCCGAAATCACATCCATCGCCAGCGCCACGTCGTTTTCTAAAACGCGCACGTAATACGCGGTCATTTCGCGGCTAGTATAGGCGTTGATATAGCCACCAACATCTTCAATTGCCTCAGCAATTTGCAGGGAGTTGCGCTTTTTTGTGCCCTTAAACGCCATGTGTTCCAGAAAATGCGCAATGCCGTTCTGCTCGGGCCGCTCGTGGCGTCCGCCTGCCCCGACCCAAATGCCCAATGATGCCGATTTCAGCCCCGGCATGTGTTCGGTAACAACGCGAAATCCGTTAGAAAGTGTGTGTAATTGAACGCTCAATTGCGAATTCCTTTTCGAATAACGGCCTCAACAGCCGCCAAATCACCTGCAACGCGCGTCACCCGCTCGTCGCGTTCAAACAAATCTGCCATGTGGGGCGGTAACGCGGGGTTAACACCACACGCCGCCTCAACTGCGGCAGGAAACTTCGCGGGATGCGCAGTGGCCAACGTAATCATCGGCACGTCTGATTGCATTTCATCGCCAATCTTTGCGCCAATCGCGGAATGCGGGCATAAAACCTCGCCCGTGCGCGCCCGAAAATCCGCAATCGCGGCGCTGGTTTCTTCCTCAGAAACCCGCCCAGAATCAAACTCATCGCCCATCCGCCCCAGTGCCCCTTGGGACAGCTTGAACGAGCCCACATCCTTCAACGCTTCAAACAATTGGCTGACCGCGTCGCCCTCGCGGTCATACAGATCAAACACCAAGCGTTCATAGTTCGAGGACACCTGAATATCCATCGACGGGCTGATGGATGGTTCCACACCCGTCTTGGCATGATCCCCCGTCTGCAACGTGCGGTGCAGGATATCATTCTGATTGGTCGCAATTACCAAACGATCAATCGGCAACCCCATGCGTTTGGCCACATAGCCCGCGAACACATCGCCAAAATTACCAGTCGGCACGCAGAAAGAGACCTTGCGATGCGGCGCACCAAGGCTCACCGCGCTGGTGAAATAATACACCACTTGCGCCAAAACCCGCGCCCAGTTGATGGAATTCACACCCGCCAATTTAACCCCATCGCGAAATTCAA
Source organism: Paracoccaceae bacterium (assembly GCA_018607905.1). GTDB lineage: Bacteria > Pseudomonadota > Alphaproteobacteria > Rhodobacterales > Rhodobacteraceae > Amylibacter. The sequence continues at coordinate 49,899 of JABBAP010000067.1, read as the reverse complement.
AATCGTTGAACATGTCTTTCAGCAGCGCCTGACAGGTATCGAAATCCCCATCGACCGCCAGCGCATGCACGTTGTCTTCCGTCGGCGTGGTCATCTGGCGTCGCTGCACCTCGGACACACGGCCATGCGGGTACATGATGAACACATCAACTGCATCCAACCCGCGAAACGCTTCAATCGCGGCACTCCCTGTATCCCCTGACGTCGCCCCAACAATCGTCACCCGTTTGCCCGAGCGTTTCAGCGCCACTTCAAACATCTGCCCGATCAACTGCATCGCCACGTCCTTAAACGCCAGCGTTGGCCCGTGGAACAGTTCTAGCAGGTAATGATTGTGATCCAACTGCTTCACAGGACAGACCGCATCATGTTCAAAACAGGCATAGGCCTTGGCGATAATCTCGCGAAACTCACTGTCTGTGAACGTGTCGCCCACAAACGGTTTCATCACCTCAAACGCCACATCTTGGTACGACTTACCCGCAAACCCAGCAATCTGCGCGGCGCTCAACGTCGGCCACTCAGCTGGAACATACAGCCCGCCATCGCGCGCCAATCCGGTCAGCATCGCCTCTTCAAATGTCAGCTCGGGCGCTTGCCCACGGGTCGAGATGTATTTCATATCAGCCTCTAAACAGTCTTTTGACGAATGCGCCACAACAGGTAGCCCGTCATGCCAAACCAAACCAGCGCGAGCGAGAACCAAGTGATCGCATATTCGCGGTGATCATTAGGGATATTCACCGACACGGGCAACGGGGTTACGGCGTCAAATGGCACCCAAGCGCCATCTTTCATCACTTCTGCGCGTTCCACCACCACCATGAACGGGATCACGCCCAATTCTTGACCCATCATCGGCAAATACCGCGCGAACCAAATGTTCTTTTCCAGATCGGGATCAGGTGTGAAAGACGCGTCATAATCATCAGGGTTCAGGATATTCCCGACCACCCGAACAGGCCCAACGGGACGCTGATCGTTCTTTTGGTCTTCAGGCACAAACCCCAGATCCAGCAGAAAATTCTTGCCGTTCCAAACCACTTCTTTCAACACCCGAAACCCTGGCCCAGATTGGCTTCCTGGCCCTGTATATTTCAACGATGTCAGAACATGCGCTTCTTTGTCGGTCATCACACCTTCAAACGTCACCCGCGTGTAATTCGTCTCCGAAATCGGCGCGGTGGATTTGAAATGATCAATCAGCGGATCAGGCTCGGCGGCCATCTTGGCGCGTATCGTATCGAGCCGCGCCTCTTTCCACGCCAGCCGATCCAGCTGCCAAAACCCCAGCCACAACAGCACGGCCACCCCAGCAACGCCAAACAACAGCGGCAAAATCATCCGTAGGCTCATGCTTCTTTTGTCCTATGCTTTTCTACTTTTCCAAAACATTTCGTAACGCAAATCCCGTTCCGCCAATTGGCGGAGGCAGGGAATTGCGTTTCAACATTAAGTCGAAACGCTTTAAATACTCACATCCGAACGCGCATCCCGCACCGCCCAAAATAGGAAAAGCGCGAACTCTACAGCCCGCGCCCTCCCAAACTTTTATCCCTGTTCGAACCCAAACAGGTGGCCAACCTTAGCCGCCCCAGATGTAGATGGCTGCAAACAAGAACAACCAAACCACATCAACAAAGTGCCAGTACCAAGCGGCGGCTTCGAAGCCAACGTGACGCTCTGGTGTGAAGTGGCCTTTGTAAGCCCGCACCAAACACACAGCGAGGAAGATCGTGCCGATCACAACGTGAAAGCCGTGGAATCCAGTCGCCATAAAGAAGTTGGCACCGTAAATGTTTCCAGAAAAGCCGAACGCCGCGTGGCTGTACTCATAGGCTTGGAAAATTGTGAACAAAATGCCCAACAATACCGCGCCCCACAGGCCTTTTTTCAACGCATCGCGATCATTGTCATGTGCAATCGCGTGGTGCGCCCAAGTGGCCAAACAGCCAGAACACAGCAGGATCAACGTGTTGATCAGCGGCAAATGCCAAGGGTCAAAGGTTTCAATCCCAACAGGGGGCCAAACACCATCAATGATGGGCGAGCCTTCTGTCATCGGATAAAGCGCGTGCTTAAAGAACGACCAGAACCACGCCACAAAGAACATCACCTCGGACATGATAAACATGATCACACCGTAGCGCAGACCAATCACCACAACCGGTGTGTGATCGCCAACATGGGCTTCGTCCACAACTTCGGACCACCATGCAAACATCGTGTATAGAACCATCACAAACCCGATCAACATGATCCAAGGGAAGGAATGGTCTTTCATGAAGGCAACTGCCCCCGCCAACATTGTAAACGCACTTACTGCGCCAAACAGTGGCCAGATGCTTGGATTCAAAATGTGGTAGTCGTGGTTTTTCTCATGCGCCATGGTGGTTCGTCCCTATTATCGCAATCTTCTTAGTTTACTTGAGTATCAACGCCGTTAGACAACGCCGATACCTCGTCTTCGGGCAAATCCGTCACATGAAACGTATAGCTCAATGTGATCGTTTTCGCGTATTTCGCTTCTTTATCGTTCAGCATGTCAGGGTCAACAAAGAATGTCACTGGCATCTGAACGGTTTCACCAGGTTGCAGGATCTGCATTTCAAAACAGAAACAAGCAATCTTGTTGAAATAGGTTCCCGTTGAATACGGGTAAACATTGAAACTGGCCGTGCCAGCAATCGGTTTGTCTGTCGGATTATGCGCTTCATAAAACGCCAAACCCGTTTCACCGATCTTTAATTCCATCTCGCGCACAACAGGTTTGAACGTCCACGGCATGCCGCGTTCCAATGACCCATCAAAGCGAATTTTAATGGTTTGCTCCAGCACCGTGCTGCTTGGCCCTGCGGCAACATTCGTCACACCGCCCCAGCCTGTGACGCGGCAAAACCAATCGTACAAAGGCACAGACGCAAACGACAACGCCAACATGCAAGACACCAAAGTCACCAGTTTAAACACCAGCGAGCGGTTCTGAGATGTGTTTGGCTGATCGCTCATTCACTGGCCTCCGCTTTTGGCTCAATGCTGTAGCGGGTCGTGTGATCATACGCCTCTAGGCTCTCGCCATTGGACATCTTCACAATCGTGATTGCAAAAACCAAAGTAACAAAACCGCCCAAAACCGCGCCCAACATCATGTTGGAGCGTTTTCTGCGACCATGCAGCGGATGTTCAGCTTTTATCGCCATCAGATCACCACCGGCCATGTGTTCAACAGATCAAATCCGCGCAGCACCGCGTCTCCCAAAAGGGCTGCGAAACTTGCAAACAAATACACCAGCGACAGGCGGAAAAACTTGCGTTCCGCCGCGAAGTTATCGTCGTCTGCTTGCGCGTCAGTGCGTTTCCACAACTTCATCGCACCAATCAAAAACAACACATTCAAAATCACCGCAGTCGCCAGATAGATCGGCCCGCCAATGCCTGTAAACGCCGTGGCAATCGCCACCACAAACAGCAAAACAGTATAACCCAGAATGTTGTTTCGCGTCACACGGGTGCCGTGGGTTACGGGCAACATCGGCACGCCAGCACGGGTGTAATCATCGTTCATAAACAGGCTCAACGCCCAAAAATGTGGCGGCGTCCAGATAAAGATCAGCATAAACATCGCCACGCTTTCAACCGAAATGCCACCCGTCGCCACAGCCCAACCCACCATCGGCGGGAAGGCACCAGACGCACCACCAATAACAATGTTTTGCGGGGTCCAGCGTTTCAGCCACATGGTGTAAACCACGGCGTAAAAGAAAATCGTAAAGGCCAGCAATCCTGCCGCAAAGAAATTCGCAGTCAGCGCCAGCATCCCCACCGCAATCACCGACAGCCACAGGCCAACAATCATCGCGTTTTTCGGAGTCACACGGCCATCAGGCACAGGGCGTTTCACCGTGCGCTTCATGATCGCGTCAATATCCGCGTCCCACCACATGTTCAGCGCACCAGATGCACCCGCACCAAGCGCGATGAACAGAATGGATGCAAAACCGATAACCGGGTTCACGCCCACAGGCGCGACCAGCAAACCAACGGCCGCCGTGAACACAACAAGCGACATCACACGGGGTTTCAGCAGCGCGAAATAGTCATCGAACTGGCTGTCCTGCCCATAGTCATTTGCGGTTGCATCGCTCACGGGATTATCCATTGGCTTTCGGGTTGAAGTCGAAGCAGCTTAGTTCGCTGCTTCGGTTTCCAGAACTTTAATCATGTTGGCGTCAGCAACTTTAACAGTCACGGGACCTTGCGCGTATTCCGCTTTGGCACTGGCCAACCATGTGTCGTAATCCGCTTGGGAAACGGCTTTCACGGTGATCGGCATGTACGAATGGTCTTTGCCACACAATTCAGAACACTGACCGAAATAAATGCCCTCTTTGCCTTCGTCCACTTCGAACCACAACTGCGCCAAACGGCCCGGAACGGCATCTTGCTTTACGCCAAACGCTGGGATCGTCCACGCATGGATCACATCCGCGCCCGTTACCTGCACAACGATGACCTTACCTGTCGGCACAACCACGGCTGTGTCTGTCGCCAGCAAATACTCGTCTTGCTCATAGCCGTTTGCTGCCAGATCTTCTTTTGGAAGCATGAAGCTGTCAAAACCAAAGCCATGATCCACATATTCGTGTGACCAATACCACTGGTTGCCCGTGGCTTTGATCGTGATGTCGGCTGCAGGGATTTCCTGTTGCTTGAACAACAATGTCAGGGACGGTGGGATCATGATGATCAGAACGATGATCGGAACAACTGTCCAAGCAACCTCAAGCACAGAGTTATGCGTGAATGTCGCTGGCTTTTTGTTGCGCTTGGCGTTGAACACAAACACACAATACAACAACAACCCGGTCACAAACAGAGAGATGATCGTGATGATCCACAAAAGAAACGTGTCCAAAGCGATCACATCCGTCATCAACTCGGTCGCTGGTGCTTGAAATCCGTAGCCGTCTTGGTTCGGAATACCCAGTGTTTTCAGCTCAGGCAAAGTCGCGTCAGCGCCATCTTGCGCCCAAACGGCTCCAGCCAGCGAAACACCTGCGAGTGTTGCCCCAATTTTCTTCAATGCGCTCACAGCTTGCATATGATCCAGTCCTATTCTGATCGACTTTTTTGTCGGTCGGGAGTCCCATGCGAAACGCACACCAGAATCCCCTGTTGTCTACTGCGCCCTAAAAACAATATTACAGTCTAAAGGACAAGCGTTCTATTTGCCGCATACCGCAGCTTTTTGGCCCGCTTGAACCATAAATAGAAGGAATCGCCCCTTTGGCCACCGATCAAAGCCCATTTCGCCCGTTTGAAACACAATTTGACGAAAATGCCGCACTCAAAATCCTGCGCGCAGCCACGGATGGCGCTGATGATGGCGAGTTGTTCCTTGAACGCCGCCGCTCTGAATCGTTGGTTTTTGACGACAATCGCCTCAAAACCGCCAGCTATGACGCCTCCGAAGGCTTCGGCCTGCGCGCCGTCAAAGGCGAAACCACGGGATACGCCCATTCCACCGAAATGACCGAAGCCGCCCTAAAACGCGCCGCCGAAACCGCGCGATTGGCCGTTGGATCAGGTGGCGCAACTATGGCCCCAGCCCCCCAAGCCACAAATCAACGCCTCTACACCGACGCCGATCCCATGGCCGACGCTGAATTTTCCGTCAAAGTCGAAACTCTGCGCGAAATAGATGCATTCACCCGCGACCTAGACCCGCGCGTCGTCCAAGTCTCCGCCTCCATCTCCGCCAGTTTGCAAGAAATCGAAATTCTGCGCCCGGAAGGCATCCGCGTGCGCGACGTGCGCCCGATGACCCGCCTCAACGTCTCGGTCATCGTCGATCAAGACGGTCGCCGCGAATCTGGTTCCGCAGGCGGCGGTGGTCGTTACGGCCTTACCGGATTGATCGACCCCGCCAATTGGCAAATCAAAGCACGCGAGGCCCTGCGCGTCGCCCTCGTCAACCTCGATGCCGAACCCGCCCCCGCTGGTACCTTCGATGTGGTCCTCGGCCCGGGTTGGCCCGGCATCCTGCTGCACGAAGCCATCGGCCACGGGTTAGAGGGCGATTTCAACCGCAAGAAAACCTCCGCCTTCGCAGGTCTGCTCGGCCAACGCATCGCCGCCAAAGGCGTCACCGTCCTGGACGATGGCACCATTCCAGACCGCCGCGGCTCGATCAGCTTCGATGATGAGGGCACGCAATCTGGCAAAAACACCCTCATCAAGGACGGAATACTCGTCGGCTACATGCAAGACCGCCAAAACGCCCGCCTCATGGGGGTCGCTCCCACAGGCAATGGCCGCCGCGAAAGCTATCAACACGCGCCAATGCCCCGCATGACCAACACCTACATGCTGGGCGGCACGATCAACCCTGGCGACATCGTGTCAGATCTGAAAGACGGCATTCACGCCGTCGGCTTTGGCGGCGGCCAAGTGGATATCACCAACGGCAAATTCGTGTTTTCCTGCACCGAAGCCTACCGCGTGAAAAATGGCGTCGTCGGCGCACCCGTCAAAGGCGCAACCCTGATTGGTGACGGCGCAACCGCCCTGAAACACATCCGCGCCATCGGCAACGACATGGCGCTTGATCCAGGAATGGGCAACTGCGGCAAACAAGGCCAATGGGTGCCAGTGGGCGTCGGCCAACCCACCCTGATGATCGGCGGATTGACCGTGGGTGGCTCGAAGATATGACGCACCTCCCTCTGTGGCGCGTTCCCCCAGAAAACGCGACGAAGTTGCCGATCCACGCTTTCCCCATCGCCGCAATCGCAACAATCATTGCGGTGTCAGTGTTTGGCTGGGGCCTCGTTTCCCTCAACGGCCTGCTCTTCGGGGAGGACGCTCTTTGGGAAACCGGAATGGGAGGGCTTGGCTTTTATTTGATGCTGTCCTTCATCTACAGCTGGGCAGGTTTCGCCGTTGCGTTCCCAATCGGGATCGTCGCGCGTACAAAAGGCTACATCGGCTTGCTTTGCGTGTGCGCTGCCTGCACCCTACCTGCACTCCTACTCGGCGTTCTGACTTTTCTGTCAGGCGGCGATCCCAAAGAACCCTTCTTATCGAGCATTTTTACAGCAGGCATGCTGCTGCTCACCTTCCTAATCTTCGCCATCCCCTTCTGGCTCATCCTCTATTTCTTCTGGCCCAAAGCCTTTGAAAAACAACTTTCTTAAATCCACACCGATCTGAACCTTCCCTATTTACCCCCTTCCACAGAAAAACCGCATTCGCAGAGTAAAACAGCTCAAACTCAACCGATCTCGCGAAAGCCTTGCCATGCTGACCCTCAACGACGCGCTCCGCCCGCACATCACCAAACAGACAAATGCGCTCGCTGGATTTTGGACCTTTGTCGTCATGCTTGCCGTGGCCTTGGTTGCGATGATCGTGGTTGCTGGGCTTATCGAATACGTGCCGTCCATTGAAACATCGCAAGTCTGGGAACCACGATTCGAAGCAGCTATGATTTTCTCAATTATTGGGCTGTTTTCATTTTTGTTCAGCTGGGTTTTGTTAATTGCACTCATTGGGTGCCGTTCAATATTACGCCGGTTCAAATTCGACGGCTTCTTCCCAACAACTCTCTGCGGCGCTGCACTGGGCTACGGCCTAAGCCGCCTTCTCATCTCGCTCACAAAAGACGACTGGCTTGCCGAATTTATCAATCCGTCCATCGGCATACATTTCATCATTTGGGGCGCAATTTACGGGGCTGCCTATTTCCTGTTTCTTCAATGGCTGTTGAAACGCACCGCAAACGGAAAACTGCATGCGCTGACCTAATTTCTTTTGTCCCAAAATACTCAAACCTCACCTTTTATTACACACCGTAACACCCAAAACGGGCCTGTTAACCAAGGTTAACAAATAAAAGTGCCATACACGTGCCATACGCTTTGCATACCGTTTGCATACGCTTTGCAGCCCGCTATTTTTGCGAAAATTAACTCTTTTCGGGCAAAGGTTAACACCTCACAACCCCGTGATAATCATTGCGAACCACTCGCAACTGGCGATTTCATCCCCATATAACCTGCATGAACAGACGCCAATTCACCCAGTCCCTCGCGGCCCTCTTTGCAACGCCTGCATTGCCCGCCGTTACCCTTGCTGCGGCCCCAACGGCCACAGCACCCGCTGCCGCCTATTTCTGGGCCGATTACATGACACGCCTGCATTCCCGCTGCACGCCAGACATGCTCGCACCATTCTTTCGCGCGGATAAAACATTGGCAAAAACCATTCATTCTCAATTGGTTGCCGATAATGTTCTTACGGCTTCGGGCCACGCACACCCCAATCTTTTGGCCAAACAACCGCAAAAAACCTTTGGACAGAACAGCGCCAAACGCCCACAGTCAAAACCTGAAACACAGGCAACAAAGGCGCAAAAAACCCCCATGAAACAAGCCCCCGAAATTCGCGCAGCCCATCCTGATGACCATGATGCCTTGGCTAAAATTTGGCACAACGGTTGGGTTGAATCCCACGCTGAGCACGTTCCCGCCGAGCTTACGGCGCAACGCACGCCCGACAGCTTTCATGCGCGTCTCACGGACATGCTCGAAACCACGCTTGTTACAGGCCCAATCGGTGCCCCAATCGGGTTTTGTGCCATTAAAAACAACGAGGTATACCAAATGTATGTCTCCCCTACAGCCCGTGGAACGGGCTCCGCAGCGGCGCTCATTTCCGCAGGCTGCGACGCCATTAAATCCGCGGGCCACAGCCAAGCCAAGTTGGATGTGATCGCCGAAAACCCCCGCGCCCGCGCCTTTTACGAAAAGATGGGTTGGGTCAGCCAAGGTCTGCAAACCGTTGATGTGGATTTGCTGGATGGAACCTTCCCACTGGCCTGCATCGTGATGACCAAGGAGTTGATAACCCCATGAAACGCCGTACTTTTCTAACAAATCTTGCCGCAACCGCGACCCTGCCGATGATGCCCCTCAAGGCGCTTGCAGGTGCCGCCCCCGTTGCCGCAGCGGCCTCTATGGAACAGCCCTATCTGTGGGCCAGCTTCATCACCCGCGTGCACAACAACGCCTCTCCCTCGATGTTGCAACGGTTGCTAAAGCTCGATGAAGGCATGGCAAAACAGGTTTATTCAGAACTCCTTAAGAACAACGTGATAACCACACCAAACGCCTACGGACTCAGCCAAGCAGTAAATCCCTTCCCACAACCGGGATTGGCGCACATGCAAAGCCAGGTTTCGCAACAAGTTGTTAAGATTTCGGATAAGTCGTTGAAATTAAACACGTCCGACGACGAAAATCAATCTGACGACGATTCATCCCCTGTTAACCAAGAGATGACAGCCTCAGAGGATGAACACATCGTTAACGAATCCCCTGCCAACGCCACTGACCCAGACAGACAGGCTTAACTGGCTCCGCCTCATCCGCTCGCGCCGCGTTGGCCCAGCCACGTTTTTTCGCTTGCTCGATGAACACGGATCCGCCGAGGCTGCGTTGGATTTCCTCCCTCAAATTGCCCGAGATGCTGGCGTTTCTGCCTACTCAACATTCTCTCACAAAGCGGCCTACGATGAACTCACCAACGGCACCGCAATGGGTCTCAAACTCCTCTGTTTTGCCGATCCAGAATACCCCGAACTGCTGAGCCACATCCCCGATCCGCCCCCAATTTTATGGGCAATGGGCGATATAACGCTGCTAAATCGCCCCACAATCGCCATCGTCGGCGCGCGCAATGCCTCCAGCCTTGGCACGCGCATGACCCGCAAACTTGTCACCGATCTCAGCGCTGAAGGGTTTGTCATCGCGTCAGGGCTGGCACGGGGTATCGACGCCGCAGCCCACACAGCCGCCTTGCCAACAGGAACGATCGCTGTCCAAGCAGGCGGCGTCGATGTGGTTTACCCCCGCGAAAATGCCGCCCTACACGACGATATCGCCGCCCAAGGTGTCCGCATTTCCGAAAACGCGCTCGGCCTTATCCCGCAAGCCCGCCATTTCCCCCAACGCAACCGCATCATCGCAGGCGTGGCCCAAGCAACCCTCGTCGTGGAAGGCGCGATCCGCTCTGGCTCCCTAATCACCGCGCGGGACGCAATCGACCTCGGGCGTGACGTCATGGCCATTCCTGGCAACCCGATGGACCCCCGTGCGGCAGGCTGCAACGCGCTCATCCGCGACGGCGCAACACTCATCCGCTCCGCGCAAGACGTTATCGACACACTCATCGCACCAGAGCCAATCGCACCATCAGCCCCAAAGCAAAGAACACTCGCCCTAACGCCACCCGATCAAATTGCCACAAAAATCCTCACACTGCTCGGCCCAACAGCCGTGCCAGAGGACAGCTTGATCCGCGACGTTGGTCTGCCCGCATCCGAAATTGCGCCCCATCTAACGACCCTAGAGTTAGAGGGCAAAATTCACCGCCGTCCAGGCGGCCTCCTCGCGCTTGCAGTTTGATCAAGTCGCAACATTTACGCCCGTTCAAAAACCAAATGTTCACACCCCATTGACATCTCCCCTCGCAACAACACATTTTCCGCACGCCTGAAACGGCCAAAGTAATGCAGTGATTCACAGGATAAAAAATGCCAGTAGTTGTCGTCGAGTCCCCGGCTAAGGCCAAGACAATAAACAAATATTTAGGTGACAACTTCACCGTTTTGGCATCCTACGGACACGTTCGTGACCTGCCGCCAAAAGACGGATCAGTGGACACCGACAACGACTTTGAGATGAAATGGGAGGTCGCGAGCGACAGCCAAAAGCATCTTCGCGCCATTGTTGACGCTCTAAAAGACGACGACGAACTGATCCTCGCAACCGACCCTGATCGCGAAGGCGAGGCGATTTCTTGGCACCTAGAAGAGGCGTTGAAAAAGCGCAAAGCGATCAAGAAATCGACCAAGATTTCACGTGTCGTTTTCAACGCAATCACCAAAGATGCCGTCACCACCGCAATGAAAAACCCGCGCGATGTGGACATGGAATTGGTCGAGGCATATCTCGCGCGCCGCGCCCTTGATTACCTCGTTGGCTTCAAACTCTCGCCCGTGCTTTGGCGCAAGCTACCCGGTGCGAAATCCGCTGGCCGTGTTCAGTCCGTTTCCCTGCGCATCATCGTAGAACGCGAAATGGAAATCGAGGCATTTAAAAACCGCGAATACTGGACAGTTAAGGCCGTATTAACCACACCACGTGGTCAAGATTTCGAAACACGCCTCACTGTTTTGGGTGGCAAAAAGCTCGATAAATTCGATATCGCGACGTCAGAATCCGCCGAACTTGCGGTTGCCGCAATCAATTCACGCGACATGTCTGTCAAAAGCGTGGAGGCAAAACCAGCAGCCCGCAACCCATCCCCACCCTTCATGACGTCCACCCTACAACAAGAGGCCAGCCGCAAATTTGGCATGGGCGCACGCCAAGCCATGAGCACCGCGCAGCGCCTCTATGAAGCGGGCTACATCACCTACATGCGGACCGACGGCATCGACATGGCACCAGAAGCCATCACCGCCGCACGCAGCACAATTAAATCCCTGTACGGCGCAGAGTACGTTCCTGAAAAACCTCGTGTTTACAAGAACAAAGCCAAGAACGCCCAAGAAGCGCACGAATGTATCCGCCCCACAGATATGGACGCGACACCCGACAGTTTAACACGGCTAGAAGCAGATCAACGCAAGCTGTATGACCTGATTTGGAAGCGCACGATTTCATCCCAAATGGAAGCGGCCAAGATGGAACGCACCACGGTTGATATCGGTTCTGACGACGGCCAAATCATGCTGCGTGCCACGGGCCAAGTCGTTCTGTTCGACGGTTTCTTGCGCGTCTATGAAGAAGGCCGCGACGATCAGGTTGTGGATGATGATGACCAGCGCTTGCCGCAAATTGCGCAAGGCGAGCCGACAGCCAAAAAGACCGTCAATCCAGAGCAACACCACACCCAACCTCCGCCACGTTATACCGAGGCGACGTTGGTGAAACGCATGGAAGAACTCGGCATTGGCCGCCCGTCGACCTATGCGAGCATCGTGACCACGATCCAAACCCGCGAATATGTGCGCAAAGAAAAGAACCGCCTGATCCCCGAAGACAAGGGGCGTCTTGTGATTGCATTCTTAGAGAATTATTTCCGCCAATACGTCGGCTATGATTTCACCGCGAAACTGGAAGACGAACTCGATGATATTTCGGGTGGTCGCGAAGATTATAAGGCTGTTCTGTCGCGTTTCTGGCGTGATTTTTCCGCAGCCATTGGCGAAACTGCCGATCTGCGCATCACCGAAGTGCTTGAAAAAATTAACGAAGTTCTTGCACCGCACATTTTTCCAGCCAATGAAGACGGCTCTGATCCACGTATCTGTAAAAACTGTGGCGAAGGGCGACTTTCCATGCGCACAGCCCGTTCTGGTGGCGCATTTATCGGCTGCTCCAACTATCCAGAATGCCGCTACACACGCCCGCTTTCTGGCGAAGTAGAGGGCGGCGATATCGCTGGTCCAGACGGTAAGTTGTTGGGCGAAGACGAAAATGGCGATCCAATCACGCTTCGTTCAGGCCGCTTTGGCCCCTATGTTCAACGCCGCACAGCGACCGACGAAGAGCCAAAACCACCACGGGCTTCGATCCAAAAAGGCACTGAGTTAGAGAACGTCGATCTCGCACTCGCGCTCAAATTATTGTCGCTACCACGCAAAGTTGGCGATCACCCAGATGGCGGCGAAGTCACCGCGGCCATTGGTCGTTTTGGCCCCTATGTGATGTGGCAAATGCCCATCGAGGAAGGCAAGAAAACCGCGCGCAAAATCTATGCGAACATGAAAGATCCCGAAGAAGTTTTCATCGTTGGCATGAACCGCGCCATTGAATTGATTGCAGAAAAGCTCGCCAAAGGCGGCGGGCGAGGTCAGGCCGCAGAGCCATTGAAAGAACTGGGCGAACATCCAACCGAGGGCGGCGCGATCAACGTCATGGACGGGCGTTATGGCCCTTATGTGAAGTGGGAAAAGATCAACGCGACCTTGCCAAAGGAACTGGAGCCGACAGCGATTACTTTGGAAGAAGCGGTTGCTTTGGTGGATGCCAAGGCCCTGACCAAAGGCAAAAAGAAAAAGGCTGCGCCTAAAAAGAAAGCGGCCCCAAAGAAAAAGGCCGCCGCCAAGAAACCAGCCGCGAAAAAGCCTGCTGCCAAAAAGAAAGCCACGCCAAAGAAAAAGGCAGCGGTTGAGCCAGAAGCAGAAGACTAGAGCGCGTTAACAGCGGCGACAAATGCGTCGCCGCGCGCCTCAAAACTTGTGAATTGATCAAAGCTGGCGCATGCAGGCGCCAGCAACACCACATCGCCTTTTTGCGCGGATGCAGCAGCCTCGGTCACCGCCATATCCAGATCAGTTACAATCACGTAATCTGTTTCACCCAATTGGGCCGCAAACTCATCCGCAGCCGCACCAATTAGATACGCCCGTTTCACCCGATCAAACAGCGGTGCAAGCCCTGCAATGCCGCCTGTTTTAGGCTCGCCTCCCACAATCCAGTGAATATTTTTGAACGCGCTCAGGGCCTTTTCAGCGGCATCTGCGTTGGTGGCTTTGCTGTCATTCACAAACAAAACACCGTTCTTTTCAGCAATAATTTGGCAGCGATGCGGCAGGCCTGGATAACTCGCCAAATGTTCCTCGATCAGGCGTGGCGCAAGCCCGATAGAGCGACACACGGCATAAGCTGCACAGGCATTTTGATGATTATGCGCGCCCGGCAATCCACGAATATTGCGCAGATCAATCGAGGCCATCTGCCGCCCTTTGCGCCATTCCGCCAAAAACCCTTTGCGTGCGAAAACAGACCAGCCATCGCCCTGCAATTTACGCCCCGATGAGATGCGGATAACGGGTTCGCCCGACCCTTGCGTTTCGCGCAATTGCGCCGCCAAATACTGGCCTTCCATTTCATCCACACCGATGATCGAGCGATCTGGCCCGCCTGCGGTAAACAACCGTGATTTGGCCGCGAAATAGCCACCAAGCCCACCGTGACGATCCAAATGATCGGGGCTTAGGTTCATGAAAACCGCGATATCCGGCCCGAGCGAGCGCGCCAATTCGGTTTGATACGACGACAATTCCAACACCGTGATCTGCCCGTTTGATGCAGGTTCCAAATCCAGCACACCGCGCCCAATATTGCCGCCCATCTGCACATCACGCCCCGCCTCTTCTAGGATGTGGTGGATCAACGCGGTGGTGGTGGATTTCCCGTTTGATCCTGTAACGCAAACTACGCGGGGCAGAACCTCAAAGTCATCCCATTCAGGGGTGCCGTAACTGCGGAAAAACAGACCGATGTCATTGTCGACGACCGCGCCCATTTCCCATGCCTTAATGATCACAGGATGCGGTGCAGGGTACAAATGCGGGATGCCCGGCGAGGTTATCAAACAACTGATCCCCGCCCAGTTTTTGTCTTTATGCAGATCGGCAACCAGAAAACCCTCGGCCTTGGCCGCATCTTGTGCCGCTGCATTATCGTCCCAACACACGGGCAGCGCCCCACCAGCCGCCAGCGCCCGCGCTGTCGCCAAACCAGACCGCCCCAGCCCTAAAACCGCAACAGAATGCCCATCATATCCGCGTACAGGGATCATGGTTATCTAATCTTCAAAGTGGCAAGACCGATCAGCGCAAGGATCAATGAGATGATCCAAAACCGAATAACAATCTGCGCTTCACCCCAGCCACGTTTTTCAAAATGGTGGTGAATTGGCGCCATCAAAAACACCCGTTTGCCGGTCTTTTTGAAATACAGAACCTGGATAATTACAGACAATGCCTCGACCACGAATAGCCCACCAACGATGCCCAGAACGATCTCGTGTTTGATACAAACCGCCATCGCACCAAGCGCCCCACCGAGCGCGAGCGAGCCCGTATCGCCCATGAAAACAGCGGCAGGCGGCGCATTATACCACAGGAAACCAAGCCCACCCCCGATGATCGCCGACGTAAACACTAGCAGCTCGCCCGTACCCGCGACGTAATGCACATCCAGATACTGCGTGAAATCCGTACGCCCCACGACATAGGCAATAATGCCCAACGTGGCGGCGCAAATCATCACCGGCATGATCGCCAAACCATCCAACCCATCCGTCAGGTTCACTGCATTCGCAGCCCCAACAATCGTGATCATCACAAACGGAAAGTAGAAAATGCCAAAGTTCAGCAGCGCATCTTTGAACACAGGAACCGCCACTTGGCGCGACAATTCATCGTTGTGCAATGTGGACACGTAAATCGCCGCAATCAGCGCAATCAAAAATCCCAGTGCAAGTCGTGCTTTACTGCTAAAACCAGCCACGTTTTGCTGTTTTACCTTTAGGTAATCATCCAAAAACCCGATCGCCGCAAACCCCATCGTCACCAGCAAAACTGTCCAGACATAGCCATTGTCCGTACGCGCCCATAACAACGTGCTGACCAGCATCGTTCCCAGAATAAGCATCCCGCCCATCGTCGGCGTACCCGCCTTTGCGATGATGTGCCCCTCTGGGCCGTCTTCGCGGATCGGTTGGCCTTTTTTCTGCCAGCCTTTCAGATAGTTAATCAGCGGTTGGCCGAAGATAAAGCTGAGGACGAGCGCGGTAAAAAACGCCCCACCAGCGCGGAAAGTGATGTAGCGGAACAGATTGAAAAAATCGCCCCCGTCGCCGTATTGGCTTAGAAAATATAGCATTAAACGGTTCCGCCCCTATTTTTCGCTGGTTTGTCCAAGCGTTTTGATTGCCGTGACCACTTGTCCGACTTTTGATCCTAACGAGCCCTTTACCATAGCAACGTCGCCAGAATCCAGCAACCTATTCACACAAGCTGCCATCTGTGCAGCCGCGTCAAAATGCTGGCCTCGCCTATGATCTGGCAATGCCGCGTGCAACGCCGCCATCAACGGCCCGCTGGTATGCACCTTGTCTATTGCTGCCATTGGCACAGCATCCGACAAATCTGAATGATAGGCCTGTTCCTGCGGGCCCAATTCCAACATATCGCCCAGAAACGCGACGCGCCGCCCATTTTCCTGTGCGGGCGTCGCCGCGGCCAAAACCGCCAACGCGGCGACCATCGACGTTGGATTGGCGTTGTAACTCTCGTCGATCAGCTCGACCGAACCGCCTGTTTCACCCAGCTGAACCGTAAACCGTTGCCCGCGCCCAGATGGCGCCTGCCAACTGGCCAGCGCCAACATGCTTTGCGCAACATCACCGCCAGCGGCTTCCACGGCTGCCAATACAGCCAATCCGTTCATGGCCAAATGTTCGCCAGGTGCGCCCAGTTTGAACAGGATTGGATCGCCGTGTAAAACTGCCTCGACTGCAGATCCATGATCGGACACCGATGCTTTGATCAGTCGAATATCCGCGCCCGCGCTTTGGCCAAACAAAACACTGCGCCCATCACCACGTGCCTTTTTCAAAATCGGCAGCGTCGGAATATCCGCATTCAAAATAGCCACGCCATTTTCGCTAAGCCCTTCAAATATCTCAGCTTTCGCATCGGCAATCTGTTCCACATTGTCAAATGCGGCCATGTGAACGGCGGCAACTGTCGTGATCACGGCCACATCCAACTGCGCCATTTTCGCCAGCGGGCCAATCTCCCCCGGGTTGTTCATCCCAATCTCGATCACCGCAAAATCCGTATCCGCAGGCATCCGCGCCAGTGTCAGAGGCACGCCCCAGTGGTTGTTAAAACTGCGCACTGCCGCGTGAACTTTGCCCTGCACCTGCAGCGCTGCACGCAACATTTCCTTTGTGCCCGTCTTACCAACCGAGCCCGTCACACCAATCACTTTGGCATTCGTACGCGCCCGCGCAGCCAAACCTAAATCTTCCAGCCCGCGCAAAACATCCGCCACGATCAACAACGGCGCATCCTTTGAAACGCCTTCGGGTCGGTGCGATACCATCGCAGCACCCGCACCCGCCGCCAAGGCTTGCGCCACGAAATCATGTCCATCGCGCACGTCTTTCAACGCCACAAACAAATCACCTGCATTCAATTCGCGCGTATCAATTGAAACGCCGCCAACGGACCAATCCCCAATCGCGTCACCACCTGTGGCCGCGACTGCTGCTTCTTTTGTCCACAAAATACTCATGCACCTAATCCATCAAGCGCATGCACCGCCACGCTCGCCTGTTCTACGTCGTCAAACGGCAACACATCATCGCCAATGGTTTGCCCTGTTTCATGCCCCTTGCCCGCAATCAACAATGCGTCACCGGGTTGCAACGCATCCACAGCCGTCAAGATCGCCTGCGCGCGATCGCCAATCTCGGTTGCTTCTGGGCATTCAGGCATTATCATTTTGCGGATCATATCCGGGTCTTCGGATCGCGGATTATCATCCGTCACGAAGGCAACATCGCTGTATTCGCTTGCCGCTGCCCCCATCAAAGGCCGCTTACCTTGGTCCCGATCACCACCAGCCCCAAACACCACCAACAACCGTCCTAGGGTGTGGGGCCGCATCGCCTTTAGCGCAGTTTCCAGCGCATCTGGCGTGTGGGCATAATCGACAAAAACCGCAGCGCCATTTTTGCGCGTGGCCGCCAGCTGCATGCGCCCGGGAACAGTTTGCAATTCGGGCAAACAGCGGAACACATCACCGCTTTGAGCACCGCAGGCAATCACCAGCAGGGCAGCGGTCAAAACATTCTGTGCCTGAAATCCACCGATCAGATTTAGCCGCGCGGTAAACACCTCATCACGCCACGAAAACCGTACGTCTTGGCCCGTGGCATCAAACCGACTTCCCAGAATTTGCAGATCACCCTGCCCTGTTCCAAGCGTAATAACATCTTGGCCGCGCGACAGTGCAATATCCGCCAGAATCCCGCCTTTTGGATCATCAATGTTGATCACCGCTGATCCCTCGGGGGGCAAAACCCGCGTAAACAGGCCCGCCTTGGCATTGAAATACGCATCGAAGGTTTCGTGGTAATCCAAATGATCTTGGGTGAAATTCGTGAACGCGCCCGCTGTTAGATAAACACCATCCAAACGGCGCTGCTCTAATCCATGCGAAGATGCTTCCATCGCGGCATGCGTAATGCCCTCGTCTTTTAGCGTTTTCAGCAACTTATGCAGGGTCACAGGTTCTGGCGTTGTGTGGCTCATCGCAGCAGCATACGCGCCTTCAACACCTGTGGTGCCAAAGTTCACGGCCGCTTGCCCCATCAATTCCCAAATCTGGCGCGTGAAATTTGCTACGGATGTTTTGCCATTTGTCCCCGTCACCGCAACCATGCTGGCGGGTTGCCCCGCGTAACAGCGCGCACAAGCCAGCGCCAAATCACGGCGCGGATCGCTTGAAACCACAACCGGAATGTCAATCACGCCCACATCATTTTGGGCAATTTCAAATCCAACGGCATCAGTCAAAATCGCCGCCGCCCTCATGCGCAGCGCGTATTGAATGAACGCACCACCATGAACCGCTGATCCGGGCATTGCTGCGAACAAATTACCCGCTTTGCACACACGGCTATCGACACAAACGCCGGTGATAACAGGGTCCGAAATCACGCCGTGCGTCGCGGTTAAACCAAGCGTCTTAAGCGTCCTTTTGGTCATCCTATGCCCTCGTCGTTGTGATCAGTTTCCAGCTGCCGTGTATTGAAGATTCCCAGCGGACGCAACATTCGGGCGCAACCCAAGGATCGGCATTAAACGCGAAACAATTTCTGCTGAAACAGGCACTGCCGTCCAACCCGCGGTGCGGCGCTCTTCGCCGTGCGCAACGATAGATGGCTCGTCCAGTGTAACCACCAGAACGTATTTTGGATTGCTGGCAGGAAACACGCTGGCAAAGGTGGAAATGACCTTTTTGTCGTAATATCCGCCACCCGGTTTCGGCTTATCCGCCGAGCCGGTTTTACCCGCAACTTCATAGCCCTTAACCTCGCCAAAGCTCGCGGTGCCTCGCGTCACAACCGCACGCAACATCTTCACCAATTTCTGCGAGGTGCGTTCAGAAATGACCTGCTCGCGATCAGGCTGCACGCCTTTTTGCTTGATGATCGTCGGCTTCACTTTGTACCCGCCATTGCCCATCGTCGCATAGGCCGTGGCCAAATGCAGCGGCGTCGCGGCAATGCCGTGGCCATACGAAATGGTCATTGTCGAAATGTCGGACCAGCGTTTTGGCAACAGAGGTCGCGTTTGCCGCGCCTCATTCAATTCCAACGGAACCGCATCAAAAAATCCGAGTTTTTCGAGCATTTCCTGCTGCGCACCTGCACCCGCTGCCAACGCCATGCGCGCTGTGCCGATGTTAGATGACTTCACAATCACATCGGTCACAGACAGTTGTTTGCCGTAATCGTGAAAGTCGCGAATCTTAAACTTGCCCCACTTCAACGGGCCTTTGGTGTCGATCATCGTATTTTCGTTCACCAACCCTTTTTCCAGGTTGATACCCGCTTGAAAGATCTTAAACGTCGAGCCCAGCTCGTAAACGCCTTGGCTGGCGCGGTTAAACAGTGGGCTGTCGGATTGATCCCCTTCGGTCAAAACCCGTGGGCGATTGTTGGGGTCAAAATCAGGCAGTGATGCCATCGACAAGATTTCACCGGTGTGAATATCCATCAGGATCGCACCCGCACCTTTGGCGCTCATCAACTTCACACCGCCAGCAAGCACATCGCGCATGGCTGATTGCGCAGTCATGTCGATGGACAATTGCAACGGTTCGCCGTCGCGCGCAGGATCGCGCAGGGTCTCGTCGAAATACCGTTCCACGCCCGCAATGCCGATCACTTCGGCGGCGTTCACGCCTTCTTTGCCAAAACTCGCGCCACCCAAAATATGCGCCGCCAGCTTACCATTTGGATAAAGCCGCATCTCGCGTGGGCCAAACAACAGACCAGGTTCACCCAGATCATGCACCAGTTGTTGCTGTTCAGGACTAATTTTCTTTTTGATCCACAGGAACTTACGCTTGCCCGAAAAATCTTCGCTCAGTTTAGCCAAATCAAGATCAGGGAATATCTGTGCTAGCCCTTCGGCAGCAGCTTTAGGGTCCACCATCAGGGGAGGCTGCGCGTACAACGCGGTCGTCGCCAGATTGGTCGCCAAAATCTCGCCGTTGCGATCAATGATATCGGCACGCTGATTTGCGATTTGCGGAATGGATGCCGTGGACACGGGTTCAGTCGGCACAGACGCCGCCAAACTGGCCATGCGTGCGCCAACAACCATGAAGGAAGCAAAGAAAAATATCCCTAAAACCAGCAAACGGCTTTCGGCACGTCGCCGCATCCGCATCTGTACTTTGACATTGCGAATGGCGCGTTCTTCGGCCTCGATTACATCAGGGTTTTCACCCTTTTCACGGGCATCCAAAACACGCGCTAACGGACGAAGAGGCGTTCTCATTATGGGAATTCCTTGTCTGGACTACGCCGCGCATCGCTACCCGAATTGCTCGTTGAAACGGGGTCCACCAACTCGTTCGCCTCTATTTGCACTTGTGGATAGGCAACCAATTCCACCTCGGCAAAATGATCGGGCATCAACGGCAATAGGCCCAGTGCGTCATAATTCAAATCGACCAATTCACGCAGGCGATCAGGGCGGTTCAAATACGCCCACTCGGCCTTTAAAACTGAAATAGATTCCCGTTCAGCGGCGATTTGTTGCTGCAAATCACTGACACGGCGCAGGCTGGCTTGCGTGCGGTAGTTTTCTTTGTAGGCCCAATAGGCACCGCTGATCACAATAGCGCAACACATCATATACAGGAATGTTTTCATAGACTTACACTCTTTAAACTTAACTTTGGCAGGCCCAATCCAGCAAACTCAACATCCCCAACGGGTGCGTCGGTGCGCCGTGCAAGGCGCAGCTTTGCGGATCGCGCACGTGGGTTTGCTTCTAATTCATCATCGCGCGCAGAAATCGATTTTCGGCCCATCAATTCAAACTGTGGCGCATCGCGGACTTCTTCTGGGGCCCAGCGATTACCTTTGGGTTTTGATCCAGATCGCGCAGCCAAAAACCGCTTCACAATGCGATCTTCTAGCGAATGAAACGTCACTACGGCCAACACACCGCCCGCCGCCAGAATGGATTCGGCCGCGAACAAACCCCGCACCAATTGCCCCAACTCATCATTCACTGCAATGCGCAGCGCCTGAAAGGATCGTGTGGCAGGGTGCGCGTGACCTGGCTTTGATTTTGGCAAGGTCGCCTCGATGATTTCAACCAACTGCGCGGTCGTTAAAACGGGGGCAATCTTACGGGCATCGACCATCGCTTTGGCAATGCGCCGTGACGCGCGTTCTTCGCCATATTGAAACAGAATATCCGCCAGTTCGGCCTCAGACGCGGTGTTCACAACATCTGCCGCCGTTTGCCCTGTTTGGCTCATCCGCATGTCTAGCGGGCCGTCTTTTTGAAACGAAAACCCACGCTCCGCCTGATCAATCTGCATCGACGAAACACCGATATCGAGCACAACGCCGTCAACTAATCCCTCGATCAGCGTGTCCATCTGCCCAAAGGTGCCCTCAACCAGCGCCAAACGATCACCGTATTCGCCAGACCAATCTTTGGCCCGTTCAAACACCTCAGGATCGCGATCAATCGCGAAAACCTGCGCCGCGCCCGCGTCAAGAAATGCGCGCGTGTAACCACCTGCCCCAAACGTGCCATCGACCCAACGGCCAGACATCGGTGCAACTGCGTCTAAGATTGGGGTCAACAATACGGGAATATGCGGGGAAGCAGTTTGCGCAACGTGTTCCATGCGCACCTTACCCTTCGACTGTGTCCGCGACGGGCTCATCCAACAAAGTCAGCGGATCAAAATCGTCCACTTCCTCTTCCATCCAATCCTCGATCGCAGCGACATAGTCGTCATACGCGCTTGGCTCCCAGATTTGGAACGTATCGCCCGTGGCCACAAAAATGGCTTCGGATTTAATGCCGATTTTTTCACGCAATTTCGGAGACAGAACCAAACGGCCCGTTTCATCAACGCTCAGCTGCAACGATTGGCCAGAGAACATGTGTTCAAGCGCACGGCGCCTGCGCGACCCACGGGGCAGATTGGCGATTTGCTCGTCCACATCATCCATGGATTTCATCGTGTAGCCTTCGATGTAGTCGCGTGATTTGCCACCGTACACCAAGACCATGTTCGGGTTTAGACCCTCGGTCCAATCGGAATCACCTTCTTCCAACACACGTCGAAACGGGGCCGGGATAGACACCCTGCCCTTAGCGTCCACTTTGTGGATACTTTCGCCTCTAAAACGTCGCGCCACGAAGGGTGCTCCTTTTTGTCCTCGTCACCCCAAAACCAATTTTGGGGGTCTTAAAATGGAAACGGAGGATCAAGCTGCTGCCACTGCTTGATCCTCCGCCCTCGTCCCGTAAAGGGATGTCCAACTGTGGTGCCACCTTGGGGGGGTGTCTGCTCGCAACCCACGTCGGATCTCTATTTTGATGCTGCTGGGCGCCTGTATGAAACCTGACTTGGTCATTCGCGGGATCTTGTTGTCCCTTATGATCCCAACTTCATCGTGAGAACAGGTATTACATGGGAAATTATGGAAAGAAAGTGTTTTTTATGGGATTTATTGAACAAGAGCGCCACATTGATCTTCTGGCCTGCGCAATTTTCGTAAAAATTAGGCGAAAAATGGCTCAAATTGTTACTCTGAGACCCTCAACCACAACATGTAGTGGTGTGATAATTTCCCATATTTTTCCCATAAAATCCCAACCGTTTGAGAAACACATGAGAACATACTAAGAACATTGACTTTTTGGTGGAAAAATTACCTCGAATCTTTCGATTCAAACATCACTTAGACCCTAGATATTGATTCGCGACACATCTGTCCCACCGAAGCCCATACTCTAGAAAGTTAAATGCGCGGATGGCCTGTAAGCCGGATTTTGTCCAAGGGGCGAACCCCCATAGACGACCATTCATCTGGGCCTGTCGTTGCCAACAGGCTCTTGCAACCAACCCGGACCTGCTGAGGAAAGAACATCCTCGGACTTGCGCCCACGCGATCCCTATTTGGTCTTGCTCCCAGCGGGGCTTGCCATGCCAGTGATGTTACCACCACCGCGGTGGGCTCTTACTCCACCGTTTCACCGTTACCTGCGCGAACGCAGGCAGTCTGTTCTCTGTGGCGCTTTCCCTCGGGTTGCCCCGGGCGGGCGTTACCCGCCGCCGTTGTTCTTTGGAGTCCGGACTTTCCTCACGCCTTGCGGCGTGCAGCCGTCCAGCCATCCACGCAGCTAAGCCTCTACGCCGTGTGGTGTACCGGGGTCAACGGCCTGACACGGCCATTTTTCAGCCAAACGCACCATGATACCCACATCTGTCGCATCAAGTGGCCCAGAAACACGGGGTCGAAACCGCAATCGAAAGGCATCGAGCACTATTTCCCAGCTTTCATCGCTGTTATCTGTTGGCCGATATCCGAAATAAAATGCAGCGGTACGAAACGTGCTTTGATCCGCTTCATCTGATGCTGGGGCTGCACTGTTCACCCAAACCGACAGACCTTTTTGCGCCAAACGCGCCCAGTCAAAATGCGGGCCAGGGTCAATTTTGCGCCCGGGCGCCATATCGGAATGCCCGATCACCCGCTCAGGCGAGATATCAAACGTCGTGCAAACTCGCGCCAGTTCCCGTTCCAATGCGGCCATTTGTGCCTCAGGGAATTGTGGCATTTCACTGTCTGGCCCAAGGTTGGCCAGCTCAAACCCGATGGAATGTGAATTCACATCAGAAACCCAACCCCATTGCCCAGCGCCCGCGTGCCACGCACGATCCGTATCCGCCACCAACTGCGTGACGGTGCCATCTTCTGCAATCACGTAATGGGCTGAAACCTCGGCCTCAGGATCACACAGCCGTTCAATCGCTGCCTGCGCCGTTTCCATAGCCGTGTAATGCAGCACCACCATATCTGGCGCCAACCCGTGTTTGCGAACGCCACAATTCGGCGATTTCAACATCAGCTATCGGTGGATGGGAGTTCTGTTACCGTTGGTGCTGCTGGGGTCGTGCCCACATTCTGCAACAGGCTGCGATATTTGTCGGGGTTCCAGCTACAGGCAAACCCGTCGCCGTCACCATCCAGACGCTTGCGATCCTTCGCAGGGCCACCCGCATCCAAAAACGCACGCTGCGCTGCATCTGGGTCATTGCGGTAGCGCGAGCAGCCACCAGAACCCGTATTAAATCGACCGAAGGCTTTTGTACCCACTGAATGTTTTTGTGACAGCGCATAGGCCGCCAAATTCACACCAGTGCGACCCCGCGTTGGCAAAGCTTCAGGCTCAATCACTTTGTAAGATTGCTTCAACTCGGCAAGTTTCGCCGCGTCAGACGCGATGGTTTCTCGCGCCGTTACAGCCTTAAAATCTTGGGTGTTCGAAATCGCCGCGTTTTCTGTCACGGCAGGTTTACGCCTGCCCGTGGTTTCACTGGGCAATTGCACTGTTTGCTCGCCCGTTCCCGTTTCTGCCGTGCGCAAGCGGCTGTTCTCAGCCTCCAACGCCGCAGGATCAGGCGTGATATTGTCGAAATACTGGTCCTGATCATTTGGCCGCTGTGGCGCCGCACAGGCTGCCAGAACACCACACATCGCTATCGTCGTTAAAATCGCCCGCATTTTATACCTCTTGATCACTTTTTAGGTGTTTACCACCATTTATCCGCCTTGGAAACAAAACCTGCCGATTGTTCCAGCGCATAAGCGGTGTTCAGCATATCTGCTTCTTCCCACGGCTTGCCAATCAACTGCAATCCCAGCGGCAATCCTTGCGAATCCAGCCCCGCAGGAACAGACACACCCGGCAACCCCGCAAGGTTCACTGTCACGGTAAACACATCGTTCAGATACATTTTCACTGGATCAACATCCGCCATTTCGCCCAAACCAAACGCCGCAGACGGTGTTGCAGGGGTCAGGATAGCATCCACGCCAGTTGCATAAACGTCCTCGAAATCTTTCTTGATCAATGTGCGAACCCGTTGAGCGCGGCGATAATAGGCATCGTAAAATCCAGCCGACAAAACATACGCCCCGATCATAATGCGGCGCTGCACTTCTTTGCCAAACCCTTCGGCGCGGGTGCGCGCGTACATCTCGTGAATGCCCTCGCCTGCTTGCAATTTGGCGCGGTGACCGTATTTCACACCGTCATAGCGCGCCAGATTTGAAGACGCTTCCGCTGGTGCCAATACGTAATACGCTGGCAGCGCGTATTTTGTGTGCGGCAACGTCACATCAACAATTTCAGCCCCCGCATCGCGCAGCATATCTGCCCCTTGGGACCACAGTTTTTCAATCTCGTCTGGCATACCATCCAAACGGTATTCCTTCGGGATGCCAATCTTTTTGCCGCGAATATCGCCTGTAAGGGCCGCTTCAAAATCAGGCACAGCGATATTCGCCGACGTGCTGTCTTTGGCATCATGCCCAGAAATCGCGTTCATGAAAATGGCACTGTCGCGAACTGTCTTGGTCATCGGGCCCGCTTGATCGAGCGACGACGCAAACGCGATAATCCCCCAACGCGACACACGGCCATAGGTTGGTTTTACTCCAACAATACCGGTAAACGCGGCAGGCTGGCGAATGGAACCACCGGTATCTGTACCGGTCGCTGCCAAACACAAATCAGCAGAAACCGCCGATGCAGACCCACCAGATGATCCACCCGGCGTCAATTCCGCGTCCGATCCTTTGCGCCGCCAAGGGCTCACAACTGGTCCATAGGCTGAGGTTTCGTTGGACGATCCCATCGCAAACTCATCCATGTTCAATTTGCCCAGCATCACCGCGCCCGCATCCCACAACTTGGACGTGACGGTGCTGTCATACTCTGGCTTGAAACCGCCCAATATGTTCGAGGCCGCCTGCGACGCCACACCTTTGGTGCAGAACAAATCTTTGATCCCGAGCGGAATGCCGCATAAATCAGGGGCACCCCCTGCCGCGATCCGCGCATCTGCGACCCTAGCTTGATCCAGCGCCAATTCAGGTGTCTTCACCGAAAACGCATTCAGGGCATCCGACCCCGCAACGGCAGCATTACAAACCTCCGTCAGCTCTACAGACGAAATCTCTTTGCTGCGCAACTTGTCGCGCGCATCCGCAATGGTCAGGCTGTTCAAAGTGCTCATGTTCTTACTCCACAACCTTTGGCACTGCGAAAAACCCTTCGCGTGCATCTGGCGCGTTTTTCAAAATCGCACCCTGTTTATCTCCATCCGTCACAACATCGGCGCGGCGTGGCAAACGCATCGGTGTCACAGATGTCATTGGCTCCACACCCTCAACATCCACTTCGTTCAACTGTTCCATGAACCCCAGAATACCATTCAGCTCGCCCGCCAAATGCTCCAACTGATCCTCGGCCACTTCAATGCGGGCCAAATGCGCCACACGGCGCGCTGTTTCTTTATCAATCGACATGGCTGTTCACTCTCGCGGTTAAACACATATTTTCAGCCCAAGCATGTACCGCCACGCCCCGTGCAAGACAACCCACACATCCGTTTCTTTTGAGCAGAAATATCTTGGGGTCTGGGGTAAAACCCCAGCACGCGCCATTCAACGCTTGCTCGCAAAAAACGAAACCAACAGCGCGGCGGCCTCTGTTTCTTTAATCCCGTCGTAAACCTCTGGCACATGGTGGCACTGCGCATGCTCAAACACTCTTGGACCTTGGGCCACACCGCCCGATTTTGGATCGCCCGCACCGTAATACAACCGCGCAATCCGTGCGTTCGAAATCGCCGCCGCGCACATCGGGCATGGCTCCAACGTCACGTATAAATCCGCACCGTTCAGGCGTTCAACACCCTCGGCCGCACACGCAGCCCGAATTGCCAAAACTTCTGCGTGGGCCGTCGGATCATTCAATTCGCGCGTGCGGTTCCCCGCGGCCGCCAAAACCACACCACCGCGCACAATCACCGCCCCCACTGGCACCTCGCCCCGCGCGCCCGCAGCCCGTGCCTCATCCAATGCCTGATCCATATAAGACGTAAATTCCATATCAACGGCCATAGCGCGCCCGCTTCCCTTGGACAAGCACATGAAACCCCCCTATAGGACGCCCATGACCAACAAACTCCCAGACGAAGGCGAACGTATCGCCAAATTCCTGTCCCGCGCAGGCGTAGCGTCGCGCCGTGAAGTGGAACGTATGATTGATGCAGGGCGCATCACGTTGAACGGCCAGCCGCTCGACACGCCAGCCATCAAAGTGTCCGACACCGACACGATCACCGTGGACGGCAAACCGATTGCCGAAAAACAGCCTGCAAAACTGTGGCTTTACAATAAACCTTTGGGTTTGGTGACAACGGAACGCGATGAAAAAGGCCGCACGACGGTTTTTGACGAGCTGCCAGAGACCCTGCCCCGCGTCATGTCTGTGGGTCGTCTTGATATCAATTCCGAAGGCCTGCTTTTGCTCACCAACGACGGGGAGCTGAAACGCAAACTTGAATTGCCATCCACAGGTTGGGTGCGCAAATACCGCGTCCGCGTCAAAGGCACGCCGACCGAGGCCAGCATCGAACCCTTACGCAAAGGCGTCACAGTTGAGGGCGAGAATTTTCAGCCCATGCAAATCAGCATCGACAAACTGCAAGGCGCCAACGCGTGGCTGACAATTGCCCTACGCGAAGGAAAAAACCGCGAAATCCGCCGCGCAGTTGAGGTTATCGGCCTGACCGTGAACCGCTTGATCCGCATTTCCTACGGCCCATTCCAGCTGAACACACTCGCATCTGGCGAAGTAGAAGAGGTGCGCAGCAAAGTGTTGCGTGACCAGCTTGGGATCGCGCCACCAGAATCACACGCCGTCAAGAAATCCTCTCGCAAAGTCACGAGAAAACCGCGTAACGCACCCCCGCAAGGGCAGTCACAAGGCAAACCGCACGGCAGACCACCGGCCAAACGCCCCAACCGCAAATGACTATTGCGTCAGCGTGATGTTCCCAGCCATCTGGCGTCCATCCACGCCATCGACCATTTCAAATTCAATCGGTTGATTGTTTTCGAGCGACTGTAACCCAGACGCTTGCACTTGAGAGATGTGGACGAAAATATCGTTTCCACCCCCTTCTGGCTCAATGAAACCGTACCCCTTGTCGGCGTTGAACCACTTGACCATACCTTTGGCCATAACCGTATTCCCTTCGCATTCACCAACGCACTTCGCGCCAGCTTCCTTGCAGAGCCAAAAACGGATCGCCTGAACTTAATTGCAGCCCATAGGCGCCAAAACCTTTGACCCTACGTAAGTTCAGCCTATCGGATGGAATGATTCCCGCAAAATAGAAAGATATGCGCGATTCTAAGGCGTTAGCGTCAGGTGCTTGCCCTTCCCAAAGGTCTTGGGCTAAATGCGGGGCAAATGGCATCCGAAAAAGGGGAACACGCGCGATGGCTGACTTATTAACGATTGAAAACCTCGCCAACCTTGGCGTTTTGATCTTTCTTCAGGCCGTTCTTGGCTTTGATAACCTGCTGTACATCTCAATCGAGAGCCAACGCGCACCCAAGGAATACCAGAAACGTGTCCGTTTTTGGGGCATCATTATCGCCGTGGTTCTGCGGGTCGTCCTATTGTTCACGATGATCCAGCTGATCGACGCGCTCAAAGATCCGTTCTACATCTTTGATATGCCAGGCATCATCACAGGCGGCGTCAACTTTTCGACTGTCGTGTTTATCTTTGGTGGCGTTTTCATCATGTACACCGCCTTCAAAGAGATCACCCACATGCTCACAATTCACGATTTGGGCCACGATGCAGATGGTAAATCAGGCAAATCCGCGCGCCAAGTTGTGATGCTGATCGTGATCATGAACCTTGTGTTCAGCTTTGACAGCATCCTGTCCGCACTTGCGATCACTGATGTCTTCCCTGTCCTTGCCATCGCGATCCTCACCTCTGGCCTTGCCATGCTGGTGCTGGCAGATGGGGTCACGGCATTCCTGCAAAAGAACCGCATGTACGAAGTTCTTGGCCTCTTTATCCTGCTGATTGTCGGTGTTGTTCTGCTCGGCGAGGCAGGCCCAGCGGCGGCGCACGCCATGCACGACGATAGCCTTCAGATCAAAGTCTTCGGCTACGCATTGTTGCCAATGTCCAAGATGACCTTCTATTTCTCGGTCGTTGTGCTGGTTTTGGTTGAACTTGTGCAAACTGGCTATCAACGCAAACTGGCCAAAGAACGCGGTCCAGACGGGCACTAAACCCAGCGCGAAAGGCAGAAATCTGCCGACGTAGAGCGTCGAAACAAAGGACGCGGTATAAAATCCGCGTCTAAACCCTAGTATCCGCCACCACGGCGTCATATATTAAACCCCGAACGGGCCTAATGCCGTTATCTCGGGGGAACAGCGTGTCTGCACCAACTTTGCAGTGGATATCCTATATTATACTGGTCGCCACCATTTTCACGGTGTCATTCGGCAGCTTTGGAAGCCTGTCCTGATGGCGCAGAAATTTGGTGGGCAACACAGCCCTGAAGGTAGCCCGAAAAACGCAACCCCTGCGCCCGCATTCCCCGCAAGCAAGTTTCGCGGTCGCCGTGTCGTAAACTCCAGCTTCCGCTCAAAATTCCTGTTTATCGCGCCGCTGCCTCTTTTGTTTTCAGGCATCGGCGAAATGCGCCGTGGCGACGCCACTGGAATGCTCACCGAATTTGGCGCGCTGGCGATCCTTCTGTTGGCCGCTTGGCTGCTGCGCGACGGCCTGATTGCCGAGGCCGCGTACCAAGACCGCAAAGTCGCGCGTCCCCCTGCGATCCCACGCAAGATGTTCGCCACCGCCCTGACGGGTATCGGCGTTTTCATGGCTGGGGCCTTTGCCACAGGCGACGGTATCGCTGCTGCCATCGTGTTCGCCATCCTCGCAATGGCGGCCCATGTGTTCAGTTTTGGTATCGACCCGCTGCGCAAAAAAGGCATGGAGGGCATGTCCGAATTTGAAACCGAACGGGTCGCCAAAGCCGTGGACAAAGCCGAAGGATTGCTGGCGGAAACCATCACCGCATCGCGCCGTATTGGTGATCGTAAGATGGAAGCCCGCGTCGAATCCCTCGCGACATCCGTGCGTGAAATGTTTCGTGCGGTTGAGGACGATCCACGCGATTTGTCGGGCGCACGCAAATTTCTGGGCGTCTATTTAAAGGGCGCACGCGATGCGACGATCAAATTTGCCGATCTTTACAGCAAAAGCCGTGATACAGACGCCAAAACGAAATACGAATCCTTGCTTACGGATTTGGAAACCAGCTTTAATAACCAGCGTGAAACCATGATGCTGGACAACCGAACCGATCTTGATGTTGAAATCGAGGTTCTTCGCGACCGACTGAAACAAGAGGGCCTCAAGGCCAGTTAACAGGAGACACCCATGTCCGATATCCGTACCAAAGCCGCAGGCGCCCTGAAAGAAGTCGAAGCAATCAATGCCGTGGTCCTGCCAGAGCCAAAGAACGAGTTGATCGTGGTGTCCGAAGTGACGCCAGATCTGCAAATGTCGATTAAGTCCCGCATGGACGAGATTGATATGGAAAACACACAGTCCATCATCGAGTTTGGTTCCAAGGCGCAAGAAGAAATGCAACTGATCAGCCAAGAGATGCTGTCTGGTGTACGCAACAAAGACGTTGGTCCAGCGGGTGAAAGCCTACGCAACATGGTCACCTCGATCCGTGGATTTTCCATCGACGAGCTGAACCCGAACCGCAAGTTATCGTGGTGGGAAAAAATCCTTGGCCGCGCCGCACCCGTTGCGAAATTCATGGCCCGTTACGAAGACGTGCAAGGCCAGATCGACCGCATCACGGACGAGCTGCTGGAGCACGAACATGTGCTGCTCAAAGACATCAAATCCCTTGATAAGTTGTATGGCAAAACGCTCGCATTCTACGACGAACTTGCGCTTTATATAGCTGCGGGTACCGAGAAATTGAAAGAACTGGATGATAAAATCATCCCTGCCAAAGAAAAAGAGGTCGCAAAAGCGTCCAAAGACAAAGGCATTATCAAAGCACAGGAATTGCGCGATCTGCGCGCCGCACGTGATGATCTGGAACGCCGTGTGCACGATCTGAAACTTACGCGTCAGGTCACAATGCAATCCTTGCCATCCATCCGTCTTGTCCAAGAAAACGATAAATCTTTGGTCACAAAAATCAACTCAACGCTCGTGAACACGGTGCCGCTGTGGGAAACCCAATTGGCCCAAGCCGTAACGATCCACCGTTCGCGTGAAGCTGCCGAAGTGGTGAAACAGGCCAATGATCTGACGAACGAGTTGCTGGAATCCAACGCGGCCAACCTGCAAGAAGCCAACCGCGAAGTGCGCAAGCAAATGGAGCGCGGCGTGTTCGACATCGAAAGCATCAAAAAGGCCAACCAATATCTTATCGACACCATCGAAGAGAGTTTGGCCATCGCGGATGAAGGCAAAGCAAAACGTGCGGACGCTGAAAAAGAACTGATCACCATGGAAGACGAGTTGAAGAAAACTCTGTCCGCTGCCAAAGCCAAATCAACAGGCACCGGCGACAATATCGGAACCAGCACAGGCGCGTAATGCGCGCTTGGCGCACCAAAGGGGCAACGACTCTGTAATGACACTTGGCCGAATTCTGCTGGTGATCACCTTGTTTCTGGCTGGCTGCGAGGAAGCCATTGTTGCGCCCAACCCTGTGCTGACCCCAAAACCCAGACCAGCCATGATCAAGCCTGCTGTTTCGGACGAAAGTGTGCGGATTAAATCCTACTACGCCTCCGTCCAAGCCCGCCTTTTATCCCAAGGTAAACTGCGCCAAGAACATAGTCCAAAAGACGCGCCGTTCACCGCAGATGATTTGGTGCGCAATTTTGAACGGGTCGCGCTGTATGATGAATACACAAACGAGGCAGGCGTTTTTGTCGAAGAGCAAACATCATCCTACCTGCGGCGTTGGCAAAAACCTGTACGCATCGGGCTGCATTTCGGCGCCTCTGTCACTGCGGTTCAAAAAGCAAAAGACAAAAAACTCGTCAGCTCATTTGCCGCACGTTTGGGCGCACTTACGGGGCTGAACATTCGCGTCACCAACATCAAAAACGCCAACTTTGTGATGTTATTCCTCAACCGCGACGAGCAACAAATTGACCCCGGACTTTTGGCTGCCACGGTCCCGCAACTGCTGCCGTCAATCGTGCGCGAAATTGAAACCAGCCCGCGCAACATCTTTTGCGTCGCCTACGCATTGTCCAACGCCGACAGCCCGACCGATTACTCGGGTGCCGTTGTCCTCGTGAAAGCAGAACACAGCGCCATAATGCGTCGCTCCTGCATCGAGGAAGAGATGACCCAAGCGCTCGGCCTAGCCAACGATGACCCCAACATCCGCCCCTCCATTTTTAACGACGACGAGGAGTTCGCCCTGCTCACCAAGCACGACGAAATCCTTCTCAAAATGCTCTATGATCCGCGCCTGCGCGTGGGCATGACCCCGGAACGCGCCCGCCCGTTGCTGCGCTCTGTGGCCAACGACGCATTGAAATCAAACCGAATTTAACAGGAGAACCCCATGGGTATTTTAGATTTTCTGACAGGTGAATTTGTAGACGTCATCCACTGGACAGACGACACACGCGACACAATGGTTTGGCGTTTTGAGCGCGAAGGCCACGAAATTAAATACGGCGCGAAACTGACAGTGCGCGAAGGCCAGGCGGCCGTCATGGTGCACGAAGGCCAGCTTGCTGATGTGTTCGCGCCTGGGCTTTATATGTTGGAAACCAACAACATGCCGATCATGACGACCCTGCAATATTGGGATCACGGCTTTGAAAGCCCCTTCAAATCAGAGATTTACTACGTCAACACAACGCGGTTCACCGATCTAAAATGGGGTACGAAAAACCCGATCATTTGCCGCGACCCAGAATTTGGCCCCGTGCGCATTCGCGCCTATGGTACGTATGAAATCAAAGTATCTGATCCCGCCAAATTCCTCTCCGAAGTTGTCGGCACAGACGGCGAATTCACGATGGATGAAATCAGCTATCAAATCCGCAATATCATCACCACGCAGTTTTCTGCCGCAATCGCCAACTCTGGCATTCCCGTCCTTGATATGGCGGCAAACACCATTGATCTGGGCAAACTTCTTGCCAGCAAAATTGCGCCCGCATTGGCTGAATTTGGCCTCTCCATTCCAAATCTTTACATCGAAAACATCTCTCTGCCGCCAAAGGTAGAAGAAGCGCTCGATAAACGCACCTCCATGGGGCTGGCAGGGGATCTTGATCAGTTCATGAAATACTCCGCCGCCGAAGCCATGAGCAATCCTGACAGCGCCGCGGGTGGCTCCATGGCTGCTGGTATGGGCGCGGGCATGGGCATGGCAATGGCCCAACAAATGAACCAAGGCCCGTGGGGACAACGCCCCGTGGCCGCCCAACCAACCGCGATGACGCCGCCGCCGCCACCCGTGGAAAAAGTTTGGCACACCGCCGTGAACGGCGAAACCAAAGGCCCGTTTTCACGCGCCTCTCTTGGTCGCATGGCCGCAGATGGATCGCTAAGTCGTGAAACCCACGTATGGACCGCAGGGCAAGACGGCTGGAAACGCGCTGTCGATGTCATGGAACTGGCGCAACTGTTCACCGTAATGCCACCGCCACCGCCAGCCGCATAATCCCGATGCGGGCAGCACTCACGCACCTCCGATCCAGATGGCCCCATCGACGCACTTTGCTTAAATGGACCCACTGGATCATGCTGCCCCTGTTGATCTGGTTCGTCCTCGTTCAACCCAAAGACGTTGTCCCTTTCGGGCGCGAGGCCTTCCTCGTTCATTCCAACCTTGCGGTGATCTTCGTGGCGATATCGATCCTGTGGACAGCCGACCTCATGCGCCGTGGTCTTGCGGGCAAACCTGGCCCAAAACTGCCCGCTTGGGCGCGCCGGTTCCATCAGATCGTGCATAAAACCATCATCTGGGGCCTGTTCACCGTCGGCCTCACAGGGTTTCTGCTCGGCCTTACCTCTAGTGTGCTGCTAAAAGCAGGCGGCTTCCTTCCAATCGCACCACCAATGGGCTGGCGGCACCTAAACGAATACGTTGGCGATTTTCACATCATCCAATTCTACACCCTCGCAGCTATTGTCGCGGTCCACGCGCTTTTCCACATCTGGCGTCACTTTCGCTTGCGCGACAACGCCTTGCGCATCATGGTCCCTAAGACCTTTCACAAATGGCTTTGATCTAAATGGACGCCGCCCCGATTGAACATAAATTCCCCTGCAACACCTGCGGCTCGGACATGCGTTTTGCCCCTGGCACGAACCAATTGCTGTGCGATCACTGCGGCGCGGTTGAGCCCATCGGCTCCACCACAAACGCCACCGCGATCAAGGAGTTGGATTTCAAACAAGCCCTGCGTGATGAGCTGCCAAAATCCGAAACCGCAAAAATCAACACCATCAGCTGTGAAAATTGCGGCGCGCATGTGGAATTTGACAGCAAAACACACGCCGCCGAATGCCCGTTTTGCGCCACACCCGTGGTCACCGGCACGGGGACAGAACGCCAGATCAAACCCCGCGCGCTGGTTCCATTCGTCCTGAGCGAACCCAACGCGCGCCGCCAAATGACAGATTGGCTCGGCTCGCTTTGGTTTGCCCCCAACGGATTGCAGGAATACGCCCGCAAGGGCCGCGCTTTGCAGGGCATCTATGTCCCTTACTGGACCTATGACGCCGACACGAAATCCACCTATTCAGGATCGCGCGGCGATATTTACTATGTCACCGAACAGGTGCGCGTAAAACGGGACGGCAAATCCGTAGTCGAAAACCGCCAAGTCCAAAAGGTCCGTTGGTCCCCAGCCCGAGGCCGCGTCGCGCGATTCTTTGACGATGTACTGGTTCTCGCCTCTAAATCGCTCCCCAAATCCTACACCGACGCGCTCGCTCCGTGGGATCTCTCCGCACTCACACCCTACGATCCGCAATACCTCGCAGGGTTGCGCGCCGAAGGTTACACCATCGCGCTTGATGATGGATTTGATGAGGCCCGCCATCATATGGATCGCATGATCCTGCGGGATGTAAAATTCGATATCGGTGGTGACAAACAGCGTGTGAACCACGTCGACACCGCCATTTCTGATGTCACCTTCAAACACGTCCTGCTGCCGATCTGGATGGCGGCCTATAAATACCGTGGCACGACCTATCGTTTTGTGGTGAACGGCCAAACGGGTGCGGTGCGTGGTGAACGCCCATATTCCAAAATCAAGATCGCAATCGCCATCATTTCTGGCCTGATCATCGCGGGCCTTCTTGGCGCTGTCATCGCTTTGAACGGGCAAACCTGATGTTCCCCATTCGCGACCACAACCCGTCGCGCAACACACCCTTTGTCACCTACGCGCTGCTGGTGGCCAACATCGTGGTCTTTCTCGCCTATTACCCCGCCCTCAGCGGCGATCCCGCCGCGCTCGGTGCGTTTTGGGATGCTTGGGCCATCGTGCCCGCCGAAATCACGTCAGGTTCCGCATTCGAAACCCTTGTGACCAGCATGTTTTTGCACGGCGGCTGGATGCACATCATCGGCAACATGCTGTTTCTGTACATCTTTGGCGACAATATCGAAGACGCATTTGGCCACGTCCCGTTCTTGCTGTTCTACCTGCTGTGCGGGTTCGCAGCCTCTGGCATCCAAATCCTCGCCGATCCGAACTCAGCCGTTCCAATAGTCGGCGCATCTGGGGCAATTGCAGGGGTCTTGGGCGGGTATCTTTTGCTCTATCCCAAAGCGCGCGTTGATATCGTCATCATCTTCATTGTGTTCTTTAAAACCTTCACCCTGCCCGCTTGGGCCGTGTTGTGTGGCTGGTTTGCGATGCAAATCTTTGGCGGGCTATCGAACACAGGCTCAGGGGGCGGCATCGCCTATTGGGCGCATATCGGCGGCTTTGCCTCTGGCTTGCTGATTGCAATGCCGTTCTGGTTCACACGGGGTGCAAAAACATTCTGGGTCCAAACTGAGGGCAAACCGCCTCATCCTCCCACAAACGCGCCCACAACCATACCCATCGTGCGCCGTCGCAGACGGTAATCCGGCAACGCACAAAAAAACGCCCCGCAAATGCAGGGCGTTTTTTTGAAATATCTGGGCTTAAGCTGCCTTAGCAGCCTGTTGCCGTTCGCTTTCTTCGCGGCTCAGCGCAACAGATGTCCGTACGCCGCGGCCTACGAATTCCATCATACCTTTAACACACCGTTCAGTCGGCTCGATACCGGCGCACATCAGTACCTCACGGCCGTCGCGTGAACGCGCCCACCGTGCGATAGAATCTACACCATTCCCGTATTTTTTATCATCCGCGATGGCATCATCCAGCGCGGCAAGTACAACAGCAGCAAACAGCTTTTGCGAGCGTTTACCTTGGTCGTTGTTGATAGCAGTCTCATCAACGTAATCGAACATCACGTCCTCTTTACTTTTTTGTTTTTGTGGCAGTAACCGCAATATGGCAACTTTGCGGCGATTCGATAGGGCCTGAAACGCAGAGGAGCCATGCGTTTTTTGCATACCTCCCGATGAGGCCCGACGAACGTGTAGTGTGGGTTGTATTGAGCATTGCTTAATCATATAGAACAAAACGGCTCAAAAATCAACTGCGCGAAGGGTAAAATTCATGCCAAAGATAAACGGCAACGAGATTCGACCAGGTAATATCTTGGAACACAATGCGGGTCTCTGGATCGCCGT
This sequence comes from Paracoccaceae bacterium, assembly GCA_018607905.1. Classification (GTDB taxonomy): domain Bacteria; phylum Pseudomonadota; class Alphaproteobacteria; order Rhodobacterales; family Rhodobacteraceae; genus Amylibacter. Next base: position 13,045 of record JABBAP010000067.1, on the reverse strand, counting down.
TAAGGTCGATCATGTGAAACCAGGCAAAGGCGGTGCTTTTGCTCAGGTCGAAATGAAGAACCTGCGCAACGGTTCCAAATTGAACGAACGGTTTCGCTCCGCAGATAAGGTCGAAAAAGTGCGTTTGGACCAAAAAGATCAGCAATTCCTATACGAAACAGATGGAATGTTGGTTTTCATGGATCTTGAAACCTACGACCAAATCGAACTTCCGGCCGATATCCTCGGCGATCGCCGCCCATTTTTGCAAGACGGCATGACCATCAAAATCGAATATTACGAGGCCGAAGCAATCTCTGCTTCCTTGCCGCAAAAGGTAATCTGTACGGTTGTCGAAACCGAACCAGCGGTAAAAGGGCAAACAGCTGCGAACAGTTTCAAACCTGCCGTTCTGGACAACGGAATTCGCGTCATGATCCCACCGTTTGTTGGCCAAGACGAAAAAATCGTCGTGAACACAGAAACAATGGAATACACAGAGCGCGCATAACGTGGCGTAAAGCACATGATTCTATAAAATTTAAGGTCAGCTCTTGCTGGCCTTTTTCATTTCTGGGCGTGAATTATGGCCCAATTGCCCTTTGTGAGTATTTTTTAACGAACTATTCACGGGCAAATCGCCCTAAGATTGTTTACGTTAGGTTAACGACGCGGTGTCGTTTTATTTAAGCATTTATACCTTTTTGATTGGGGTGGCTCTCTCGGAGCCGCTCCTTTCGCTTTTGGGCCCAACAACCGCACCCAAAAACACCAGACTTCCACACCAGCCCTCCAAAACGAAAAAAGCCGCGAATACATCGCGGCCTTTTTACTTAAATCGAGTTAGATCAGATTACTTGATCTTACCTTCTTTGTATTCAACGTGCTTACGGATAACTGGGTCGTACTTACGAACAACCATTTTCTCAGTCATCGTGCGCGAGTTTTTCTTGGTCACATAGAAATGACCAGTGTCCGCTGTGGAATTCAGGCGAACTTTAATAGTGGTTGGCTTAGCCATGTGATATCTCCTCGGCAGACAGCGCTGCAAAATCTCGAATTTGCCTTCTACAACACCCAGCAAACCTGTCAACCCAAATGAGCCCGAAAACCCTAGGCCAGACCGCCTCCGACCAAACGCCGTGCAATATCAGCGTAAGCCTCAGCAATCGGGCTGTCAGTGGCCGCAATCGGCGTGCCAGAATCGCCTGCCAATCGGATGTCCAACTCCAAAGGAATCGCCCCCAGAAACGGCAATCCCAACCGTTCGGCCTCATCCTTGGCCCCACCATGCCCAAACAAATGTGCTTCGTGGCCACATTTCGGGCAGACATAAGTCGACATATTCTCGATCATGCCCAGAATTGGCGTTTTGGTCTTTTCAAACATGTTCATCGCTTTGCGCGCATCAATCAGCGCCACGTCTTGGGGGGTGGACACCACAATCGCGCCCGTCACTTTGGCTTTTTGCGCCAAAGTCAGCTGCACATCCCCCGTGCCAGGCGGCAAATCAACGATCAGCACGTCCAATTCGCCCCATTCAACCTGTCCCAGCATCTGTTGCAACGCACCCATCAACATTGGGCCACGCCAAACAACCGCTTGGTCCTCTTCCAGCATCAACCCAATCGACATCATCGTCACGCCGTGCGCCTGCAATGGAATAATCGTCTTCCCGTCTGGCGAACTCGGTCGTTTGTTCACACCCATCATGCGCGGTTGGCTTGGGCCATAAATATCCGCGTCCAACAAACCAACACGGCGCCCTTGCTTGGCCAAAGCCACCGCCAAATTGCTCGACACCGTGGATTTCCCAACGCCGCCCTTACCAGACGCAATCGCCAAAATGCGATCCACTCCCGCAACAGGCGCTTGATCCGCGCTTGGCTTTGGATGCCCGCCAATTTTCAAACTCGGTGGTTCTGGCGCTTTTGGTGCAGGGCCGTGGGCCGTCAACAAAACAGACGCGCTTTCAACGCCGTCCATGCGGCTCACGATCTGTTCGGCTGCTTGGCGCACAGGCTCCATGCTCGGCCCCAACTCTGGTGGAACCTCCAACACAAAGCGCACCGCGCCACCCTCAATACTGACTGCGCGCACATAATCCGCACTAACGACATCACGGCCATCTTGCAGCTTGAGCACCTTCAGCGCCTCTAAAACATCGGTTTGGGTTATAGCCATGTGTTTAATCCTTCAGATCATCCCGCTTTCACCGTTTAGGGCGCAAAGCGTGGGTTGCGCTCCACCGCGCTTGGGCCTTAACTTGTCCATCACGCGAAAAAGGGCAAGAGGCGATGCGCCGCAAGGTGCGACAAACTCATGGAAATCTTCACAACTGCAATCGGTCTGATCCTCTCTGGTGACAAAGATCTCATGACGATTATCGCCCTGTCGTTGCGCGTCAGCCTGTCTGCCACGCTCATCGCGGCCCTGTTCGCGATCCCCGCAGGGGCTGCCCTCGCGATCCTACAATTCCCCGGTCGTCGCATGCTGCTGGTGATCTCCAGCGCTTTCATGGCGCTGCCCCCTGTGGTCGTCGGCCTCGCCATTTACCTCCTGTTGTCGCGCTCTGGCCCGCTCGGCACCCTCGGCCTGTTGTTCACCCCTACTGCCATGATCGTCGCGCAAACCGTTCTGATCTTCCCGATCATCCTGTCGCTCACACACCAAGCGGTGCAACCGCTCAACCGCGAATACATCAGCCTGTTCAACGCGCTCGATACACCACGGTTTTTGCGCATCCGAACCATCATCTGGGATGCCCGTTTCGCCGTCTCCGTAGCCATCCTCGCAGGCTTCGGTCGCGCCTTGGCCGAGGTGGGCGCCGTCATCATCGTGGGGGGCAACATCAACGGCCTCACCCGCGTGATGACCACAACAATCGCGCTGGAAACCTCCAAAGGGAACCTGCAACTCGCCCTCGCGCTCGGTCTTGTTCTGCTGGTCATCGCGTTTTCGGTGAACCTGCTCACCCACACAATTGCGCGCATGGGCGAAAAATACCAAACGGTCCGCGCATGAGCGATCTTGCACTGGCCCAAGCCGAAGTTATCATCGGCGGCGAACCCTTGCTTGGCCCCATCACGCTCGATCTCGCGCTAAACGGCATCACCGCCACGCTTGGCCCGAATGGTGCTGGCAAATCCTTGTTCCTCGCGCTGTGTCACGGCACAATCTCACCCACAAATGGCACCGTTCAGTGGTCGGGCGAACCAGCCGATCAAAACCGCGCCACACGCGGCTACATGCTGCAAACCCCCGTCGTGTTGCGCCGCACCGTGCAAGCCAACATCGACTTCGCCCTTCAATCCCACGGTGTCGCCCGCGCAGATCGCGCTGTCAAAGTTGCCACCGCCCTTGAACGCGCCCGCCTCACAGATCGCGCCAACGCCCCTGCTGCAACCTTGTCGGGTGGAGAGCTGCGCCGCATGAACCTCGCCCGCGCACTCGTCACGGATCCAAACGTGCTCCTGCTCGATGAACCCTTCGCGGGCCTCGACCCCGCCGCTTCTGCCGCGATGGAAGCGATCATCACTGATGTCGCCAAAACCACGCCAATCCTGATGGCGCACCATGATCTGGTGCAAACCCGCCGCATGGCCACGCGGGTTTTATTCTTCACAAACGGTCAATTGCGCGAAAACGCCCTTGCCAAAGATTTCTTTTCAAATGCAAAAAGCGATGACGCCGTTCAATTCCTTCAGGGCCAGCTTTTATGAAATTCCTATCCTTGCTCGCCGCACTGATGTTCGCAACGACTGCCGCTGCGGACACATCCATCACGCTGGCCTCAACCACCTCCACACAGAACTCTGGCCTGTACGAATTTCTGCTCCCGAAATTCACGGCTGAAACAGGCATCACCGTTCACGTCGTCGCCGTGGGCACCGGACAAGCCATTAAAATCGCGCAAAACGGCGATGCGGACGCCCTTTTGGTGCACCACCGCGCATCCGAAGACGCGTTCGTTGCGAATGGTTACGGCATTGAACGCCGCGATGTGATGTACAACGATTATGTTATCATCGGCCCAAAATCCGATCCTGCGGACGTGGGCACCTCAAAAACCACAACCCAAGCCCTCAACACCATTCATGCAGCACAATCCCTGTTCATTTCACGCGGCGATGACAGCGGCACCCATAAAAAAGAACGCGAACTCTGGACGGCTGCCGAAATCGCCACAAACGGCACTTGGTACCGCGAAATTGGTGCTGGAATGGGGGCCGCATTGAACATGGCCGCCGCCACGGACGCCTATCTTATGTCGGATCGCGGCACGTGGTTATCCTTTGGCAACACCCAAAATCTGACGATTCTGTTCCAAGGTGAATCGCAATTGCGCAACCCCTACGGCCTTATTTTGGTGAATCCCGAAATCCACCCCCACGCAGACACCGCCTCCGCCCGTCGCCTTGCCGATTGGATTACCTCGCCCACAGGGCAACAGGCCATCGCAGAGTTTCGCGTTGAAAATAAACAGCTTTTTTGCCCAAATGCCCAGCCGGAACAAGACAGCAAAGCCTTTTGCCCCTCTGATTCTGCTCAAAACTAACGTCTGCAGCTATGCAAAAAGTGCATAGCTGAAATGCAAATTTCTCAACTACTCAATTGCTGCACTGCAGCATAAATTAGTCTCAACGCTTAGAGCTACACGGACATGCAGTTCCTCCCCTACCGCGCAAGCGGGCTGTCCCAAAGTGAAGTCCTAAGCAAACGGCCTTTTGGCTGAAATATGGGATCGTGGTTTTCCTCCCTGTTGACACGATCCTAATTATTACGGCGGTGCGTCTCCCACGTACCGCCGTTTTTTTATGCTCAAACCGCGCACACAATGTGGCGCCCATGCACTCAGTGCATATCGGTTTTGCCCATTATCCCCCTACTCAATTTCTGGGGATCCCCTATCTCAGGGTTAGAAAACAAAACGCAAAACAAAGGACATCTGTCATGACAACTTTCGCAACAAACACATCCGCCCGCCCTGTATTTGGCAACTTTTTCGCAGCTCTGTCTGGTTTGGTTGAAACTGCCGTTCACTACTACCAGTACCGTCAAACAATTAAACAACTCAGCACCCTGTCACGCGAAGAATTGTTTGATCTTGGCCTGACCCGCAGCTCAATCAAATCCGTAGCAAACCAAGCTGTTTACGGCGTTTAAAAAAATTCTGCACGCAACCCCAAAGGCATCGCGTCTCCCACGCGGTGCCTTTTTCACGTTTGCGACCCTTTCGGCACACCCATCGCATTAAATACATTCTGCAATGGCGGCGCTTTCGTATTTTTCCTAAGCTTTGAAAAAATACTAATCAGGCCAACACCCGTGTTCACAAACGACACCCCTATTTTCACATTTCGCGGCCCCTTCGGGGTTCCCGTTGAAATCGGCGCATCCATTCTGTTTTTGGCGTTCATCTTCATTCAACCGCTGAACGGCATCTACCTCGACAAAGTCATCTACTTCTTGTTGATCGTAGTGGCTATTTTCCTGCATGAATTTGGCCACGCTTGGGGCACAATCGTCCAAGGCCACGCTGTCAAACGTGTGATGATCTACGGCGGTGGCGGTTTTTGCGCAGGCGTTCGCGCCCTGCCCCGCGCCGAGGAAGAATTTGTCGTCGCAATGGGCCCAATCGTGAACCTCGCGCTTTGGGCGATCTGTTCACTGGCATTCCCGTTTGTGCAAGAAAGCAGCCTCTATTTCGCCGCCAAATATGTCTACTGGTTTGCAAACATTAACTTTTTCTTGTTCTGCATGAACATGATCCCTGTGCAACCACTGGATGGCGGCAAACTGTTTTACCTGACCATGCGCCGCTGGTTTGATCGCGCTGAAGCGATAAAAATCGCAGGCTTTGTCGGCCTTGTTTGCGCAGTCCTGTGGATACCAGCCATGATCACCTGTTTTGTGGTTCTCGGCTTCTTGCTACTGTTCATGCCATCCATCAAAATCCATTGGCAGATGTTTCGCGGCGATGTCACTTAAGCAGCGATCACCCTAGAACGGCACATCGTCAGGGGCGGTCACATAACTCGCGACAACCTTTTTGACGCCTGCTTTATCGAACGAAATCTCCAGCTTGTCGCCTTCAATCCCCGTCACCGCACCATAGCCGAATTTCTGGTGAAACACCCGATCCCCAAGCCCGAACGACGACACCGCCTGGCTATCAATCACGATATTTTTGCCGCCAGTTGGTTGGCCTACACCGCGTTGCGCAGCCCGCGCCTGCATCCGCCGCCAACCGGGTGAATTATACGCATCTGCACGGCTGGCCTTTTCCATCAGATCCGATCCCGCAGAAACGCCTTCAAAGGTCGAACTGCTCGCCGCTGCACCAAATCCACCGCCGTACAATCCGGGCGGTGTCAGTACATCCACGTGTTTTTCAGGCATTTCATCAATGAAACGGCTCGGCATCGAGGATTGCCACTGCCCAAACACCCGTCTGTTCGCCGCAAAGGATATCGTGCAAAACTCCTCCGCCCGCGTGATCCCCACATAGGCCAAACGACGCTCTTCTTCTAACCCTTTGGTCCCGCTTTCATCCATTGATCGCTGCGAGGGGAACAATCCATCTTCCCAACCGGGCAAAAACACCACAGGAAATTCCAGCCCCTTTGATCCGTGCAACGTCATGATCGAAACCTTGGGCTGCCCATCATCCTGTTCGTTGTCCATGATCAGGCTAACGTGTTCCAAAAACCCTTGCAGATTTTCGAAATTCTCCAACGCTTTGACCAGCTCTTTCAGGTTCTCCAACCTCCCCGGCGCTTCGGGTGTTTTGTCATTGCGCCAGTGGTCGGTGTAGCCAGATTCTTCCAGAATAATCTCGGCCAATTCCAAATGGCTGTGGGTCGGCGGGCCGTATTCCAGCACCTCGCTTGGGCCGCCATCATCAATCACTGCATCCCCGATTGTCGTGCTCAACAATGGGCCGCGCGTCAGCTTGGTCCAACGGGCAATCCCATCAACCAGCTTGCCCAACTCGGCCCCGCCTTTACCCTTGATAATGCCCTGTTCTACGGCAATCCGCGCCCCTTCGATCAGGCTCACACCGTGATCGCGCGCCACCTGATTGATCTTTTGTTGCGCCTTGTCGCCGATCCCACGTTTGGGCGTGTTCACAATCCGCTCAAACGCCAGCGCATCGTCAGGGCTCACGGCGACACGGAAATACGCCATCGCATCGCGAATTTCCATCCGTTCGTAGAACCGAGGCCCGCCAATCACGCGGTACGGCAACCCAATCGTCAAAAACCGATCCTCAAACGCGCGCATTTGGTGCGATGCCCGCACCAGAATCGCCATGTTTTCAGGGTTCACAGGGTCATTTCCCCGCGCCCCACGCTGAAACGATTCAATCTCTTCGCCAATCCAACGGGCTTCTTCTTCGCCGTCCCAGTGCCCGATAAGCCGCACTTTTTCGCCGTCATTTCGATCCGTCCACAGCGTTTTACCCAGCCGCGTTTCATTTCCCGCAATCACACCCGATGCCGCGCCCAAAATATGTTGGGTGGAGCGATAATTCTGCTCCAGCTTAACAATCTTCGCGCCCGGAAAATCCTTTTCAAACCGCAGGATGTTGCCCACTTCGGCCCCGCGCCAGCCATAGATCGACTGGTCGTCATCCCCCACACAGCAAATATTCTTATGATCCGCCGCCAAAAGCCGCAGCCACAAATATTGCGCCACGTTGGTATCTTGATATTCGTCCACCAAAATATAGCGGAACCACTTTTGATAGGTCGCCAAAACATCTGGATGTTTCTGGAAAATCGTCACGACATGCAGCAGCAAATCCCCAAAATCGCAAGCATTTAACGTGATCAACCGCGCCTGATACGCCTCGTACAGATCACTGCCTTTGTTGTTGTAAACATCGGCCTCGGATGCAGGTACTTTATCAGGCGTAATCGCACGGTTTTTCCAGCCATCAATCAGCCCCGCCAACATCCGCGCAGGCCAGCGTTTCTCGTCAATCTGCTCGGCACGGATCAACTGTTTCAGCAATCGCAGCTGATCATCCGTGTCCAAAATCGTAAAGTTGGATTTCAACCCAACCAATTCCACATGACGGCGCAACAATTTCACACACACACTGTGGAACGTCCCGAGCCAAGGCATGCCCTCAACCGCGCCGCCCATCATACCGCCCACACGGTTCTTCATCTCGCGTGCAGCTTTGTTGGTAAACGTCACCGCCAAAATCTCGTTTGGTTGCACCCTTGCAGTATTCATCAAATGTACGATCCGCGTGGTCAGGGCCTTGGTCTTGCCCGTTCCCGCACCCGCCAGCATCAAAACAGGCCCGTCCAGCGTTTCAACCGCGTCGCGCTGCGCAGGGTTTAAACCATCCAAATAGGGCGCAGGGCGTGCTTGCATGGCGCGCTGCGACAACGGCACATTTGCGGCCTGTTCAAAGGCGTCTGATTCTTCCCAACTGCTCATGGCGCCATTCTAACCCGTTCGTGTGATAAGATAAAGTACGTGTTCGCAAAATGTTCTTTTCGAATATTGCGCTGTTAACGATAAAATTGTCGCATCTACTGCACTGCAGCATTTTCAATTGTAACAGAATGTATCAGCCGCTACGACTTCTGCTTAGGGCCACCTCAAGGGACAGCATACATGAAAACCTTCTCCAAAATTCTGATCGCAAACCGTGGTGAAATCGCCATCCGCATCATGCGGGCCGCCAATGAAATGGGCAAAAAAACCGTCGCGATCTATGCGGAGGAAGACAAACTTGGCCTGCACCGTTTCAAAGCAGACGAAGCCTATAAAATCGGGGAAGGCCTTGGCCCCGTTGCCGCCTATCTGAGCATCGAAGAAATCGTCCGCGTCGCCAAAATGTCTGGCGCAGACGCGGTTCATCCGGGCTATGGTCTGCTGTCCGAAAACCCAGATTTCGTTGATGCCTGCACCGATGCTGGCTTCACGTTCATCGGTCCACAGGCCAAAACCATGCGCCAGCTAGGCGACAAAGCTTCTGCGCGTCGCGTCGCGATTGAAGCAGGCGTTCCCGTTGTTCCTGCCACCGATCTGCTGCCCGACGATATGGATCAAGTCCACAAAATGGCCAACGCAGTCGGCTATCCCTTCATGCTCAAGGCATCTTGGGGTGGTGGCGGTCGCGGCATGCGCGCCATCATGTCCCCTGAAGAATTAGAGGAAAAAGTCCTCGAAGGGCGGCGCGAAGCAGAAGCCGCATTTGGCAATGGAGAAGGCTACCTAGAGCGCCTCGTGCAACGCGCTCGCCACGTAGAGGTTCAAATCCTTGGCGATCAACACGGCGAGATCTACCACCTGTGGGAACGCGACTGTTCCGTGCAACGCCGCAACCAAAAAGTGGTCGAACGCGCACCCGCCCCCTATCTAACCCCCGAACAACGGACCGAAATCTGCGCCTTGGGCCGCAAAATCTGCGCCCATGTTGGCTATGAATGCGCAGGCACAGTCGAATTCCTCATGGATATGGACACCGACGAATTTTTCTTCATCGAGGTAAATCCCCGCGTCCAAGTGGAACACACCGTCACCGAAGAAGTCACGGGCATCGACATCGTGCGCGCCCAAATCCGCATCGCCGAAGGCGCAACACTGGCCGACGCCACAGGAACCCCGTCCCAAGCAGACGTGCAACTGCGCGGTCACGCCGTTCAATGCCGCGTCACGACTGAGGATCCGCAAAACAACTTTATCCCCGATTATGGCCGCATCACCGCCTACCGCGCTGCCACTGGCATGGGCGTGCGCCTTGATGGCGGCACAGCCTATTCTGGCGCGGTCATCACGCGGTTTTACGATTCCCTCTTGGAAAAAGTCACCACATGGGCCCCCACCCCGTCCGAAGCAATCGCCCGCATGGACCGCGCCCTACGCGAGTTTCGCATCCGTGGCGTGTCCACTAACATCGCCTTTGTGGAAAACCTGCTGAAACACCCAACGTTTCTCGACAACAGCTACACCACCAAATTCATCGACACGACGCCCGAACTGTTCCGTTTCAAAAAACGCCGTGATCGTGCAACCAAAATCCTGACATACGTGGCGGATATCACCGTGAACGGCCACCCAGATGTGGACGGCCGCCCAAAACCCGCCGCCACCGCCAAGGCCCCCAAGGCTCCTGCCTTTCGCGCTGAAACACCTGCCAACGGCACGCGCAATCTGCTGGATGCCAAAGGCCCACAGGCCGTCGTCGATTGGATGGCAGATCAGAAACAACTGCTGCTAACAGACACCACAATGCGCGACGGGCACCAGTCCCTGCTCGCCACGCGCATGCGATCCCACGATATGATTAAGGTCGCGGATGCCTACGCCCACAACCTGCCGCAACTGTTTTCGGTGGAATGTTGGGGCGGCGCGACCTTTGATGTGGCCTATCGTTTCTTGCAAGAATGCCCGTGGCAGCGCCTGCGCGACCTGCGTGCAAAGATGCCAAACCTGATGACACAAATGTTGCTGCGGGCCTCTAACGGCGTCGGCTACACCAACTATCCCGACAATGTTGTGCAGGAATTTGTGCGCCAAGCCGCCGTTACTGGCGTTGATGTGTTCCGTGTGTTTGACAGCCTCAACTGGGTTGAAAACATGCGCGTCGCCATGGACGCTGTGGTCGAAAACGGCAAAATCTGCGAAGGCACAATCTGTTACACAGGCGACATTCTTGACCCTGATCGCGCTAAATATGACCTGAATTACTACACAAACATGGGGAAAAAGCTGAAAGCGGCTGGCGCACACCTGATCGGCCTAAAAGACATGGCAGGCCTGCTAAAACCCGCCGCCGCCCGTGTGCTGGTCAAAGCGCTGAAAGAAGAAGTCGGCCTGCCGATCCACTTTCACACCCACGACACGTCAGGCATCGCAGGCGCAACCATTTTGGCCGCTGCCGAAGCAGGCGTTGACGCCGTAGATGCAGCAATGGACGCCTTTTCTGGTGGCACCTCGCAACCCTGCCTCGGCTCCATCGTTGAATCCCTGCGCCACACCGATCGCGACACAGGCATCGACATGACCGCAGTGCGCGAAATATCCGATTACTGGGAAGGCGTGCGCGGCCAATACGCAGCGTTTGAATCGGGCCTTTCCGCCCCCGCGTCAGAGGTTTACTTGCACGAAATGCCAGGTGGTCAGTTCACCAACCTAAAGGCGCAAGCGCGGTCTTTGGGCCTAGAGGATCGCTGGTCCGAGGTGGCCCAAACCTACGCCGATGTGAACCAAATGTTCGGCGATATCGTTAAGGTCACGCCATCCTCCAAAGTGGTCGGTGACATGGCCTTGATGATGGTGTCCCAAAACCTGTCGCGTGACGATGTTGAAAACCCAAAAACCGACGTGGCCTTCCCTGACAGCGTCGTCGATATGATGCGCGGCAACCTTGGCCAACCTCCGGGCGGATTCCCCACTAAAATCCAGTCCAAAATCCTCAAGGGCGACACGCCTGCCACCACACGGCCGGGTGCGCACATGCAGCCCACCGATCTGGACGCAGCCCGCGCCGATCTGATCAGCGAGCTGGAAGGCCTAGAAATCGACGACGAGGATTTCAACGGCTACCTGATGTACCCAAAAGTCTTCCTCGATTACATGGGCCGCCACCGCACGTACGGCCCCGTGCGCACCCTGCCGACCAAAACATTCTTCTACGGCATGGAACCCTCCGAACAGATCGCGGCGGAAATCGACCCCGGCAAAACCCTCGAAATTCGCCTGCAAGCGATTGGCGAAACAGATGAGAACGGCGAAGCCCGCGTATTTTTCGAACTGAACGGCCAGCCCCGCACGATCCGCGTCACAGACCGCAAGGTCGCGGCCAGCACCGCCAAACGCCCCAAAGCCGAGTTGGGCAACCCCGCCCACATCGGCGCCCCAATGCCGGGCGTGATTTCATCCGTGGTGGTTGCCGCTGGACAGAAAGTCAAATCTGGCGATATGCTTTTGACCATCGAAGCCATGAAAATGGAAACGGGCATCCATGCGGAAACCGACGGCACGATCAAGGCCGTCCACGCCCCCGCTGGCAGCCAAGTTGATGCCAAAGACCTGCTGATCGAGTTAGAGTAACACACTGATATGACAAAACTTCTGGCCCTCACCGACATTCACATTAAACCCGTGGGTCAGACGATCATCGGCCTTGATCCGTATGAAAACTTCAAGCGCGCGCTCAAACATGCGTTTGATCACCACCCCGATGCGGAACGCGTGATCCTCATGGGTGATCTCACCAACTCTGGCACACCCGAAGAATACGCCCGTTTTGGCGAAGTCCTCAAATCCTGTGACAAACCCATCACCCTGATGTGCGGCAACCATGATCAACGGGATAACCTCACAGCGGCCTTTCCGTGGGCCACACTTGATGCAAATGGTTTTGTCCAAGACGCCTTCGTCTACGGCAATACCCGCGTGCTCACCATCGACACGCAGTACGGCCCGCCCTTCGTCAGCTATGCCCATTTTGGCGCTTATTGCGACGCGCGCTTTGACTGGCTCAACACCCAATTGGCCGCCGCAAAAGCAGAGGGCCAAAACGTCGCCCTCTTTGCCCATCATCCGCCCTTTAAGGTTGGCCTTAAGGGGCTGGATCAAATCCGCATGCGCGACGACAAACGCATGGCGCAAACCCTCGCATTTGCTGATGTCCCTGTGCATTTATTATGCGGTCACTTGCACCGCACCATTTCAGGCAGTTGGCACGGACACGGCTTTACCGTTTTCAAAAGCACCTGCCACCAAACACCTCTCGCCTTTGACGACCCCAGCATGTCGCTCTCCACTGCGGAACCCGCCGCCTACGGCGTTATCCTCCTCACAAACGACGGCGTCATCGCCCACACCGAAGACTTCGACCTGGCAGAAGACGACGTGCAACCCTCCTCCGAGGCCATGTCCGACGCATAACACCACACCGCTAACTTTTTCGTAATTCGGGTGCATTTTCCCCTTGCCCTATGCGCCGTTCCCTCGGTATAGACTGCCTCACGAAAAGGACGCGGGCGTAGCTCAGGGGTAGAGCATAACCTTGCCAAGGTTAGGGTCGAGAGTT
>JABBAP010000036.1 GCA_018607905.1 Paracoccaceae bacterium | reverse complement strand
GGGCCTCTTGATCCACAATCAAGCGCTCTAACCTACTGAGCTACGCCGGCACTGGCGCTGGATTTAGCGATACCGAACAGGAATTGCAAGACTGAACTGCCTTGAAAATGGTAGGAATTTCCGATAGCTGAACGACAATCTTCTGGAGAATGACATGAGTATCAATACTGAACGCGATATCGAGGCAAATTTGCAAATTGGGCCTACAACTGATGGTATGGTTCGCTTGTTCATTGTGGGTGACGGCGTAGAGATTCCGATGGATTTTTCGCCTGAAGAAGCTAATGAAATTGCGGATGAGATTAAGGCTGCTGCAGGAACCGCTGCTGGCGTTAAAAAGTAGGCGCGCTTGTAATTGACAGGGTGTATTTCTGCACCCAAAGTTTGACCTATGAAAAACAAACCAGAAACGCCCGAACCAGCTGATGCCGCCGCGCGCCGCGCAGTAGCGCCGATTGTTTGCTATCCAATTGATACATTGCCAGCGCCCGAAATGGATCGGTATCGCGCCGCGCGTTTGGACCTGACGTTGGTTGATGAATTGGTCGTGCAGCCGCGTGACGCAAAGTGCTGGTCGTTGCCTGCAGGGCATTTCTGTCGAATCGTAAGCATTGAAGGATCGCAGGTTGGTGATCTTAACTTTTGGAACGCACATGATTTGAATGAGCGGTTCTATTCTGGCAAAACCCGGGCGTTGCACGGTACGCATGTTTCGACGGGCGATCAGTTGTGGTCCACTATTCCGCATATTCGCCCGATGGCGACGGTGACCCATGACACGCTTGATTGGTATGGTTGGGACGAATATGGCGGGTCGGTGCATGATGTTATTGGCACGCGGTGTGATCCGTATACGAACGATATTTTGAACTGCGTGGATTACCATTATTGCTGTCATTCAAATTTAAGCCGCGCGTTGGCGGGTTACACGAAAACAGATGTGCGCGACGCTGAAATGTTGGTTCACGACGTCTGCAATGTGTTTATGGCAACAGGGTTTATGCCTGAAACTAAGCAGTATTTCATGAAAGCCAGCCCTGTGCGGCCTGGCGATTTCATCGAGTTTTTTGCAGAGATGGATTTGATTGGCGGGTTGTCTGCTTGTCCCGGTGGGGATTGCTCAACAGGGCATTCAAGCGATGCGGCGGCGTGTTATCCGTTGAAGGTTGAGGTGTATAAGCCTGCAGACGGTGCGCTGGAGGGTTGGGTGCCATCCAAGCCGAATGGGTATTCGCGCACGCACGGCACCTGATTAGCTGTATTTTTCTGGTGCGACCCATTGCGGAGTGGAGTAACGATCGCCAAATGCCCAGCCGATTGGCAAGATTTCTTCGATGTCCGCCAAGTCTTGTTCCGTAAACTGGATTTGATCTGCCGTCGCCCATTCCGCGAGGTTTTGCGCTGTTCGCGTTGCGGGGATTGGAATGAGGTGGTCGCCTTGCGCCATCACCCAAGCAAGGGCTGTTGCGCTGGTTGTCCATCCGCGCGATTGGGAAAATTCTTGAAATTTGGCAATTTGGCGGATGTTGTCAGAGTAGTTCGGCTCCATGAAACGTGGATTTTGATGGCGGAATTCGCCTTTTGGGATGTTTTCAAGTTTGACGGGTGTGTCGGTGAGCATGCCGCGTGCGATGGGTGAAAACGGGACAAATGCAACGCCGAGGCGTTTGCAATCTTGGATCAAGCCAAGTTCGGGGGAACGGGTCCAGAGCGAGTATTCGGATTGCACCGCGGTGCAGGGATGGATTGCGTGGGCGCGGCGTAGGGTGGTTGGGGACACTTCGGACAGGCCATAGCCACCGATTTTTCCCTTTTTTATGAAGGTTTGTAGTGTGTCGATCAGATCTTCTATCGGGCGAGATTGTTCACGGCGGTGGATGTAATACAGATCAATATGATCTTTGCCGAGGCGTTTTAAGGAGGCTTCGAGGGCGGAGCGCAGGTAAGCAGGGCTGTTGTCGATCATCGGATCGTTGCCGGGGCGAATGCCTGCTTTGGTTGCGATTTTGAAATCGTGGGGCCGAGATTTGAAGTAACTGCCAAGGATCGTTTCGGACAGGCCCATGCCGTAGATTTCAGCAGTGTCGAGAAAGGTAATGCCTGCATCCCAAACCGCATCAAGGCAGGCATGGCTGGTGGCTTCGTCGGTTGGGCCAAAAAAGCCCGCGAAAGACATGCAGCCAAAGCCGATTGCGCCCACATTGGGGCCGTTTGTGCCGAGTTTGCGGGTTTTCATGGGGTGTCCTTTCGCGCTGTGCTAAGCGCAAAAGAACGAGGTTTTAGGATGGGTGCAAGGTTATTGTGCTGCAACCGCCTGTGGATCAAGTAGGGCAACGATGTCCATCATGATGGTGTTCAGCTCAAAATCTTTGGGCGTATAAACCTTGGCGACGCCGATTGCGCGCAGGTGTTCTGCGTCTTCATCTGGGATAATGCCGCCGATGATGAGGGGGATATCGCCGAGGCCTTCGGCTTGCATGCGTTTTAACACGTCCTCAACCAGCGGGACGTGGGAGCCTGACAGGATTGAAAGGCCGATGACGTGGGCTTTTTCCTCTATTGCAGAATTTACGATTTGTTTTGGGGTGAGGCGGATGCCTTCATAGGAAATGTCCATGCCGCAATCACGTGCGCGAACGGCGATTTGCTCTGCGCCGTTTGAATGACCATCTAGGCCTGGTTTGCCGACAACAAATTTGAGGCGACGGCCAAGTTTATCTGATACTAAATCAACGGCTTCGCGGATATGATCGAGGCCTTCTGTCTGGTTGGAGACGGATTTTGCCACGCCTGTTGGGGCGCGATATTCGCCAAAGACACCGCGAATAGCTGTGCCCCATTCGCCCGTGGTTGCGCCAGCTTTGGCGGCAGCAATCGTTGAGGGCATGATGTTTGTACCGTCTCGTGCGGCTTTGCGCAGATTGGCGAGCGCGGTTTTGACGGCTTGGTCATCGCGCTGTTTGCGCCATTCTGTTAGGCGCGCGATTTGATCTGCTTCGGCAGCTTGATCCACAACCATGATGGCGTCGTCACCCGTGGTGAGCGGGCTTTCTTCGGTGGTGGTGTATTTATTGACGCCAATGACGGTTGTGTCGCCCGTTTCGATGCGGCCAATGCGGGCAGAGTTTGAATCGACCAAGCGGCCTTTCATGTACTCAATCGCAGCCACTGCGCCGCCCATACCGTCGATTTGCGCCAGTTCATCACGCGCCCCTTGTTTGAGTTCTTCGACTTTGCGATCCACGGCAGGGTTGCCGTCGAACAGGTCTTCGTATTCCAAAAGGTCGGTTTCAAAGGCGAGGATTTGTTGCATCCGCATGGACCACTGCTGATCCCAAGGGCGGGGTAGGCCGAGGGCTTCGTTCCAAGCAGGCAGTTGTACGGCGCGGGCGCGGGCGTTTTTGGACAGGGTCACGGCCAGCATTTCGATCAAGATACGGTAGACGTTGTTTTCGGGTTGTTGTTCTGTCAAACCAAGCGAGTTGACCTGCACGCCGTAACGGAAACGGCGCATTTTGGGATCAGTTACGCCGTAGCGATGTTCGCAGATTTCATCCCACAGGTCGACAAAGGCGCGCATTTTGCACATTTCGGTGACGAAACGGATACCTGCGTTCACAAAGAAAGAGATGCGGCCAACGACGGTTGCGAAATCCTCGGCAGGGACTTTGCCACGCACATCATCGAGCACGGCTGTTGCGGTGGCGAGCGCAAAAGCGAGCTCTTGTTCGGGTGTCGCGCCTGCTTCTTGTAGGTGGTAGGAACAGATGTTCATTGGATTCCATTTTGGCACGTTGGTGTAGCAGTAGGCGGCCACGTCGGTGATCATGCGCAAGGATGGTTTTGGCGGGCAAACATAGGTGCCGCGCGATAGATATTCTTTGATAATGTCGTTTTGCACGGTGCCTTGCAATTTGCTGATATCAGCACCTTGTTCTCCGGCCACAGCGATATAAAGCGCGAGGAGCCACGGGGCGGTGGCGTTGATTGTCATCGAGGTGTTCATTTGTTCGAGCGGGATATTGTCGAACAACGCGCGCATATCGCCAAGGTGGGCAACTGGAACGCCCACTTTGCCGACTTCGCCACGTGCCAGTTCGTGATCTGAATCGTAACCCGTTTGGGTTGGTAGGTCGAAGGCGACGGACAGGCCAGTTTGCCCTTTGGAAAGGTTGCCACGATAGAGTTCGTTGCTGTCTTTGGCGGTGGAATGACCTGCGTAGGTGCGGATAAGCCAAGGGCGTGCTGGTGGTTTTGTCATTGTCGCGACTCCGTATTCGTGCTGCGGTGCAGCATAAGTTCTTTTATTACCCGAATGCAACCGTCAGAATAATAATCGTGCGCATTCAATGCGGGTTATTGTGACTGGCTCTTGGCGTTAAAGTCGCGTACCACCGTCTGAATGTTTGAAACAGTCGAAATTCCGGTTTGGGTGGTCTGGGTGGCAGGGCTGTTGGCGTTGGCTGGTTTGCTTGACCGCATTTTAATGCCCTCAGTTCGCTGGTATTTGCGACGACGGTTCAACCGTGCCATTGATCAGCTGAACGAAAAACTGCAGCTGCAAATCCAGCCGTTTAAGTTGACCAAACGACAAGTGATGATTGATCGTTTGGCCCATGATCCACAGGTTTTGGAAGCGGTTATTGAGCACTCCAAAGAAGAAGGCGTGCCCCACCACGTCGCGGCAGCAATGGCGATGCGGTATGCGCGTGAAATCGTGCCCTCGTTTTCGGCATTCGCGTATTTTGGCGCAGGGATCACGTTTGCGCGGTGGTTAAGTCGTGCGCTTTATCGTGTTCGGTTGGGGTACGTGAACGAAAAAGCGCTGCAGGATATGGATCCTAGCGCGACGGTTGTGTTTGTGATGAACCACCGATCCAACATGGATTATGTGATTGTCACGTTTTTGGCGGCGTCCCGTTCTGCACTTTCATATGCGGTTGGCGAATGGGCGCGGGTTTGGCCGTTTAAACAGTTTATTAGATCAACGGGTGCGTATTTTATTCGTCGGAAATCCCGCAACAGCCTGTATCGCAAGGTTCTGTCGCGATACGTGCAAATGGCAACGGCTGCTGGCGTGACACAGGCCGTTTTCCCCGAAGGTGGGTTATCACGTGACGGGGAATTGAAGCCTGCGAAACTGGGGTTGTTGAATTACATCGTTTCCGATTTTGATGTGACGCAGGAACGTGATGTTGTTTTCGTGCCTGTCGGTGTGAATTATGACCGGGTTCTTGAGGATCGCGTTTTATTGGCAGCGAACCGAGGCGAAAAAACAGGCGTGTTCTTTAAAATCTGGATTTTTGTCCACTTTGTCTCTCGGCATGTTTGGCTGCGGATCATTCGTCGGTTCTACAAATTTGGCTATGCGAGCGTGAGTTTTGGCGTGCCGATGTCATTAAAAGCGTTTGTATCGGATAAATCGGATATGACGCACGAACGTATGACCGGTGAGTTGGGCAAAGAGCTAATGCGCCAAGTCGGGCAGGTTATTCCGATTTTACCTGTTTCGCTGATTTCGACTGTTTTGCTGGACGGCGATCAGCAACCGCTGACGCAGGAACAGGTGCAAGTGTTGGCGCGCGAAGAGTTGGAGCGCATGTTGGCAAATGGCGCCTATATGCATATCCCGCGCAAGAACCTTGATTATGCTGTTGAAGTTGGTTTGCGCATGCTGATCCTTCGTCGCGCATTGGTGTTGAAAGATGGGCTGTATCATTTCAAACCAGAACAAGAAGAGTTGATCCGGTATTATGCCAACGCGATTGCACATTTGCGCTGAGCGAATAGGAGCTTTGCGTTTGCACCTAGTGACAGGGGCGGCAGCCACAGTTATAAGCGCCGCGAACAGACGAAAACAGCATAGAAAAGACGTAAAATGATCCAAGTATTTGGCCACACTTCCCCCGACACAGACGCAACAGGGTCCGCCATTGTATGGTCTTGGTATTTGAACGAAGTAAAGGGGCAAGCGGCTGCGCCAAAATTGCTGGGCACGCCAAACACAGAGGCCGCGTTTGTCTTGGCGCGTTGGGGCTTTGATCAGCCAGAAATCATTGCAGATGTGGCCGAGGGAAACGACGTTGTGATCGTAGACACAAACAACCCCGCTGAGTTGCCTGCGTCTATTAACGATGCGAACATCCTTGAAATTATTGACCACCACATGCTGGTTGGTGGAATCAAAACCAAAAGCCCGATCAATATTACGATACGTCCGTTGGCGTGTACCGCAACAATCATGGCCGATTTGATGGGCGACGATTTAGCCAAAGCACCAGCTGCGATCAAAGGTGTGATGCTGTCTTGCATTCTGTCAGACACACTGGAATTCCGGTCTCCGACGACGACAGACATCGACAAAGCCTGTGCTGAAAAGTTGGCGGCTGAACTCGGTGTTGATATCGCAGAATACGCCGCTGAAATGTTTGCAGCGAAATCGGATGTATCGGCGTTTTCTGATGCTGAATTGCTGCGAATGGATTCGAAAAAGTTTGAGATTGGTGGCAAGAATTTCCGAGTATCCGTTTTGGAGACCACATCACCCGCAACGGTTTTGGATCGTAAGATCAGCTTGATGGAAGCAATGAGCGTGGTTGAGGCTGAAGATGGTGTTGATCAAGTGTTGTTGTTTGTCGTGGATATTCTGAACGAAGAAAGCACGTTGTTGGTTGCCAATGATTTGGTGCAGACAGTGGCAGAGAAATCATTTGGTGTGAAAGTTAGTGGCGACACGGTTGTATTGCCGGGCGTGGTAAGCCGTAAGAAGCAGATTATCCCACAACTCGCCATCTAAGATTAGTCTCAGAATTGTAGAAAACGCGCCAATTGGGCGCGTTTTTTGGTTTTGCGAGATGGAAAATCAATGGCGTAATTAAATTTCGTCATTGATAGGCATTTTATTACATTATTGCTATTGCGGTTTTTGCTGCGTCGCGGCATTTATCATTTGAAATGGCCGCGTGGGTGATTCACGAGGCTTTGGTTAAATCGCAGGAGACAGACAATGGCCCCACTCGACGCTGGATACGACGCACCCGAAAAAGATCTCTATGAAGTTGGTGAAATTCCGCCAATGGGTCACGTGCCTGAGCAGATGTATGCATGGACCATTCGGCGTGAACGCCACGGCGAACCTGACAAAGCGTTCGAAGTGGAAGTCGTTGATGTTGTGAAGCCAGACAGCAATGAAGTGTTGGTTTTTGTGATGGCTGCGGGAGTGAATTACAACGGTGTTTGGGCAGGATTGGGCATTCCGATCAGCCCGTTTGATGTGCATAAGGCACCCTACCACATTGCGGGTTCTGACGCGTCGGGCATCGTCTGGGCGGTCGGGAGCAAGGTTAAAAACTGGAAAGTTGGCGACGAAGTGGTGATCCACTGCAACCAAGACGACGGCGATGACGAGCATTGCAATGGCGGCGATCCGATGCATTCACCGAGCCAACGTATTTGGGGCTATGAAACACCTGACGGATCATTCGCGCAGTTTACGACAGTTCAAGCCCAGCAATTGATGCGCCGCCCACAACACCTCACCTGGGAAGAGAGCGCGTGTTACACGCTGACGCTTGCCACGGCGTACCGCATGTTGTTCGGCCACATGCCGCATGAATTGAAGCCTGGTCAGACTGTTCTGGTTTGGGGGGCATCCGGTGGTCTAGGCTCCTATGCGGTCCAGTTGGCGAAGCAAGCTGGTGCACATGCAATTGGCGTGATTTCAGATGAAAGCAAACGCGACTTTGTAATGGGTTTGGGCGCAAAAGGCGTTTTGAACCGCAAAGATTTCAACTGCTGGGGGCAAATGCCAACGGTAAACACTGATGAATACAAAGCATGGTTTGGTGAGGTGCGCAAATTCGGTAAGGCGATTTGGGATATCACTGGTAAGGGCAATAACGTCGATATGGTGTTCGAGCACCCCGGTGAGGCGACAATCCCTGTTTCCACATTCGTGTGTAAAAAGGGCGGCATGGTCGTAATTTGTGCTGGGACGTCTGGATTTAACCTTACATTGGACGCGCGGTATCTGTGGATGCATCAAAAGCGGATTCAAGGATCGCACTTTGCGCATCTTCAACAAGCGTCTGCTGCAAACCAGTTAATGCTTGAAGAGCGGTTAGATCCTTGCATGTCTGAGGTTTTTGCGTGGAAAGATATCCCTGACGCGCATATGAAGATGCTGAAAAATGAGCACAAACCGGGCAATATGTCAGTTTTAGTGAGCGCGACACGCACTGGTCTAAAGACGTTTCACGATACCTTAGAGGCGAGTAAGGCCTAATCTTAAACGAATGCTGAAAATCTTTAGCCCGCGCAGACTTTGGTCAGTGCGGGCTTCTTTGTGTTCGAATTCTCTTCCAGCCTGTGGAAAAATATATTTAAAACAGCATCTTAAAAAAGGTGACCTCGCCATAAACGGCTAGTGTTCACTGGCGAATTGCAAATGTTAACCTTTTCTTGCTATAGTTGTGTTAATGTTCTGTTAACCTTTGTAAACGAGGCTTCTTATGTCCCATGACTGGATGATCGACGTTCTTCAAGACCTTCGGAATTTCGCGGCAAAGAACGAGCTGACGGAACTTGCGGAGCAGCTGGATGACACAATCCATATCGCGGTGGCAGAGTTAACGGTTCAGGCGTCTAACAGCGCCGTAGCGGAGCATCATGCTAAGCCAAATGGAAGCGTTCTTGGAACGCGTGGAGCAATGTAATACTCTTGGAGAGCTTAACCAAGTTGTGGCGGGGCTGCGGGACGTATTTCAGGTTAACCATGTTGTCTATCATAGCGTAAACAGTGACGGTGAACCATATGCGCTGGCAACCTATGACGCCGACTGGGCAGAGCATTATGAAAAAGAAGAGCTGTATCGTATAGATCCTGTGGTTTTGAGTGCGTTTCAACGCTTCAATCCATACAGCTGGAAGTCGTTGTCATGGGAAAAGAAGCCTGCACGCCGGTTTTTTTTGGAAGCGATGGATGGTGGAGTTGGCAACCAAGGCGTGTCTGTACCAATTCGCGGGCCCCACGGTGAATTCTCTCTTTTTTCGCTTAGCCATACTTGTTCTGATGAAGAGTGGAGCAAATTTCTATCCCATTGGATGTCCGATTTGTTACTGATCGGGCACTATCTGCATTCTGCCGTTCGTGTCTTAGAAAACATGGATGAAATCACAGAATATGTATCACTTTCACCCCGAGAAACTGATGCGCTTCGTTTGCTGGGCGCAGGCATGAACCGGGGGCGTGCCGCGGAATTTCTCAAAATTTCGGAACACACTTTGCGGGTCTATATCGAGAGTGCACGGTTTAAGTTGGGTGCAGCAAACACTACTCATGCGGTTGCCAAAGCAATGGCGCAGGGGTTGATAAGTATTTAAAATCAATATCTTAACTCTCTTCTAAATAGTAAATGAAATCAAACGTCAGCGTACGCTGATTTTTTGTTAACCATGCAATACCAATGGTTTGCGCAATATTTCTGAAACCAGATCGTGTTGCTGTCTTTGGGCTTGATCCACACAATAATGCGATTGTTGCGCTGACGGAGCCGCCACTATGTTGCATTACCTGTACGCTGACGAATTGAATTCAAAACCTGTTTTAAAAAACGCGATGTTCAAGGATCGCGCCACGCAATTTGCTGAAAGATTGGGATGGGACGTAGTCGTTGACGCGTACGGGGAGGAGCGGGATGAATACGATAAAATGAACCCGTTGTATGTGATTTGGCAGCGACCAGATGGCAGCCATGGGGGATCAATGCGCGCATTGCCGACCACCGCTCGATGTATGACGAACGATCATTTCAAAGATATTACGGGGGGCGAAATCAAAAGCCCGCTCATCTGGGAAAGCACGCGGTTTTGTCTGGGTCCCTGTGCAGACAAAGACGCCAGCCAGATATCCGCAGCGATTATGTTGGGGGGGGCTGAAATTGGCTTGAAGTTTGGGTTGAAACACGCGGTTGGTGTGTTTGATGCGCGAATGGTGCGGATTTACCGAGCTTTGGGGTGGTCGCCAGAAATCCTTGGATCTAGCGGGGGAGGGCGAAATCGTATTTCTGTCGGACTGTGGGAATTCTCAGAAGAAATCCGTTTGCGATTGTGTGCCAAAGCAGGTGTCGCGCCTGAATTATCGGCTTTGTGGATTGATCAAGCATTTGGGATGCCCCGAATGACAAAAGTTGATGCACTGGTTGGGTGATTATTGCATTCAGCTTTTCACAGCGGTGGAGTATGGTTGCGGATAAGCCTTAATGCGGATCCGTGCTCATGAAATTTTCAGAAGACCAAGCCAGCGCCTATGACGCGGTTGCGGATGTTTTAAAGGCATCCGGCATTGATCTGGATGATGCGTTGTTGATGCCCGAATCGTCGGGCAAACAGCAAACTCTGGCTGTTTTGGGCAAAGCAGGTTCCGGTAAAACGATGCTGCTGGCCAAATTGGGCGAAGCGTTGTCCGAGGCTGGTGTTGATACAATCAGCGGCGATTATGAGGGTAAGGCCCGCAAAGATCGCCGCACGCTGGCGATTTTGGCACCCACCAACAAAGCGGCATCCGTTTTGCGCAATCGGGGCGTGGCAGCGACGACAATTCACCGCATTTTGTACACGCCAATGTATGATCCAGAATATGAAAAGATCGCAGAATGGCTCGCTGGAAATGCGGAAAAACCCGAAATCGAAGGCTTGTCAGACACTGCACTTGAGCGGGCATACTTGTTTTTTCAAACCAACAAATCGGTGCCCGGGGCGCTGGCTGTTGCAGGGCTGCGCGGATCGGATTTTATCATCGGTTGGAAACGGCGCGATGATCCGTTGGATGTGGGGTTTGTGGACGAAGCATCAATGCTCGATGACAAACAGCTAGAGGATTTGCAGGATATTTTTTCGACCCTGATCCTGTTTGGCGATCCGGCGCAGTTGGCCCCTGTGGGGCAATCTGGTTCGATGGCCTTTGACGGTTTGCCTGATAAGCGTAAACTGGTTCTAAGCCGCGTGCATCGTCAGGCGGATGACAACCCGATTTTGGATTTGGCACATGCGCTGGCTGATCCACAGCTAGAGTTTCATCACTTTGAGAAGATGATTGAAGAAGCAGCGCAAAAAGATGAACGGGTTGTCGTGGCGCCGCGTGTTGATGCGGCTGCGATGGCGCGTGCTCCCGTTTTAGTGTGGCGAAATGCGACGCGCATTCGGCTGATCCATGCGTTTCGAAATGCGTACGGCGCGCCAGCAGAAATGTTGCTGTCGGGGGAGCCATTGATCTGTGATGGGATCGAATTGCCAATGAAACACCGCAAAAAGCGGATTGATCTGGAGGCGCGTGGTCTGATTAAGGGTGCGCAGGCGATCTATCTGAGCGAGGGGCGCAAGCCCGGATTTTCGCGGCTTCATGTTGTTGGTGCGGCGGAACCGCAGGTTTCGGCGGCGACAATAATCAAGATTGAAATGCCTGATGAAGAGGAGCCGTTTATCCCATCTGCGGCGCGGATGGGGGCGGCATTTGTGCACGGTGCGGCGTGTACTATTCACAAGGCACAGGGATCGCAGTGGCGTGATGTTCAGGTGTTTGCACCGGACATTTATGCGGCCAGTCGGGCAGGGCGTACCGAGGCGGGTATAGCGTTGTGGAAGCGGTTAACCTATGTGGCGATTACGCGAGCAGAACACCGATTGCTGTGGGTCACGCGGTACATGCTGGCCAAGCCAGAAATCCCGCTTGGGACTGAGGATTTACGTGCGTTCGCAGCACCCGTTTTGGAATTGGAAGCGCAGGCGTCTGATGCGGATTGATTTTGGGCGCAAATTTGGGCGCTAAAAAACGAGGTTCATCATAACCATTGAAACGATGAGGAACAGGATCGTCATGATTCCGCCCGTGCGCACAAAATCCACCACGCGATACCCCGCTGGACCCATAATCAGAGCATTTACTTGATGGGTTGGGATTAAGAACGAATTCGACGTAGAGATCGCGACGGTCATTGCAAAGATCGCAGGGTCACCGCCAGCGGCCAGCGCGATGGACACTGCAAGCGGGACCAACAGAACCGTTGCGCCCACGTTCGACATCACCAATGTGAAGATGGTTGCAAGGAGAGCAACGCCCAATTGCAGTGCCCAAATTGGCCAGCCATCCAAGACTGTTAGGATGCCCTGCGCTATCCATTCAGCAGTGCCGGTGCTTTGGACGGCTTGGCCAAGTGGGATAAGTGAGGCGAGCAAAAAGACGGTGTTCCAGCCTACCGCGCGGTAGGCCTCGTCGATATCTAGGACTTTGGTCACGATCATGCCAGACGCGCCGACAAGCAGGCACAGCGACAGGCGGACATCGGTAAACAGGATCAATCCAACAGCAATTGAGAAGAAAAGGAGCGCCCAAGATACTTTTTGTGGCCGCAATTCTTCTTGGGGGAAATCAGAGGTCACAACGACAAAGTTCTTGTCTTTGTTCACGCGGGTCAGATTTTCCCACTGAACGTGAACGACGATCGTATCGCCCGCGCGAAAGGGAATGCGGCCAATGCGGGTGGCTTCGTGATCGTCGGTTTCAACATGGCTGAACGTGTCTTCGCCGCGGTGAACGGCGAGCATCGACATGCCGTATGTTTTGCGCAAAGCGAGGTCTTGTGCGGTTTTGCCAATGGCTTGGCTATCTGGCGGGATCACAATTTCTGCGACACCTGATTTGGTTGGTGCGAACTCTTCGGCAAAAATATCGAGTTCGGGCAGGATGTTGAGGCCATAAATATCGGCCATCTCCTCGATGACTTTTTTACGGCCCAGAATTGCCAGACGACAAGGTGTGGTGATTTGCGTATCGACGACAGGAGAGATCCAGCGCAAACCTTTGAAGTAGGAACCAATGATGTAAATGTGATGCACATCCATCAGGTCGCTAAAGGCTTGACCAAGCAGAATGTTCCCTTCGGGAATTTCGACCTCTACGATGTCGGCTTTCAGACCGTACAGCCGTTTGAGGTATTCGTTCATGGACTGGCCAGAGGCCGCGTCACCCTTTGATGTGGCACCAGGTAGAACCCAGCGCCCGAATATCATAAAGTACAGGATGCCTGTGATTACGAGCGCGATGCCGACAGGCGTGACCGAGAAAAGGCCGAAAGTTTGCATTTGTTGATCGGCGGGTAAGTCATTGTTTGCAGTGATGATTAGATCATTGAGCAGGATGAGCGGTGATGAGCCAACCATCGTCATTGTGCCGCCAAGGATTGCACAAAAGCCCATCGGCATTAGAAGCCGCGACAAGCCAATGTTGGTGCGCGATGAAATGCGTGACACAACGGGAAGGAACAGAGCGGCTGCGCCTACGTTCTGCATAAAGCTGGAAATAACGCCAACTGTGCCAGAGATGATTGGAATGATCCGCCCTTCGGTTGTGCCGCCGTATTTCAGGATCGTCGCGGCGACTTTAGACATAAGTCCTGTTTTATCGAGCCCTGCACCAATGATCATCACCGCGATGATTGAAATCACAGCGTTCGAGGCAAACCCGTCGAATAGGTGGTTGATATCGGCTAAGCCACCTAAGCCTGGCAGGTAGCTGAGCGCGCCAAGCAGAACCATCACGATGATCGCCGCTAGGTCGACGCGGACGATTTCGGAGACGAACAAAAAGACGGTAAACCCAAGCAAAGCCAGAACCACGATCATTTCGGTTGATAGGGTAATTGGGTCCACGGGCGCGGCCTTTTCTGAGCGATTGTTGCAAGAGGGTATACGCCTGCAACCCCGATGCGGCAACCAGCCAGATTGGCAATTTTGTAAGGTTTATCTGGCCTTATGCGCGGTTTTTATGGGCTTGAGCCAGCATACACATCAATTCGAACATTATTGAGACTCCGAGCCAGCCTGTGCCACCTGATGGATCAAAGGGTGGGGACACCTCTACTAAGTCCGCGCCGACCAGATTTACGCCTGATAATTCGCGTACCAATTGTTGCGCTTGAAAGCTGGTCACGCCGCCAATTTCAGGGGTGCCTGTGCCGGGTGCATAGGCGGGGTCGATGACGTCGATATCAAAGGAACAATAGGTTTCAGCGTCACCTGAAATCGTGCGTGCTTGGGCCATAACATCTGGAATACCGCGCTCGAATAGTTCTTCGATGCGGATGATTGTAACGCCTTGTTCTAAGCCCCATTCAATGTCGTCGGTGTTGTAGGCAGTGCCACGAATGCCGATTTGGATTACCCGTTTTGGATCAAGGAGGCCTTCTTCGATCGCGCGGCGAAATGGGGTGCCGTGGGTGTATTTAAAGCCGCCGAAATAGCTGTCGAACAGATCGGTGTGGGCATCAAAATGGATCATTCCAAGGGGGCCATTTTGGGCCAAGCCGCGCAGCACGGGGAGCGATACGAGGTGATCGCCACCCGCTGTCATTGGGATGATGCCAGCTTTGGTCGTCGCGGTGTAAAATTCGGTGATCTGGCGCATGGCGTCTTGAATATCGGACGGATTTGCACCTACGTCGCCTAAATCGGCGCAATTGGTCAGGGCAAATGGGTTGATGCCGTTTACAGGGTTCATCGCACGTATCATGGTCGAATAATCGCGCAACTGGCGCGGGCCATGACGCGGCCCCGGCCGGTTTGTTGTGCCGCTATCCCACGGCACGCCGATCAGACCGATTTCAACATCAGAGTAGCGATCATGATCTGGCGTCAGGTTTGGAAGGCGCATGAAGGTAGGCACGCCCGCAAACCGAGGAGATTCGATAGCGGAAACAGGTTGAAAAAACGGATCAGGTGTTTTGGGCATAAGAAGGTCCAGTTTTGAAAGTTGCGCAAGGTTTACACGGGCAGGGGCAAGGCGCTAGACCTTGGGTAACATTTATTTTCGGAGATAATTGAATGGCACAAACAATCATCATTACGGGCGCTGGATCTGGCGTCGGCGCGTCTACGGCGCGAATGTTTTTGGATGCGGGCTGGAATGTTGGGTTGATTGGACGACGCGAGGGGCCTTTGATCGAGGTTGCCGAGGGTTATGGTGCGGCGATGGTGCTGGTTTGTGATGTGACAGATGAAGGCGCGGTTGATGCAGCATTTGATCAAGTTGCGGATCGGTTTGGGCATTTGGATGCGCTGTTTAACAATGCTGGTATTGGCGTGCCTGCCAGCCCCATTGACGAGATTGATGTCGCCGCGT
The DNA here is from genome assembly GCA_018607905.1 of Paracoccaceae bacterium. Taxonomy (GTDB): domain Bacteria; phylum Pseudomonadota; class Alphaproteobacteria; order Rhodobacterales; family Rhodobacteraceae; genus Amylibacter. Next base: position 7,624 of record JABBAP010000036.1, on the reverse strand, counting down.
GGCGCCAATGTGTGGATATTAACCTGACAGGTAGTTTCCTGTGCGCCCGTGCTGCGTGGCGGATTATGCGTGCCCAAACGCCGCAAGGCGGGCGGATCATAAACAATGGATCGGTTTCATCCGTAGCGCCGCGCCCTGGTACGGCACCTTACACGGCAACCAAACATGCGATCACGGGGTTAACCAAAACGATGTCTTTGGATGGGCGGCCCTTCAACATCAACGTGGGGCAAATTGATATCGGAAATGCGCTGACAGAAATGGCGAAGCCGATGACGATTGGTGTGCCCCAAGCGGATGGCTCGGTGCGGGCAGAAGCGACGATGGATGTTGATCATGTGGCGAATGCTGTGATGCACATGGCCGGGCTGCCGCTCGGCGCAAATGTTCTATTTATGACAGTAATGGCAAATGATATGCCGTTTGTCGGCCGTGGCTAGATCGTTTTGTGCATGATCAAAGCGGATGATTTTGCGCCGTTGGGGCCATTGTAATAATCCTTGCGCACGGCGCGCTCGCTAAACCCTTTGGATTGATACAGATTGATTGCAGGGATGTTGGTCTCCACGACCTCAAGAAATATCTCTTCGCATGCGGCGGCTCCCGCCGCCTCAATTACTGCAGTTAGAAGCGCTGATCCGTGTCCATTTCGCCGTGCATCGGGGTGGACAGCGATGGTCAATAGTTCTGCCTCTGGTCCTGCGGTCTGGATAAGGGCGAAGCCATGTTCGCAGGTAACAAGGTGTGTGCGCTCGGATGAAAGTAAATCTGCAAACTCCACTGCAGACCACGGACGGGGCTGGATAAAGCTGGCGGCGTGAATTTTTGCCAGTTGTTCAGGGGTCATGGCAGAATAACTGGCGGTGGATCAGAAGGAAGGGCCGCGTCTGGGGCCCGTACATAAAGCGGCGCAGGTTTTGGTTGATCCGTGGTCATGCGCGTGGCCGCTATTTGGGCTGCGTTCGCAAGGCAGATTTGTGTGGTGATCATCGTTGCCGGCAACGCAATTGGTGCGTCGCACAGTGTGGGTTGATCGGCGGAATAGTCAGCTTGCTCAATAATAGCGATGTCTGAAACTGATGTGCCGTTCTGGAATGTCTGCGCGTAAATACGATTTTGGCGTGCATCAATGATGGCGGTTTGCGCGCCTGATGTGCCAAACGCCATTGCTTCCAAACGGGAAACTCCGATGGCGGGAATACGAAGGGACAGGGCCAAGCCACGCGCGGCGGAAACTGAAATTCTGATCCCTGTAAAGTTTCCAGGACCAGTTCCGACGGAGATTGCACAGAGATCGGACAATGCTACGCCCGCTTTTGCCAATACATCTTCGATCAGGGGGAACAGACGTTCTGCCTGCCCCTTTGACATGTCTTCAACTTGCGCGGCTAGGGTTTTATCCCCTTGAACCACAACAGCCGCGCAATGCGCGGCTGCGGTATCAAATGCTAGAATGATTGGGTCAGGCGGCAACAGGGCGCACCTCTGTTACCTCTGGAATGTAGTGGCGCAACAGATTTTCGATGCCCATTTTCAGGGTGATTGTGCTGGAAGGGCAGCCTGCGCAAGCGCCTTGCATGTGAAGGTAAACGATGCCGCGATCAAAGCCGTGGAACGTGATGTCGCCGCCATCTTGGGCAACGGCTGGGCGCACACGAGTATCAAGCAAGTCTTTGATTTGATCAACAATTTCGCTATCTTCGCCTGTGTGTTCTTTGTGGCCTGTGTTTTGCGCATCTTCGCCCATAACAGGTTGGCCAGATTGATAATGCTCCATGATCACACCCAGAATTGCGGGTTTGATATGGTTCCAGTCGGACGCTTCGTCTTTGGTCACAGTTACAAAGTCGAGGCCAAAGAAAACGCCGGTGACGCCCTGCACTTTGAACACACGGGCGGCCAAAGGTGAATTTTGTGCAGCGTCTTCGGTTGGGAAATCAGCGGTGCCCGTTGCCAGAACGGCTTGGCCCGGCAAAAACTTCAGTGTTGCTGGATTTGGAGTGCTTTCGGTTTGGATAAACATAGGCTTGCATCCTTGTAAGAGGTTGCTCTGAATATGGGATTCGGCGGCAAAAATGTCAATGTTTAGAATTATTCTAAATACGCGACAATTTGGCGGAAAAATTGGAGGTTATTGAGCGTGATTTGCCCATCACCAACCTTAAAATCGCGATCCGCGCTGTTGATCGCGATGACCACTTGGCGTGAGGTGTCGATATAGATGTATTGGCCATAAATACCGATGGCGAAGTATTCACCGTCCGCTGCGTCCGGTGGCAACCACCACTGGTATCCATAACCCAGCACACCGTCGACCATTGCGGCGCGTTTAGGGTCGGGCGGGGGTGCGGATTGCTGTGTGGACTGGGTGATCCAATCTTGGGATACGATGCGGTTTCCGCCGATTTCGCCGCCCTGCGCCATCATCAAGCCAACGCGGGCGTAATCGCGTGTGGTGAGGTTTAGTCCACCAAGGATGAAGGGTTCGGCGAAGCTGTCGGTCACGAAATATGGCGCGGTTTCCATACCGAGTTTATCGAACACATTTTTGCGAATGAAATCTGCTAAGGGCTCGCCTGTAATGTGTCGAACCACCATGCCGAGGACATGCGTGTCGACGGAAACATAGTGGTTGTAGGCGCCAGGTTGCCAGTCTTGTTTGGTCATGTTTTGCGCAAATTTGTCCATCGAACCACCGATGCCAATAATACGGCCCAATCGGTTAATATCTGAATGGAAATCAAGGTAGTCTTCGTTAAATGCGACCCCGCTAGCCATGTTGAGAACATTTTGCAGCGTGGCGTTTGCATAGGCGCTTTGGCGCAGATTGGGGACGAGGTCACCGATTTTACTGTCGAGCGGCGGCAGGAGGCCTTGATCATGCAGCACGCCAATGGCAATCGACAAAACGCTTTTGGACATGGACCAGCTAATGCGTCGATCATCTGTATTCGTGCCATTGAAATAGCCTTCATACGCGCGCGCACCGTTTTTCAGAACAACCATCGCGCAGACACTGCGTTGTGTTTGCCAATCCGCCAAAGATAGCGATTTATCGCCCCATTGGAGCGTTTTTGGCAAGGATTGTGGAGTTTTGGGAAGGGGCGTTGGATTGGAGGTATCTACATCTATGTCTTTGAATTCAAACAAGCTGCGAATGGAGACGAAGTTCTGCGTGATCTTATCTGCGTCAAACATTGTGTTGACGCGGGCAAGGCGGTTGATGCCGACAAAATCTAACCGGATGAGCCGTGACAAGATTATCTTGAGCGTAATGGCGAGTGCTTTGATGTCCATTTTTAACTAAACTTTGCCGCTAGGCGTTGGAGAGGGGAAAGTTTTTCTTCCTCTTGCGTGGCAGGTTCATGGGCTTTTTCTGCAATGGGGGTCTTTGGTTTAGACGTAGAAGAGCGGGGCGGGGCGGTTCGAAGTGAAACAGCGTTCATAAAACGCCCGCTGTCGCCGTTGACCAATTCTTCTGCGCCATCTGAAATGCCGCGTAGCAAATCGTCGATCCAGTCGTGATCAGCCTTGGTAAAATCGCGTAAAACATAGCCAGCGACGGCGTCTTTGTGGCCAGGGTGGCCGATACCGATGCGGATGCGATTGTATTCTGGGGTGATGTGTTGGTGTATCGAACGCAAGCCATTGTGCCCGGCGTGTCCACCACCCGTTTTGAAACGACATTTCCCCGGCGCTAGGTCCAATTCGTCGTGAAAGACAGTTATTTCGGACGGTTCAGATTTGTAAAACTTCATCGCGGCGGCAACGGATTGGCCAGAGAGGTTCATGAATGTTTTAGGCTTTAACAGCACGATGCGTTCTGAGCCGAAACGGCCCTCGCTGATGGAGCCTTGGAATTTTGAACGCCACGGACCAAAGCCATGATCGGATGCGATACGATCCACCGCCATAAAGCCAATGTTGTGACGGTTGTTTGCGTATTTCGCACCGGGATTTCCGAGGCCTACGAATATTTGCATGTGAGCCTCCTTGGCGCGATGTTTGGTCGGTTATATCTGAAAAGCAAAAGGCCCGCACGTTGTTTGAACATGCGGGCCTTTGGAATTTTTGTAAGCGGGAAAATTACTCTTCGGATGCTTCTGCGTCCGCCTCTGGTACTTCTGCTTCTGCGCCATCTTCGTCTTCATCTTCACCTTCAGATTTCAGTGCAGACGGGGACGCGATGTTCGCAATCACAAAGTCACGGTCCGTAATCATTGGACGCGAGCCTTCTGGCAGCGTTACGTCGGAAATATTCACGCCGTCGCCGATATCCAGATTTTCGAGGTCGATCACGATAGATTCTGGAATGTTGCCAGCTGTAACTTTCAGCTCAACTTCGTTGCGAACAGCAACCAATGTGCCGCCTTTTTTCAGGCCAACGGAAGTTTCTTCGTTGATGAAGGTCACCGGAATGAACAGGCTAACACGGGAAGTGCGATTCAAACGCATCAGGTCGAGGTGTGTTGGAAGATCCTTTACAACATCACGCTGAACATTACGACAAATGACGCGAACGTCGTCGTTACCGTCAATTTTTAGATTGAAAAGCGTGGACAAAAATTTGCCGGCTTTCAACTGTTTGAACAGCTCGTTGAACTTTACGTTGATTGCGATGGGGTCTTGGCCACCACCGTAAACTACACCGGGAACAAGCCCATCACGACGAGCTTGGCGGGCGGCCCCCTTGCCGGTCCCTGCACGCAGTGTAGCGTTAATATTTGGCATCTCGGCCATGATATTCTCCAATTTTCAAAAGGCGGCAATCCTCCAAGGGTGTAAGTGCCGCGTGAAGGTGCTGAATTAGGCGAGAATATCTAAAAGGGCAAGGCTGAAAATGCGTTTCAGCGTTTCACAAAACGCTTTAGGATGCATCCTTGCTGTTCATCCGATGAAGGGCTGTTTCAAGAACGGTGTAATACCATTCCCAAATTTGAAACCAAAGAACGGAAAAACCACTCGCGGTTCGAGTTGTAAATTGGCGCATAAGGTATCCCAAAAGCAGTTTTAGGTTACCTTAGGTAGAGAAAGTTCTTCGATTCGAGCAAGCATTATTTCCGTTTTGGCAACAATAAGCGGGTTTACTCTTCCCATTGGCCTCTAAAATCGTGCGGGATAAGCAAATTGTGCCGCCCCATGTTTTTCAATTCGCGCTCGCCACACAGTGCCATCGTTGTGTCCAATTCTTTGTGGATTACATTAAGGGCAGCAGTTACACCATCCTTTCCCATAGCACCGAGGCCGTGGACGAAAGCGCGGCCAATCATTGTGCCTTTGGCACCCATAGAAATAGCCTTGAGAACGTCTTGGCCAGACCGAATGCCACCGTCAAAATGGACTTCGATTTGATCGCCAACTGCATCGACAATTTCTGGCAGCATTCGAATGGATGAAAGCGCACCATCAAGTTGCCGGCCACCATGATTGGAAACGATTAACGCATCCGCACCCGTTTGAACGGCGCGTTTTGCGTCTTCTGGATCGAGAATACCCTTTAGAATTAACGGGCCGCCCCAACGCTCTTTGATCCATGCGACGTCATCCCAGTTGAGTTTAGGATCAAATTGCTCAGCTGTCCAAGCTCCTAAATTCGCCATGTCTGTCACATTGTGAGCGTGGCCTACAATATTTCTGAATTCACGGCGGTCCGTTGCAAGATAACTTTTAACCCACCGCAGTTTTGTCGCTGTGTTGATCAAGTTGGCGAGCGTTGGTTTGGGCGGAGCAGATAAGCCATTTTTAATGTCTTTGTGGCGCTGACCTAAGATTTGTAGATCATAAGTGAGGACCAACGCGGAGCATTTTGCGGCCTTTGCACGATCAATTAGACGTTCGATGAAATCGCGGTCTTTCATCACATAAAGCTGAAACCAAAACGGTTTTGTGGTGTGGGCAGCGACATCTTCGATGGAGCAGATGGACATAGTCGAAAGGGTGAAGGGTACGCCAAAGGCCTCTGCAGCTTGGGCCGCTAAGATTTCACCGTCGGGGTGCTGCATCCCGAGCATCCCGATTGGGGCGAGCGAAACAGGCATTTTGAAGGTTTCGCCGAGCATCGGCATCTGCATGGACCTGTTCGACATATCCACAGCCACTTTTTGGCGCAGTCGGATTTTGCCAAAGTCGTCGACGTTGTCACGAAAGGTTTGTTCTGTCCAAGACCCGCTTTCGGCATAGTCATAAAACATCTTGGGTGTGCGTTTTTTGTGCAAGGCCTTTAGGTCGTAAATGTTCGTGATGGGCGTCATCGGTGCCTCCGTCTGCTGTTTGGCCCAGCTTAGCGGAGGTCTTCACGCAGGCTCAAGTGGCGTTGTCGCTAAATTGGCTACTTGAGTTCCCCAGAATGTACGATTTTATCTGGTTATCGTTTGCGACGCAGCAGTCGGCCGACGATATAGGAAGTACGCGGTACGTATTTGTAACTCGTTTTATCGAGGTTAGTTGGGCGCACGAGCATTCGCGCAAGGCCAAAGACCACAAGAATAATATGAGCGCCAGATATGAACGCAAACAGGGCAGCAGGGCCAAAGTTTGCGATGAGGTTCGCCGCGAGAAGAGGGCTGAAAATAGCGCCGAGCGCATAGAGGAACATCAAAGAAGCATTCAATTCGATCGCCTGTTCAGGCGTTGCAAAGTCATTGGCGTGGGCCGTTGAGACCGAAAAAATGGGGAAAGTTGTCATGCCGAATAGAGCTGCCATGACAAAAACAGGTCCAAATCCCATGTCGCTGACGGCGACCAATCCCATGCACACTACGATGGATGCCGCTGAAAGGCCGATCAAGACGTAGCGGCGATCATATTTGTCTGCCAGCCAGCCAGCGGGAAATTGCGCGACGGCCCCGCCAATAAGAACGGTCGCAAGAAATGAGCCGATTTGTGCGGCGGAGAGGCCGATTTCATTTCCGTAGATTGGGGAGACCATGCGGAAAGAGGCGGATGTTGTACCTGCGACCATGACGCCAGCCGCCCCGAGTGGGGATGTGATGGCGGTTCTGATCGGATGTAACCGTGGTGCATCTGGCGTAATTGGCTGGCGCGACTGCGTGAGTGTGAGCGGGAAAATGCACGCACAACATAGGATCGCGAGCAAGTTGTAGGAAATAAAGGAGGCAGGATCGAGCACGCCTATCATCAACTGGGCAACAGATGATGCGCCAATATCAACGACGCGGTAGGTTCCCATGACGCGGCCACGGGTTTTGTTGGTAAGCTTCGCCTGCAGCCATGCCTCGACCACGGTGTAACAACCGGCGATGCACAAGCCTGTCATGATCCGCATAATGGCCCATGCGGTTGGATCCACAATTATCGGGTGTGCGATTGCGCCAATTGCCCCGAAAGCTGCGAAAACGGCGAAAGCACGGGAGTGACCGACACTGCCCATCAGGCGGGGGGACCACCAGCAACCAATGAAAAAACCTAGAAAATGCGCCGATCCAAGCAAGCCGATTTGCGTTTGCGAAAAGCCACGTTGCAGCCCAGCGAGCGCATCAAGTGGGCCAATGGCGCCGCTGGATAGCTGCAAAAGCGAGATAGATAGGAAAAGAGCCGCAAATGAGATCAGCAGACGCATGACGCGCTTTCAAAGTGAGTTTTGTTCTAGCTTGGGGCAGTGAAC
>JABBAP010000029.1 GCA_018607905.1 Paracoccaceae bacterium | reverse complement strand
CCCCGCAGGGGCCACCTTCAACGACACCCGCAACTGCGATATCGCCCGCGTGCTCTCAGGCCAAACAGGATCTGCCCCCGTCATCGCGCTCAGATGCGTTTCATATTCAAACCGCGGCATAATATCATTGGGCTGGGGCTGCAAAAATGCTGCCTCAATCCGCCCTTGCCCCGCCGCACGTAACGCAGGCATTCTGCCTCGGTCCAACAGGTTCGCCACCAACGATGTGATAAAAACCGTCTTACCCGCGCGCGACAATCCCGTGACACCCAACCGAACAACGGGTTCAAAAAACGTCTCGTTTACACCATCAGACAACAGTTCAACCTGCCGCGTGATGCCGTCAATCAATGTTCCAACACCTAGAATATCGTGTCCCTCCAACTCTTCCCACGTAATGTAGTCACGCGAACAGCACTTTCATAGACTTGGCAAACACACGAACACGCGCTATCGCATCCAAATGCCCAGATACGCGCTTAAAATTGAATACCACGGCAAACCGTTCGTCGGTTGGCAACGCCAAATAGACCTCACTTCGGTCCAAGGCAGCATCGAATCCGCGCTGCGCCGATTACAACCAGATCACCCCGGCATCCAAGGCGCGGGGCGCACAGACACAGGCGTCCACGCAACAGGCCAAGTTGCCCACGTTGATATGGCCACTGAATGGGACACCTTCCGCCTATCCGAGGCAATCAACTACCACCTAAAACCACACCCTATCGCCATCACAAAATGCGCCCCAGTAGCCGATGATTTCCACGCGCGATTTTGGGCGCTAGAACGCACCTACCAATTCCGCCTTGTGGCACGCCGCCCCCCGATCACCCATGACGCAGGCCTCGTGTGGCAAGTCCGCCGCCCCCTCGATATCGAAGCAATGCGAACAGCTGCAGCACATCTTATCGGGCGGCACGATTTCACCACCTTCCGCTCCACCATCTGCCAAGCAGACAGCCCCGTGCGCACGCTGGATGAAATCTCGATTGCAGAATACCCTTACCCAAACGGCATCGAATACCGCTTCAAAATCCGCGCGCGGTCCTTCCTGCACAACCAAGTCCGCAGCTTCGTTGGCACCCTAGAACACATCGGCGCTGGCAGCTGGCACCCAGATCGCATGGCCGACGCCCTCGCCGCACGCGACCGCCAAGCCTGCGGAACCGTCAGCCCGCCCCACGGTCTCTACCTCGAAAACGTGCGCTACCCAGATGACCCATTCGCATAAAAAATGGGCGCTGATTTTCACCAACGCCCCATTTCAATGTTCTTTAAATACCTAAACCACTATCCGCGGTTCATCCGATTCTCGATCAGGTCATCCACAACGCTCGGATCAGCCAAGGTCGAGGTATCCCCCAACGCCCCGAAATCATCCTCGGCAATCTTGCGTAAAATCCGTCGCATGATCTTGCCAGAGCGCGTTTTCGGCAATCCTGGTGCCCATTGGATCAAATCAGGTTTGGCGATCGGACCAATCTCTTTGCGCACCCAGTCAGACAATTCTTTGCGCAGTTCTTCCGTCGGCTCCTCGCCAGACATCAACGTGACATAGGCGTAAATCCCCTGCCCCTTGATATCATGCGGATACCCAACAACCGCGCTTTCGGCCACTTTGTCGTGAGCCACCAACGCGCTTTCCACTTCGGCCGTGCCCATACGGTGGCCCGACACATTAATCACATCATCCACACGACCCGTGATCCAGTAATAGCCATCCGCATCCCGCCGACAGCCATCCCCCGTGAAATAATAGCCCTTATAATCATCGAAATACGTCTTCACGAACCGCTCGTGATCGCCGTAAACCGTCCGCATTTGCGCAGGCCAACTGTCCTTGATGCACAACACACCCTCGGCTTCAGTCGTCGTAATCTCAACACCTGTCGTTGGGTCCAAAATCACCGGCTGCACCCCAAAGAACGGAAGCGTACACGACCCGGGTTTCGTTCCAATCGCACCTGGCAGTGGCGTCATCAAATGGCCACCCGTTTCAGTCTGCCACCAGGTATCCACAATCGGGCAATTCCCTTTGCCGACCACTTCATTGTACCAATTCCACGCCTCTGGGTTAATCGGCTCGCCAACTGTCCCCAAAATCCGCAGTGACGACAAATCGCATTTTTCAACAAACGCATTGCCTTGCCCCATCAACGCCCGCAGCGCCGTTGGTGCGGTGTAAAATTGATTCACTTGATGCTTGTCACACACCTGCCAAAAACGGCTGGCATCTGGATAGGTCGGAACCCCCTCAAACATCACAGTCGTCGCACCATTCGCCAACGGACCATACACGATATAGCTGTGCCCCGTGACCCAACCCACATCGGCAGTACACCAGAAAATATCGCCATCTTTGTAATCAAAAACATATTTATGGGTCATCGCGGCATACAACAAATACCCCGCCGTAGAATGCACAACACCCTTTGGCATCCCCGTGGACCCAGAGGTGTATAGAATGAACAACGGGTCTTCGGCATTCATCTGTTCTGGCACGCAATCCGCAGACGCAGCAGCCATCATCGCCGTGTAGGAATGATCGCGCCCTGCCTTCATACCAACATCCGCACCCGTGCGTTCCACAACCAGCATATTCACGTCGCCCGATGTTTCCATCGCCGTATCCGCATTGGTTTTCAGCGGCGTCGCCTTGCCCGCACGCGGCGCTTGATCTGCCGTCACAACCAATTTGGCCGCGCACCCTTTGATCCGCGCCGCCAAGGCATCAGGGGAAAATCCACCAAACACGATCGAATGGATCGCACCAATGCGCGAACAGGCCAACATCGCATAGGCCGCTTCTGGGATCATTGGCATATACAGGATCACGCGGTCTCCGCGCTCCACACCCAATGATTTATACACATTCGCCAGTTTGCTCACCTGCGTGTGCAACTCATTATAGGTGATGTGCTTGGCGTCTTCCGTCGGGCTGTCAGGCTCCCAAATAATCGCAACCTGATCACCGCGCGTCGCCAAATGGCGATCAATACAGTTTTCAGACACGTTCAACGCACCGTCTTCAAACCATTTGATCGACACATCTGGGTGTTCAAACGTCGTGTTCTTTACCTTGCTAAACGGCGTGGACCACTGCAACGCGCGACCTTGCTCGCCCCAAAACGCATCTGGATCAGAAATAGACGCGGCATACATAGCCTTATACTTCGCCGCATCAATATGCGCGTTCGCCGCAATATCCGCAGGCACCGCGATGATTTCGGAATTAGAGCTATCAGCTGACATTGGTTCGTTCTCCCACAAGTCCAAATATGCGTATCCGCCCAATTGAACGAGATACGCACCGTTAGTCAACGCATACACAAAAATCTGTCATAAATCCCGTAATCCAATGGTTTTCATACGCTTTTTTGTAAATTTTCTTACGGAATTCGGGTAATATTGATCAAAAATGTGACACCCGTTGGTAAAATTCAAGAGCAATGCGACCGCAGGTCCTAGGTTCCGTCCACCCAAGAGGGAGTTCACTGCATCAATTTCTGGGAACCAAATTGGTTGCGGGGGTAGGATTTGAACC
>JABBAP010000022.1:58339-92811 GCA_018607905.1 Paracoccaceae bacterium | reverse complement strand
CAAAGCCGACATTGCTCTGCCAAACCCCTAGAAATTAAACTTCACGTTCAACAATCCAGTAACTTGGCTGTTGGTCTGGCCTTCAAATTCTTTGCCCAACCACGTAACACCAAAGAAAACCCAGCGTTTTCGCCCTCGTACAGAAAGCCTGCGCGGGCACGGGGCCTAATTTTGCGCGCCTCATACCCACGGCTTTCAGGCAGCAATTTGCTGTCCCCAACATAGGCGACATCGCCACCCATCATAAATCCGAAACTGCGATCATCGCTGTGGCGCACGTTCGTAAGCAAATGGCCGGTGATCGGTGCGCCCTGAACCGTTGGGTAAATCTTGTTGCCGAGTTGGGTTGCCGCCGCCGTTGGCCCCTGAATGCCAATCTTATCGTGTGCCCAATCCTGAAAATCAGCCAAGCCCGTGCTTGGCCCGACAAACACCAGTACACCGCCATAAGAAATGTTATCGGCACCGCGCTCATAATGGGTGAATGCGCCCAGACCGATCACACCCGCATTCGGGCGATCTGGAAACGGGTTCGCGACAGCCAGATCATCAGGGGCGATAATCTCGGATCGCAGACGATATTGCATCAACTCAAACGGGCTGGTGGGCAATCCATCAATGACTGGTGCGCCAACGATCATGGCCATCGCCAATAAAATCATTGCTGAACAGGCGCGAAATCCCCAGTTTAGTGTCAAGTTTCGGCCAAGCGAACCCTTCGGCACTGACTGATGTGACGTGGAGTGCGCCAACGACGGCTAGGGCTACGGCGATAATTGCGATACGCATATTTAGTCTCTGCTCAACTGTATTTTCTTATTTTTTCTTACTTTTACGGCAGTTTTACCGCCATTTGTTTTTTCATCGTTTTTCGCCTTTGATTTCTTGAATATTGTGGACATCATGCCAGCATCAAACCAAGGCTCCCCATGTTCAAACGCATCTTCACAGCTTTCGCCATTATCAGCCTCGCATCGACTGCATTGGCTCATGACAAAGCCACTGGCATCGTCAAAGAACGCATGGATGGCATGGGCGTTCTGAGCACCGCAATGAAATCCATCCTTGCGCAAACCCAATCCAAAACGCCCGACCCCGAAGCATTGAAAGAAGCCGCGCGCGCCATTCAAGATCACGCAGGAGAGGCCATGACCAAGCGGTTCCCCGAAGGGTCGCTCGATTATCCAAGCGAAGCAAAAGAAGCGATTTGGCAAGATTGGACACGGTTTCAACACCTCGCGCAACAGCTGGACCTGCTCGCAAAAGGGTTAGAGTTCGCGGCGGCAAACCCGCTGACTGGTAAGCGCGCAGAACTGCAGGACAATCGGATGCTGATGGATATCGGCGCGATGGGGCCAGACGAGGTGTTCACGCTTTTGGGCAAAAATTGCGTTGCCTGTCACAAAGAATTTCGCGCCAAAAAGAATTGATCTACCACCGCAAAAACGACAAGGTATTTAGATGAACACGCTTTCCAAAATCGGCCTGCTTGTCGCGTTTCTGATCACTGTTGGCTACGTGATTATGCTGTCTGGCGTCACGCCAACCATTCAACCACGCAGAACGCCCGCATCCGAAAATTTCAACGCGGCCAGCTTTACCCCCTTTAAAGACCTCAAAAGCAACGATCAAATCGACGTGCTGCACCTAAACACGCTCGGCAATCCTTCGTTTTACTACTTCCTGCCCGATGAACGTGTTGCTTACTTCAATATCGGCACATCGGATTATTCATCTTTCCATCTATTTGTGAACAGCACAGGCGATGAAATCGGACGCATCGAAAATTCCCGCGTTACCTTTCCGGTTGGCAATGTTTTTATCGACCTTGAAGGGTATTACACCGTCACATCGCAATCGGTCAGCCAGCTGACCCCTTACGTTGAAATCAACAACCGCGAACCCGTTCCATTTAAGGACATCGAAACCCTGTATAATCAAAGCACCCTGCATCGCAGCGTGAACTATACCGATATGAATGAAGACAGCGTTGAGCGAACGCAAAAGCTGACCACGCACATCATGTTGATCGACAACAAATGGACAGTCGCGACAACCACGTCCAAAGAATATCTCCAGTGGAAGGTCAAACCCTTCCCAGATTTCACAACGCAGTACGAATTTTCACCCAAAGGCGCGCCGCAATCAGCGCACCACACCTACGGCGACAGCAATTTCTTTGGCGGCAAATATGCGGTTTATCAAACATGGTTTGACCAACAAGAATACTTCCGCCGCCGCGCCGCTTCTATCGGTAGCACCACTGGCCAAGGCCGCCCAGAACATTGGCGCGGCACAGGGTATTACACGATCACCGCAGGCAATGGCGCGAATGCTGGCAGCATCGGCTTTTCAGTTCAAAACGACACGCAAAATCTGTCGGGATCAGGGCGCCAGTGGATGAACGTCAAAGGTCACGCAACTCTCGATTTTATCATTCTGCAACGCTATGTCGGCAATCAGCAAGACGTGTATATTTTCAAATCCAAAACCGATTAACGCGCAATTGCGCGACACTGTGCCCAAACATCTGCACTGCGATCCAGTTTCAAAATCCAGTCCAGCGGGATATCACGAACACCACACGCTGCCGCCATAATCGCACCAATCACAATCGCCCGCCCGCAGCTGTCACCGCCCGCGCGAATGTTCAACTCCACCGCATCAGCGTAATCATCGGCCCGCGACATGATGTGAAACGCCAAGGGGATCGCCATCGGCAAATGGCACGCCCGCCCCGTCACTTCACCGTAGGCCACACTGTCCGCTTCATCTGTGCCCAGCGCCGCGCGTAACGCTTCGCCAATCTCGCCCTCGGCCTCCTGCGCCGTCATTTTCAACACTGTCTTCAAATCACCACCATCAACAACTTGGCGCAACACAGTTTCACAAACTGCGCTATATCCTTCGGCCACGTCTTTGATATTGGTTACTTCGCGCATCTCTTTGGCCTTAGCGCTGACGTCATCGTCACCGTACCACGCCACAACCGCAGGCAGGGTGGCCGTTGCTGGCAGTTGATCATCATCAATGCCCGTCACATCCAGCTCTGCCGCCGTGTTCTCCAAAACGCCACGTGTGGGGCGGTCAATATATCCTTGATACGATCCCCCTGCCCCGAAATAGCCAACAAACGCGGTGCGATACGCGACCCCGTCAAACCCGTCATTGTCCAGAATAGATCGCATCGCCAAACGCAAAACCTCGCCGTATTGGCTTTGCATTCCATCGCACCGCAGCGCGTGGGCGAAATAGGCAGGTACGCCCGCATGATGCGCAGGATCAACAGGCACAAACGCCCCCCCGCCATGGGCATCCGCCACATCGGCCACCCGTTTTGCATCATAAATCCAGTGCAATCCCAACGCGGCGGCATCTGCCACCAACGCGCCCAAAACCGCTGCTGCTTTGCGATCTGCTGACATGATAAAACTCTCTTTCGTGCAATTATCCCATTCCCCCAAAGGATAGCCCAAACCGCCCAAATGCCAACCACCCGAAAAAGGGCATGGACAACACCGCGCTGCCGTGGCGCAATGGGGCAGATGAAAAACGTCCACGCCCTGCAACCCATTCCCAAAGGCCCGTTTCGCTTCTTCGCGCTTGATGTGGAAACGGCCAATCGCCATTCTTCCAGCATTTGCCAAATCGGCGTGGCTTGCGTGCGCAGCGACGGCTCCATGACAACGTGGATGAGCTATCTTGACCCTGACACAACCGATTGGTCGGCAACCTGGGTCCACAAAATTACGCAAGACACGGTAAACGGTGCGCCCGATTTCAAAACCGTGCTCGCCCATCTGCGACCCCTTCTTGATGACAACATCATTTTTCAGCACAGTAACTTTGATCAAGGCGCGATCCGCCGCGCCTGCCTGCTGCATGATCTTGAAATCCCGAACTGGCGCTGGCGCGACAGCGTCAAAGTTGCTCACAAAGGCTGGCCAGAACTGCGCGGCAACGGCGGCTTTGGCCTCGCCTCCCTGAAGGTGCATCTCGAACTTGAATTTCGTCATCACGACGGAGAGGAGGACGCACGCGCCAGTGCCGAAATCGTACTGCTCGCCGAAGAAAAAACTGGCAGGGATTTTGCCGTCAAACAAATCAAGCAACCAAAAACTGACCCCCGCCAACTCGAACTTTTCCCACGCTAACCCAAAGGAACACCCAAAATGGCTATTTCTGATCAAGTCCCAACAGGTTCTGACTTTCATGCAAAATCCACCGCAGCGGAGGTACTTAGCGGGTTCGACCTAACGGGTAAAACCGCCATCGTGACAGGGGGTTACAGCGGCCTTGGCCTTGAAACCGTTCGCGCATTGGCCAGCAAAGGCGCGGCAGTAATTGTCCCCGTTCGAACGCCCGCAAAAGCAGAAGCAGCCCTCGCGGACGTCAAAGGCAACATCACAATGGCCGCGATGGATTTGGCGGATATCGCCTCGGTGCGCAAATTTGCAGATGATTTCAACGCGACCCACACCCAGCTCGATTTCCTCATCAACAACGCAGGCATCATGGCCTGCCAGCAAGCCCGCGTCGGCGAAGGTTGGGAATCCCAATTTGGCGTCAATCACATGGGCCATTTCGCGCTCGCGCAATCCCTCATGCCACTGCTTGAACGATCCCAAGACACCCGCGTCGTCGCCCTGTCCTCCACGGGTCACAAAATCAGCGATATCCGCTGGGATGATCTGCACTACGACGCTGCTGATTACGACAAATGGCAAGCCTACGGCCAAGCCAAAACCGCAAACGCGCTGTTTGCCAACGCACTGTCGCGCCGATTACGCGCCACGGGCGGCCACGCCTTTTCCGTTCACCCGGGCGGCATATTCACGCCCCTTCAACGCCACCTGCCCAAAGAAGAAATGATCGCGCTTGGCTGGCTTGGCGATGACGGCGAGCCCTCAGAACTCGCCAAAGCGGGCTTTAAATCCCCCGAACAAGGCGCGTCCACAACCCTGTGGGCCGCAACTTCTGGCGCGCTAAACGGCAAAGCGGGCGTCTATTGCGAGGATTGCGATATCGCTATCCCAACCGATCTCGACAGCCCGACCGCGCGGTTCATGGGGGTCAATGCGCACGCCTGCGACGATGAAAGCGCAGAGCGTTTGTGGGAATTAAGTGAAAAATTGCTGAGCAGCGCATAACCAAATAGTCCCTGCATCGCCCCTTTGCCCCGCCGTCTGAAAATTTCTTTCCAGATGGTAAATTTTCCCCTAGGCTACTAGCATTGGTTGAGGGGACCGGATCAAAGACGTTCTATTTAGAACTTAATTTCAGCACCTTACCCTTCGAAAAATGACATTACGACCAAGAATCAACAGCCCCGTCAAAGGGCTAAATACGAACAAGATCGCAGGCATTTTGGCTTGCACTGAACCAAGGATCAAAGCCCACCGTCGGTTCAAGTTATTTTTGGGGCTTCTTTTAAATTGCTCGGGTGCGAGCCAAAGATTTTGGAGAACACAGATGAACCTTAGACCAGATCCAACCTTTCACGCCTCGCCAAAACTGGCGATGGAAGCCCCCGTCGAAAATTACGCGTTTACCGTCATGCTCAGCCCAGATGGCTCGCAATCCGACGGCATCGCAGTGATTGACCTCAAAGAAGGCTCCAAAACCTATGGTCAGATCGTGCATCAAGTCATCGTTCCCAACAAAGGCGACGAATTTCACCACTTCGGCTGGAACGCCTGCTCCTCCGCGCTCTCACCGCTTTCGGGCCACGCATTCCTTGAACGGCGCTATCTTATCGTGCCCGGCATCCGTTCATCGCGCATTTACGTGATCGACGTCAAAGATCCGCTCAAAGCACACATCCACAAAACCATTGAACCCGAAGAACTGTTCGCGAAAACGGGCTATTCACGCCCCCACACAATCCACTGCGGCCCCGAGGGGATTTACGTGTCTTGTCTTGGCGGCGGCGGCAAAGACGGAACAGATGGACCTCCGGGCATTTTCATCATGGATTGCGAAACATTCGAGATTATCGGCCAATACGAAATGGATCGCGGCAAACAAGACAAGCACTATGATTTCTGGTGGAACCTGCCCCAAGACTACATGGTCAGCTCTGAATGGGGCCTGCCACCACAGTTTGAAAATGGCATCGTCGCAGAAGATTTACTCTCTAACAAATACGGCCACTCGATCCACTTCTGGGATTTACGTGCGCGCAAAAACATCCAAACGATGGACTTTGGCGAAAATCACCAAATGGCACTCGAGGTTCGCCCTGCCCACGATCCAACCAAATCCTACGGCTTCTGCGGCGTTGTTGTGGACACGACAAACCTGCAAGGCGCGATCTTTACGTGGTGGCGCGATGACGACGGTGTCTGGCAGTCCAAAAAGACGATCACGATTGATCCACGCCCTGAAGACCCCGCCAACTTGCCACCACTGCTACAAGGTTTCGGCGCAGTGCCACCGCTGGTCACAGACATCGACCTCAGCCTTGATGACAAATACCTTTACGTCGCCTGCTGGGGCCTTGGTGAAATGCACCAATACGATGTTTCCGATCCAATGAACCCCAAACTGGTCGGCAAAGTCGAGGTGGGCGGCATCGCCAAAGGCGCGGATCACCCCAACGGCAAACCCTTTGCCTACGGCCCACAAATGGTGGAAATCAGCCGCGACGGCAAACGGGTGTACTGGACTAACTCGCTGTATTCAACATGGGACGATCAGTTCTATCCTGATGATGAAGGTGGGCAAATGGTTATGGCAGACGTTGGTGAAAACGGCGGCTTGACATTGAACAAAGACTTCTACGTCGACTTCCCCAAAGGCCTGCGTTCCCACCAAATCAGGCTCGAAGGTGGCGATTGTTCCACCGATAGCTTCTGCTATCCTTCAGTTTAATAAATGCCTGAATTAATATCTATGGCGGCCCTGTGGTGGGCCGTCATTTTCTCTGGTTTTTACCACGGCATTAACCCCGGCATGGGCTGGCCGCTTGCTGTTTCCGCAGGCTTGATGGAGCGCAATCACCGCGCCCTACCCAAGGCGCTTGGCATGCTTGCCTTGGGTCATTTCCTCGCGATGATCGGGATACTCCTGCCATTTTCGATGATGATGTTCCTCGTGCAATGGGAAATCGAAATCCGCATCGGCGCGGGCCTTTTGGTCATCGCGATGGGCGTCTATCTGTTGATCAATCGCAGACACCCCAAATTCCTCGCGCGGGTTCACCCCGCCCGCCTCGCGCTTTGGTCATTTCTTGCGGCAATGGCCCACGGCGCGGGCCTAATGTTGGTGCCGATCTTCCTCGGCATCTGCGCGGTTGGCGCAAATGAAACAGGCCACCTCGCGGCGCAATCCTTGATGGGCAGCAACGTGATGACAGCGTTCCTTGTCGCCGCCGTGCACACCTTCGCAATGACCGTCACAGGCGGCATCATCGCAACCATCATCTACTTCTGGCTCGGCCTAAAGTTCCTGTCAAAAACGTGGTTCAACCTCGATATCGTCTGGGCGCTCAGCCTTGTCCTCGTCGGCGCATTCGGCATTTATGCGGCCATGAACGGTCCCTAAACCCCGGTCAAACTCCAGTTTCTTCTGAGCCTAAATATCTTGGGGTTTTAGGGGCAAAGCCCCTTTCCACGCCCAACGGGCTAAAGGAAATGACGCGTAAGCGTCACCGCCAAGTTACCCGCACTTTGAATGGCCGCAATCCATGCAGGTCATGCAACCTTCAACCATCTGCAAACCCATACCACCGCAAGACGGGCAAGATTTACCGCGTTTCTGCGTGCCCAAATGGATCACCTCGGATGCAGGGTCCGCTTTCAAATGCTGCCCCTCACCACTGATAAATCCGATACGGATCATGTGCTCTTCGATCACGCTGCCAATCGCGGCCAACATGGACGGGATGTATTTCCCACGTACCCATGCGCCGCCACGCGGATCAAACACCGCTTTCATCTCTTCCACCACAAACGACACATCGCCGCCCCGACGGAACACCGCCGAAATCATCCGCGTCAACGCCAGCGTCCACGCATAATGCTCCATGTTTTTGGAGTTGATAAACACCTCAAACGGGCGGCGTTGCCCATTCATGATGATGTCGTTGATCGTGATATAAATCGCATGCTCGGACTCAGGCCACTTCATTTTATAGGTATGCCCATCGAGCGCCTCTGGCCGATCGAGCGGCTCTGCGATGTATACAACATCCGCCCCTGTATCCACTTCTGGCGCGGATTCTGTTGTTTCAGAAACCGACAATACAGCCCCCGTCACATCGTTTGGACGATACGTTGTGCACCCTTTACAGCCCTGATCCCAAGCGGCCATATACACCTCTTTGAAATCCTCAAAGCTGATGTCTTCTGGGCAGTTGATCGTCTTTGAAATGGATGAATCAATCCACTTCTGCGCCGCCGCCTGCATGCGCACATGATCCAGCGGCGCAAGCGTTTGTGCGTTTACGAAATGCGCTGGCAGTTCTTTGTCGCCAAACTTTTGACGCCACAAATCAACCGCATAATCCACGACCTCTTCTTCCGAGCGCGATCCATCGTTCTGCAAAACCTTACGCGTGTAGGAATAGGCAAACACAGGCTCAATCCCGCTGGACACATTGCCCGCATACAGGGAAATCGTCCCAGTCGGTGCAACACTTGTCAGCAGCGCATTGCGGATGCCGTGCGTTGCCACCAATTCGCGGGTTTCTTCATCCATCGACATCATGGAATCGTTGTCCAAAAATGCCTTCGCATCATAAAGCGGGAACGCGCCTTTTTCTGCGGCCAATCGCGCCGACGCGCTGTAGGCCGCCTTGGCAATCTGCCCCATCCAACGCTCCGTGACCGAAGCCGCCTTAACCGAGCCATAGCGTTCACCAACCATCAACAAGGCATCGGCCAATCCAGTTACGCCCAGCCCAATGCGACGTTTCGCAATCGCTTCGGCTTCTTGTTGGGGCAGCGGGAAACGGCTCGCATCGACCACGTTGTCCATCATCCGCACCGCCGTTGCGACCAGATCGTTCAACTTGGCCTCGTCCAAAACAGCATTCGCGCCAAACGCATCAGACACCAACGTCGCAAGGTTAATCGAGCCCAGCAAACACGCCCCATACGGCGGCAAAGGTTGCTCGCCACACGGGTTTGTCGCCGCAATCGTCTCGCAATAATTCAGGTTGTTCTTCTCGTTGATCCGATCAATGAAAATCACGCCCGGCTCTGCAAAATCATAGGTCGATTGCATGATCTTATTCCACAGATCGACCGCCTTCAAAGTTTTGTAAACCTTGCCATTCCACTGCAAATCCCACGAACCATCATTCTTAACCGCATCCATAAATGGATCGGTGATCAGCACAGACAGGTTGAACATCCGCAGTCGTGCGCTGTCCTGTTTGGCGATGATGAAATCCTCAATATCTGGATGATCACACCGCATCGTTGCCATCATCGCACCACGGCGCGAACCCGCAGACATAATCGTGCGACACATCGCATCCCACACATCCATAAACGACAACGGACCAGACGCATCTGCCGCCACACCCTTCACTTCTGCACCCTTTGGGCGGATCGGGCTGAAATCATAACCGATCCCGCCGCCTTGCTGCATCGTCAGCGCCGCCTCTTTCAACATGTCGAAAATACCGCCCATGCTGTCAGGGATCGTGCCCATGACAAAACAGTTGAACAATGTCACCGATCGTTCAGTCCCCGCACCTGCCAAAATGCGGCCCGCTGGCAGGAATTTGAACCCATCAAGCGCGTCGTAAAACTTCGCTTCCCACACCTCTGGCGTCTTTTCAACAGACGCCAACGCACGCGCAACACGGCGCCAG
Source organism: Paracoccaceae bacterium (assembly GCA_018607905.1). GTDB lineage: Bacteria > Pseudomonadota > Alphaproteobacteria > Rhodobacterales > Rhodobacteraceae > Amylibacter. The sequence continues at coordinate 82,988 of JABBAP010000022.1, read as the reverse complement.
CTGTCTTCCACTGTTTCGTCAATCGGCTTCCCGCCAGCATCTTTAAAACGGTACTTCATATCCCAAATTTGTTCGGCGATAGGGGCGGAAAATGCGGACATCGTAGGAAAACCTTCTGGGCTAGATTATGACTGGTAAGGCCACGGGATTAGTTGCTGCGTGTTGGCACGTCAAGGATTCTGAACCCCGAAAAACAAATCAGCTGAATTGTCGCGGCTCTGGTCTTAAGGCTTCCAATTTACCATAGAATCGGCGTAAAGTTAATCTTCAATTTACTATATCTTGTGGCATGATGTCGAAAAACAACTACATAAACCTTATCAAGTTGTGCGTCGGGGCTGAAAGCTTCGAGGACCAAGACAGCTGGATCAAAACCCGCGTCGCCGCTGGCGGGCCAGATTACCTGTCCAGCCACGTCACCCGCATGTGGCCCAAACAAGAAGCAGAACTGCTCAAGGGCGGCTCACTTTATTGGGTGATCAAAGGCGCGATTCAAGCCCGCCAAGAAATCATCCGTCTAGACGAGGTTTTTGGCACCGACGGTATCCGCCGTTGCGGCATTATCATGGCACCAGAACTGATCCGAACCAACAACGCAACACGCCGCCCCTTCCAAGGCTGGCGTTACCTCAAACCCGAAGACGCCCCCGCCGACCTGCCAAAATCCCGCGCCGCAGATGATGCCCTGCCCAAGGATTTGGCCTTGGCATTGGCAGATATCGGGCTGCGCTAGGAACAGGGCGTTCGGTTTATAAATTGGCGCTTGTGGGAAACGAAGTTCTCGACCTCTTTTGCAGATCAATCACACATCACTTGCGCAAACTCGTAAGTACGCGGTGTAACTCTTTCCATCGCATCTTTGAATACATCGTCACAAAACCAATCTGATGTCTTCGTGTCACGCAACAAGTGGCGGTGTTGGAATGCGTGACGGTCAACAAATATTGTTTTGTGATAGCTATCACGTAAAAAATTCGGATATCCAACTTTCGGATTAAGGACTTTTTCCAACGGTGAACGCTTTGTATCTATGACATTTGCTGCATTAAAAACATTTGCAACAAAATACTGCTCCGGGACTTCTTCTTTGTCTGCCAGTGACCAAAAATTGTGAATCGGGAACAATTCAAAATTCCCCTCTGAATACTCTTCAAAGACATCACACACTTTTTTGCGTGCGAACGGAGCACCCGTAAAGTGACGTGATCTTAAGGACATAAATGTGTCTGGCAAAGACCTGTTTCTGGCCAAACTCAATGTCCAGTGTTGATCAACTTCATGCCGAATAGCGGCAGGAAAAGGACCCAAGGGTACCCGATCTGCATCTGTTGAGTACCATCTATCCGAGTCTTTTAGGATTTCTCGGGTGTTTTTTGTTTCAGACCACTTGATGCTGGAAGCGATTGCACTGAGTCCGGTTGAAAGCAAATAAATGTTCATATTTTTTCCAAATCCATATCCGTTTAAGCAGTTTTCTTCAGCTTCCAAAGATATGCCAAAACGGCTTTATAGGAAAGTACAATGGTTGGGACCTAAGCAGATATTCAAATCTACAAATCGACTTACCGCACCCACCCAGTTTTCTCTGCCAATGCCGCGAACCCAGCCTCAGCAACATCATTCCAATCCGCCGTCTTACTCGCATAAACAGTCGCCTCAGATTCCAACATCAACCCATCGCTCAAAATCCGTAACCCATTGGCGCGCAGCGTATCCCCCGTCGAGGTGATATCCGCGACAGCTTCCGCCGTCAGGTTCTTCACCGTGCCCTCGGTCGCGCCTTGGCTGTCGATCAGCTGATAATCTGCAACGCCCTGCGCGCTTAAAAACTGGCGAACAAGGGTGTGATATTTCGTGGCAATCCGCAAACGAAACCCGTGATCGGCGCGAAATTGTGCTGCAACCGCATCCAGGTCATCCACCGTCGTCACATCAACCCAGGCATCAGGAACGGCCAAAACCAGATCGGCACGGCCAAACCCCAGCGGCTCCACCTCATCGACAATTGCCTGCCAATCGCCCATCTTTTCGCGCACCAAATCCGTGCCCGTCACACCCAGATGAATGCGCCCCGCCGCCAGCTCTTTGGGGATTTCCCCCGCCGACAACAACACCAATTCAACGCCGTTCATGCCCTCAACAACACCGGAATATTCGCGCTCTGATCCCGTGCGCTGCACCGTGACACCGCGCTGTGCAAACCATTCAATTGTCTTGTCCTGCAAGCGCCCTTTGGACGGAATCCCGAGCTTCAACATCACACGACCCCCTCTTGCACGGCGACCAACACCTCGGGTCTGATCACACCGCCAACCGCCGCGATTGAACGGCCTTGCCCCAATACCCGCGTCAGCGCATCATAGCGCCCACCGCTGGCCACAACAGGTAAATCAGGGCGGTTTTCAGCGGTAAATCCAAACACAAACCCGTCGTAATATTCCATATTCGTGCGCCCGAACGACACCGCAAACGGCAGATCATCCACGTTCACACGCCGCGCCGCCAGTGCCATTAAACGGTCTTCCATCGCATCCGCCGAGGCCTGCAACGGCGCAAAATTCACAGCCATATCACGCAGCTTTGCCAGCACATCTGATGATGTCCCTTTCAGCGCCAAAACCGCCTCAACCATCGCCACTTCTTCGCGTGAAATCGCATCCGCCTGCGCATCTTCCTGCAAAACTGCAATCCGCGCCAGAACCTCTGCCTCGGATCGCAACCCTTGCTGCGCGCTTGCAACCGCAACCACGCCCTCTGCACCAACCGCCGCAACTTCGGCTAACAACGCCGCGCGTGCCTCTGGAACCGCGCTCAACCCGCCAAACCGCTCCAGCAACTTTACAAACCGTTCGGGGCGCCACACATGCCGACGCAACGCCGCACGCCTGCGATCCGTGGTCTGCAATCCATCCACCGCCGCCAGCAAAACGCTCATATCGCCTGTCGAAACCTTCAACCCATAGGGCGCGAGCATTCCTGCAAATAACGAAAACACCTCCGCGTCCGCCGCCGCTGGATCGGTGCGATCAAACAGCTCGTATCCCACCTGCGTAAACTCGGTGGAACGCCCGCCCATCTGTTTGCGCCAAACGCTGCCGTTATAGGTATAGCGCGCAGGTTCCGCGCCCTCGGCCATGTGACGTTGCACAATCGGCACCGTGAAATCAGGCCGCAGCATCTGTTCGCCCAACATCGGATCGTGGGTCACAAAGGCGCGCGCGCGGATGTCCTCGCCGTACAGGTCCAGCAACACATCCGCAGGCAGCAGGCTGTCGGTTTCCACAGGCAAAGCCCCCGCCAAAACGAAACTGTTGGCAAGGCGATCAGCCTCTTCCTTGATACGCGCACGACGGTCGTTTTTCATCAGCTTTCTGCGCGTTCAATCATGGCCCGAACTTCTGCAACCAAATCCCCACGCGCAATTTCTTTTTGCGCAGGTTGGGCTTTCCATTCTTCCGACGTTTCAATCTCCAACGCCAACCGTGCGCCCAGCGCGAGGTCCTTGATCTGCACCACACCGCGCTCGTGCTCGTCGCCACCTTCGATCACTGCAACAGGGCTTTCGCGCTTATCCGCATACTTCAACTGATTGCCGAAATTCTTGGGATTGCCGAGGTAAACTTCCGCGCGAATACCCGCTTCACGCAACTCAGATACCATCTTTTGATAATCGCCCATGCGCTCACGATCCATGACGGTCACAACCACAGGCCCCTTGGCCTTGCTCGCCAAACGCCCCTTTTCACGCAACGCTGCCAGTAACCGATCCACCCCGATGGACACACCCGTCGCAGGCACTTCCTGCCCCGTGAACCGTTTCACAAGGTCGTCATAACGCCCACCGCCAGCCACAGACCCAAACTGCCGCTTACGGCCCTTTTCGTCGAGGATTTCGAAAGTTAGTTCAGCCTCATAAACAGGGCCAGTATAATAGCCGAGGCCGCGAACAATTGACGGGTCAATGTCGATGCGATCAGGGCCGTAGCCTTGGGCACGAAGCAGATCAGCGATCTCTTTTAGTTCAGCGACACCCTTTATTCCAACTTCCGAGGAGCCAACGGCGCGATACAAGTTTTCGATTGTTTGCTCTGTGGTATTTGATTTCGAGGTCAAAAACTTCATGATTGGAGCAGCTTCATCGTCACTCAGACCTACTCCATCGATATACGCTCCTGACGCATCTAATCGTCCCTTTGTAAGCAATTCGAGTACACCGGACTCACCAACCTTGTCGAATTTATCGATAGTACGCAGAACAGCATCACGGTTCACAATATTAAATGCAGATTCGACAGTATCTGATACGGAGGCGTCTGAACTTGGCATTTCTGTTTGATCTAGTCCCGCTGCTTCCATCACACCGTTCAAAACCTTGCGATTGTTCACCCGCACAATGTAATCCCCACGCGGAATGCCAACGGCCTCCAACGTGTCGCTCAGCATCGCACAAATTTCCGCATCCGCCGCCATGCTCGCCGACCCAACCGTATCCGCATCGCACTGATAAAACTGACGATACCGCCCTGGCCCGGCCTTTTCATTGCGCCAAACTGGGCCCATCGCATACCGACGATACGGCGACGGCAATTCATTGCGGTGCTGCGCATAAACCCGCGCCAAAGGGGCTGTCAGATCGTATCGCAACGCCATCCAGCTGTCGTCTTCATCCTGCCACGCAAACACGCCCTCATTGGGGCGATCCACATCTGGCAAAAACTTACCGAGCGCCTCAACCGTTTCCACGCCCGAGGATTCCAGCGGATCAAAGCCATAGCGGTGATAGACCTCGGAAATCTGGGCGAGCATCGCATTGCGCTCATCCACTTCTGCGCCGAAATAATCGCGAAACCCCTTAGGCGGTAACGCTTTGGGGCGTTGGATTTTCTTTTTCTTATCTTTGGCCATGTCGATCACCCTAAATTTGGTTCACCCCTTACCGCGTATCCCCAACCACGACAAGCAATTGGCCGCCCGCCTTTGCGATTTTCATTGTCGCACGGGCGTGAACCCATTATCCACACCTCATGTCAGACACAGATCAAATCACCGCGCTGCAAGAGCGCCTCGCCCACACAACCCGCCAAGCCGAGGATTTATCCGAGGTCGTCGCCGATCAAGCCAAGCGCCTCGATCTGCTGGAAAAGCGTGTTTCATCCCTGCTGGCACTCGCGCGCGAAACCTCTGCACAAGGCGAAGGATCAGCGCAATTTGGCGATCAACCCCCGCCCCATTGGTGATCAGTAGGAAGGTACACAGAATTGAAGCGAAGAGAATTTCTAGTTGTCAGCGCATCGGCTCTGAGCGTTCAAACAGGTGCAATTGCACATGCCAATTCCTGGAGTGAGCGTTTTCCTAAAGCTGACGTTTTTAAAGTTTCCATCGGCGGCATGATCGCAGGCCAACAGGTTATGTTTGCGACAAAAAGCGGCCCCATTGTCGTACGTTATCGCACCGATGTAGAAATATCGGCTGCCCGATCTATCTCACTTTCCGATATTCGCGATCCATTAGCCAGAAATGCAAATTTGCCACCCGAAAGCCTAGCAACGGACCAGAATCGAACCATCGACACCGATGGGCACTGGTTCGTATTTCGTCCGATCTGCACCCATTTAGGAGCTGTTGTCTTAGAGGCAGGCAAACCCTTTTCAGGTGATCAGTCTTGGATTTCATGCCCCTCACATGGCGGAAAGTACGATTCTGCTGGTAGAGTAATCTCTGGGCCACCTCCGACAAATTTGAAAATACCCATAGCTGAATTCGTTACGAATGATATTTTAGAAATTCACACAAATGCAAATACGGGCGTCCAAAAAAGAGTCCGAGAAGCACACCCATCCACGTGGTGAAAGCGTTTAGCTGCCCCCAATCAAACCAACGCCGTCGTCACCTCAATCTCACTCTCCATCGTGCGATGCACAGGGCATTTATCCGCGATCTCTAACAACCGCGCCCGCTGTGTTTCATCCAAATCACCCTTCAACGTAATTTTCCGCTGAAACTGATCAATCTTACCGTCTTTGGTTTCACAATGCGCGCAATCTTCACCGTGGATTTTCCCGTGAATCACATCAACGCTGATATCTTCCAACGGCCACTTTTTGCGCCGTGCGTACATCCGCACCGTCATCGACGTGCACGCCGCCAACCCCGCTGACAAAAACTGATAGGGCGTCAGGCCAAGGTTCGACCCACCATAGGCCGCAGGTTCATCCGCCAAAACATGATGATCCGATCCCACAGAAATATCCTGCAAAAACCCGTCACGATCCGCCTCGTCAGATCGCACAACACCGTCTGGCGCATTCTTGGCTGTTTTCACCGTTGGCACATTCAGATATCGCCGCGCCCAACTGGAAATCACGTCTGCTGCGTATTCCGCATCCTCTGATCGGGTCAGCAAATGATCCGCGTCATCCAAAGTGACAAAACTTTTGGGATGTTTCGCCGCGCCAAAAATCTCGCCAGCGTTCTCAATCCCAACGGTCTGATCCGTGGGGGAATGCAGCACCAACAACGCCCGTTTCATCCCTGCAATCGACGTGCGCAAATTGTTCGCAGACACATCTTCGACAAAGCTTTGCTTGATCGTGAACGGACGCCCCCCAAGGGACACTTCGGCCTCGCCATTCTCAGCAATCTCATCCAAAGCACTGCCAAAATTATGCACAACATGCTCAGGGTCAAACGGCGCACCGATTGTGGCGACCGCCTTCAAACCTTCAATTTCACCCGCCGCACGCAAAACTGCGGCCCCACCCAAGGAATGCCCAATCAACAAAGTTGGCGCTTCAATCTCAGCCGCCAGTGCGCCAGCCGCCAATTTCAAATCCGCCACGTTTGACGAAAAATTCGTGTTCGCAAATTCGCCCTTGGAATGGCCGAGCCCCGTAAAATCAAACCGCAAAACCGCGATGCCCATCGCCGCAAGTCGCTGTGAAACCCGCCGCGCCGCTGGGATGTCTTTGGAACAGGTAAAACAATGCGCAAAAATCGCCGTCGCATGGGGCTTGCCCGCAGGATAATCCAACCGCGCCGCCAATTCTTCGCCCGAATGGCCCTTAAACGTCAGCTTCTCAGTTTTCATGGATCAATCTCCTTTTGAAAACCACAAACCAGCCGCGACGCATCGAAACAACCCACGTAACCAGTTCTCTCCGCTATGTGAGGATCAACACGGCACCTGTGATCGACTGTAACAATTTATTAACCACGTTGAGCCTTCTTCTGGCCAAAAATATCCAAAACCCGATCGTCTTAAAATTCCTCAACCATCTGCACACCTGGAACGTGTTTCAGCGCGCCTGCAATCTGCGGGTTCAAAACGTAATCGTGCTTTAGCGCAATCTCGACCTCGCCGGGTAATTCAGGGTGCATCAACACCAAATGCACAGGGCCGCGTTGCCGCGCATGGCCCGATTTATTGCCTTCTTCCAACCGCGTCGCGACCGATCCAATCGCGTCTTCATCGCCGATATAAACCTTCAACCCCATCGCCGCCGCATCCGCCACCGCAACGTCCACTAACTGCGCACCGCGGCACAGCAATTTCAACTGATCCGCCTCCGATGTGGCCTCCACGGTCATCACCACATTTTCACCTGGCATCAAAACATCGCGGTATTTCTCCAACGTGTCGGAAAACACAGTCACCTCGAACAGCCCCGTCGGATCGCTCAACTGCACAAACGCAAACCGATTGCCGCGGGCTGATTTTCGTTCCTGCTTGCCCGAAATCGTGCCAGCAATTTTGGCCGCAACCGCGCCGCCCTTCACTTTGTTTTCCAACTCCGCCAGCGTCAAAACCTTCTTGCGTTTCAACGGCCCCAGATAATCATCGAGCGGATGCCCTGACAGATAAAACCCAATCGCCAGATGCTCCATTGCAAGGCGTTCCGTGGGCAACCAATCCTCGCACATTGGCAGGCGCGGCGCGGGTAAATCCTCGCCACTGTCGCCAAACAACCCGCCTTGCGCCGAGTTCTTTTGCTCATGCGTAGCAGCAGAATAGGCAACAATCGCATCAACGCTTTCTACACATTTGCGCCGATTGCCATCCAACTGATCAAATGCGCCAGATCGCGCCAGCATTTCCATCGGCCGCTTACCAACCCGCTTCAGATCAACCCGACGTGCCAGATCAAACAGATCACCAAAGTTGCCGCCTTCTTTGCGGGCTTCCACAATCATTTTCATCGCCTCGCCGCCGACGTTTTTCAACGCGCCCAGCGCATAATGGATTTTATCGCCCGCAACCGAAAATGTTTCCAATGATTGGTTCACACAGGGCGGAACCACCTCGATTTTCAACTTGCGTTTGGTTTCCTCGATGAACACACCCAACTTATCGGTCAGGTGAATGTCGCAGTTCATCACCGCAGCCATAAACTCCACAGGATGGTTCGCTTTCAACCACCCCGTTTGATACGAAACAACGGCATAGGCCGCCGCGTGAGATTTGTTGAACCCATAGTTGGCGAACTTATCCAACAGGTTCCAAACCTCCATCGCCTTCTTTTTATCAACGCCGTTTTTCGCCGACCCATCCAAGAATTTGGGCCGCTCCACATCCATCGCTTCTTGCAGCTTTTTACCCATCGCACGGCGCAACAAATCCGCCCCGCCAAGGGAATATCCCGCCATTTCCTGCGCGATCTGCATCACTTGTTCTTGGTAAACAATAATGCCCTGCGTTTCGTCCAGAATGTGATCAATCGTCGGGTGCAGTTTATCGCGATCCGAAATCCCGTTTTTCACCTCACAAAACTTCGGAATATTCTCCATCGGGCCTGGGCGATACAACGCCACCAGCGCGATGATATCCTCAATGCAATCGGGCTTCATACGCCGCAGCGCATCCATCATGCCGCTGGATTCCACCTGAAACACCGCCACCGTTTTCGCATCGGCATACAGCTTGTAAGTCGCGCCATCATCCAACGGAATCGCGTTAATCTCATTCACCGCGCCCTCAGGCGGCTCGTACAATTGCGTTCCATCAGGCCCAACATGCAAATCACGCCCCGCGCCGTTGATCAGATCGAGCGCATTTTGAATAACCGTCAGCGTTTTCAGACCCAAAAAGTCGAACTTCACCAGCCCCGCTTGCTCGACCCACTTCATGTTGAACTGCGTCGCAGGCATATCCGAACGCGGGTCTTGGTACAGCGGAACCAGCTCGTCCAATGGCCGATCCCCAATCACCACACCCGCCGCGTGGGTGGATGCGTTGCGCAGCAACCCCTCCACTTGCTGCGCGTAGGTCAGCATGCGGTTCACAACTTCTTCGGCCTTGGCCTCCTCGCGCAAACGCGGCTCATCGGCCAGCGCTTTCACAATGGAAACAGGCTTCACGCCCTCCACAGGGATCAGCTTAGACAGCCGATCCACTTGCCCGTACGGCATCTGCAAAACACGCCCGATATCGCGCACGGCGGCCTTACTCAGCAGCGCACCAAACGTAATAATCTGTCCTACCTTATCGCGGCCATATTTCTCTTGCACATAGCGGATCACTTCCTCGCGGCGATCCATGCAAAAGTCGATGTCAAAGTCGGGCATGCTTACCCGTTCAGGGTTCAAAAACCGCTCAAACAGCAAGGAATACCGCAACGGATCAAGGTCGGTTACGGTCAGCGCATAGGCCACAAGACTGCCCGCACCAGAGCCACGGCCAGGCCCCACAGGAATGCCCTCGTCTTTACTCCATTTGATGAAATCCGCAACGATCAGGAAATAGCCGGGGAACCCCATCCCCTCGATAATATCCAGCTCAAAATCGAGCCGTTTTTGGTATTCCTCAACACTCACCGCATGGGGAATAACCGCCAGTCGATCCTTCAATCCTGCGTTCGCTTGGCGGCGCAACTCTTCAACTTCGTCATCGGCAAATTTCGGCAAAATCGGATCGCGCGTTGTCACTCGAAACCCGCAGCGTTGTGCAATCTCAATCGTGTTTTCAACCGCTTCCGGCAGATCGGCAAACAGCTCAATCATCTGTCCTGGTGATTTGAAATAATGCTCTGGTGTCAACCGTCGGCGCGGCTCTTGCTGGTCCACATAAGCCCCATCGGCAATACAAATCAGCGCGTCATGGGCCTCAAACATTGCGGGTTTTGGGAAAAACACATCGTTCGTTGCCACCAACGGCAAATCCATCGCGTATGCCGTTTCCACAAAAAACTGCTCCGTCGCCATTTCGGCAGGTGTGCCGCGTCCATTCTCATGGGGGTGGCGTTGCAACTCCACATACAGGCGGTCCGCGAACATATCCGCCAACCGCATCAACAACACCTTTGCCGCCTCGTGCTGGCCGTCTTGCACCAACTGTCCCACAGGGCCAAGCGCCCCACCCGTCAGGCAAATCAGCCCCTCGGAATGTTTGTTCAATTCATCGAGCGTAACATGGGGCAACTGATCGCCACTGTCCAAAAACGCACAGGAATTCAGCTTCATCAGGTTCAGATAACCCGCCTCGTTCTGCGCCAAAACAACGATTGCACGCGGTGGCGGTACTTTGCCCCCAACATTTGCCGCCGTCGCATAGGCCAAATCCAACTGACAGCCCACAATCGGCTGCACACCCGCCTTGGCCGCTGTTTCCGAAAACTCCAACGCGCCAAACAGGTTGCCAGTGTCGGTGACGGCTACCGCAGGCATGCCCATATCGGCACACATATCTGGCAATTTCTTCACTTGGATCGCCCCTTCCAACAGGGAATAGGCAGAGTGAAGGCGAAGGTGGATGAATCTGTCTTGTGTGCTCATTTCGCAATCCTAACGCAGCTTGCTATCGGGCGAAACCCGTTGCACAATGCCTCCAACAAAAAACAATAAAATGAGCAGCGGATGACCTGTCTTTTCACCAAGATTTACGGCGAGCGGAACACCGGCGCGAGCTATCTGGAAAAACTGATCAACAAGAATTTCGCAACCGATATTTTGCGTGGCGATTTTGGCGTTGATAAACGGGTGCTGCGGTTGGTTCTTCAACAACACAAACCAAAACTGCGCCCCGCTGAAAACAATCGCCTTCAGGATAAATACCACGAACGTATCCTCTATTCTGATTTCGGCCTGAAACACGCCGCCCCGCCCGTTGATGTGATCCGTGCAGCACCCCATTCGGAAAACACGCTGTTCTTGCTGATCACCAAACATCCCGTGTTCTTTTTGTCGTCCCTGCACAATCGCCCCGAAAATCCACTGTGGACCCACGATGAAATGGAATTCGATCAGTTTATCGACACCCCGTGGCCCGTGTCAGAGCGCGACAATGTTGGTGACAAAACTCTTGAAAGCCCAATCCACCTGTGGAACGAAAAGATGCGTTCTTACGTGGCCCTCATGGGCGCAGCAGACAACGTGATTCACATCCGCTATGAGGATTTGCTTTCGGATTTCGACGAGCAACTGACCCGTGTTGCGGAATATATCCCGACGATCAACAACGGGTTTGGCAACGTGCGCCGCTCTATCAAAGCCTCCGACAACATGCGCTTCGAAGACTACCAGCGCCGCTATAAATACCATAAAATCAAAGCGGATTACAAAAAACGCGACCTCGAATTTATCTATCGCAAGGTTGATGATGATGTCATGGACGCGCTCGATTATCGCAAAGTGATCTAGCTGCGGAATAAAAATTCCTTGCTATCCATTGATGAAATTGCTTTGTTGAATTCCAACGGTCGCCACCACGTTCTACGCCACATCGAACGTGCGGGCAAAAGGCCTCGTGCAAAGTACCGTGGCGGGTTTTCCTAATGAAAATCGAGTTTCTTCTAAACGGAGAGACCGTCCACGTGGAAGGCGAAAGCCCCACGCGCACGCTTCTTGACTATTTACGCGAAACGCGCGGCCTTACCGGCACCAAAGAAGGCTGCAACGAGGGCGATTGCGGCGCTTGTTCCGTCATGATCACGGACAGCGATGGCGCCAAGGCCTTAAACGCCTGCATCCTGTTTCTGCCCCAACTGCACGGCAAATCCATCCGCACCGTCGAAGGATTGGCCGCGCCCGACGGAACACTACACCCCGTTCAATCGCAAATGGTCGATCACCACGGCTCCCAATGCGGGTTTTGCACGCCCGGTTTCATCATGTCGATGGCCGCCGCCCACCAAAACGGCGACACAAATCACGACGATGTTTTGGCAGGCAATCTGTGTCGTTGCACAGGCTATGCACCGATCATTCGCGCGGCAGAGGCCGCCGCAACCAATCCAAAACCAAAGCATCTAAAATCAGACAAGGCCAGCAAAACCAAAACTCTAAAATCCGACAGGACTTTCGTTCCAAAAACCTCTGACGAACTGGCTGATTGGTACGTTGAAAACCCCGACGCTACCCTTGTTGGCGGCGCAACCGACGTTGGCTTATGGGTCAACAAACAACTGCGCGATTTGTCCCCCATCGCCTTCGTTGGCCAAATCGAAGATTTGCGCGGCATCGAATCTGGCGACGGCGGCATCGCAATCGGCGCGTCCGTCACCCTGTCCCAACTTCAAAAAGCTGTGGCCAAAAAATACCCCAGCCTTGCCGAGTTGATCCGCCGCTACGGCTCAACACAAGTGCGCAATGCCGCCACCATCGGGGGCAACATCGCCAACGGTTCCCCCATCGGTGATGGCCCGCCCGCGCTCATCGCGCTTGGCGCGCAACTGTACTTGCGGCGCGGCGACGATATCCGAAACATCCCAATCGAAGACTTCTTCATCGCCTACGGAAAACAAGACCGTAGCCCCAGCGAATTTGTCATCGGCATCGCGATCCCCGATCAAGCCGACAACCTGAAATGTTACAAAATCAGCAAACGGTTCGACCAAGATATTTCCGCCCTGTGCGGCTGTTTCAACATCACCCGTTCGGGCGATAAAATCACCGCCGCCCGCATCGCATTCGGCGGCATGGCGGCCACCCCGAAACGCGCCACGGCTGTTGAAACCGCGCTTATCGGCCAACAGTGGACCCAAGAAACAATCACTGCCGCCATGACCAAATTCTCAAACGATTACCAACCCATCACCGACGTTCGCGCCTCCGCCGCCTACCGCGCTCAAACCGCACAAAACCTGCTGCAACGATACTTTGACGAAACACAGGGGCACGCCACCAACGTGCTGGCGGTGACACCATGAACATCCACAAATCCACCCCGCATGACGCCGCAAAACTGCACGTCACAGGCGCAGCCCGCTACACCGACGACATCCCAACCCCCGCAAATTGCCTGCATTTGGCGTTCGGCCTGTCCGATGTGGCCCACGGCACAATCACCTCTGTTGATCTAACAGCCGTTCGCGCCGCAGACGGGGTAATCGACGTTCTGCTCGCCGCTGATTTGCCCGCTGGCAACGATGTGTCGCCATCAAACCACGACGAACCGATGCTCGCCGATGGCACCGTGCATTTTGTCGGCCAACCCGTTTTCCTTGTCGTTGCCACATCGCATTTGGCCGCGCGCAAAGCCGCCGCACTTGGCACCGTCAAAATCAGCCCCCTGCCCGCGATCCTGTCCATTGACGACGCGATCAAGGCAGACACCAAATTTGAGCCCCCCATCATCTTCGCCAAGGGCGACGCGTCCGATGCGATCAAAAACGCCGAACACACGCTTTCTGGCAGTTTTGAGATGGGCGGCCAAGAACACTTCTACCTAGAAGGTCAAGCAGCACTTTCTGTCCCGAATGAAGGCGACATGCTCGTCCATTCCTCCACGCAACACCCGACAGAAATCCAACACAAAGTGGCCGAGGCATTGGGCGTTTCCTTCAACGCCGTCCGCGTAGAAACCCGTCGAATGGGCGGCGGATTTGGTGGCAAAGAAAGCCAAGGAAATTCCCTCGCCTGCGCCACAGCCATCATCGCTGCCAAACACAATCGCCCCGCAAAAATGCGCTATGATCGCGACGACGACATGATCATCACAGGCAAACGCCACGATTTTCGCATGGATTACACCGTCGGCTACAACGGCGCTGGCTTCATTGAAGGCATTGAATTCACACAATATTGTCGCTGCGGTTGGGCGCAAGACCTCTCGCTCCCCGTGGCTGATCGCGCCATGCTGCATTCCGATAACGCCTACTTCTTGCCAAACGCGAAAATCACCTCGCATCGCCTAAAAACCAACACCGTTTCCGCCACCGCCTTTCGCGGCTTCGGCGGTCCGCAAGGCGTGCTTGCCATTGAACGGGTCATCGACCACATCGCCCACACAATGGACGTTGATGCCAGCTACATCCGCACCGCAAACGCCTATGCTAACAAGTCGCGCGGCCTAAAACAAACCACGCCCTACCACATGGAAGTCACCGACAGTGTGACCGATCAAATCATGATCGAACTGCTGGAAAAATCCGATTATTCCAAGCGCCGCGAACTGGTGAAATGGTTCAACCATGAAAACCCGCGCCTCAAAAAAGGCATCGCGGTTACGCCTGTGAAATTCGGTATTTCCTTCACGCTAACGCACCTGAACCAAGCAGGCGCGCTGGTACACGTTTATTCCGACGGCTCCATCCACCTCAACCACGGCGGCACCGAAATGGGCCAAGGCCTGTTCACCAAAGTCGCGCAGGTCGCCGCCACTGTTCTTGGCACGCCCCTCTCATCCGTGAAAATCACTGCAACCGACACGGCCAAGGTGCCAAACACCTCCGCCACCGCCGCCTCCTCTGGCTCCGATCTAAACGGCATGGCGGTGAAAGCAGCCTGCGAGGTTATCAAACAACGCCTCACCGATTTCGCCGCCGATCACTTCAAAACAACTGCCGATCAAATCACATTTGCAGACGGCACTGTGCAAATCGGCAAACAGGTTATGCCCTTCGCAGCCCTCGCAGCGCTCGCCTATCAAAACCGCATTTCCCTATCCTCCACAGGCTTTTACGCCACCCCGAAAATCGAATGGGATCGCGTCGCGGGCAAAGGCCGCCCGTTCTTTTACTTCGCCTATGGCGCATCCGTCACCGAGGTCGTGATCGACACCCTGACAGGCGAAAATCGCATCCTGCGCACCGACATCATCCACGACGTCGGCAAATCCCTAAATCCCGCCATCGACATCGGCCAGATCGAGGGCGCCTACGTTCAAGGCGCAGGCTGGCTCACCACCGAAGAACTGGTTTGGGACGACAAAGGCAGCTTAAAAAGCCACGCGCCCAGCACCTATAAAATCCCCGCCTGTTCCGACCGCCCCGATATTTTCAACGTCGCACTTTGGGACAAAGGTGAAAATGTTGAAGACACGATTTACAAATCCAAAGCCGTCGGCGAACCGCCCTTCATGCTCGGCATTTCCGCCTTCCTCGCCCTGTCCGATGCGGTCGCGGCGACAGGTGACGGCAGCATTTACCCCGACCTAGACGCCCCCGCCACAGCCGAACAAATCCTGCGCGCCGTCGCCCGTCAAAAGGGGCAGGCATGGGACTGAACCTAACAGAGTTGCGCGACGCAACGGCCAAACACGGCACCGTCATCCGCGTGCTGATCGTTGATCACAAAGGCTCCACCCCACGCGAAGCAGGCACCTCGATGCTGGTCTGGAAAGGCGGGCAAAGCGGTACAATCGGTGGCGGCGCACTTGAACAACAAGCCACTGATTTTGCACGCACAATCACCAAACCCACCGCGCTCAACATCCCGCTTGGCCCTGCCTTGGGGCAATGCTGCGGTGGTAACGTGGTTGTCGTCTTCGAACCGTTCACGCCTCAAACAATCCCCGCCGACACCGCACCTTACATCCGCAAAATCAGCGGCAAAGACGAACAGCCGCTCGCCTTCAAACGCCTGCTGAAATCTCTGCGCAATTCTGGCCAAACCCCCAGCCTCATCTGGCTCGGCGGCTGGCTCCTCGAACCGCTTGCAACGCCAACCACGCCGCTTTGGCTCTACGGCGCAGGCCACGTTGGCCGCGCCATCGTCGACACCCTGTCCGACCTGCCGTTCAGCGTCACTTGGGTCGATACCAGCGCCGATCGCTTCCCTGAAACCATCCCCGAAAACACCACAAACCTGATCGCTGCAAACCCAGCCGACGCGGTGAAACACGCGCCCGACGCAGCGCATCACATCGTGCTCACCTACTCCCACGCCCTCGATCTTGATCTGTGCCATGCGATTCTATCGCGCCCCCACAAATCGCTGGGGCTGATCGGTTCTGCCACCAAACGCGCCCGCTTTTCATCCAGATTAGCCGACCTTGGCCACCAATCTGCACAGATTTCGCGCATTATTTGCCCAATCGGCCAGCGCGACTTGGGCAAAACACCCAAAGCCATTGCCATCGGCGTCGCAGCCGACCTACTTAAATCCAGCACCGCTGTTTGCGCCAAAACAAAGGCCACCGCATGACCCCACTACTCCACCTTTCGGGCCTAACCAAAGCCTATCCAGGCGTCATCGCAAACGATGATGTCGGCTTTGAAATCCAACCGGGCGAGGTTCACGCACTGCTCGGTGAAAACGGCGCGGGCAAATCCACGCTGGTGAAAATGATCTACGGCCTTGTGCGCCCCGACAGCGGTGAAATGCGCCTGCACGGCGAACCTTTTGCGCCAACCGAACCCCGCGAAGCCCGCGCCGCAGGGGTTGCGATGGTGTTCCAACACTTTTCCCTGTTTGAGGCTCTTACCGTGGCCGAAAACATCTCCCTTGGCATGGAAAACCCACCCGAAAACGCCGCACTTTCAGATCAGATTCGCCAAGTTTCCGCCAATTATGGTCTCACGCTCGATCCTGATCGCAGGATCGGCGATATGTCCGCAGGGGAGCGCCAGCGCGTCGAAATCGTGCGCTGTCTTTTGCAAAACCCCAAACTGCTGGTGATGGACGAACCCACCTCCGTGCTCACCCCACAAGAGGTCGACGTCCTGTTCGAAACCCTGCGCAAATTGCGCGATGAGGGCACCTCGATCCTCTATATTTCGCACAAGCTCGAAGAAATCCGCACGATCTGCGACAACGCCACGATCCTACGATTGGGCAAGGTCGTGGGAACTTGTGTCCCCTCAGAAGAAACGCCAAAAACCATGGCGGAAATGATGGTCGGGACCGAGCTGAAAACCCCGTCAAAACGCCCCTACACCCCCGGCCCCAGCCTGCTGGATGTGCACGATATGTGGCTGCAATCGGCCGATCCCTTCGGCACATCGCTGCGCGATATCAGCTTTTCGCTGCATGCTGGCGAGGTCCTCGGCATCGCGGGGGTTGCGGGCAACGGCCAAGACGAATTGCTGCTGGCCCTATCAGGCGAGGAACGCGTCACGAATGACGCGATCAAGCTGAAAGGCGAAAATGTCGGCAACCTCGGCCCGAACCACCGCCGTCTTCAGGGCCTTTTGGCCGCCCCCGAAGAACGGCTCGGCCACGCTGCCGCGCCCGATATGTCGTTGACGGAAAACGCGCTATTAACGGGCTTTACCCGCCAACGCCTCACGAACCGTGGGTTCGTGAAATGGCAAGCCACCCGCAACTTCGCCCGTGCCATCATCGAAAAATTTGATGTCCGCACACCCGGCACAGAAAACGCCGCCAAATCCCTTTCTGGCGGCAATTTGCAGAAATTCGTCATCGGACGCGAAATCATGCAACGCCCAGACGTTTTAATCGTCAACCAACCGACTTGGGGCGTAGATGCTTCGGCGGCTGCCTTCATCCGCGAAGCCCTTCTGGAACTCGCAGAACAGGGCGCAGGGGTCATCGTCATCAGCCAAGACCTCGACGAGTTGATGGAAATATCCGACACATTCGCGGTGTTAAGCGAGGGCCGCCTGTCGCGCGTTCGATCCGCATCTGGTGTCACAATTGAAGAAATCGGCCTGTTGATGGGCGGAACGGAGGTCGACAATGCTGCGGCTTGAACAACGCCCTGAACCGTCGCGCGCAATGCAAATTGCCACCCCGATCATCGCCGTGATCGCCACCATGATCGCAGGCGGCGTCATGTTTGCGCTCCTTGGGTCCAACCCTTTCACCGCGATCCGCATCATCTTTTGGGACCCGATCTTTAACGACGTGGTCGCCAGCTACACTCGCCCACAACTCCTCATCAAAGCAGCCCCGTTGATCCTCATGGCCATCGGCCTATCGTTCGGATTTCGCGCAAATGTGTGGAACATCGGCGCAGAGGGCCAGTTCATCATGGGCGCGGTTGTCGGCGGCGGCACCGCCCTCGCGCTCTATCCCTACGAAAGCTTCATCGTCTTCCCAATCATCATCGTCATGGGTGCTGTCGGCGGTTTCCTTTGGGCGATGATCCCAGCCCTGTTGAAAATCAAATTCAACGCCAATGAAATTCTTGTCTCGCTCATGCTCGTCTATGTCGCGGCCAACTTCCTGTCTGCGATGGTCACGGGGCCAATGAAATCACCCGTCGGCATGGGTTTCCCAGAATCGCGAAATTTCAACGAATACCAATCAGCGTTTAACTCTGAACTGCTGTCCAACACGGGATTACACTTCGGCGTCCTCGCCATGATGGCCGCTGTCGTCGTTGGTTACATCGCCCTCACGCGGCATTTGTTCGGCTTTCAAATCCGCGTCGCGGGCCAATCTGCACGGGCCTCCCGTTTCGCAGGGGTGAACCCCAACCTCACCATCGCACTCTGCCTTGGCATCTCTGGCGCACTCGCAGGGCTCGCTGGTTTGTTTGAGGTCACGGGCCCCGCCAGCAAACTCTCCACCAACTTCCCGCTCGGCTACGGCTTTACCGCCATCATCGTCGCCTTCTTGGGCCGCCTAAATCCGATTGGCATTTTGTTCGCAGGCCTGCTGATGTCGCTCACCTACATCGGGGGCGAGCTGGCACAGTTCCAACTGCAAATCCCCGCCGCCGCGATCCAAGCGTTTCAGGGCATGCTGCTCTTCTTCCTCCTCGGTGTCGATATCCTCATCAACTTCCGCGTTCGATTAAAAACAAAGGGAGTCGCATAATGGATTTCTCAGCAATCTCACCCGTCGCCCTGATCGTTAGCCTCATGGCCGCCTCCACTCCGATCCTGCTCGCCGCACTCGGTGAACTCGTCGTTGAAAAATCGGGCGTCTTAAACCTTGGCGTTGAGGGCATGATGATCATCGGCGCGGTCTGCGGGTTTATCGCAGCCGTCACCACAGGCTCGCCGTGGCTTGGCTTTGTATTCGGGGCCATCTGCGGCGCACTCCTGTCGATGATCTTCGCGATCCTCACACAATACCTCATGGCAAACCAAGTCGCCTCTGGCCTTGGCCTCACCATGTTTGGCCTCGGCTTTGCCGCCCTGCTGGGTCACAAATACTCTGGCATCAAACCGCCGAAATTCCACTCCATCGACATCCCAATCCTCACCGATTTGCCCATCGTTGGCCCGCTGCTGTTTGGCCACGACCCGATGGTTTATATTTCTATCCTTATGGTCTTTGTCGTCTGGTATTTCCTCAACCGCACCCGCGCGGGGCTTGTCCTGCGGGCCGTGGGCGAAAACCACGACGCCGCACACGCCCTTGGCTACAAAGTCATCCGCATCCGCATCATGGCAATCGGCTTTGGCGGCGCGATGGCGGGTATGGGCGGGGCGTACCTGTCGCTCGTGCGCGTCCCCCAATGGACCGAGGGCATGACTGCGGGCGCAGGCTGGATCGCGCTGGCGCTTGTTGTGTTCGCCAGCTGGAAACCGGGCCGCGCTTTGATCGGTGCATACCTCTTTGGGGGCGTCACCGTTCTGCAACTCAACCTGCAAGCGGCAGGTTTATCCATCTCACCCGCATATTTGTCGATGACTCCCTACCTCGTTACCATTATTGTCCTCGTCATAATGTCTGCCGACAAAGCCCGCGCCAGCCTGAATGCACCTGCATCGCTGGGCAAGCTGTTTCACGCAACGACATGACCGTAATAAACAACCCATCGCCGCTCGCGCGATGACAACACCAACTAGGAGAGACCCTAAATGAACCTCATTAAAACACTGCTTGCTGGCGCTGCACTTGCCACAGGCTTGGCTGGCGCTGCCACCGCCCAAGACAAACTGAAAGTCGGCTTTATCTATGTCGGCCCAACTGGCGATTTCGGCTGGTCCTATGAACACGACCAAGGCCGCAAAGCCGTGGTCGAAGCTTTCGGCGACAAAGTCGAAACATCCTACCAAGAATCAGTGCCAGAAGGCGCCGATGCAGAACGCGTCATGACCCAAATGGCGTTGTCAGGCCACAAACTGATCTTCACAACATCCTTTGGCTACATGGACCCAACACTGAACGTCGCGAAGAAATTCCCAGACGTAAAGTTTGAACACGCAACTGGTTTCAAACGTGCGGACAACGTGTCCACATACTCTGCTCGTTTCTATGAAGGCCGCACAGTAATTGGTCATATCGCGGGCAACATGACCAAAACCAACACCATCGGTTACATTGCGTCTTTCCCAATTCCAGAAGTTATCCGTGGCATCAACGCATCCTACCTTGCGGCCAAAGCGGTAAACCCAGACGTGAAAATGAAAATCGTATGGGTCTACACGTGGTTTGATCCCGGCAAAGAAGCAGACGCGGCAAACGCTTTGATCGGCCAAGGCGCTGACATCATCATGCAACACACCGATTCCCCTGCTGCCATGACGATTGCAGAAGAAAAAGGCATCTACGCCTTTGGCCAAGCCTCCGACATGAAACAGTTCGGACCAAACGCACGCCTGTCCTCCATCATCGACAACTGGTCCCCATATTACATCGCCCGCACCAAAGCGGTTCTTGATGGCACATGGACGTCCACAGACACATGGGACGGTATCGCTCCTGGCATGGTTGGCATCGGCGAGTTTTCCGACAAGGTTCCTGCAGATGTTCAAGCATCCGCAAACGCCATCATCGAGAAACTGAAATCAGGCGAAATGCACTCCTTCACTGGTCCAATCAACAAGCAAGACGGTTCCGCTTGGTTGGCGGATGGTGAAACTGCTGACGACGGCACATTGGCTGGCATGAACTTCTACGTAGAAGGCATCGACGGCGACGTTCCAAATTAATCTGGAACTAAGCTAGAAAATCCAAAGCCCCGCGCAGAGCAATCCGCGCGGGGCTTTTTTGTGGGTGCGGCAGGTTAAAACCAACAGCGGATCTGCGCTATTTTTTCGAACGCCTGTCGCGCAATTCTTAGGGATTGATGCTGTTGTACACGCCGAAACCTGCGGGTTACGAACCTTGACTGTTCACCTGTAAACCCGTCTAGTTTTCACATTATAGGAACTGCATTTTGCAGCCTGCGTATTATAGCAATAAAGGCAATATTTTGAGCATTTCATCTACAACGACGAATACGGCACCAAAAATAGAAGCAAGTATCGACCTAGTTATGCACACTGACCAGGTGCCTGGCGGGCGCGTTATTATGGTGGGGTATTTTGAAAACAAATCTACGTCGGGCGAAACATACCACATTTCGTCTGTGAATACGCCATTGAACGGGAACAGCTTTCTGGGCCCGACGGTCACTGTGGAATATGAACCCAATGACCCCGTAAACGGTATAACGGAACTTAACGGGTACCTTGGATCAGCGGCGTTTTCTGGCATCAAGCCGCGTAAAACGATACTTTCTGATTTGGTCACATTGGAACCTGGAAAAAAGGTTGAATGGCATTTTCTTGTTTCTGACGTCACCGACTTTGATAAATCTGGATCCTACGACATAACGCTGTGCTGCAAGATTTTGAACATTTTCGTACAGGCCAAGGGCGCCAAATTCGCTGATGCGGAACATGCAACAAATATGCCGCTGCTGCTCAAAAGTAATACCGTAACGGTGGCCATCAAGGGGACGCCACTTCAAACTGCGCAGGACATCGTAGAGGAGCTGGCCAGTTTAAGTCTTGAGCTGCCGGTCAATACACTGGGGACCAAGGCTTTGCCGCCTCAATTTGTTGCCGCCAGCACCGATCCAGTTCGCGTTGCGGCCATTACGGCGGCGCATTATGCCGCGTATCTTTGGCTTAAGGTCGCTGAAAACGTGTTTCATGTTGATCACGTCATAACTGGCAACAAAAATCTAGAGAAGTGGTTCGACGTGGATTCCGATTCGCGCATCGTCCAAGTGCTCCGCCAGAGTTACACCAAAATGGCTCAGTTCATGGAAACGACGCCAATCATTTATGATTTCACCCATAAAAAAACTGGCGGTGATCATTTTGCCCACGTGACGGGCAAAGGTAAAACTTGGGATCATAAGATCTATTTGGCAGGGCAGTTTTGGCAGGGTGCTAAGGCGCCAATCAGTCTGGATAAAACCAAGCCTGTCGTTATGGAAAAGACGGCAATAATTGGTATGGATTCTCAGGCTGGTACGATCATCCACGAGCTTGCGCATGGGGTGGATCAGGCCTTTGATTTTGCGGGTTTCTGGTATGGCTCAGAAAAAACACAGATGATGGCAAAGCTGAATGTTTATGCGGGTGCGCTGCATGCGGAAGGGTTAGAATATTTCTGTGAAACCTCATCACCCTTTACGGGGCGTTGGGCTGGGCCATCGGGCGAAGTCTTTGTGATCGAGCAAGGTGATCCGCCAAATTACAGCGGGGAAATTAACCAAGTCGTTGCTGATAAACCGTCTTTGCTTGCGACGACCACGATGGATTTCTCAATTCCTGATATGACGTTTCGGATAAATTGCGCAGGATCGAGTTCGACATATTCGGGTTTGATAAATGCTGACTTGAATCAGATAATCTGGACAGGTGCGCCGTGGGCCAGTTGGACCAAGTTACCGCCTCTAAAAACCAGGGATGATAAATATTTCAGGCCAAAAGTGATTTAGGGGGAACGTGAAAAACGATACTTGCCAAAGCTTTATGAAACAGTCCCAAAACCAATCACTTCAACAAAGCTATCTTTCGTTCCAAACACCCCGAAAACCACCCAACATAACGCCGTTGAACGTCCACCTTTTGCCAATCTTTTCCCGTCACGCGGCCACGGCAACTGGCGGTTCCACAGCCGCAATCTAGCGTCCAATCGTCATCATCTCCCGTGGCATAATCGAACGTTAGCTCCTCGTCGGGTTCGATATCGCGCATCGCTTGGAAAAGGATCTGCCCAACAATGCCCACGTTTGGATCACACGAGTGATTAAGACACATCATCGAATCCTCGCGCTCTTCGTGTGAAGTCGGTCCAATGAACAAATCATCGTCAATCTGTATTTCAGTCGGGCCAAGGGTTTTCGCCAGTTCATCGCGGGTTTGGCGATCAAACACATAGCCACCTTTTACCACAACGACCTCACCAGTACGGATCACAGCAACTGAAAATAGGCCCCTGCCTTCAATCCCGCTGCTTCGTTTTTCTACTTTTTCTGAAAACCATGTGGCCAATGCCTCAATCCTTTTGTGAACAATTCCAACGAACGCAGCCCCAGTTCAACAGCCAGCCTGCGACTTTACCAACCTTGACCTACCACAAATGCCACTACTAAATACACGGAGGTCACCGAGGAGACAGCAATGCAAAATCCGAGTGTTCAAGCGTATCAAATCATCGCCCCCCTCAAACAAAACACCTGGAAAATGTTGGCACCCCTGATTGCGCTTCCCCTGACCTGTGTCGCCTCCCCCAGCATGGCCCACGTGCGCTGGTTCGTGGCCGAGGACGCGGGTGAGCGTGTCAACCTCAACGCAATTCTTCTGTCCAACCCCATCATGATCGCGTGGATATTTATCGCGCTAGGCATGATCTGCACGGCAATCGTATTAGACAGCCGCCTGCCCGTTATCCCCATCGCGAACACGAAAATCCGCCACGACGTGATGGAACTGATGCGCATCTTTACAGGCATGTCGCTGCTGCTAACCGCCTATGAGGGCGCGTTGATCGCCCCGCATCTTATTGCAGTGGGTGGCATGGGAACGCTGCTCATATTCCTGCAAGCGTTTATCGGGATACTCCTGTTGTCCAACCACTTCATTCACATTGCCGCTTACTTACTCGGTGTTTTATTCCTCGGGATGATCCTCCAATTCGGCATTCTCAAGTCCGTCGAATACATAAACATCATCGGAATTGCGCTGTTCTTGCTGTTCAATCACCACCCGTCCGAACAGCTGCGCGAAAAACTAAAACCCTATTCGGTGGCCATGCTGCGCATTTTCACGGGCATCGCGTTGGTCATCCTCGGCTTTTCAGAAAAGGTTTACGGCGCCATGCTTGGCCAGGCGTTTCTTGAAAATTATCCGTGGAACTTCATGCCGTTTTTCGGGTTTGATTGGTTCAGCGATCAGATTTTCGTTCTGTCCGCTGGCATGATGGAAGTGGTGCTCGGAACCATCCTCGTGCTTGGCGTCGTCACCCGCCTCAACACCCTCGTCATCGCGGGCTTCATGTTGCTGTCCAACATTGTCTTCCTCATTCAAGGGGCCAAAGACGAAGCGTTGATCGAAATGATCGGCCACCTGCCCGTGATCGCAACCGCGCTCATCCTGCTGCTGCTTGGATACGGACAGCGTCTAAAGGTGACAAATCTGTTCGCGAAAGATTCCGCCTAACGCGCCATGTGACTGGGGTACCTGACAGGTATTTCAGGCCCTTACCGACCAAAAACCATCGCCACCTGCGCTTTGATCAACTTGCCAAACAGCGCCAACGGGAACCGCTGATACCGTGGCGCATCATCCACAAACGCATC
>JABBAP010000022.1:0-58239 GCA_018607905.1 Paracoccaceae bacterium | reverse complement strand
CAAACAGCGCCAACGGGAACCGCTGATACCGTGGCGCATCATCCACAAACGCATCGTCGCTGGCGCGAAACCGTACATTCGTGCGCATTTCAACGGCGGGCAAATCTGCACTTTCAAACGCGCTCCGAAACGTCGAGGTCCAATGCCCGCGTTTGTACTTCAAATACATCGCCGTGTTGCAACACCCCGCCACAAACCGCTTGGTCGGTGATTTTGGTTTTAACGCATACCCCACCAGCAATTCCGCCCCCTGAACACAGCGATACCGATCATCTCGGTAGGTTAGATAATCCGCGCCGCCGTCCGCATCCAGAACAGGTTTCGCGCCGTCCAATGCCTCGATCAAACGCCCCCCCGCCTGACAGTCATCACAGTAACACACCGCTGCCAAAATCGGCTCGTCCACAGCTTCAAATCGCACCTGCCCGCAGGCACAGCTTTGCGTTCTTACGGCCATAACATCCCCCAATTCGTTAAATTCCCCCACAAGTAAGCACTTCTCACTTGCAGGTTCAACCCACCTCCCTATTCACCTTTGCGAATTAACCCTATATTTAAATCCTAGTCATAATGAGGGGCCCCATGATTTTACGCAGCATAATTTTCGCAACAGCCATCCTAGCCACCGCACCTGCGCTCGCCGCCACGTGCGGTAACACCAGCGCAGGGTTCAACGCTTGGAAAAAAGAATTCGCATCAGAAGCCAAGAAAGCAGGCGTCAAAAAACGCGGCCTTCAGGCGCTCGCCTCCGCCAGCTATGCCAAAGGCACCATCGCGGCGGATCGCAATCAAAAGTCGTTCAAATACACGCTCGAAAAATTCATGAAAGTTCGCGGCGCACCGACCATCGTCGCCAAAGGCAAAAAACGCAAAGCCAGCAGCGCCAGTTTCTTCAACTCACTCGAAAAGAAATACGGCGTCCCGGCTGGCGTGATCCTCGCAATCCACGGCATGGAAACAGGGTTTGGCGGCTTCATGGGCAACAGCCAAGTGGTCTCGGCGATCACCACGCTCACCTACGATTGCCGCCGCTCAGATTTCTTTAAACCCCACGCCATCGGCGCGCTGATCCTTGTGGACCAAGGCGCGATCACAACGGCCACCAAGGGCGCGAAACACGGCGAATTGGGCCACACTCAATTCCTGCCAGGGAACGCGCTGCAATACGGCGTCGATGCCAACGGCGACGGTCGGGTTGATTTTTACAACCAAACAGACGCGCTGGCTTCCACCGCCAATTTCTTGCGTCAAAAAGGCTGGAAACCGGGCAAAGGTTATCAAGAAGGCCAGCCAAATTTCAAAGTGATTAAGCAGTGGAATGCCGCTGGCGTGTACCAAAAAGCCATCGCAATCATGGCCAAACGCATCGACGGCTAGGCGGTTCGCCCAAAGCCCCACATAATACGGATCGCGATCCCCATCAGGATCGCGGACAACACAAATGGCGCACCCGGAAATTCGAAAAACCAGCCCTCACGGCTGAACGCCCAGAACAGTCCCGTCATCACCAAAGGCGCGAGGATCGACGCAACCGCGCGCACCGAACTCACAACACCTTGCAGCTCGCCTTGCGCATTATCAGGCACCGCACGGCTCATGATGCCTTGCATCGCTGGCCCCGCCAACATGCCCACCGCACTCAGCGGCAGCAGCGCAAAAATCACCCAAGTCGCGGGCGCAAACGCGATGCCGACAAACGACAACAACTCCATCGACAGCCCCAAAATTGCCGTGCGGTGCTCCCCCAACCGCGGGATCACATAGCGGATCAGCACCCCTTGGCTAAACGCCATCATCAATCCAAATGAGCCGAGCGACAGGCCAACCAACCAAGCATCCCAGCCAAATTTCGCAATCGTGTAAAACGCCCAAACAACGGGGTAGACCATGAAGGCGATTTCTTGGAAAAACAGCACGATCAACAACCGCGTCTGCCCTGCCAGTTTGCCCACTTGTGCAAACGCACCCCAAGGCAACGCACGGTGCCATTCAAACGCGCGGCGGTTTTCCTCGCTCACGGTTTCGTCCAGCGCGAACAACCCGAACAGCGCAATCGCACCTGCCAAAACAGCAGCCACAAAGAACGGCGCACGCGGGCCCCATTCCGCCGCGATCCCGCCGATCACAGGCCCCAAAATAAACCCGATCCCGAACGCCGCGCCTAGCAATCCGAAATTCGCACCGCGCTCATCTGGCGGGGAAACATCCGCAATCACTGCCGAGGCCGTTGAATGGTTCGCCGCCGTTATCCCGCCGACAATACGCGCCACAAACAGCAGCCACATCGATTGCGCAAACCCCATCACCACATAATCCGCCGCCATCACGCTTAATGATACCAGCAACACTTTGCGCCGCCCAAACCGATCCGAAAGATTGCCGACCAACGGCCCAAACAAAAACTGCATCAGCGCGAAAACGGTGGACAATATCCCACCCCAAATCGCCGCATTCGCCAAAGTGGACCCGCCCAGATCGAGCAAAAGCGCCGGCATCACAGGCATGATCAGACCAATGCCAATGGCATCAATCATCACCGTCAGCAGGATGAAATAAACAGCACGTTTGTTGGACATGATCCGCAAAGCCTTTAACTCAGTATGCTGTATTTAGTACAAGAGAGCATTGCTTACAAGAGGGCAAAATCATCACCCCACGCAACACCGTTGCGTCAAAGGTTAACGCCAAAAGTGCCATACAGGTGCCATACGCTTTGCATACCGTTTGCATACGCTTTGCAGCCCTTTTTTGGCCCCCAAAAAGCAGCGTACGCTCCAAATCTTACCCCAGCGTGCGTTGCTTACTCGCTCATCGGCGGCGCGCCACCTGCAAACCAATTTGGCGCGTCGTATCGGCAGGGTTCATCTTGCATTTCTAAATGCAGTCCATCCCCCGTCCAAGGGTTCGCGCGGGCCAAATCCTCGTCAAATTCAATGCCCAAACCCGGTGCTGTGGGCGCGATAATATACCCGCTATCCCATTGAATCGTATGTTTAATCAGGTCGAGGTGGAAATCCCCACCCGTTTGTATCGTCTCGGCCATCAGCAGGTTGGGAATATTCGCTGCCAGCTGAATATTCGCCGCCCATTCCACGGGCCCAGCGTACAAATGCGGTGCCACTTGCGCGTTGTACACTTCGGCAATCGCCGCGATCTTTTTGGTTTCCAAAATACCGCCAGAACGCCCCAGCGCAGGTTGCAAAATAGTCGCTGCACCAGACCTTAACACAGGTGCAAATTCCGCTTTAGTAACAAGGCGTTCGCCCGTTGCAACAGGTATACGAACCGCGCTCGCGACCTTGGCCATTTCGCCAATATTGTCGGGCGGAACAGGCTCTTCAAACCACAGTGGCGAATAGGGTTCCAGCGCCTGACCGAGCCGAATTGCACCTGCGGTACTGAACTGTCCGTGGGTTCCAAACAACAAGTCCGCCCGATCCCCAACCGCTTCGCGGATTGCCTTACAAAATGCCACGGATTGCGCGATATCCCCCATTGATGGCATGTGCCCACCGCGCGCCGTATACGGCCCCGCAGGATCAAATTTCACTGCTGTAAACCCTTGATTTACCGCGTGAATCGCCGATTCCGCCGCCATTTCAGGGGAGGACCAAAACGCGGTCATATCGTGGTGTTCCATCGGATAAAGATAGGTGTAGGATCGGATGCGTTCGTTCATCAATCCGCCCATCAGCGCGTAAACAGGCCGTTCAAACGCCTTGCCCAGAATATCCCAACAGGCGATTTCCATGCCCGAAAACGCACCTATCGTTGTCGGATCAGGGCGTTGGGTAAAGCCGCTGGAATAAACACGACGGAACATTAACTCAATGTTTTCAGGGCTTTCCCCCAGCATATGACGTTCAAACACATCATTGATAACCGCACACATTGCATCGGGGCCCACGGCCGCCGCATAGACTTCGCCGTAGCCAACAATACCCGTATCGGTGGTCAATTTCACAAAGATGAAATACCGCCCACCCCAACCAGGTGGCTTGTTTCCAACAACAAAAATCTCCAAGTCTTTCAGCTTCATGTCACGCCTCCATTATTTGCCCTACACTGGCCCTAGAAACGCTTATTTTCCAGCACATTTACGAAGTCTTCGTCGTTTTGTGCGAATGCTTCCTAGACCTTTGGGCACGAACGCCCTATTGCACGCCCAAAGCCAATGCAGGATGACGCTCGTGACCAAACGCACCCCGATTTCAGACTTCGCAGAAAATTTGCGCAACAATTCGTATTTTTCGCATCCTCGTGAATTGAATTTGCCGCAAACGCGCACCGATATCTTGTCCGGCTTAACCGTCGCATTGGCCTTGGTTCCAGAGGCCGTGGCTTTCGCATTTGTTGCAGGTGTTGATCCACTTGTTGGCCTTTACGCCGCGTTTATCGTGGGCCTGATCACCGCTGCATTTGGCGGCCGCCCTGGCATGATTTCTGGCGCGACAGGTGCGCTCGCGGTTGTGATGGTTTCGTTGGTCGCGGATCACGGTGTTCAATACTTGTTCGCCACCGTTGTTCTTATGGGTATTTTGCAGATTTCTGCAGGTATTTTCCGCCTTGGGAAATTCATCCGAATGGTTCCACATCCTGTGATGCTTGGCTTTGTGAACGGCCTTGCAATCGTTATTTTCTTGGCCCAACTTGAACAATTCCGCGTCCCAGATGGCAACGGCCACCATACATGGATGACGGGTTCAACGCTCTGGATTTCCCTCGCATTAGTCGTTGCGACCATGGCAATCATCTGGGTCACACCGCGCCTTACCAAAGCATTTCCCGCCCCCCTTGCCGCGATCGGTTTGGTGGCTGCTGCCGTTATCCTGTTCGACGTTCCAGTCCCACGCGTCAGCGATCTTGCCTCCATTGAGGGCGGCTTGCCTGCGTTCTCCATCCCGATGGTTCCTTTCACGTTTGAGACCCTTTGGATCATCCTGCCTTACGCCGTCATCCTCGCGGCGATTGGCTTGATTGAGAGCCTTTTGACTCTGAACCTTGTTGGCGAAATCACCAATCAACGGGGCGGCGCATCCAAAGAATGTATCGCTCAAGGCGCCGCAAATACTGTCACAGGCTTCTTTGGTGGCATGGGCGGTTGCGCGATGATCGGGCAATCCATGATCAACGTAAACTCTGGTGGTCGAGGGCGGTTGTCTGGCATCTCCGCGGCGCTGTTCTTGCTCGCATTCATTCTAGTCGGCAGCAGCATCATTGAACTGATCCCATTGGCCGCACTTGTCGGCGTTATGTTCATGGTTGTTATCGGCACATTCGCTTGGCAATCGCTGAAAATTTTGGCCCGCGTGCCCCGCGCAGATGCATTTGTGATCATTCTCGTGACAGCAGTTACCGTTGCCGAAGACCTTGCAATCGCTGTCGTCGTTGGTGTGATTGTGTCCGCGCTGGTTTACGCCTGGAACGCCGCGGCGCAGATTTCTGCCTCCTCTCACCCGTCCAAAACAGAACCAGGCGCACGGGTTTATGACGTACAAGGCCCGTTGTTCTTTGGCTCCGCAACACGGTTTCAAGAATTGTTTGATCCAGAGAATGATCCAGAAACTGTGATCCTCGATTTCGCAGGATCCCGCGTTGTGGATCAATCTGCCCTTCAAGCGATCGAGGCCGTTGCCGAGAAATATAGCGCTGCTGGTAAACGATTAATGTTGCGCCATCTTAGCCAAGATTGTCATCAGCTTTTGACAACTGCTGGACAGTTGATGGTCGATACAGACGACGATCCAGATTATCGTTTAACTGTCGATTACGATGTTCAACTCGGCCGTATCGGGAGCCACTAGCCCCCGATAGCGCACGAATAGATCAGTCAAAGATGATAACATTGCGGCGTGATTTACCCGCCTTTGTATCGACAATCGCTTCGTTGATTTGATCTAGGGAATACCGATTGCTGATTAATTCATCGAGCATTAAACGCCCTTGTTTGTATTGTTCGATCAACCACGGAATATCGCGTTTCAAAACGGTCTCGCCCATCAGCGATCCTTTGATCGACTGGCTCAACGCCGTGATCATCACAGGTTCATAACTGGCGAATTGCCCAGACGGCGGCATCCCAACCATGATGACTTCGCCGCGTGGCGCAAGATAATCTGTCGCTGTTTCAAACGCTTTTATCGCGCCAACAGTCACAAAAACATAGTCAACGCCGCGCCCACCTGTGGCGGCTTTCACCTTTTTAACAACGTCTGCATCCGTTGCTTTGATCGCGTGGGTTGCCCCAAACTCCATCGCGCCGTCCAGCTTTTCGTCTTCTAGATCGAGCGCAATGATCGTGACGCATCCACTCAGAGCAGCGCCTTGGATCGCGTTCAAGCCAACGCCGCCAGCGCCAATGACTGCGACCGTGCTGCCAGGACGTGCGCTTGCGGTATTCGTCACCGCGCCCAATCCCGTGATTACACCACATGACAACAGGCTTGCGACATCCATCCCCAAATCTTCGGGGATCGAAACGATTTGACTTTGATCCACCACGACGCTTTCTGCGAAAGCCCCTGTGCCGATCCCCTGTTGCGCAATTTCGCCCTCACCCAATCGGATCGGCGATTCAGCGACGCGGTCATAGGGCTCTTCGCAATTCACCAAATGACCAGAGCCACAAGATGGGCAAGCGCCACAAGAGCGCAGTAAAGTAACCAAAACAGGGTCGCCAACACTGTAGCCTTTAACCCCATCACCGACTTCCGTAATGCGCCCTGCAGCTTCGTGCCCGAACACGGCTGGCAGATAACCGCCCCAAGCGCCCTCTTGTGCGAGAATGTCGGAATGGCAAATTGCGCAGGCTTCCAATTTCACTTGGACTTGCCCACGTTTAGGGGCCTCTAATGTGATGTCTTCAATGCATAGATCTGCACCAAATTCGCGGCAAACTGCAGCTTTCATGTTCTTTTCCCTGTCATATTTTTCAGTTTCCGGTTTCCACACCCGGTAAAATGCACAGCATTTCGTATAAGATATTTGCACCCACAAGCGCCGTATTTCCCGTTGGATCATAGGGCGGTGATACTTCGACCAGATCCGCGCCAACAATGTTCAGTCCCTGCAAGCCACGGATCAATTCCACGGCTTGGGGCGGCGTCAGACCACAAATTTCGGGTGTCCCAGTGCCGGGCGCAAAGGCAGGGTCAAGGCTGTCGATGTCATAGGTAATGTAACACGGCACATCGCCGATATGCGCTTTGATCCGCTCTGCCAAAGGGGCCAGCGATTTGTGCCACAACTCCTCGGCTTGGATAACGGTAAATCCCCAGCGGCGGGCTTCGTCGAAATCATCGGCGGCATATCCTGTTCCGCGCAAGCCGATCTGAAACACTTTGTCGTCTTGCAGTAGCCCTTCTTCATGGGCGCGGCGAAAGGGTGTTCCGTGGGCAATTTCTTCACCAAACATGTGTTCGTTTATGTCGGCGTGGGCATCCACATGCACCAGCGCCACAGGTCCGTGTTTCTTGGCGATTGATCGTAAAATAGGCAGGGTCAGCGTGTGATCGCCCCCCAACGTCATCGGGATCACGTCGTGTTCCAAAACCGTGTCATAGTATTGTGTAATACGGCGAACCGAGTCCTTTAGATCGAAGGTATTGATCGGCACGTCGCCTAGATCAGCACATTGCAGATGATCGAACGGCGCGGCACGGGTCCACATATTATAGGGGCGCAGCATATTGCTTTCGGCGCGAATTTGTTTGGGGCCAAACCGCGTGCCAGAGCGCCAACTGGTGCCGATATCCATCGGAATGCCGATAAACCCAACATCAAGGCCCTCGGCTGTTTCAGCCGCAGGTAAACGCATAAATGTTCCCGGCCCCGCAAAACGCGGCATCTCATTTCCACCTAGGGGTTGGTTTGGCATATCAGCCTCCAAACTTTTGACGATGCGCCCAAAGGCACAACAATTCTACGCCTACATGCGCGCCCGCGATGGCTGTTGCTCCGCTTACGTCATATTGTGGTGAAACCTCGACAACATCCATGCCAACAATATTGATCCCCGCCAATCCCCGTAGAATCGCCGCTGCCTGTCCGCTCGATAATCCGCCCCAAACGGGCGTCCCGGTACCAGGTGCGAAAGCAGGATCAAGGCAATCAATATCAAAAGTTAGATAGGTTTGATGATCCTTCAAGATAGACTTGATCTTATCCACCACTGCTTCTGGGCCTATGCGATGCACCTCTGCCGCATCAATTGTAGGGACACCCAAATTGTCTTCGTTTGTGCTGCGAATTCCAACCTGAACAGATCGCTCCACATCAATCAAACCCTCTTTGACGGCCTTGTAAAACATCGTCCCGTGATCAATCCGATCAGGGTCGTCATCCACCCAAGTGTCTGAATGCGCATCAAAATGTAGCAGGGATAGCGGACCGTACTTTTCGGCATGGGCCTTTAAAATCGGGTAACTGACATAATGATCGCCACCGATGGCCAAACAAGCCGTATCCGTCGCTAAAATACCCGCAATGTGGTCTTGCAACGCCTTTGGAAACTCCCAAATTTTTGCATGATCAAAGGCCACGTCGCCATAATCAACCACATTAAACTCCGTCATCGGATTCACATCCCAGCCATAGGGCGCATCTGGTGATTGCAGCGCACTTGCCTCTCGAACAGCGCGTGGACCAAACCGCGTTCCTGGCCGATTAGTGACCGCGCAATCGAACGGAATTCCGGTCACAGCAACATCAGCATCCGTTAGGTCCTTGGTATAGGTTCGTCGTAAAAACGATAGCGCGCCTGCATAAGTTGCCTCAAAAGCGTTACCCTTATAACCTTCGCGGGTGAAGGCTTCGTCGATAGATGTTGCTGCGTCTTCCAATGCCATGTGGTATCTCCCTATTTGCAAAACAGCATTTGCATATCGGTTCAAAAAGGCAAGTGGGCTATGACTCTTCTGTGGGAAAATCCAATAATTTGGCGCGACGAAGGGTGCGCACGGGATAAGACTCGTCAAACTTGAACTTATCAAGCGAGAAATCAGGTTCTAAACGCTGCAATGCGGCAACCATATCCCACATTTTTTCGCGATCCCCCATATGTGCGTACAACGCCAAAAGATGTCGGAGCGGGGGGCGGAAATTTGGCGTTACACGGGCGGCGGACTCGCCAAACTGAATGGCTTCTTCGTATCGCCCTGATGCGATGCAGCTAATACAGTGGAACGTGTCCCACCAATGATGAAAGCTGGACCGCCTGGCCAAAGTCGTCGCTTTTTTGGTCAAGTGATAGGCGGTTTCCGTGTCGCCTTCCCACATATTTGCACTGGCCATCGAAGACATAGAGAACGCGCCGGAAAGATTTGGATCGAGACGACTACTTGCGGCTGCATTGGCGGCACCCAAATCCGTAAACATCAAAACTTGGACCTGATTAACCAACGCCTGCACTAAGGGGTTGTCGCCGTCCATTTCTATGGCTTTTCGGTTTAAACTTTCGACCATTTCCAGATCAGCGGCCCCATCAGAACTCAGCAACTCGGTCATTTGGATTGTCTTCAACAGGCTTTGCCACGCGAGGAAAAGCCCATTTTGATCAATATCAAAGGCAGTTCGTAATAATTGATCCGCCACATCCAATCGGCTGGCTTCAAATGTTTCCATTTCACGCACAGCGCGCCGTGCCATCGCAGCCGACGCCAATTCTGGGCGCTCTGAAGGAAAGGCAAGCGCCATCGCGTCCAGCGTTTTCTCCGCGGCCTCAATGGTGATATCTGCCAATAGATCCTCGGTCGCAGCGCGCATCGAACTGGCATCCACTTGGGCCTTTTGGGTATGCAAAACACGACCAGTTCCAGCATGAATTAGCCGAATAAACGCAAGGCTTTGGCCATTCTCTTCCGCCACTTGCGCATCAATTTCAATTTCGGCGGCGTCTTGATCAGTTTGGGCCATACGCACATTTACTTGACGCCATGCCCGTACCTGTTCTGCAATATTTTCGCCGATTTGATTGGCCAATACATCGCCAAGAATACCCTGTGCACCTGAATTTGGCGCAATCGGGCGCGTCCGAAGGACAAGGCCCTTTTGTTTGGCAGCTATCGCAGTTTTTCGGCGCCCAAACGCGCTTCGTACTTCAGTGAGCCATGCATCAAACGCGGCGTCGCGCACCAACAATCCTTCGAGCAGTTCGCGTCCATCCTCGGGTACGGTCAAAAGATCATCTAGATCAACACTCACGAACTCTGGGTCGAGCCTTGCACTGGAACGATCAACGATAAAAAAATCTGCATGATCCCCAAAAGCACGGCGAATTTGTGTAAGTTCTTGGCGAAGGCTTTGCCCCGCTTGCTCGGGGGCCCGCCCGCTCCATAATTTTTCTTCAAGAAAGCGTCTTGGGCGTGACTTTCCATCAGTCAAAGCCAAAATCGCGAGCAATGCACACGCCTTTGCACCCTTGGGCGTCAAATTTTCGCCGTTAGGTCCAATTGCTTGAAATGGCCCAATAACCTGAATTTTGATAAACTTCGACACTTCGCCCAACTTCGCCTTCTGGTATTCATGGACCGCGCGAAAGCCACGCTTAGTCACCCCTTGGTAGCAGACTAGCAGGTCTTTTTGGTGTTTTGTGAAAAAATCGTGAATAATCGAACCCAAGCTCTTTGAAAATTTGACAAGGGCGTTGGTAAGAATTTCAATCAACGGATAGAAAAATGGAGATTGAAAAATGGCAGTTTTTACCCCGCAAGGACCTCAGGGCCCGCAAGGTCCACAGGGGCCCCAAGGCCCGCAGGGGCCACAAACGCCCCAGGGACCACAAGGCCCGCAGGGTCCACAAGGGCCACAGGGATATTCGGGAAACCCATATGCTGGAACTGCGTTAATTACCACGCGCGATGGTACACAGCGGTTTTGGGACGGCACGCCGACACGGCCAGTGCATTATCAATCTGGCAATGGCAGCAGCGCAGAACGGCAGTGGAAAACCTTTAAGAAAATGGGGGCCTATCCCCGATCAGCAGCCATTTTAGCGGAGATTATGGGGGTTATTCGTGTCGATTCGACCGTTGAACACAACACCGCAGGTATTCGCTTTGTTGGCGGTGGCATGGATGAGCCGATTGTTAACTTATCCAGACCAAGCCTTGAGAATTTTGAGGATCAATTGCGATATTTACGTGCCGCTGCCGATCTTCGGTTTGATCGCCAAGCCGAAATTGAAACGCAAGTCGGTGATCTTACGCCGTTTTTTGGTGCGTTAAGTTATCTGTCCAGCAGCAGCAATAAATGGACGCTGGAAATGTACGCTTTGATCCAGCGCACGTGTCAGGTGTGCGAAATGCGATTGAAGCAGTTGTTTGATTGCCCGCGTCCGATTGCTTTTGCCCAAGAGGTCCAACCGATGATCCAAACGCCTGGGCACGGGACTTGGCCAAGCGGTCATGCGACAGAGGCGTTTGCAGCAGCGACTTTGATGGCGTATTTAACGGATCTCAATTACAAAAACCCGGTGAAAGGGGTACGCGATCAATTGCCTGCATACCGTTTGGCGGCACGTATTGCGCTGAACCGAACTGTGGCGGGGGTTCATTTTCCAACCGACAGCGTTGCGGGTGCGGCCCTTGGGATCGGGATTGCTGAGCTTATCATCAACTATTCTCGCGGTGCGAAAAAGGCATCAAGCTATGCGTTTAATGGTGGCGCGTTTGACGGTGATTTCAATCTTACGCTTTTGGGTGAAACGATGCCGCCCGCTGGCGAAAGCGGTAGCAACCCTACGATCACAAAGACAGAATTTGATCTGCCTACAAAAGGCCGAACAAATTTGCTGTCGAAACTGTGGGATGCAGCGGCTGACGAATGGGCTGACTAAGTACAAAAATCAACTAAGCAAAACGCGGCACAAAAATGCGCCGCGTTTTGCAATTAGTGGGCCTGATCCATGCGGGGCCGTATCCCCACTTTGCTTGAAATTGTCACGGGCCCAAGTTGATCAGTTTGGACCGCAGGCTCAAACGACCAAGGCAGGTTTTTCAGCCAATCCATTTCGTGATTGGCGTTCTGCGCCGCCGTGTTCCAAGGCCCGATATCGGGATTACTTGAGAACAAAATCGCCAATTCTCGGGTGATTTGAGGAGCAGCCACTGATGTACCTGAAAGCACGGCCGTCGTTCCACTTAGCGTGCCGCTGGCCATCACACCGCGCAAGGTCCAGCTGCTGTCTCCGACCGCCGAAAGGCTCGGTTCTTTGCGAACATAAGGCGCACCTGTTGCGCTATAGGGAGCTGCAAAACCAGTGTCCTCTAGCATTGCACCAGCGCTGTAGATTTGTTCAGGCATGGTTTCTGACAGCCAAGCCGAATGCGTACCGCGCGACGTAACAGGCCCATTTGCACGCGGGGTGTAAGGTTCCTTTTTGGGTTCAGTCCAATCCCATAATGCAGCGTCATCAAGATAGGCCTGTCGCGCCAATGCCTGAAAGCCGAGGGGACGATCGTCTCTTTGGACTTCGATCCGGACGTTTTGCGCTTTGGTTTGTGTGCCAAGCGTAATTTTCCATGAG
The DNA here is from genome assembly GCA_018607905.1 of Paracoccaceae bacterium. Lineage (GTDB taxonomy): Bacteria > Pseudomonadota > Alphaproteobacteria > Rhodobacterales > Rhodobacteraceae > Amylibacter. The sequence continues at coordinate 45,716 of JABBAP010000022.1, read as the reverse complement.
CCACAAGGTGCTATTGGTTTTCCACCTTCGAACGAAGCTGTTGGCGCGATTGCCACAACATAAAAGGCTTTGGTTTCGCTGCCGCCGTCTAGGGGCGTGGATGCCATTGAATATACGCGTGCTACGCCCTGCCCATTTGATCCAACCAGAGATACTGATTTGCCCGCTGGGATGGATGCCAAAGCCAATGGAGCTGCGCCTAAACAGTCAATTTCCAGACGTAAATCTTGGGGTTCATCGCCGCGCAGCTCGACAAAACTTGGTGTGTAATCTTCGGGCTGCACACGCAGTGTCACATCTTGCGGGGCATCTGGTTTCAACTCCATATACCCCGTTTGGCGGGTTAGATTGTCGTTACCGAACGCGAAAACCACACGCATTGGCATGCCAGCGCGGGCTTCTCGGCGGATCACTTCCGCTGCGATTTGGCGCTCAATCAGGCTGGTTCCGTCTTTTGATCCAGCCAAAACGCCCAATGATAGGTTCACGATCAATGGACGATGAACGCCGTCCACGATCAACGCATCTGCTTGTTCAATAATCCAGCGAATGGCGCGAACAACATAGGGTTGCAGTTTTGACCCTGAAGTATCTTCGACCGCTTGGGGCGGAAGTTGCACTGCGAGCATTGGGCAAGACAGCAATGGATCGGTTGCATTTGCAGGGTCCGCACCGGCGGCAATATCAGCAACGTGTGATCCATGAGTGCTTGCCAATTCAGATCCAGCACCCGCCGTTATGCCGTGCCAAATCGAGCTGATCCGGCTGCCAAACAAGGCATCATTGATCGCCCCATATTGCGCAGACTCATCCAACGCTGATCCCTTTGAAAGAAGCGCATCAATGGCATCGGCGTCAATTTGCTGGCCATTTTGCATAGCCAAGAGGCTTCCTTCAGCCACTAATTCATCCTCAGTTTGCAACCAGATACGGTTCAGCCGGGTTTTTCGTGTACCCGTTGCATCCGAGCAAAATCGTGCATTCAAATATCCGATTGCATCGTCCACGATTGCCACGATCGGTGCAGGCATTGGCGTCGTTGGTTTAGGCGACAAAGGATTGGTCGGGCGTGCTGCACCATTCGCAATGACGTCAAATTCCATTTCATATTTTGCCGCAAAATCTTTGTCAGACCGATTCCTGTGTAAAAACAAATCGGGTGCATCATCGCCGGAGGGCGGAGAGGTCAACAAAGCAGAAAGGCGCTCCCTTTCCACATTGTCCATCAAGAAATCCGAGCTGGCGGTCGCATTGTCGGCTTTATCCGCAAGCCAAGACAACGTGTTCGCAAAACTGGCAGGGCTGCCCGTCGGTTTGATTTTCACAAACGTGATTTCATACCCATACGCACCATCGGTGCCCGGTTGATAGACATGATCAAACCAATCCAGATAGGCATCCGCCGCATCTGACATTTTGGGTGTGTTCCAGGTGAAATTCATCCCGCTCCCTTTCATAGATAATAATCGAATAAAATATGATGTCTTATCAGACGGTGAAACATCCCAATCTGTCAAACACTACCGACAGTAGAACTTGGTAATTTACGTAATTTTCACGCCCCATCAGATTGCGCGCGGTAAAACCACTGAAAAGGTGCTGCCCTGTCCCAAAACACTGTTAATTTGCAGGCGGCCACGATGGCGCATCAGGATATGTTTGACGATCGCCAACCCCAATCCCGTCCCCCCTTTATCGCGCGACCGGCCTTTATCAATGCGGTAAAACCGCTGCGTCAAGCGAGCAATATGTTCGGGTGCGATGCCTTCGCCCTGATCAGAAACAGTGATGCGAACCATGTCAGGCTCTTTGTCATCAACCGTTGAGGAAATCGATATCTCTGCTCCAATCCGCGAATACTTCGCTGCGTTTTCGATCAAATTTGAAAACACTTGTGTTAACTCGTCAACATTTCCAAACACGTCTGGAAGCGTTGACGACAGTTTTGGGACTACGGTAACTTTTTCAGTATTCAAAATGGGCGCGAGCGTTGCTGTAACCCGTTCCAATATGGGATTTACGTTCACTTTTTCGGTCGGGGCATAGCGTTCTTCGGACTGCAATTTTGACAGAGACAAAAGATCATCAACCAAACGCGCCATGCGCGCTGCTTCTTGTTCCATCAGCTTTAAAAACCGGTCAGAGGCATTTTGGTCAGACCGCGCTGCGCCTTGTAAAGTTTCGATGAAACCGTAAAGCGCGGTCAGAGGTGAGCGCAATTCATGGCTTACGTTCGCCACAAAATCGGTGCGCATCTGCTCGGCTTCTAGAATGTGGCTGACATCTTCAAAACTCACGACTGCCGTAACATCGGCTTCGGTACCAGCGGTGTTCAACGGCACAACGGTCATGCGAAAAGACGTTGGCACAACAAGTTGTAAACGCACATCAACGCTTTGCCGTTCTCCTCCAGCCAATACCTTTTTGACGGCACGAATACAGCGCTTTTTAGGGACAAAATACGACAGCTTTTTGTTTGGAATAACCGCGCCAAACAGGCTCACTGAAGCGGCGTTTCGATAGGTAATTTTTTGTTTCGCATCCACGATAAAAACGGCCACGCTTAACGCATCAAGAATGCTCTCAATCTGTGGGTCCATTTTAAAAACCTTTCCCGTGTGAACCTTGCATGTCGGATTCTCCAGATCACCTCAACCCTGTAACAGAAAAAACTTACGCCAAGGCGAGCCTTGCGTCTAACGCATAACGGCATTTCGAAATTGTGCGTTGTCTTAGCGTGTCCGTAAACCCATTTAAGACCCACACAAAGAGCATTTGCTCTGGTTCGAAAAAATTACGAAAGGGTTCCTAAATGGCCTATATTACAGAACACACTAACAGCTTTGGCGCAGTGATCTCTGCTGCATGGGGCACATTCACACACGCAATTTCCACATTCTTTGCAGATGTTTATCGCGCAAGCGCACGTTCAGAAGCAATTCAAGAATTGCAAGCGATGGACGACACTACGTTGAAAGCAAAGCACGGCATTACACGCAGCCAAATCGTAGGCTACGTGTTTCGCGACAAACTTCTGCCGTAAGCGATTACTGCATTAATCCATCGGATTTGAGACCCGCAAGGGTCTCATCCAATGCCTGAACGGCACGAGCACACAAAAGATCAATTTCATCTTTTGAAATGATCAGGGGTGGCGAAATAATCATCGTATCGCCCACATGCCGCATCACCAAACCATTTGCAAAACACCGTTCGCGGCATCGCAGGCCAACTGTGCCCGCATCTGTCTTAAACGCTGCGCGGTTCGCCTTGTCCGGGCTTAGTTCTAACGCGGCCATCAAACCGATTGAACGTGCTTCGCCCACCAAAGGATGATCACCAATCTCTTTCCATTTCTGCGCAAGATACGGTGCGGCCTCGGTTCGAACATAGTCAACGATGCCTTCTTCATCCAACAATCGTAGATTTTCGAGCGCGACAGCGCAGGCAACTGGGTGGCCAGAATAGGTGTACCCGTGCGCAAACTCATCCGAATTGATCACGTCGGCAACGGCATCACTGATAACGGAGCCGCCGATGGGTTGGTATCCGCTCGATAGGCCTTTTGCGATTGTCATCACGTCTGGACGAATGTTCAAGGTTTGCGATCCGAACCATTCACCAGTACGTCCAAATCCGCAAATTACTTCGTCTGCGATCAGCAAAATATCATGTTCATCGCAAATGCGCTGAATTTCAGGCCAGTAGGTTTCAGGCGGAATAATCACCGCACCCGCACCCTGGATTGGCTCGGCGATAAACGCGGCGACATTGCCTTCACCAAGGCGGTCGATCTCTGCCTCGAGCAATTTTGCACGCGCCAAACCAAACTCGTTTGGATCCATATCGCCACCCTCGGCGTACCAGTACGGCTGATCAATATGGGTGATATCAGGGATCGGCATTCCGCCTTGGGCATGCATAAACGCCATGCCACCAAGGCTCGCAGACCCCATCGACGATCCGTGATATCCGTTTTTGCGACTGATGATGACCTTTTTATCTGGCTTGCCCATCAACGCCCAATACTGACGCACCAATCGGATGTTCGTGTCATTTGCTTCGGAGCCAGATGACGCAAAAAACGTGTGATTCATGCCCTTTGGCGCTAATTCCGCGATGCGCGTTGACAGGGCAACAACGGGTGGATGGGTCGTTTGAAAAAACGTGTTGTAGTAAGGCAGTTGTTCCATCTGTGCTGCGGCAACATCCGCCAATTCGCGACGCCCGTAGCCGATATTTACGCACCAAAGACCAGCCATACCGTCAAGAATTTCAACACCTTCACTGTCCGTCAGCATCACGCCCTTGGCTTTGGTAATCACCCGCGCGCCTTTAGCGTTCAGCTCATCCCCTTTGGTGAAAGGGTGCATGTGGTGCGCAGCGTCCAGTCGTTGCATGTCTACTGTGGGCAAATGATTGTCGATGCGCTTCATGATGGGGTCCTTTTCGTGCTTTGCTGCGATCTAACGCGCGGGTTTGAAAAACGTCAAACGTTTTCGGCCAATCGTGCTGACAGGCAATAGATTTGCTAACTTTTAATCGCCGCGGCTGGCGGCGTTGATTGGCGCCGCGATAGCACCCATTCGCGATACGAAATAAAACTGACCGCAGCGATAATAATTCCGCCACCCGTTAAAACCCAGATATCGACGGCCTCGCCAAACACGAGTGCGCCCAGCAGGGTGGCCCAAACCAATTGAAGAAATGTAACGGGCTGCGTAACGGCCAACGGTGCCGCGCTTAGGGCTTTGGTCATGGTGAAATGACCGATGGTTGCGAAAACGGCAACCAGTCCGAGCCACATAACATCGCTCCAGGTTGGTGGAATCCACACGGCATAGGCAAAGGGGGCAAGGCCCAAGGTCACGAACACTGACAACATTCCAACCACCACAGCGGGGTTTGCTTCCATGCTCAGACGCTTTGCTAAAAGGTACGACACTGCGAACAACGGCGCAGAAATAACCTGCGCCATTTGTCCGTTGCTGATTTCTTGGAATCCAGGCCGCAAAATCACCATTGCCCCGATAAAGGCTGCAACAATCGCCAGAATACGCCGCGCTGCTAGCTTTTCGCCCAAAAAGATCGCAGCACCAATCGCGATATAAATTGGCGCAAGGTAGCCAATCGCTGTTACCTCTGCGATTGGGATGCGGGCCATCGCGTAGAACCACAAAATAACGCCCAGCGCGTGACAAAAACCGCGTATGGAATAAAGGGTGATAATCTTGCCGCTGAACCCGCCTTTGAACACTTCACCCATGAAGGGCAGCATGATCAAAAGACCAATGATGTAGCGAATAAAGGCCGCTTGTGCCGCAGGAACATCGGATCCGATGTAGCGCACAATGCCCGTTACGCACACAAACATCAGGCCTGTCACCACCATCCAACCGATCCCCACCCAAGGGCGGCCAACAGGTAGTGTTTGTGGCAGTGCTGTCATGATCAATCCAAGCTCAGAATATCTTTACCCAATCGAAGTTGGTGCAAAAGAGCAAGGACCACAGATGCAGACGCCGCGTCGTTTGCAAGAATTGCTCACGCGTTGGCCCGTCAAGTTAGGTTAAATATCAGACGTGTTTGTTTTCGGCAAAGAAACCGCGCAGCAATCCAGTAAATACATCTGGTTTTTCAACGCAGGGCAAATGGCCCGCTCCGCGAATAACCTCAAACAATGCACCGTCGATCAGTTCGGCGGTCTCGCGCACCAAATCGGGCGGCGTTGCCCCATCGCGATCACCGACAATAGCCATCGTGGGCAATGCTAGCCGTGATGTGCTGACCTTCAAATCTGTATCACGGATCGCTGCTGACACACGCGCATAACCTTGATCGGTCGTGCGCACCAACATGTTGCGCCACATCGCAAAGTTGCTATCTGCGTGGAAATCAGGCGCAAACCAGCGCTCCAAAATCGCGTCTGCCATCGAACCCAAACCATCTGTGTTCACTTGGGCGATACGGGCGTTCCACATGTCGTCATTGCCAATTCGTGCAGCGGTATCTGCAAGCACCATCAAACGTACCAAATCAGGGCGTTCCGCAGCCAATCCTTGAGTGATCAACCCGCCAACAGACAGCCCGACAAAGGCCGCGTTTTTCAGGCCAAAATGATCCATGAGCGACGCGATATCGCCAACCAATTCGCCCATTGCCCAACCGTTGTCTGGATCGTCAGACAATCCGTGCCCGCGCTTGTCATAGCGCAACACGCGATGATCTTGTGCAAGATCCGCAACAACAGCATCCCAAATCCGAAAATCTGTACCAAGTGAGTTTGAGAAGACAACAACAGGAGCATCGGCTGGCCCGTCGATCTGGCAATGTAGCGCCGCGCCGTTTGTTGTGACAATTCTGGAAACCATGTGATCTGACCCTTTTCACTCGATGCAATAATTCTGTAACATCTTTCATAAAGAAGCAAACAAGACAATAATTGAGGAAACATCATGCCCGACCTATCCAATAAATCCGCGATTGTTACTGGCGGTGCATCGGGCCTCGGGGCCGCTGTGGCTGCTCATTTGGCAGGGCGTGGTGCAAAAGTGTGCTTGTTTGATATGAACGCAGACGCCGCAACTGCCACGGCCGCGAAGTTGGGCGCAACGTGGCAACAGGTGGATGTGTCCGATCCTGACAGCGTGAAAACCGCATTTGAAAAAGCGCGTGCGACACAGGGGCAAGAACGCATTCTTGTCAATTGTGCGGGCATCGGCCCCGCATCTAAAACGGTTTCGCGTGGCGAACCCCATGACCCGCTTTTGTTTGCAAAGGTAATTGGTGTGAATTTGCTGGGTTCGTTTTACTGTGCATCAATGGCCGCTGCGGGCATGGTAAACGAAGACCCAGCGATGCCTGACGGCGAACGCGGTGTGGTGGTAAATACGGCATCTGTCGCTGCCTATGAAGGCCAAGTTGGTCAGGTTGCCTATGCTGCATCAAAGGGCGGGGTCGTTGGAATGACCCTGCCAATGGCCCGTGATTTGGCCGACAAAGGCGTCCGGATCGCAACCATCGCACCTGGATTGTTCAAAACCCCACTATTGGAAGGTTTACCCCAGGAGGTTCAAGACAGCCTTGGCGCACAAGTGCCCTTCCCATCGCGCCTTGGAAATCCTGCAGAATTTGGGGCACTGGTTGGTCACATCATCGACAATCCGATGATCAACGGCGAGGTTATCCGTTTGGATGGCGCAATCCGAATGGCACCACGCTAGACCAGTTTAACAGGCACGGCAGCGGGGCCGCGAAATCCAAAACCGGTGAAATCCACTGGCCCCGCGAGCTCCATATTTGGAAAACGATCAAACAACATCGGTAGCATTATTTGGGCAAGCATCCGTTTGGCAATGTGCATCCCTTGGCAAAAATGCGGTCCATTTCCAAACGCTTGGTGTGGCTGCTTTTTGCGAAAAATATCGTAGAGCTCTGGCGCATCGTACAAGTCTTCGTCGTGGCAGGCAGATGCTTGTATCGTCATCACGGTATCGCCTTTTGGTACAAGACAGCCGCGAATTTCAACATCTTCTTTGACCAATCGGCTGCTGACCTGAATTGGTGCGCACCACCGAATACCCTCATCAAACGCATTTCCCCACAGGGCGTCGGCCTTGGCGGCCGCGAACTGTTCGGGGTTGCTTAGCAAGCCATAAACGATGGTTAACAGCGCATCCCGTGGTTCGTTTATCCCGCCTCCAATTGCGATCTTAATGTTGCTGCGAATTTGGCTCATTTCTATTGGATCATCTGAATTTACCATCACGGACAGCGCGCTTGGCCCTTGGTCCGCTTTGTGATGCGCGATCATTGCGTCAAAACAGGCGTTCATTTCGGTATTTGCAATATCGCTCGCCTGAAAAGGAGCATCTGCCCAGCCAAAATTTCCGGCCCCATCGATCAGGACCTGCGACCATCGTTGCATCTCGTCAATGCTCGCGTTGGTGATACCCAAAAGATGCGTCAGACATTCCGCCGCAAATGGTCCTGCAAGTGCGGTATACAGATCAACGGTCTCGCCACGGGGCAGTTCTGCAACGTGTCGCTCAGCGATCTTTTGATAGATTTCCTCCCAAGTCCCTTTGATGTTCTTAGCCATATAGCTCGGAGCCATTGCGCCGCGTTCGCGCGCATGTTCGTCTGCATCTTTGCGCATCAAAGTGTGGGCCTGAAACGCGCGTTCCATTGGTGTATTCGGATCGTTAGAGCTAAAAATCGCAGGCGTGTCTTTTGCCATTCGCGTATCTGAGGCCTTGGTTAACATCGTGCGACCAATTGATTTCACGCGCAAAACCGGGGCTTGCGCGCGCAGACGTTTGTAAATCGCATACGGATCATTAATTAGGTCAGGGATCGCTATTTGTTCATCGACTGGTGCAAGATTTACCATCATTTCCTCATCAATTACGAAACCGCATCGTGTCTTGAGCACGCAACGAAATCAACGTATTTTTGAAAGGCCAGATTGGCGATCCCGGGAGGACTCGAACCCCCAACCCCCTGCTTAGAAGGCAGGTGCTCTATCCAGTTGAGCTACGGGACCGTTGTTTGCCTGATGCGCCAAATGCGCGGCGCAATCAAGGGTTAGTGCGTCCAGACTGTCCGACGATTTGTGGAAAAATTATCAGCGTAGCCACCGGAACGCACGTTTGGTTTGCGCTTTTGCGGCTCAAAGACAGTGTAGGGAATACCAGCAGACGTCGCATAATCAACAGCTGCTTCTTTGCTTTCAAACATCAATCGCACTTGGCTGTTCATATCGCCAGAACTGGTCCACCCCATCAAAGGGTCGATTTTGCGCGCTTCTTCTGGATTAAATTCCAGCATCCATGTTTTGGTTTTCGCCTGACCAGATGTCATGGCGTTACGCGCTGGTTGATAAATCTTGGCAAGCATGGCGATCCTCAAGTATCCTAGAAACGGCGTTTAACGCATTTTTCAAAACGACAAAAGCCTCAATCCATTATTTCTTTGCTGCATCTTGTGCCGCCTTATCCAGTTTTTCTTGCTCTTGGGCGGCAACATCCGTGGCGACCGCTTCAATTGCGGTTTTTTGTGCTGGGGTCAAATCATCCCCATTTTCCAACCCGGGGATCGCAACACGTACTTCACGGCGCGCAAAATCGATTCCAGCAGCATCAAATTCTGCTTTCACGCGGTTGTAAATCTCCTTGCGGGCCATGAATTGCTTACCCGGTTTGGCCATAAATTTTCCGCGCATCACCATGCCAACATCATCAAAACCAAACACGCCTTGGGATTTAAACGGTTGCAAGAAATCATCTTTCCAAACTGGATCCGCGATCATTTCATTGCCGATTTTTTTGAAAATCTTCTTCACTTTGTTCGGGTCGGTATCGAATGGAACCGTAAACATCAGCTTCATAATAACCCAGTCGCGACTGTAATTGGTCAGTTTCGGGATCTCTCCAAATGGGATTGTGTGAACCAAGCCACGATGATGGCGCAGTTGCATCGAGCGGATCGAAATCTTCTCAACCGTGCCCATGGTGCCATCAACTTCCACGTATTCGCCTGTGCGAAACGCATCATCCACCAAGAAAAATATCCCAGACACGATGTCTGCCACAAGTTTTTGCGCACCAAAACCAACAGCCAAACCAATGATACCAGCACCAGCCAACAGCGGTGTGATATCAATTCCGATATTGCCCAACGCGATTAATCCAAAGATTGCGGCAATCGCAAATTTGGCCATCCCCAAGACCAAGGGCAAAACAGTCGAGAGACGCGAACCGCCTGCACCGCCACCTTCACCGCCCCCTGGTTCGTCGTCATTTAGATCGAATCCAAGTGCCGTTTGTTCCGCTGCAAGTTTGCGGTTGATCCATAATGACACAATCTCCCAGACGAAATATCCCATCGCAATGACCATCAGTATTTCGATCAATCGGCCTGCAACTTGAACACCGACACCAGCCGCAGCTAGATTGTTAAGATCAATCCCCCAAAACTCTGCAATCATCACTATCACAATGGCAAAGACGATCAACCGCCCGATGCGAATGTAGCTTCGTTTTGTGGACAAATAGGCGCGTTCGGCAATCAATCCTTCGCCTTGCATGGGCGGAACGAGATGACAAACAAGTGCGCGAACAGCGGTGTCAAAAACTGGTCCCATCGCCAACAAAATCATCATCTTATAATGTGGCTGCGTCGACAACAGGTCGAACATCTTGAAACTAGCAATTATGTTTATCAACAACCATGTAAAGATCGAAAGTCCTATTAGGTAGGGCGGGTACAAGCGTGACAAGCGCTCCTCAAAGGGGGTCACATCTTCGCGTCCACGTGCCATTAAGACGAGCCCATCCCACGCACGCCAAGCAATGTAAATTACATAGAAATGGACAGCGAGATTGAGCCAAAATCCTAACCTCGACGTTCCTATCGGTATATCGTTCAAAGCATTAAATTCGATGATGGCAGCAGAAAAGCCCATAAGCAAGAAAAGGCCAAATTGGTGCCAATACAAATATTTCGCAGTCCAATCATCGGTATGTACCAATCGGAGTTCTGATCTAGTTGGCGCCAATAAGAACCGACCGATGGCCAATGCGACCCGCGGCAGCACAACCAAATTGAAAACGATGATTTGCACAAACCCTACCATTTCGGGCGTAATTAATTGGATTGTGACCGACCGAGCCACGATAAAAAATGCGATGACCGTAAATTTGTTTCAAAAGGCGAAAACTTAGGAATTTAATAGATTCAAAAAGCGTGGCGTCGTTCCCGATCGCTTGCGCATGCCAGTTTCGCGTGATCAAATTCACAATGCGTTCAACACCTAGGCCTGCAAAAAGCCCGAGCAAGAGTGAGCCGAACAAGCGAAGAATACCCATACCGCCAAGTGTGTCATAAAAATTTGTGAAGCTACGTTTTTGGCTCGAAACAAGGACCGGTAGGCGTTTGACCGCATCAAACACGGTCATCCATGTCCCGTTTGCCGCTTTACCAAGAAAATCGATAACTGACGCATTTGTCTGCGTCTCTGCCTTGGATTTGGCCACAGCATCCAAGCGATCGAGCAACATCCCACGAACCTCTTCATCGGACATTCGTGAAACCATGTCGCGCACGGCCTCGGGTGTCACATCTGTAGGGGCAATCGCCTTGGAGTCACCCTCATTGCTGGTGCTCATCCCAGGTAATGCCATCTGTGCCTTGGAATGAATTGGCACAAATAGCATCGCTGCAAAAAACAATAGTCCAAAAACATTTATCAATCGACGCATAACAATCCCCAGTTTCACTGATAACGAGATCCGTCGCTCTTTTGTCGGCAACAGTTCAATCATCCCGTTCCACGTCAAAACAAACAAAATTGCTGAAACGATGCAAGTGGTATGACGGAATTGGATTTGGGGAAAGCAGTTAGGTTACCGACCGTGCACATGGGAGCGAGGGGTGGGGTGGGTGGTATGCACCCGGTCAGTAACCAGTCTTGCTGCTTGCAAATTAACTATAGCCACTTCTGGTTAACCAAAGCAATCAAAAATTACCTAAAAGTTGCGTAGATATTTTCAATTTCAATCACAGATTTTAATACTTTATTTACCACTTACTGCTCGGCCAGAAAACTCAAGTTCGATGAACCATTACAATCCACCATCGTTGACAGATTATGTCAGTAGAACTGCTCAAAATACTCCCTCTTTATGGTGACTTGATGAAAATCTGCGTCGTAAGGGTTGAACCCTTTCCAAGACAATCATGTAATACGCCAAAGGATTCGATATGAACCATGTACAGACATCTTCTCTTACAACGCCCGGTGCCGAAAGCAGAACAAAACTCGAAGGTGGAAAACCCCTTGTTTTGCATACTGCCTTTTCACCTGCAGGCGACCAACCGACTGCAATTAAGGAATTGCGCGAAGGTATAAACGACGGTGAGCAAAACCAAGTTTTGTTGGGGGCCACAGGTACTGGTAAAACCTTTACGATGGCGAAGGTTATCGAAGAAACGCAACGACCAGCAATCATCCTCGCCCCCAACAAAACACTTGCGGCGCAGCTGTATGGCGAGTTCAAATCCTTTTTCCCAGAAAATGCTGTCGAGTATTTCGTCAGTTTCTACGATTATTACCAACCAGAGGCTTATGTTGCCCGTTCTGACACCTACATCGAAAAAGAATCCCAAATAAACGAGCAGATCGATCGCATGCGCCACTCTGCGACGCGGGCCTTGATGGAACGCGACGATGTTATCATCGTAGCATCTGTTTCTTGCATTTACGGCATTGGGTCGGTCGAAACATATACTGCGATGACGATCGACCTTATCACTGGCAACGAATACAATCAGCGTGATGTGATGGCAGATTTAGTCGCCCAACAATACAAACGTAATGACAGCGCATTTGTACGTGGGTCATTTCGCGTACGCGGTGACAGCTTGGAAATTTGGCCTGCCCACTTAGAAGATCGTGGTTGGCGCCTTTCGTTTTTTGGTGAGGAGCTGGAAAGCATCATCGAATTCGACACTCTAACCGGTGAAAAGCATGCGGCGCTGGATAAAGTGCGCGTTTATGCGAATTCACACTACGTCACCCCGCGCCCCACAATGCACCAAGCAATCAAAGGCATCAAAGCAGAGTTGGCGATCCGTTTGAAACAGCTCGTCGATGAAGGCAAACTACTAGAGGCGCAACGTTTGGAGCAACGCTCCAATTTTGATCTTGAAATGCTTGAAGCGACTGGCGTTTGTAACGGGATCGAAAACTACTCTCGTTACCTGACTGGCCGTGCCCCAGGCGAACCACCACCCACATTGTTTGAATACATCCCTGACAACGCAATCGTGTTTGCGGATGAAAGCCACGTCTCGGTCCCGCAAATTGGTGGCATGTACAAAGGCGATTACCGGCGCAAATTCACGCTGGCTGAACATGGATTTCGCCTTCCATCTTGTATGGACAATCGCCCCCTGAAGTTTGAGGAGTGGGATGCTATGCGCCCGCAATCCGTATTTGTTTCAGCAACCCCACAAAAATGGGAAATGGAGCAATCTGGCGGTGTTTTCGCAGAACAGATTATTCGTCCAACAGGTTTGCTTGATCCACCGGTCGAAATTCGCCCGGTCGAAACGCAAGTAGACGATTTACTGGATGAAGTGCGCAAAGTTGCCCAAGATGGTGGACGAGTTTTGGTTACAACCCTAACCAAACGTATGTCCGAAGATTTGACCGAATACATGCACGAACAGGGCATTCGTGTCCGTTACATGCACTCAGACATCGATACCCTTGAACGGATCGAGATCCTGCGTGATCTACGACTCGGTACTTTTGACGTTCTGATTGGGATCAATCTTTTGCGCGAAGGATTGGATATTCCCGAATGTAAGCTGGTCGCGATCCTTGATGCTGACAAAGAAGGTTTCTTGCGTTCAGAAACTTCGCTTGTACAAACCATCGGTCGTGCCGCGCGTAATGAAGATGGTCGTGTGATAATGTACGCAGATCGCATTACCGGCTCGATGGAGCGTGCAATCGGCGAAACCAACCGACGCCGCGAAAAGCAACATGCGTATAACTTGAAACACGGTATCACGCCTGAAACTGTTAAAAAGAACGTCGAAGACGTTTTAGCAGGACTTTACAATGGCGATACAGATCAGTCCCGTGTCACCGCACGTGTTGAAAAACCAATGGTTGGCGAAAACTTACAAACGCACCTCGATGCAATGCGCAAAGACATGTTCAAAGCCGCAGAGAACCTCGAGTTTGAAGAAGCAGCCCGCTTACGTGATGAAGTCAAACGCCTTGAAGCGGTCGAACTCACAATCGCTGACGATCCGTTGGCCCGCCAATCCGCTGTAGAAGCCGCCAGCGCGGCCGCACAAAAAACCAAAGGCCGCAGCACCGCAGGCCGTGCAGGGACCACTGTCTTCAAAGGTAAAAGCAAACGGAAAAAGCTCTAGCAAAATTGACCCTCGTGATCAACGAGGGCCAACAAATTTAGCGAGTTCTAGTCTGGATCGTCACACCGAACTGTAACCCGCACTTTGCCTTTTACTGGTTGTGACCAATTCAAATCGAAACTTTGCCCATTATTCCCAACGCTGCCCTCAAAATAGGGCTGCGTGTAAACAGGGGTATTCGAACTGCTTAGCATTTGACCATCAGGCATTGCTGCAACGACATATTGCGCTTCTGATTTAAAGGGCAAATAATTCGGGATACCAGTTCGCCAGCCAGCTCCTGCACTGGTTCGGCTGACTTCCATCGTCACGGGGTTCATGAACGTATCATCGACTCCAGTGAACGTATTCCCGATCATAGTCATGTTGCGGAATTTTTGCGGTAGCAACGGAGCAATAGAAGTATCTACACCATCGACACGACCTAGGTTTGGCCCTGAAAACGCCTTGAACACATTACCACTGATATTCAGCCCGTTAATGAAGTGCCCGGTGCCGTGGGGTTTGATCGAAATCCATCGGAACCACGACGCAGACCCTGCGGACGTGAAGTGGTTGCCCGTGATGGTCATTCCACCGAATGAATAACCCGTAACAATGTCGGGTGTTGCATCATGTTCATTCGTCCACTCAATCGAGCAATTATCTACATAGTTGCCAACAAAGGACAACTTCGGATGATTGGCGGCGATGATCAAACCGGATGATCGAATGTTTCCACCTGTGTTGTCATCTTGGAAAAAGTGATTGCCGGTAATCAGTGCACCGCCGCCGCCTATAACCCCCCAATGTAGGAAGCGAAGCGAACGGTTGTTACGAATTTTGATATCATTGCAATTGGTGTTGAAACCAATCGTATGGCGCTGGCTAACCGAAATCTCCTGCTCATTAGAAAGCCACTGATTGCGATCCAAAAGCATTCCAGCGCAGCCATGCCCGGCCGAACTAAGCCCACGATCTTTTGGCGTTGTGAAAAAACAGTCGCGAACGTGAAAGATCAAGCCACCATCAGCAATCATCACGCCGCTCGATCGTCCGTTACAAGCAAAATCGATACTATCCAGCGAAAACCGTGAAAGGTAATTGAACCCAGAGAAATCCAACAGGTATTTGAATCGTGTAAAGGTATAGCTTTGGCTCGAAGGTGCTCCCCACAATTCACGACTGAGCGTAATCTCACCATTGTTCACATCAACAGAGCGCACGTAAACTTCTCGGCCTACGCCCGTTCCTTGTACCAGCGAGCCAGGTATTACACCGCTCGCATTCGAAATACCTGTCAATTTCCCGGGATTATTTGGATTATATGACGCGGTTCGCGAAACCTCTTCGTCATTCCAGGCCGAACTAGACGCAGCTTCAATTCGCCCGTTTCGAATAACGCGCCGCGTTGAAAACGACGATTTATTCCCAACTGCTGCCTGAACGTCGATCGGACTGGTCAGCTGAACAGAGCGGCCTTTCAGATCGAGCGATTCATGGTCCGTAAAGTTGAACAGTGCTTGGATTGCTTTTTCCAGCGCAACCTGTTCATCCCCAAATGCCGTGAAGTATGTTGGGTAATCAAAATTTTGCAACAATTGGAGCTTTGCATTGCTCGGCATTGAAACTGTACCATGAAACCTAATTTCTGACGCAATTGTAACTGAGCTGTTTAGCTGAAAAACACCTGCCGGAACCAAAACAGTTCGCCCATTTGCAGCAGCATCAGCTGCTTCAAAGGCTGCAACATTGTTTGTGTTTCCATCGCCGATAGCCCCAAAATCTGTCACATCCACAACGTCCAGTTTTGACAGCGTATAAATGCTCGTCACATCTTCGATGACAATATCATCAATGCGAACGATGCCATCCTGAACACCCGTCAAATCAATGCCAAAATGCCCAAATGTCGGGTCCTGCCCCCAAATCATATCCACGCCGCCACGTGAACCTGACCCAACAATCGCCGAAACCTCAACCACTTCACCATAGTTTTCAAGCGCGGTAGAACTTCCTGTTTCATCAAGCCCAGTTACGTGACCACCGTTTTCATCACCAGCCCAAGCCGCAATCCGCACAGAGGGCAATGGTCCCGCCACCGCTTTAATCCGAGCGCGGATTTGCCAGTAGCAACCAGGGTACATCGGCGTGTTCCCAGAATATCGTAGCTTTTGAGTATTGGAAGTTTTTAGCAGCTCTAAACATCCACCGAAATCTGCGTCGGCGGCGATCAATGTGGCATTGCTTGCCCCATCATATGTGTCTGATCCCGGTGTTCCGTCTTCGCTAGACCACACGTCCAACCCCAACGCAAACGCAGGGGGCATCAGTTGGATACCGTCGGTAAGTGCCTTATTCATCAAATGTCCTTTCCAAACAAACGGGCGCACATGCCCCGTAACGAAACGTGCCCAAAAGGGTGTTTGTCCGTTACGAAAAATTCAAATCAGGCTGACAGATCAGCGCGATGTTGGGATGGGATAACAAATGAGGTTTAAGCCACTCTGACAGGGCCGCTCGCTGGATTGTCGGACTGCGCAACAAAAAAGGGCGCCCAAAGCGCCCCTCAACTAGAAAATGTGAAATCGTGTTAGACACCAACGCCTGCGGAATCCAAAATATTCACACCGCTTATTTGCCAAACATCACCGACCATCACCATCGTATAACGCGCCACATAATATAGCCCCTGGGCATCACGCAACAAAACATCTTGCGTGAATCCGCCATCGCTTTCAAAAAGGTCTTGAAATGTTATTTCAGCGGGGCGGTGAACCATCGGATAGCCATTTGCGACCATCTGCCCAAACCGTTCTGGCGTTTGGAATATCTGCTTAATGTTTGGTGCTGCATAGCTGAATGCAGTATCAAAATCATCCTTCAAAAGCGATTGAATTTGCCCTGAAATAACAGATTTTATCTCATCTTGTTGTGCTTGTAGCGGCAAAACCATCAGGAACAGCGCCACCATCGTGTTAAGAAATTTCATATTTTCTCTCCCCTACATTAATTCAACAACCTAACTCACCAATCAAATTCGTCAAACCTCTTGACCCAAACCGCCGCTTTGTTACAACAAGGCAAGGGGAGCGCGAACGCCCCGTGAGGCGACAGCCAGAGTTTCGCATCCACACACCTTAACCAAGGAAGGATGCTTCATGGCCGCCCTCAATGAAATTACAACGACACAATTATCTCGCCGCATTGGCACACCAGATTGCCAGATCATTATTGACGTACGCCAAGATGATGATTTCGCATTAGACCCACGCGTTATCCCAACCACCACGCGTCACCCGCACTCAGACATTGAATCACTTGCGCCGACTTTGATCGGAAAAAACGTCGTTATCACGTGCCACAAAGGACTGAAACTTTCGCAGGGCGCAGCAGCAGTGTTACGCCTCCATGGAATCACTACCGAGACGCTTGCAGGGGGGCACCTCGCTTGGGTCGCAGCAGGCTTACCACTCATCCCAACCAATTTAACACCAAACAGAAATAGCCTTTGGGTTACACGTCACCGACCAAAAATTGACCGCATCGCGTGCCCTTGGCTCATTCGTCGGTTCATTGATCCAACGGCCCGGTTCCTCTTCGTTGCCGCAAGCCAAGTGAACGCAGTCGCCGAAAAATTCGACGCCATCGCCTTTGATGTGCCCGATTGCGATTGGACCCACAAAGACGGCGAATGCACCTTTGACGCAATGATCAAAGGGTTCGGCCTCGATCTGCCTGCCCTTAACCACGTCGCGCGCATTGTCCGCGCCGCAGACACCGATACGCTCGCTGCCGAACCAGAAGCAGCAGGCCTTCTCGCGCTCTCTCTCGGCGTGTCACGCATGTACCGCGACGACCTTGAACAATTGGAGCAAGGCCTACACCTGTACGACGCCCTGTATCGTTGGGCCCGCGATGCAACAGGTGAAACCCATATTTGGGAAGATGCGAAATGAGCACGCCATCCCTTTCCGAAGCCACCAAAGTTTGGGCCAAAATTGGCTTTTTGTCCTTTGGCGGCCCCGCCGGGCAAATCGCATTGATGCACAAAGAGGTCGTCGAGGTGCGAAATTGGCTCTCAGAACGCCAGTTCCTAAATGCCCTTAGCTTTTGCATGTTGTTACCAGGACCAGAAGCAATGCAACTCGCAACATTTGCAGGTTGGCGGCTTCATGGTACGCTTGGGGGCATAATTGCAGGCCTGCTGTTCGTGCTGCCAGGCGCATGTGTCATCCTAGCACTTGCAACGCTGTACATCCATTTTGGTCAACTCCCTTCCGTCGAAGCAATCTTTCTTGGCATCAAAGCAACCGTTGTAATCATCGTCATCGAGGCACTTCTACGGGTATCCACGAAAGCCCTCCAGAATACGTCTCATTGGGTACTCGCGGCGCTCGCCTTCATCGCCATCTTTTTTCTAAACCTGCCCTACCCACTGATTATTCTTGTCGCCGGGCTGTTCGGCCTATTCGTATCTTCTCCTGCTGACGAAACAGTTCCATCCACCGAAACTCATTCGCTGAGCCAAACTCTGAGAAATGTAGCAATATGGATCGCGATTTGGTGGGTCCCGATTTTGGCTCTTGATGCGCTTTTGCCTGCCTCAATCTTAACCGAAATCGCCTACTTCTTTTCAAAACTCGCAACGGTCACATTCGGCGGTGCCTATGCCGTTCTCGCTTACATGGGTCAGGATGTGGTTACGGCAAAAGAGTGGCTCACGGCGGGGCAAATGATGGATGGCCTTGGATTGGCTGAAACCACCCCTGGACCATTGATCCTTGTAACTGAATTCGTCGGTTTCCTCGCGGGGTATGCCAACGCTGGATGGCCCACTGCCATCTTGGCGGCAGGCATCACACTGTGGGTCACATTCACACCCTGTTTTTTGTGGATATTTGCGGGGGCGCCCTACGTAGAATGGATCAGCGCCCAACCGCGATTACGCGGCGCGCTAAATGCGATCACCGCAGCAGTCGTTGGCGTAATCCTAAACCTATCAGTTTGGTTCGCACTTCACGTCTTTTTTGGCGAGGTCACACTACAACAAACCGGGGTCTTTACGCTCTGGCTCCCCACCATTATCAGCATAAACCCAATAGTCGTCGCCTTGGCGATCCTGAGTGGCTACTTACTGCTCGTGCGCCACATGAACCTTCTTTGGGTGCTGGCTATTTCTGGCCTGCTTGGGTTCGCATCATCTTTGGTCTGAAGGCGCGTAACATCTACACCAACTCGCCGTTAAGTCCGGCATCAATCAAAGCGATGGTTTCGTTTACACCGTACAATGCAATGAAACCACCGAAACGCGGGCCCTGAGACGCACCTAAAAGAACCTCATAAATCGCAGTAAACCAATGGCGCAGCGGTTCAAACCCGTGGTTTTTGCCAACCGCAAACACAATTGATTGCAGGTCATCTGCGTTTGTCAGGTCCAATGCTTCAACAGGCGGCTCGTCATTGCCCATTGCGGCGTTCTTTTTGTCGATCATTGCTTTGGCAACATTAGTATCGCGCAATGCTGCCGCCAAATCTGCGAATGCCGCACGTTCTTGATCCGAAGGTGTTCGGAACTGCTTTTGCGGCTTCACAAAGTCATGATAGTACCGCACCGCAAACCCAGCAGCCGCGTCCAAACTTGGATTGCCAGCAGGGGACGCATCAGGCGCATATTTGTTGATGAAACCCCACATCGCATCTTTGGTTTCAGCCGATGAAACAGAGGCCAAATTCAAGAGCATCGAGAACGGCACAACCATGTCACTGGCCGGAACATTGAGCCCATGAATATGAAAAACAGGATTGCTCAACCTTGCAGCGGTATCCTGTGTCGCAAAGGCTCGCAATTGTTGGTGATACTCGTCTACCGCTTTTGGAATCACATCGAAATGCATCCGCTTTGCTGTCTTCGGCTTCAGGTACATAAAATACGACAACGATTCAGCTGATGCATAGGTCAGCCATTCATCAATCGAAATTCCATTTCCCGACGTTTTAGAAATTTTGTGACCCTGTTCGTCCAAGAACAATTCATAAACAAAGTGGTCAGGCTTTTTGCCGCCCAAAATTTCGCAGATACGGTCATAGATCGGTGTATTGGTAGAATGGTCTTTGCCATACATTTCAAAATCCACATCCAGCGCCGCCCAACGTGCGCCAAAATCGGGCTTCCATTGCAGTTTCACATTCCCACCTGTCACAGGCAGCGTGAATTCCTTGCCGTCTTCATCATCAAACGTGATTGTTCCGTTCTTTCCGTCGACGTCTTTCATCGGCACGTACAAAACACGTCCTGTTTCAGGATGGATCGGTAGAAAGATTGAATAGGTGCCCTGACGTTCTTCACGCAGAGACTTCAACATCACCTTCATCACATCGTCGTATTTTTCACAGGCTTGCAGTAAGACATCGTCAAACTTGCCTGATCGGTAATACTCGGTCGAGCTGATGAACTCGTATTCAAATCCAAATGCATCCAAAAAGCTATTCAGCTTGGCATTGTTGTGCGCACCAAAACTCTCGTGTGTTCCAAACGGATCTGGCACGGAGGTTAAAGGGCGTTGCAAATGCTCTTCCAACAACTCTGGATTAGGAACATTTCCAGGCACTTTGCGCATTCCATCCAAATCATCCGAAAAACAGATCAACCGCGTCGGAATGTCTGACAACACTTCGAATGCGCGACGGATCATAGTTGTCCGCGCAACCTCACCAAACGTACCGACATGCGGTAGACCAGACGGCCCATACCCTGTTTCAAACAAAACATAGCCTTTTTCAGGCGCACCATTCGAATACCGCTTCAAAATCTTACGGGCTTCTTCAAAGGGCCACGCTTTAGAGCTCATCGCAAGATCACGGAGATCGGACATATTACATTCCAGTTTTAATAGGTGTCTGACGCACTCCCTATTGCTCCTGCCCCCAAGCGTCAATATTATCGCGTAGAATAACCACCAAAGGCCAATCAGATGACAACAGATGACCTCAACGAAAGCCCATGGACCCTACAAGATGCGCTTATCGCGCTTATGGTCTCGACCTCTGTGTCTGATGCGCGCGTTCGAACGCTAGAATTACTGTCGATCCAGCGTGTAGTAGATCATTTACCTATTTTCGCGAGTTATGATGCTGATCGAATGACCATTATCTCGCAAACCGTGTTCGATATCCTCGAAGATGAAGACGGGCTTGATGCGCTCTTTGGTCTCGTTCGGGCCGCGATGCCAGAAAAGTTCAATGAAACCGCTTATGCGTTATGTTGTGATGTCGCTGCTGCTGATGGCCTTCTTCGTGAAGGTGAACTCCGCTTCTTAGAAGAAATTCGCTACGAGCTATTCATTGATCGTCTCGCAGGTGCCGCCATTGAACGGGGCGCACGGGCTAGACATCAAAAGGCCTAATACCTTTTTGAACGTCCCGAGATTATTTCAAGCTGTCACGAAACACCTTCCAGTGTCGGTCAACGATCTGACTATAGCGAGGCGTTTTTTTCAATTTCTCTAAGCCAGCATTGAACCGATACAGGTTCGTCGTGCCACGCCAGTGATTTTTGGAAATAACCACATGCAAACTGGATGTCGAAAGCGCACGCTCCATAGCTTTAAATGCGCCCGTTTTCCCCATTTCAGCAATAGTGCTTGGCCCTAAAAATTCGTTGGCAGATACAAAATCAACTTTGCCATCAGTCAACATTTTGAAACAATCGGCCGGGCTGTCGGCGCGCACCAAATCAATCAAATTATTTGTCAGCCATAGCCGCCCGTTTTCTTCAAGGTCATGGATGAAATAGCCGGTCGGGCGACAAATAGATGCCCCGTGAATATCAGAGTCATCATAAAAGCCTAGTTTGCTATCAGCTTTCGCAAACAACAATTCGAGAACCTCAAACACAGGTTCAGAAAAGTGGAAATTGACGCAACGTTCGTTCTTGGGGTCAGCATCGCAGTTCGGGCGAATCCAAGGAAATCCCATATCGAATTTCTTTTCATCCAACAGTGGAAACAGATGTTTTGACCAATCGTTTTCCCAAGTAACTGAAAACGGCAGCGGACTTGGTGCGGATTCAAAAGACGCATTTACCAATTCAGTAAACATCCCACCACCAAGCCAATCTTGCTGGGTAAATGGCGCGTAGTTCGATCCTGTCAGTAACTTTATATCTGCGTTATCTTGCAACAAAGGGGTTGGATCAGCCTGCAACGTCTGAACCGGTTCCGTTTTCGCCACGGGCTCTTCATCCTTCACAACAGGTTGCTCTTCTGCCTGCATGGCAGCAACAATTGGTTTTTGACCATCAATACAAGGAACGTCCAACGTCACGCCTTCTGGCAAATCAACCAGATTTCCGCCCAATGCTTCCTCATTGGCGTAATAGATAACCGACCATTTCCCGCGGTCTTGATAATACTCCTGCGCAACAGACAAAAGCGTATCGCCCTTTTTCAGAACATACGTTTGCCCACAGTCTTCTTGTGCCATCGAAGTGCCGGCAATAGATGCCAACACACCACTTAAAATCCATCGTCTCAGCATAACGTCTCCCCGAACACAGCTTGGATTATCTCGCTCCTAAAAGCTCTCCCAAATCCGCGTCATGTGGCTGTCGATAATTTTTTGATAATCACCTGAATCTTTCAGGCCAGATAGCCCTGCATTGATCAAGTTTAACATTTCTTCTGCTTGTGGGTGCGATTTGCCAACCACAACATGCAAGCCTTCAATCGACAAAGGACGCGATTGAACAATGTCTACTTTACCTTCAAGATTAAGATCTTTCAGGGCTGTTCGGCCCGTGAATTCATTGATCGCAACCGCGTCGATCTTGCCCTCTTCAAGCATTTCAAAACAATCAGCCATCGTGATTGGTTGCACTAGCTTCACCAACCCCTTGGTCAGCCAAAGGCGTCCATTTCCTTCCAGATCATGGGTAAAGTACCCTTTCGGGCGACAAAGTGTTTTACCTTCCATGTCTTTGTCCGAATTAAACGCGATCGGTCGATCTTTTGATGTGAACAGTAGGACCAAAATTTCAAACATCGGCTCTGAGAAATAGAGATTTTCGCACCGCCAATTGTCTGGCATCGCCTTACAGTCTGGCTTGTACCACGGGTATGCCAAATCCATCACAGCATCTGTCAGCAATGGATCTAAGTGGGATGACCAATTATTAACGACGTAGATGCCAAAGTCTTTGACTTCCGCGTTATTCTTCATCGCGCTATCAACAACTTCAGTTATCAAACCACCGCCAGGTAGTTTTCGATCAGTAAACGGGGCGTAATCGTCCGCAGTAACTAGTTTGATTTTTCGATTTGTTGCTGCAACTTAAACAGCCGCGGATGCGCTATTGGATGTTTTGACCACAGCCGTATCATCAATCGAGCTTGCAGCGGTTTGTTCTGTCCCGCCTTCCAGCCCTTGAGGCAACCCACCGATGCACGTTAGGCGCAATTTCTGGCCAACTCGGATGCTATCAGGGTTTTTGCCGATGCTCTGGATGTTGCTTTGATGGATAGCCGACCACTTTTTGGCATCTTTATATTGAGAATCTGCGATCAGCGACAGGGAATCTCCCCGCTTGATCGTATACAGGCCACCACAACCTTGAGCAGCGACAGTTCCAGCACCCAATACAAGCGAAATACCCGCCGCAATCAAACATCTAGTTATCATCTCTCAGCTCTCCCATACATTTAGCGGTAAGTTGCCAGTATTGGGGATGACAAGCAACAGTAGTTGACAGGTAAATTTTCCATTTTTGTGTCTATTTTTCGAGCATTCCCGCTGAAACTGCCACCGGCAGCATATGGAACTTAAACTCAGGCTATTCTTTATTTCCCTCAATTCTTGATGATTCTCAAATTGGAGCAATTTCAACCTACATTTCATCAAAAAACTCCAAATCAACTACAAGATGTTGTTGGCTTAGCGATCTTTGCCCCAGAAATTCTCTATGTATCTATATGTGGTTTGCATTCGTTGACGCTCTATCAAAACCTGTCTACTGAAAGGATAAGGAAATGAACGGGGCATATATTGTCGTTTGTAATTCATCAAAATCACGGTGTGACAAACACAAAACAAAGCGCTCGCCAATTAAATCGGCGCTTACAAATACCCCAGCCAAGACCCAAATGTTATCAGAGTGGAATAGTTCGCGTGACACATCTTTTTTCTCAAATAAAACACCCTTTGGTTTCGATGCTAACACTGGCTCTTGTGGTGCTATTCTCTTCAGCTTTACCAAACAGCGCGCTCGCACAATCGGTTAATCTAACACCCGCCCCGATTTCTGAACATAATGCCTTGATATCTGATTGGCAAAACAAACGGGACGCGCTTGAAACGGCACTAGAAACACAAACGAAATATGAAAAAGAGACTGAAGCACTGACGCAAGGTGCCAACGCTCAACAAGCCAAAATTGACGCCGCCAAAGAAGGGTTAAGCAGTGCTGTCCTAAAGGTGGCGGGGGCAAAAAAGAAGCTATCGCAAGTCGATACATCAGATGCAGATCCAAAGGGCCAAGAACTGTCTTCTGCTTTAGTCAAAAGCCAAACCGACCTAAATACGGTCATCACAACATCTGAAACACTTCGTCAAAATATCGAAGCCATGAAAATCGAACATGAAAAGCTTCGCTCCACCGCTGACAAACTTAAATCTGCCGCAGCAGCTGCCCAGGCAGCCGTAAGCGCTGCAGAAGTCCTCGTTGAAGCTCAAATCCGCACAGTTGGTAATCTCTGAGGGAGAAGATGGTAACGAGTCCGACTTGGATACCGATTTCTTTAAAGACGCCGTCTCTCAGGCAGAAAATGCCCGTAAATCCGAAGCAGCGGCAAAAGTTGCGCTTGCCGCAACTAGAAAGCGACAAATCGCAGTCGGCGAACGCTTGTTAACGGCCGACGAGCAGCTTGAAAATGCGAAAATTTCTGAAACCAGCTATTACGAAAAATTTGCCGCGGCAGATGCAGCATTCAAAAAGCATCAAGCAGAACGCAAAGTAAAAATCGACGCCCGAAACAATTTGATCGCCCAAATCACCGAAGGGTTGAATGCCGCCCAAAGCGAACTAGAAGCTCAACAGGCAATTTTGCAAAACGAATCTCTGACAATGCAGGATTTTTCTGCAAAACAAACCACCGCTTCAAACAAATTGTCCGATCTTCAATCTAATGTTGATCGAGCCCAAATCGCCCTGAATACCGCACAAGCGACCCTCCGCGTTGACCAGAAGAAGCGCTCGATCGAAGCCGCGGCCATTGTCGCGAACTTAAACGCAGAGATGCGCAATTTGCTCGCACCCTCAGTACCAAACGCAGATACGACCACCTCGACAGATCGCATTCTTATCCCTTCCAGCATTCTGTTTTCGAAGAATTCCGCAAAACTGCAAAAATCTAATGGCGTAAAACTAAACGAAGTTGCAGCCATCCTGAAAGATACGACATCGCGGATTCCTGACGGGATTGAATGGATAATCCGAGTCGACAGTTATGGTACAGGCAAAACAGATGAAGCATGGTTTCTAAGCCAAAACCGCGCATTATCAGTCGCTCAAAGTTTGATCACAAACGGTAGATTTGGCGGCACCAAAGTCTCAGCGAATGGTTTGATCAATGCAAAATCGTTTTCAGACGCAACTGAAAATGGGTGGATCGAGATTGTCTTAACCGCACGATAAGCGATAGCAACGCTTGCTAACTTCGTTGTTTTCTAATGAACTGCCGACAACCTCTCAACAATAAGGCAGCTATATGGCATCCCTGTTTGACGGCATTCGCATCTTAGATTTAACCTCGATGATATCTGGCCCCACGACCACAATGATCCTTGCCGACCAAGGCGCGGATGTGATCAAAATTGAAACCCCTGAGAATGGCGACCACACTCGAATGGTCTCCACACGTCACGCAGGGATGTCGGCTTCTTTCGTAAACAACAATCGCAACAAACGATCTCTGACTTTGGATCTAAAAGATAAACGCTGTCTCGCGGCTTTCCATACGCTTGTTAAAACAGCCGATGTAATTGTTCAGAATTTTCGCCCAGGGGTAGCGGAGCGAATTGGTGTCGGTGAAATGGCCTGTCGCAAAATCAAGGACGACATCATTTATGTGTCCATTTCTGGGTTTGGCGAAGTAGGTCCTTATGCCCAAAAACCAGTTTACGATCCATTGGTGCAGGCCCTATCTGGGCTTACCACTGTGCAGGCAGGCTCTGATCAAAATCGCCCTCGCCTCGTGCGGACAATTCTACCAGACAAACTCACAGGTTATGCCGCTTCCCAGGCGATATCCGCTGCGCTATTTCACCGAGAACGATCAGGCACTGGACAGCACATAAGACTCTCGATGCTCGATACAGTGATTTCGTTCTTATGGGGATCAGACATGGGCGGGCACACATTTGTGGGCAATGAATTCGCGCAGGAAAATGCACAAAGTTTTATCGATCTAATATACGAAACTGCAGATGGTTACATTTCGGTTGCCGTTCAATCAAACAAAGAATGGGCGAACCTTTCGCGCGCGTTTGAAATGCCCAAACTTGTCGATGACCCACGTTTCAAAACTGCTGCGTTACGCGGTAAAAACATCGACGATCGCTTGAGCCTGACACAAGATGTTTTACGCACCCGAACGACCCAGGAATGGTTGGACCAACTTGAGGCAAACGACGTTCCTTGCGCGCCTGTTTTACATCGCCGCGAAATGCGTGTGCATCCACAAGTTCAGGCGAACGAAACAATCATCGAATACGAGCACCCAACTGCTGGCAAATTGCGCCAAGCCCGTGCTGCACCTCGGTTCTCCAAAACACCTACTGAAATACGTATTCCACCACCGGCACTTGGCGAACATACTGCCGTGCTCCTTCAAGAAGCTGGCCTTTCAGAGGGCGAGATCGCCGCTTTAGCAAAAGATGGCGCAATCAAGCTAGGCCACACATCATGACCAAACCCTTAGATTTCTACTTCTGGCCAACGCCAAATGGATGGAAAGTGTCTATCTTGCTTGAGGAAATGGGCTTACCCTACACAACCCACATGTTGCACATTGGCAGGGGTGAACAGTTTACACCCGAATTCCTTGCGATTAGCCCAAACAACCGCATGCCAGCTATTGTTGATCACGACGTGGACGATGCCCCAGTCAGCGTTTTTGAAAGCGGCGCAATCATGTGGTATTTAGCGGAAAAAACTGGGAAATTTGTCGCGAACGATCCGATAAAGCGCAAGGAAACGCTCGAATGGTTGTTTTGGCAAACCGGAAACCAAGGCCCAATGGCTGGACAACACAGCCACTTTTTCAATTATGCCCCTGATAATGAAAAAGATGGGTATGCCGCTAAACGATATGCTGGTGAATACACACGGTGTCTGGGCGTATTAGAACGGCGGTTAGAGGCCCGGGATTATATCGTTGATGACTACTCCATTGCTGACATGATGTGCTGGCCTTGGGTATTGATCGGCAAAGCAATGGGATTGAGTTTAGACGAGTTTCCAAATGTAATCGCATGGCGCGCGCGGATAAAAGACCGTCCTGCCGTGCAAAGAGGTGTATCATTGGGCAAAGAAAGCCGCCCTAATCGTCCCCACACCGATGCGGAACGCAAAATCTTGTTTGGTCAAAAATGAAAGATCAATCCAAGGGTTTGATCCTAACCAGCGTCGGCGTTTTGGCAGTTATTCCGGACAGTCTCGTTGTCCGGCTGGTAGAAACAGATGGCCTTACATTTCTTCTTGTGCGCTCAGGCCTTGCTGCGGTCATGATTTTCTTGTTCACGCTGATGCAGCACCGTGGGCAAACCCTTGACGCCTATCAAAAATTGGGGCGCGCTGGACTGCAGTATGGTTTCCTTTTGTGTATCGCGACTTTCTGTTTTATCTACGGCCTACGTTTGACGTCAGTCGCCAATGCACTTTTTATTGTCAGCACGTCACCAGTCTTTGCCGCGCTTGCCAGTTGGGGATTTCTTGGCGAACGGTTTTCTCCCCGTATGATTTGGACGACGTCTTTTGCACTCATTGGTATTGCAATAATTGCTGCAGGCTCACACGCAGGCGGACAATCGTCCTTGTTCGGTGATGCGATAGCTTTGTGCGCGGCAGCTACGCTTGCCTTTGCATTCACAACGGCACGTTCAGCAAGAGACGTTTCGATGGTCCCGGCCACAGCGCTTGGTTACGGGCTTACAGCGCTAATCTGCCTGCCATTTGCTCAACTTGAAACATTGTCCCAACTTGAATGGGGCATGTTGATCATACTCGGTGCAATGTTTGTCCCTTTGGGTACCGCACTTATGTCACTGGGTCCGCGATACATCACAGCATCAGAGGTGTCGCTTCTTCTCCTTCTCGAGGCTGTCCTTGCGCCCTTACTAGTTTGGTACGTCGTTGGAGAAAATCCGGGAAAATATGCGCTGATCGGAGGAGCAATCGTGTTAACAACACTATTTGTTTCGAATATTATCGGATTGAAGCGTGGGCGTTAAACTAGGTTCAACTGCACATCCGCTAGGTCCAAACCTTGCGCTCCTGGAATGCGCATCACTTCGATTCCATCGACGTAAATCGACGCGCCGCTACCATCTTCAAAATCTTGAACATTGATGTCAAAATCGTCTAATTCTTGGACACCTTCGTGAGCGTAAATATCCACCTCTAGCTGGTCCTCAGCGGCGTTATAATCCAACACGGTCGGCGCTTCATCTACCCAGGTATTGAAATAGCCTGTAAATGTGTCCGCACCTTCACCACCGTAAGCTTCTGTCGCGCCACGTATTTGCAACGTGTCATCGCCCTCACCGCCGTAAACTTCGTCAACTTCGCCTTCAGTATCGGTACCAATTGCCGTAATCGTATCATTCCCAGCATCACCATGAATCACATCCGTGTCTATCCCAGTACTAATTGCATCATCACCCGCGCCGCCATAAATATCAGAGACACCGTGGCCTGAAACAATACTATCATCACCTTCACCGCCAAAGATGATCGCATCGGATGCACCATCTGTGATCACGTCGTTCCCAGCATCACCGTGCAGCTCGCTAAGTTCGCCAACGTCAAACCCTCCTTGCAACGTGTCATCGCCGTCACCGCCATACATCTCGTTGCTTCCGGTCCAATCCGTCAACACATCGTCTTGGTCGCTACCAATCAGCACATCAACACCCACTTGCTCGCCGACAACAGGATCAATTGGGATTTCAGTTTCTAGCGTCTCCAACAAAAGATCACCGCTCAGATCGTCTGCGGCGTCAGAGCCAGCATCTTCTTCATCAACAGCAGCGTTACCCTCATCATCTGAAGTGACTAATCCGCCAATCGCAGTGCCTGCAAACCCTAGTATTGAAAGGATCAAAATCTCTAACATAATCACATCCTCTAAGCGTAGCTTTGAAACCAAATCTTGCTAGTAGCGCCCCATTTACTCGAACTATTTAGGTATGCGGATAACAGAAACAAATGGTTAACTTCCAAAGTTATCTTCATCATGGTTAATACAACGTCTATTTATGGGGCATCGCAATTCACCGAATTTTCTCTTCCCTTTCCTCTCAATTGCGCCTAAAGACCCCCATCCGCCTAATTGCGGATACTCCACGGGCCTTGCTGGACGACATCCCGGCCTGCGCCATAACCCTTTAACTGATAAAGGAGACCCCGATGTCGATTACTCCAGAGCTTAAAGCTCAATTGATGAAAGAATACGCAACCAAAGAGGGCGACACTGGTTCCCCTGAAGTACAGGTTGCTATCCTGACATCCCGCATCTCTACGCTGACAGAGCACTTTAAAACCCACAAAAAAGACAACCACGGTCGTCGTGGTCTTTTGAAGATGGTTGCCCTGCGTCGTAAGTTGTTGGACTACACAAAGGCAAAAGACGATGCGCGCTATCAGGACCTGATCAAACGCCTCGGCATTCGCCGCTAAATCCAAGTTTAGGCCTTTTTGAAAGGCTTGCTGGTAAGAATTAAGCGCCCGTCCTGCAAAGCACGGGCGCTTTTTCGTTCAAACGAGGAATTCCGCAATCGCCGTGTCATCGGTGATATCGCGCAATGCGAACCCCGCCTTGGCCGTTCGCATCACCAACTGATCAAAATTAGCTCGATCATCGGTTTCAATCCCAATCAGCACTGTCCCAAAATTTCGCGAAGATTTTTTCAAATATTCAAACCTCGAAATGTCGTCGCTCTCACTCAGCATCCCAAGAAAATCTTTCAGTGCACCAGGCCGTTGTGGCAATCTCAGAATGAAATACTTCTTCAGTCCTAAATAACGCTGCGCCCGTTCCTTCACTTCTGGCAGTCGTTCGAAATCGAAATTCCCGCCCGACGAAACGCAAACAACTGTCTTGCCTTTGATTTGGTCAGCAATATCACCCAAAACATCAATGGATAAAGCGCCAGCAGGTTCCAGAACGATCCCCTCGACATTCAACATTTCAATCATGGTTGAACATAATCGGTCCTCTGGAATCGCTTTTATTTGGTTTGATTGCACGTCCTTCAAGACCGCAAAATTACGGCTACCGATCCGCGCAACGGCAGCGCCATCCACAAAGTTGTCGACAATTCCCAACGTAAGCGGCCCCTTGTTTTCAACGGCCGCCGCCAAACTCATCCCGCCTTTGGGTTCTACAAACACATACTCTAACGCATCCAAACCAAAGTACGAAACAACTCCAGCTGACAACCCGCCCCCTCCAACTGGCAATACAATCACCTCAGGCGTTTTACCCAACTGCTCAGCAATCTCCATCGCAACCGAGGATTGCCCCTCAATCACATCGATATCGTCAAAGGGCGACAAGAAATGGCCGCCCTCAGCCGCGCAATACGCCTGTGCCGCTGCCAGCGTATCATCAAAGAAATCCCCGATCAGAACCACCTCAATCTGATCGCCACCAAACATCTTCGTCTTCATGATCTTTTGCTGTGGTGTCGTCACAGGCATGTAAATCACGCCCTTCACTCCGAAATGTTTGCACACAAATGCCACGCCCTGCGCATGATTTCCCGCGCTGGCACAAACAAACAATTGCTGATCAGCCCGCGTGGCCAAAACTTTGCTAATCGCATTGAACGCGCCGCGAATTTTGTAAGATCGCACGGGCGATAAATCTTCGCGCTTCAGCCAAATATCCGCATCAAACCTTTGGGAAAGATGATCGTTTCGCTGCAACGGCGTCATTTCAAACAATGTTCGCATCGCCCCAGTTGCTTTCGCCGTTTTGTCCTGAAAATCTGTCACAATTTGATCCACGTTTTTTGAATTTCACCCAGACCTAACGCATCTATCATCCTAGGCAAACCCGCATTGCATGCCCTCAAATCCACAGATACCCTACCCGAATGCCCACTAATCGCACCCTCCTCAGCCTACAATCTCTGGTCGTTCTCACGACATGCGTGTTTCTGTTTGGAATGGGCCAGTTTCACCGCGCAGCAGGCGCGATCGTTGCCCCAGTCTGGCAAGAACAATTCGCCCTAAGCGCGGATCAGCTCGGCTTTGTAATTTCGGTCATTTTCATCGTCAACATCGTCGCACAGGGTTTTATCGGCACGTTGCTTGATAAATACGGCCCGCGCTTAATAATCAGTGCATTCCTGCTGATCCTAGCCCTAGGCACGCTTACCTGCATCTACGCCAACTCCTTTATCGGCCTAATCATCGCACGCATTGTCCTTGGTGCAGGCCTGTCTGTCGGCGGCGTCGGCATGTACATGCTGCTGGCGCGCAACTTCCCTGCGAACCAATTCGGCTTTCTCAACGGGCTAATGGTCACGCTTGGCGGGGTCGGCGGGCTGTTCGCGACCTACCCTCTCGCTTTTGTCATCAACCGTTTTGGCTGGACTAACGTGTACATCGGCTTGGCCATCTTCACATCAGTTCTCGCGCTCGTAATCTTCGCCACCGCCCAAAAAGAACCCGCTGAAAAACCCAATACGCCCAAAACACACATCAGCTTCCTCAATCTCCTTAGCGACAAAAACTTACACCCGATCCTTCTGATGGCGTTCGTGACATGGGCGCCAATCACCTGCATAACAGGCCTCTGGGGCGGTCCCTACTTCAAAGCAGTCCACGGCCTCTCGCTCAATGACACGGGACTGTTCCAAATGTTGTTCTTCTGCGCTACGATGACATCAGGCACGGTTTTTGGCCTTATCGACCGATATTCCAGCATTTCGCGTTACACTGTCATTCTCACTGCATCACTCATTTCTATCATTTGCCTGCTCATTATCACCTTCACAAATGACCTCCCGCTTTATCCCGCCGCCGCCCTTCTGTTTATGATGATCTTTTCCCAACAATTCTACGTTCCACTCATCGCTCAACTTCGCGACGTGGTACCAGACGCCGCTATTGGTCGCGCTTCCAGCCTTTATACAATCATCGCGGTCGCCGCGATCCCGACGTTCCAAATCCTCTTTGGTATCATCATTCAATCCACCAATACTCTGGACGCAGAATCCAGTTACCAAATCGCATTTGGCAGCATGGCACTGTTGATTTTGATCCCCTCTGTAATCTATGCCTTCATGCCGTCTGCCCAAAATCCGCAATACACATCCTGATTGCGCCACATTGGCCCAGTTTATTACGACCCACTTCCCTTTCTACACAACCTCCTGTAAACGCGCGTCATCTGAAATGCGGTGTTATGGCCCCACCACCGCAAACGATGATACGGGGCGGGACGCAATATGGCGTCCGATACACAACATGGCTAACGGGAAGGCCCCTTAGCCTAGAATGGAAAAAGTATGTTTGACGTAGTCAAAAAATCAATCGAATGGGGCGGTGAAACGCTCACTCTGGAAACGGGCAAAATCGCCCGCCAAGCAGACAGCACAGTCATCGCCACTTTGGGTGAAACATCTGTCTTGTGTGCCGTCGTTTTCGACAAAAAACCAAAACCGGGGCTGGATTTCTTCCCGCTGACCGTAAACTACCAAGAAAAATATTACGCTGCGGGTAAAATCCCAGGTGGTTTCTTTAAGCGTGAAGCACGCCCAACAGAAAAAGAAACACTGACAGCACGCTTGATCGACCGTCCGATCCGCCCTCTGTTTGTTCCGGGCTTTAAACACGAAACACAGGTTACATTGACAGTATTGTCCCACGATCTGGAAAATGACCCAGACATGGTTGCAATGATCGCCGCATCTGCTGCGCTTACACTGTCTGGCGCTCCTTTCATGGGCCCAATCGCCAACTGTCGTGTTGGCTACGTTAACGGTGAATACGTGTTGAACCCATCCGTGGACGACATGCATGAACTGCGTAACAATCCTGAACAGCGCCTCGACCTTGTTGTCGCTGGTACAAAAGACGCTGTTATGATGGTTGAATCCGAAGCATACGAACTCTCCGAAGCAGAAATGCTCGGCGCTGTTCAATTTGCACACAAAGCGATTCAACCAGTGATCGACCTGATCATCGACATGGCCGAAGATTGTGCAAACGAGCCGTTTGACTTCCAAGCACCTGACTACTCAGAAATCTTGGCAAAAATCACCGCGCTTGGCGAAAAAGACATGCGCGCAGCGTTTGGCAACACAGACAAACAGGAACGCACAACTGCGATCTCTGCTGCTCGTGATGTGATCAAAGCAGGCCTGTCCGAAGAAGAACTCGAAGACACAAACTTGTCCACAGCCATGAAAAAGCTGGAAAGCTCGGTTGTTCGTGGTGACATCGTCAACACTGGCAAACGCATCGACGGTCGTGATCTTTCAACTGTTCGCGCAATCGTTGGTGAAACTGGCCTTCTGCCACGGACACACGGTTCCGCCTTGTTCACACGCGGCGAAACTCAGGCGTTGGCTGTTGTAACTTTGGGCACAGGCGACGACGAGCAGATGATCGACTCGTTGCAAGGCATGTTCCGCTCGAACTTCCTGCTGCACTATAACTTCCCTCCCTATTCTGTTGGTGAAACGGGCCGTAACTTTGGCCCAGGTCGTCGCGAAATTGGTCACGGCAAATTGGCATGGCGCGCATTGCAAGCCGTTCTACCTGCTCCAACTGATTTCCCGTACACAATTCGCGTTGTGTCCGAGATCACAGAATCCAACGGCTCCTCTTCAATGGCATCTGTTTGTGGTGGTTCCTTGTCCATGATGGACGCTGGCGTTCCACTCAAAGCACCGGTTGCTGGTGTCGCGATGGGCTTGATCCTTGAAGACGACGGCAAATACGCCGTGCTGACAGACATCCTCGGCGACGAAGATCACCTCGGCGACATGGACTTCAAAGTGGCTGGTACAGAAAACGGCATCACGTCCCTGCAAATGGACATCAAAGTTGCTGGCATCACCACCGAGATCATGGAAAAAGCGCTCGACCAAGCCAAAGACGGCCGTCTGCACATCCTTGAAGAAATGAACAAAGCCTTGTCCGAGACTGGTTCCTTCTCTGAGCATGCACCGCGCATTGAAACCATCCAGATCAACCCGGAAAAAATCCGCGAAGTGATCGGTTCCGGTGGTAAAGTGATCCGTGAAATCGTTGAAACATCTGGCGCAAAAGTCGATATCAACGACGACGGCGTGATCAAGATCGCATCTTCCAACGGCGCACAAATCGAAGCTGCCCGCGAAATGATCATGTCCATCGCGGCAGAACCAGAAGAAGGTACAATCTACACAGGTACTGTTGTGAAGGTTATGGATTTCGGCGCATTCGTAAACTTCTTTGGCAAACGGGACGGTCTTGTACACGTATCCCAAATGGCCAACGAGCGCGTAAGCCACCCCAAAGACGTTGTCTCTGAAGGTCAATCCGTGAAGGTTAAGCTCATGGGCTTTGATGATCGTGGTAAGGTTCGCCTGTCCATGAAGGTTGTAAACCAAGAAACTGGCGAAGAAATCGCTGGCGAAGAGTAAATCTTTTCAAATAGAAAAATCAGAAAGGCCTCGCAGAAACGCGGGGCCTTTTTTCGATCCATGCGGTTGTGTTTGCCCCCAAGCCCACCAAAGACTAACAATCTCCCATGATCTTCTTCACGCGTAAAAAGGCTGCATTGCTCATCGTCGCATCGACCCTGTCAGCAAGCGCAATTATCCCAACTTCGAACCTAGGAGAAATTGGCCCCGTCGTCCTCATTTTTTCAGGCCTCGGAGCATTTACCGCTCCCTTACTGATCATTGCACTGGACAGCATCAAAAAGGCAGTGCAGCAAGAATTCAAAGAATTTAGGAAAGATATCCGAACCGATATTCAGGACGCAAGAAAATGACCCTCCACGTACATATTTTCACGGACATTGATCTCCGCCTTTGGCTTAAGCAAACGCCAAGCAAGCGGCCCGAGCTTGAAGGCGTACGTTTTACAATTGGCCTAGACATCGATCAAAATGCAGACATGCTAGTGGTCTACACCCGTGCCTCTTGGTCGATCCCGACGACGCTCCCCAAAATGCGTACGATTTTTCTTGCGGGTGAGCCCGAAGATATTCATCCCTATTCAGCGGCATTCCTCAATCAATTCGGCACCGTCATTGCGCCGGGCGAAAAACAACTCACGACACAGCGAATTGATCACAATTATTGTTCCATTTGGTTTGTTGGTGTGGATTTTGAAAACCTCGATGCCGCTCTTGGGTATGACCACTTCAAAGCGTTGCAATCCCCACCAAAAGACGACAAAATTTCAATCGTTACGTCCACGAAAGCCAGCACTGAATATCACCGTAAACGGCTCGCCTTCATTGAAATATTAAAAGAAAAAATTCCCGATCACATCGCGCTATATGGACGTGGACACAAACCGATTGCCGACAAAATGGATGCGATGCTGCCCCATAAATACCACCTCGCGCTCGAAAACGGCGCGGGCAAATACAGCTGGACGGAAAAGCTTTCTGATCCACTCCTGTGCTGGGCGCTGCCATTTTATGCAGGCTGCGTAAACGTCCAAGACGAACTGCCCGCTGACAGCATTGTTCCGATAAATCTTGACGAACCCGACGCGGCAATCAATGCGATGATGCAGGCCCGCAAAGATAACCTCTCGGATCAGCGCAAAGATACACTAGCCAAGACGCGAGACCTTATCCTGCATGACTTTAACATTATGGGCTTGATCGCGCGGTTAGCGAAAGACAAAGCCCACTTGCCCAACGATCAAGAACCACGGCTAATTCGCGCAGAACGCTCCCTATGGCCTGAAAAAGGATCACGCGGTTCAGTTCCGCTATTTTTGCTCCGCTCGGCCTTGCTCGCACTAAATCCCAACATCGAACTTCGCGCCGCAAAAATGAAACAAGCCCGCAAAAATCGTTAAACGCGATGCCAACTTTCGGGCAAAATATCGGGGTTCGTTTTCTTTGGATCACCAAACCACTGCGTTGGTGCTGCCACAACCTTCTCCGCATTTGGATTCAACCAGGCCCCCCACCAAGAAAACGACGAATTGGCAATAATATGATGCTGACACGCGGACATCAGTCGTAAATCTTCGTAATTCGTGTCGCCATCATTGTGCCCAACGAACCGCATCTCAAACGGCAGTTTCAAATTCTCTGCCACCCACGCAGGATCATCTGAAAAGGCATAAATCACGGGATCACCAACCCGCTGTGCGACAAATGCCGCCGCCCGCGCGTAATAGTCCAAATCACAGGTTCCATGCGCCGCGTTGAATTTCGCGTTGCTGACGTAATCACCACGTCGAAGGTGCAAAGAAACTGCGTTACATCCTTGTATCTCTGCCAACATATCCACATTTTCTTGGGACGGCTTGGTAACAATCCGCAAATCGTCGCGAATTTGATCTTCAAAATCTGTGAAGTATCTTTCGCTCTGCCAATAACCCTTTAGATGCGTCTCATCTGGCAAATCAGCAAAGGCTAAATCATACCCAAGCGATGCCTCTCGGTAACTCCGCAAAGCACCGCCTTTCACAACTTTCAGCAAGGCTTTGGCGATCCCATCCTCGCGACCAACAGGCAATCGTTCTGCAGGTATGGTTCGCACCCCAAAATGCCCCAAACCCACCTTGAATGCGTTAGCACGATCATAGTCACGCACATCCAGAGACACATCAACATCATGGCGCAACGCCAACGCCCGACCAGCGCAATATTGAAACAACTGGTTACCCAATCCACCGCGTATCCGTGTTGAAATCATTGGCCCACCTTCCCGCGCTTATTCGCGCGCAAAACCATCTAGCATGCTTATTTAGGCTATTAAATACCATAGGATAAACCGTATAAAGCGGATGAGTTGGAAAAGGATACCAATCCAGTGAAATTGTCTCCGATGCATTACTATCGCTTGTGGCAGGAACCATGGCGCAAGGTTTTTTGGACCGCTTTTTATAAATTTCGCCGCGAAAATGGCGAAGCCAAACGCATGGACCTCAGTTTTCTTTCGGCGGATGACACGGTTTTTGATTTTGGCGGCTTCAAAGGTGAATGGGCCTTGCACGCATTCAATCACAACGGCCCAACTGTGCACGTATTTGAACCCCACCCGACATTCGCATCCCAAATTGAAAACCGATTCGCTAATAACCCAAAAATCATCACACACGCCCTTGCGCTGGGAACAGCTGATGGAACACTGGATCTGTCTGATGATGGCGATGCCTCATCTGCGCTAACGACACGTGAAAATGCAGTTTCTGGTCGCGTTCAAAAAGCCGCAACATTTCTAGCGAAAATGGCATCACCCGTGGCGCTTGCAAAATTGAACATCGAAGGCGGCGAATACGATTTGCTGCCAGCCTTAGATCAGGCTGATTGGTTGAAAAACATCAAAAAATTACAAATTCAATTCCACCTCTATTCAGAAGCAGATATTGCAGCGCGCAATGCAATCCGACGCACACTGTCCAAGACGCATACCTGCGACTGGGAATACCCATTTGTCTGGGAGCAATGGACTCTAACTTAATCGCTGTACTGCGCGGCGGTATCTGTTGCGCAGAAACTCTCGCTTAATTTTGCTCCATATGGATCTGCGCGACGAAATCGTGCTGCCGCCTGTTTCTCGCGTCCTATCTTCAACGCCTGACGGCACAACACACGCCAGTCGCAGCGCGGTATGCCAATGCGCCTGCAAAAATGTGTCTACGGGTCGATCTATTTGTGTGGTCATTTCTAACAATGATTGCGCGGCCCCGCGGCTAACCAACTGCGCCGATGTCCGCAGTGGCGTCACGCATGGCTGAACAATCGCGGTGCCTTCCGATCGCATCACTACGTTACTTTCATCCACTGTTCGCACCTGAAATTGCACATACCCAAACGTCGAAATCTGCTCAACGGCCAGCGCAACAGCCGCAGCAAAATCGCCCGTCAACGCCACGTCGTCTTCCAAAATCAACGCAGCATCCAACTCCTCGTCCACAATTGCTTGCCAAGCAACACGATGACTTTGAAAACAACCGTATTCTCCTGCATTTAAAGTAAAAGGATAGGCAGGTTCAAATAATGGCGTTTCCGAAATGTCCGAAGCACGCTGCTCAGCGGGAATTTTTGACCCATCCACAGCATCCAAAATTCGCCCCTGGAACGGCGATCCAACAAGCAGTTTTTCCACTTGTTCACGCCGCCCTTTGGCACGCGCCAAATGGACCACAAACGTTTCTATCCTGCTGCCCATAGATCCTCGTACACTTTTCGAATTCCCGCAACTTCGCGCTCTACACTGTATTCGGCGCGAACCCGTTTCAATGCCGCATCCGACATCGCAGCCAAACGGGCACCGTCAGATAACAACCCGCTTACTTCGGCTGTCGCTGCATTTACATCGAACAATCCAACCACTGATCCAGCCACACCACCACCGCTAAAAGCGCGATAATACCCAGTATCAGAAGCCACAAAAGGCGCGCCAGAGGCCATCGCCTCCAGTGGTGTCATCCCATACCCTTCGTAACGTGGCATCGCGACCAGCATGGATACACCCTGCATAACTCGCGGCAGCTCTTCTGGCGGTAATTCACCAGCAAACAAAATGCGCTCCGACAAACCGGCCGCTTTTATGCGCCGCCTCAGATCCATCTCAAAACTATGGTGTTCGCGCGTGGTACGCCCAATAATAAGCGCAACAGCATCAGGGTGATCAGGCAGCACTCGGATCATCGTGTCCACAAACAAATCCGTCCCCTTTTCAGGTCGAACTCGCCCCACAGTTGCCAATCCGATCCGCCCGCCATACCCCAGCGCCTGCCACGACGTTGCGCGATCCGTTGATGGCGAAAATTGATCTAAATCCACCCCATGTGGAACGACCGCCTTTACGTGTGGCACATAGGTTGCCGCCTCTTCAGTTGTGGCAATCACCGCATCCATGCGGCTAATTAACCAGCGTGGATAAATTGAATGGCGCCGCTGTGCAGCCGATGTAAACACGATTTTAATTGGCAACCCCAACACATCCCGCGCCCAAATTGCTGTTCGCATTTCTGGATTGCGCCGCACATGCCAAATCGAAAAGGGCCGACCTTCAGGCATAGTTCTTGACGCTACAATCGCTGCCTTTCGTGTCATTGGCGTGCCGCAATCTGGCAACCTATGCCCCACAAGTCCCACATCTAAATCGCGTTGTTGCACACGTAAAACACCCGCTGCTGTGGCAGACACGCCCGTAAAGTTCGGGTTGAAATTGGTGACATAAACTTCTGGCAAAATGCTCTCCGCTCAGCGCCTAGTCTCGCGCATAAACATCTTCGTAGCGAATAATATCGTCTTCGCCCAAATAACTTCCAGTTTGAACTTCGATCAAAACCATCGGCACTTTGCCTGGGTTTTCCATCCGATGTACAGCACCCAATGGGATGTAAACTGATTGATTTTCCCCAATCAATTGAACGCTGTCATCAATGGTCACTTTCGCCGTGCCCTCAACAACAATCCAATGTTCTGCGCGATGCACATGGCTTTGCAAACTTAGCGCCGCGCCGGGGTTCACGACGATCCGTTTCACCTGAAATCGTGTCCCAATGGCAAGGCTGTCAAAACAACCCCACGGACGATGATCACGGGGGAACTGTGTCGCCTGCAAAGCGCCTTTGTCTTTCAGCGCTTGCACCGCCAGCTTCACATCTTGGCTGCGCCGTTTGTCCGCCACCAACACCGCATCGGGCATTGCAATAGCAATGATATTGTCCAACCCAATCCCAACCAATTCAAGGTTCTCGGACTCTGATCGTAACAGCGTGTCTTTGCAATCAATCGCGCTCGCTGGGCCGTTGGTCACAACACCATGTTTATCAGGATTACTTTCCGCCCAAACCGCATCCCAACCACCTAAATCAGACCATTTTGCGCTGAACGGCACAGCTGCGATATTTTCTGCACGTTCCATCACCGCATAATCAATCGAAATATCTTCGGCCTGCGCCCAAGGTCCAGCGGCCAACCGCAAAAATCCTAAATCAACTTTTGCTTCGGTCAAAGACCGTCCCACAGGATCAACCAGATCAGACGAATGCGCCTGAAACGCAGCGACAATTGATTTGGCCGTAAATAAAAATATCCCCGCATTCCAAAGGTAATTCCCTGCGTCCATCATAGATTTCGCCGCTGCCACGTCAGGTTTTTCAACAAACCGCCGTAGCGCAACTGCAGCCCCCTCAACGGGCGGCCCGTCCAGTTCCAGATACCCATATCCAGTTTCAGGATGCGTTGGCGCAATCCCAAACGTGACCAGATCACCAGCCTTTGCTCGATCTACACCAGCCCGAACGGCCGCGCGAAATGCCGCTGCGTCAGGCACAACATGATCACTCGGCGCAACCAACATTAACGCATCATCATCTTGTGCCTGCAAATACAACGCCGCAGCCAAAATCGCGGGTGCAGTGTTACGCCCTTCTGGTTCAATAAGTATCGCGCCTGGATCAATTCCAACGCTCGCCAATTGTTCTGTCACGATGAACCGAAAATCAGAGTTCGTCAGCACGACCGGGGCTGCAAAACCATCCCCAGCTAAACGCAGTGCGCTTGCTTGAAACAAGCTTTCTTCGCCCACTAATGGTGCAAACTGCTTTGGATAGCTTTTGCGTGAAAGCGGCCACAACCGTGTTCCAGACCCTCCGCATAACAATACTGGCGTAATCATGCTCAACCTCTTACGTGTTTTATAAAAGCTATAAGGTGCTTGAGGTCACAGGGCAAACATGGTTTTGACATGTAAGACGTTCAAAGGAGCATAGATCACCATGAAACGCGCGCTGATCACAGGAACCACAGGCCAAGACGGGGCCTATCTGTCCGAACTTTTATTGGCCAAAGGCTATGAAGTACATGGCCTAAAGCGCCGGGCTTCGTCGTTTAACACCCAGCGCATTGATCATTTGTTTCAGGATCCTCACGAGCGTAATGTGAACTACACCCTGCATTATGGTGATATGACGGACAGCACGAACCTGATCCGCCTGATCCAAGAGGTCCAGCCAGACGAGATTTACAACCTAGCGGCGCAATCCCACGTCGCTGTCAGTTTTGAAACACCAGAATACACCGCAAACGCAGATGGCATTGGCGCGCTACGCCTGCTCGAAGCCATTCGGATCCTCGGCCTCGAAAAGAAAACGCGCTTTTATCAAGCATCGACGTCTGAGCTGTTCGGCCTTGTCCAAGAAGTACCGCAACGCGAAACCACTCCGTTTTACCCGCGTTCCCCATACGCTGCCGCGAAAATGTACGCCTACTGGATCACGGTAAATTACCGCGAGGCTTACGGCATCCACGCAACCAACGGCATTCTGTTCAACCACGAAAGCCCACTGCGCGGTGAAACTTTCGTAACGCGCAAAATCACCCGCGCCGCTGCCGCAATCAAACTTGGCCTGCAAGACAAACTATTCTTAGGCAACCTCAACGCGCAACGCGATTGGGGCCATGCAAAAGATTACGTCGAAGGCATGTGGCGTATTGTTCAACACGACGAGCCAGAGGATTTTGTTCTGGCAACAGGTGAAACACACACTGTCCGCAGTTTCGTAGACAAGGCTTTCGCCGCCATCGGCGTTACCCTCGATTGGCGCGGCGAAGGCGTTGATGAAAAAGGCTTTGATGCTGCAACTGGTACCTGTCTTGTAGAAGTGGATTCTCGTTATTTCCGCCCAACAGAAGTTGAATTACTTATCGGTGATCCAACCAAGGCCAAAGAAAAGCTAGGTTGGGAAGCAACAATTACGCTTTCTGAAATGGTTGCTGAAATGGTCACTCACGACCTTGATGTGGTGCAACGCGAGGCCAACCGTCGCGATCGACACGGCTGATGATAAAGTCGCAGAAAATACTGATAACGGGCGGTGGCGGCATGGTCGGCCGCAACCTGCAGGCCCACGCGCGCGCAAGCTCCCACACCATTCTGGCCCCGCGCAGTGCCGACCTCGATCTAACAAACGCCGCCTCAACAAACGCATACATCGCTCATCATCAGCCCGACCTGATCATTCATGCCGCTGGCAAAGTTGGCGGTATCCAAGCTAACATTGCCGCACCTGTTGAATTTCTCGAACTGAACACCACAATCGGGCGCAACATTTTGATGGCAGCTCGCGCCGCACGAATTCCTCGTTTGCTGAACCTGTCATCCTCCTGCATGTACCCCGCCGCAGGCCGTAATCCCTTGACGGAGGATCAAATCCTCACGGGCCCGCTGGAACCAACCAACGAAGGCTACGCGCTCGCCAAAATCTTTGCCATGCGCCTGTGCGATTACATCACGCGCGAAGATCCTGAATTGCAGTATAAAACCCTAATCCCTTGCAATTTGTACGGGCCACACGACAAATTTGATCCCAGTGCATCCCACTTGCTGCCCGCTATCATCACCAAAGTCCACGATGCCATGACAACTGGCGAGGCATCGGTTGAAATTTGGGGCGACGGCACAGCACGGCGCGAATTTATGTACGCAGAAGACGCAGCAGACGGTATCTGGCACGCAGTCGAAAACTTTGAAACTTTGCCCGCGCTGATGAACCTTGGACTTGGCCATGATCATTCGGTTAACGAATACT
Organism: Paracoccaceae bacterium; assembly: GCA_018607905.1. Lineage (GTDB taxonomy): Bacteria > Pseudomonadota > Alphaproteobacteria > Rhodobacterales > Rhodobacteraceae > Amylibacter. Next base: position 2,770 of record JABBAP010000022.1, on the reverse strand, counting down.
ATGCAGCCGCAGCCGCAGCGATTGGTTGGCAGGGCGATTTCACACACGACCTAATAAAACCTGTCGGCATGAAGCAAAAACTCACCTCTGTGGACAAACAAACCACGTGGGGCTGGCAACCTAATCACAGCCTCACCAAAGGCATTCTGAAAACCTATCAATTCTATCTGGAGCACCACGCACCATGAGCTTCAAGTTCCCACTTGCTACATCGTCTTGGGACCAAGACGAACAAGACGCCATCCAACGTGTCATCGCATCTGACATGTATTCGATGGGCCCCGAGGTCGCCAAATTTGAGCAGCAATTCGCAGCAATCATGGGCAGTAAACACGCGGTGATGTGCAACTCCGGCTCGTCGGCCAACCTGCTCATGGTTGCCGCTCTTTGTTACACCCGTGAAACCCCACTGCAGCGTGGCGACGAGGTTATCGTGCCAGCCGTCAGTTGGTCCACAACCTACGCGCCATTGCACCAATACGGTCTGCACCTCAAATTCGTCGATATCGACCCACACACGCTCAACTACGACCTCGATCAGTTAGCGACTGCGATATCAGACAAAACCCGCCTCATCATGGTGGTGAACCTGCTTGGCAACCCCAACGATTTTGACGCCATCGACAAAATTATCGGTGATCGCGACATCCCCGTGATCGAAGACAACTGTGAAAGCATGGGCGCGACCCTGAACGGCAAACAAGCAGGTACGTTCGGCATCATGGGCAGCTATTCTGCCTTCTTCTCGCATCACATTTCCACAATGGAAGGCGGGCTCGTCGTCACCAACAACACAGAACTCTATCACCTGATGCTGTCCTTGCGCGCCCATGGCTGGACGCGAAACCTGCCAAAAGAAAACCTCGTCACAGGCACCAAATCCGATGACCCCTTCGAAGAATCTTTCCGCTTCGTGCTGCCAGGCTACAACCTGCGCCCGCTCGAAATGTCAGGGGCAATCGGGCAAGCCCAGCTTGCAAAACTGCCCGACCTGATTGACGGCCGACGTCGCAATGGTGCCCTGTTCCAATCCGCTCTTGGTAACCACCCAGACCTGCGCATCCAACGCGAAACTGGCAACTCCAGCTGGTTTGGTTTCTCTCTCGTTATCAAACCTGAAAGCAAATTAAACCGCCGGATTCTTGTCGATCAGCTAAACGCCAAAGGGTTCGAATGCCGTCCTATCGTGTCTGGAAACTTCGCCAAGAACGAAGTTCTCAAACACTTCGACCATTCGATCCACGGCGCCCTCGAAAACGCCGAGTATATCGACCAAAACGGCCTGTTCATCGGCAACCACCACTACCCGATCGAAGAAGCCATCGAAGCTTTGCGCGAACTTTAAGCAAAAAAACGCGCCTCAACGGGCGCGTTTTTCGAATGTTTATTTCGGTGCTCTTAGCTTGGCAATTTTGTCTTACGCAGATATGGCAAAACAGTTTCGAACGCGCCAAATTTCGCTGTCGCATCTTCATTTGAAACGGTTGGCGGGATGATCACATCTTCACCCGTTGTCCAGTTCGCGCCCGTCGCAACTCCGTGTTTGGCTGATGTTTGCAGCGCATCGAGCGCGCGAACAATCTCTGCAAAATTGCGCCCAACTGTCATCGGATAGGTCATCGAGAGCTTCAGTTGCTTATCTGGCCCAATGATGAACACGGAGCGCACCGTGGCACTGTGCGCAGGGGTGCGCCCATCGGGCATATACGATTCGGCTGGCAACATATCGAACGCTTTCGACACTTCCAAACCTTCATCAGCAATAATCGGAAATCCAGCCGTCGCGCCAGATACTTGTTCAATGTCTACTTTCCACTTTTTGTGCTCTGCAACACCATCCACAGACACGCCCATTACCTTAGTATTGCGGGCTGCCCATTCATCCGCCAATTGTGCAACAGCGCCAAACTCGGTTGTGCACACAGGCGTGAAATCTTTGGGGTGCGAAAATAAAATTGCCCAGCTGTCCCCGATCCAGTCATGGAACTGATACGTCCCCTGATCCGTTTCTGCGGTGAAATTTGGAACTACATCATTGATACGAAGGCTCATGGGTGGTCTCCTCAAAAGTTACGTTGCCCGCATATTCTGCCTGCACAACCAGAAAGACAACCCAGAAATCACGCCCGACTTATGGCTGATACAACTCCGTTGCATCGCCTAAATACCCGCTCCATGCGAACCAGTAGGCCACATGCCCAGCCACCCGCGCCAACGATTGATCTCCCGCGACAAGCGCATCTTCGGTTACCTCCCACAAAACACCGTCGCCCGTTTGCAGCCCTTTCCCCGACACCGCAAACTCTTTGCCACTGCGCAAATAGGCCCGAACCGTTCGTCCCGCCTCATTCCCGATCAGCACCACATCACGATCCCCAATTCGATCGTTGATTACCCGTTGATCCTTAAACGCGCTCAGCGGCCATGCCTTTGCGGTTCCAAATTGTCGCACCCCAAAAACATACTCTTTTTGCCCAACAAGCGACTGATCCACTTGCGTTGGAAACATCAAATCGTCGCTTGAAAAGTAGTCGCGGTAAACGACTCCAGATCCGTAATCGCGATCATGCCCTGTCACCAAAGACAAAACCCGAGTACCCGCATTTTGCGCCTTCCACTCACCCCAAGGCGCGATCACAACAGGCCTCTGCCGTAGCTCCAAATCCTGTTCTACTAGCGGCCCAATCACAGGTTTTCCGGTAAATTGGTTCCACAACGTGTGCGTTTCGCGATCAAACATCAGCTTATTCGAACGGTATAGAAACCCCGA
>JABBAP010000049.1 GCA_018607905.1 Paracoccaceae bacterium | reverse complement strand
TCGAGAGGTGATCGCCTCACGTGGCTGCTTCACATTAGAAGCAGCCTGTATTTTGGGTGTTCAGCGAAAGTCCGGTTTGACGGGCGGCACCGCATCATTTGGGACACATAGTGAACGGCATGAATGGGCCGTTCACTAACATGACTAAACGGAACGATGCCAATGGACGAGCCCATCACTCGACAACTCAGACACTGGCTCTCCATTTCTTGCGAAGAGTTAATCGAAATGGCGCACCAATTGGCGTGCGACGCGAAAAATTTGGATCAGCAGATCAATCACCTTATCGTCAAGCAGCAGCGCGTCCGGCAAATCTTTGCGACATCCTAAGCCTACCATTTTCAGATAGGGTGCAGCGGGTTCATTACTATCAAAGCCGTCTGGCACAGCGTTCAATGCCTTTCGTGTGATCAATCCGTCCGGGAATGTTCTTGTGAAATCAGGATCGGTCAAAATGTCCTTTAGACCTTCAGGCTCGTCGCGCACACACATGCGCGTCCGCGCGAGCGCAGCCTTGGAAGGTTGGAACAGCCCTGCGCCCGCATGACAGTTCCCAGGCTCGATATGCAGGTAGTACCCGAAGTCTTCCAATGGCCGACCAGCATTGGCAAAAACATCAATGCCCGTGCGGTATAGAGCACGTCCAACGCGATCCCGAGGTTCCTGAAAAAACTTGGTGTAGCATTGCTTGGGTTTAATTTGGGTCTCTGCAAAGACCGGGTCATAATGGCCAGCGTAATCATGCAAGGTCATCGCAATGCCAGTGAAATTGCGCATGGCGTCGTCGCGTTCGTCGCGGTGATCGTTCATCCAAGCTTGGCGGTTGTTCAATGCGAGATCTGCAAGGAACGTAAATGTTTCTGGCTCTACCATGCTGGCAACTCCTGTTTGCAGATGCCTTGAGGCTTGTCTGCGTTCCGATAGAATTCTTGTAAGGTTTTTCCAGAACTCCAGCCACAGGTTTTCTGGTGCATCAATTCCATCACGTGGATTTGTCAAACACAGCTGTCTTTAGCTTAGGATTGCTGAAACAAAGTGAATGTCAGCAATGTGAAAGCTGCAATGCAGCATAAAAGCCAAGTTTAAATGTCCGTTGAGGGCCGGATTTGTGGACCTTACTGGTGCACGAGCGACCGATTCCGCCAATTTCAGTTTAACAATTGAACCCGTTATGACTTCGGGTTTAGGGTGGCTAAAAATGGAGTCATCGCTTTGGGTTGGGAGACAGATTTTTTAAAGCATCTACGTAGTATCCAGTTCGCGGTACTTGGTGCTGCTCTAGCAATTCTTGTGGCCCTTACACTTACACAATCTGCGAAAATTCAAGGCGCATACGAGCAATATACAAAGCTCGAATATGTGCGAACACAAAAGATGACGAGTGTCTTTCTTGATGAATTGGGAACCAAAAGCGGCGTTGATTTCTTCCATTCCAATGGGCAATACCAGCCGACTTTGCGCATGGATCATCTGTTAGACAAGATCGGGAAAAAGATTGTTTTTGAACATCTTGAATTATCCAATTTTTCCTTTCAAGAAGGCGTTGCATGGCCACAAGTCACTGAGCGTTTGGATGTTATGAGCCGCACGCCATATCTCGGACTTAACCCCCGCCTTTATGGCCCAGGAACAATTGAAGACCTACGCCAAGTTTGGAACTTTGCGGGTAACGCCTTTCCGATGCAAGTTGTCGATGTAGAGTTAAGGGGAATCTTGATAGGCGGCTCTCCGTCTGCACCCGAACAGAGCAACCATTGGCTCGCTGAATCTAATAAACAACATGGGGGAATGTCGGGCACGTATTATTTAAAACATCAAACAGACCCAGTGAATCTGATTGCCCCGCCCAAATGGTCAGTTCTAATTGTGGGGGATAAGCCTGAGAGACTGTCGCGTTCCTTCTGGGATGAAGAGACGGAAATTCCGATCCGCGTCAACAGTGTGTCAGGCGTATCTCTGCAAGGCGAGATGGCACGTGATGTTGCAGGTGGGCTCGCCTCTGGGCCATTTGACGATGTTTTTGCTGACTTAGTTTCAATGTCACGGGGGCTGGAGTCACTCTCTTTTGATGATTTGGGCAACTACCTGCGCCGCTTACGAGATGAGGACAGTGGCACAGTTAGCATCCTGGGCGTCGAACTACCCGGAGCGAGCGTAAGTTCTTGGGGGATCGGTCTGCTCGCCGTATTACAAGTATATTTCTTTTTGCATCTATTGCGGGCATCAAAATTGGGTATTTCTAGGGCGGCTGCGCATCACTTTCCGTGGGTTGGAGTTTACCAGAACAATACTGAACGAGCGATGATGTTCATCGCAACATGCGCGTTTCCTTCTGCTGTCGCCTTTTTCTCAATCTATCAAATTGCGCGCCCAGCTGGCTTTGAAGCTGTACCATGGCAACTATGGCTATCTGTAGGTGCTGCAACTATTTCGGCAATCGGGTGTTTCTGCGCGGCAATGTTTTTACAGCAAAGCATCCAGGATGTTGAGAAAACTTCATAAAATGGTGATGGGCGGGATAATACCCCCCCACTTTAGCAGAAACGCATTTGATGAGAGGTGACCATCTCAGTTTCCGTTAAGTCACAGGCGGTAGGTTTGTCCGCATAGAAAACCTTAGAGGGAATCTGTATTTTGCATGTGCAGCGAAAGTCCGGTTTGACGGGCTGCATCGCAGCATCTGGGATTGATGGCGAACGGCAGGAATGGGCCGCCTGCCAATGGCGAAGGAGGGTATGATACAATCGTGGTTGTGACCGCACCAAGCCGTTGGTTTTTGAAAATAAATTGGAAACATGGGCAAAATATGCTTTAAGTTAGTCAACAAGAAAGGATCTATCGTATCAATAAGCTTGACCCTAAGGCGCTATCAACAGCCCATCAAAACGTGGTTAAAAACACCCGTCGATGGCTTGAAAAAATGGTAGTAGGATTAAATCTATGCCCATTTTCCTCTCGCGTCATAGACCGAGACCAAGTGTATTATGCCATATGTGATGCCACCACCGATGCACACCTAAAGCAGTTCTATGTGAATGAATTACAGCGCCTGCTTGGGGCTAACGAAAATGACATTGCCACTAGCTTGCTTATGTTTACCCAAGGTCTAGAAGAGTTCGACGATTACCTCGCCTTACTCGATTGGTTTCAGCAGCTATTGGAGAAAGCAGAACTGACAGAGCATGTGCAATTAGCATCATTTCATCCTCAATATCAATTTGAGGGTGTGGCTGCAGACGATCTTAGCCACTTTACCAATCGCTCACCCTATCCAACCATACATCTTCTGCGTCAAGATCAGATGACCAAAGTCCTTGCCCATGTTTTGGACCCCGAGAAGATTTATATAGATAACATAAAAACTATGAATGAACTTGGTCGCCAACAGGTCGAAGCACTCTGCCCGTGGGGTACATAAAAACTGGTTGCATCGCCTTGTAACCGCGCCCGTCGTAAGGTTTTTTGGGGGGCAAAGGCGGCCTAAACTAAGAAACAGTTTGGTTCATCTGGTTTGTTGCATTGCTATGGCCCAACTTTGTGGTGAGCGGCAACAAAGTCCGCGTGGTTGCCATCTGTGCCCTTGAAATACTGCGGGATTGACCAACGTCTGCTTTCGGAAAGCTGCACTGCGGCATGGATAGACTGGTCAAAGGTCCGGTTTGGGCCATTCGTGTCATTCGGCTTCAATGGACGGATTGCAGCCTTTCGCTGCGCAGCAGCATCTAGTCGATTCTCTTCAAATGCGATCGACCCCAACGGTCAATAACTGCCGTTCAATGATCAGCTTGATGCTGTGATGCGGCTTCACCAAACCAGACATTCGCTGCACAATAACAATTTCGTCACAAACGGTGGCCCATAAGTGGGATAAACCTGCCAAGCAATTGCAAGGCTTTAACCACCGTCGCGGCTAATTTGCGAAGCGCCACTTCTCGGTAGATAACAAATTCACCAAAAAGCGCATTTCCTTTTTGAAAGTAGCGCGAGTTAGTCTGGCATTATCCAGATAAAGAGTGGTCTGCAAAATTACCGAGGAGGGCAAGTGCACAATAAACTACTAGGGCACGCATTCATTTAACGGTTTAACCTGTATTTCATTTAACCGATAAGTCATCCACTGCTATTATTATGGTTGCAAGATCCTGGGCAACTTCACCCATATACACGTCATCATAGCCCGCGTCATTTTCCAAAACGCTCATAAACGCAACGACCACGCCTGTTTTGACATTCGCAAAAAGATATTGCCCACCATAACCTGCGTGCCCAACAATATTACCGTTTGTCATCAGGTGGTTGGAATACCGCAACCAACCTTTGGGCGGGCTTAGCGATTTGGAACCCCTTGTTGTGCTATGGCTAAGAAAGTCACCGGAACCAACTTGTGTTTGTGTGCAGCCACGCCCGCTTCGCGTAAGTAGAAGCCCAAAGCGCGCCAGATCGATAGCGCTGATGCAGCCACCGCCTGAAAATGCCGGCATTTGATCCGAGCTAACACTGATATGAAAAGCGCCTTCATATCCCGCCGCGTCCACGATGTCTTCGATCAGGGTGCTTAGCGGCTGTGGACTTACGCTTGCGCAAACCAGTGTCAGGACATCGGTATTTGCAGATTTGTAGTCGGCAGACTCCAACGGGTTTTGTAAATCTGTCCCCGTAATGCCTGCGGTGAATGCGGCAAGTGTGGGTTCTTTTGCGTTACCAGAAGGCAATCGCCATCCCAACGCGGTTTCTTCAGTGTAGCAATCACTGTTAGGGTCCGCGTAGTCTTCAGAAAAATCGTTTGCCACATTCATATCAAGCAACATTTGCAGCGTTGCATCTGCGTAACCCGTGCCAATGTCAGGGAGGTAATGGCAAACCTTTTGGTCCAAATCGAGCAGGCCCTGATCGTGCAACTGGCCGACAATCAAATGTATGTGCAGTTTGGTCACGGATTGAATCGAATGCGGCTGAAAAATCGAGAAATCTTTTGCAGACTTCGAATAAACAACAGTGTCATTCTTCAGCACAACAAGCGCGGAAAACGCAGGATGATCAGTTAAACGTGCAATTTCGGCGGATGTGTTTAGTTCCGAAATGGGTGCATCTTTTAACTCTAACACGTTTCTAGAGCGGAACATCCAAGAGCGGCGAAACAAGGTGTGGGCATTGTGAAATCCGTGGCGGCGATAGGCTGGGTGGTTCCACCGTTGTTTGTTGTCCTCTAGAACGCTCAGATCGGGGTTTGGATGCGTTTTCATTTGGAACCTGTGGTTTGGATCAGGGTATCAACGGCAAGCACGTGATCTTGGTAGACAAAAAGTGGGTTTATTTCGATGTCTGCGATACCAACCGTGTTTGTTTGCACGGCGTTGCACAGCGTCAAAATGGTTTGTGAAAGTGCCGCAAGATCAGCTTTTTCCGCCCCGCGAAATCCACTGAGAAGTTTTGAAACTTTCAGGGATTGCAACGCAGTCTCGATGTCCAATTGCGTAGCGGGGAGCAAAAGAGTTTTGGCATCGCCTATCAATTCAACCAGAATGCCACCACTACCTAAAGTAAGCGCCCAGCCAAATTGCGGATCATTGCGCAGTCCGACCACAAGTTCAGCAAATGGTGAAGCTGCCATGACCTCGACCAAAAAATTGTCTGTGACAGCGCTTTGATCGTATGCAGACACAGCCTTGGACATGGCTTGAATCGCACTATCTACGTCTTGTGGAGTGCGTAAATTAAGGGAAACCGCGCCAGCTTCGGTTTTGTGGGCCAGCTTGCGACTCATCATTTTCAAGACAACGGGAAAGCCGAGATCCTGAGCCGTTTGTGCTGCTGTTTGTGCTGTTGCAAGCGTGCCCTCTGGAACTGGAAAGCCAGCCTCGTGGAGCCAGTTTTTCCCTGCGGCCTCATCCATATGGTTTGTGTTCGCGCTGATTGAACCAGCTTCCAAAGTTTCGGGAGGATTTTGCAGGATCGCATCGCGCCGTGCTGACCACCAAACTGCTTGGGCCATTGCATTCAAAGTCTCGTGGATGCCTTGCATCGGTGCAACGCCTGCTTCGATTAGGAATTCACGGGTCTGTGCATCCATATTTTCGGGCAAGGTGGCACAAATAGCCGCTGGGATGCCAGCTTTCTTGGCGGCTTTGGCAAAGGCGGCTGCATCATTTTGATAGTAAATCTTGCTCTCGTCCAACCCAGAGGCGGGGTAATCCTGCACCAAAACAGCCGCGTCAACGGTGTTGCCAGAAATCGCCAAATCAAAGACGGGTTCTGTGAATTCGGGCTGACCCCAAATCGGGGTGGTGTAATCCAACGGGTTTGAAACCGTCGCAATTGGGGGCAGGGCCGTTTCCAGTTCTGATGTGGTTTGCGGGTTGAACGCGGGAAACTGCAGCCCAATGTCTTCGCCGTGATCGGCGAGCATCGTGGCCCCGCCGCCTGAACAGGTGAAACCGGCAATGCGATTGCCCTTTGGTCGATCCACAACGCACAGATATTTTAGCGTTTCAAGCATTTGCGCAGGATTTGTCACGCCGATCACGCCTGTGCGGTCAAACAACGCCTCGTATAATTCATTTGAGCCTGACAATGACCCCGTGTGACTGATGGTTAGGGTGCTTCCGATTTCAGAACGACCCGTTTTAAAGGCGACGATTGGGGTGTTGTGCTTTAGCGCTTTAAGTGCGGCGCGTTCAAACTTTGGAATGTCAGACAGACCCTCGATATGAACTCCGATAGCGCGCGTCGCAGGGTTTTCGCACAGGATGTCGATGAAATCTTCCAGCCCCATAACGGCTTGGTTGCCTGCGGAAATCATGTGAGTTAGCGGGAGTGAGCGTTGCGACATAGAAATGTCGGACGAAAACATCCCTGACTGCGTGATGATCGCGGCACCATATCCTGGAGAGCTGCCGCCATGCGCAAACGGCCAGAGGGCGACGTTGTCGACGTAGTTCACAAGGCCGTAACAATTGGGACCGATCAATGCCATGTCTCCGACAGCATCGCGTAATTCTGTTTCCAGTTGCTGACCGCTGCCGCCCGCTTCTTTGAAGCCAGCGGAGTAACAAACGATCCCGCCAGCGCCCATGTCGGCAAGCTGCGTGATCGCCTCAACAGCAGGCGCGGCCGGTATGGCTAGGAACACAGCATCAGGTGCTTCTGGCAGGTCGTCGATGCTGGTAAAACAAGTCAGGCCTGCCAGGGTTTCACGTTTTGGATTTACCGCCCAGTATTCACCTCCAAAACCACGCCGTCGGGCTTCACCGATTGCGACAATGGCGTCCGTGCCACCAATAAAAGCGATATGGCGCGGAGACAGTAACCTGTCAAAGTTTTTACGTTGTGCAGGGGTCATGCACCAAGTGGCCGAAGAATGGCGCGCGTTATGATGTGACGCTGAATTTCCGATGTGCCGTCCCAGATTCGTTCCAAACGGCTGTCACGCCATAGGCGTTGAATGGGGAGTTCTTCCATCAAGCCCATGCCACCAAAGATTTGAACCGTGTCATCCGCAACTTTGTTCAGCATTTCGGAGCAGTAAACCTTGACCATCGCTGCATCCATATCTTCCATGCGGCCCTCATCTGCACGCTTCACTGCATCGGCCACCAACAAATCCGCCGTGCGCAGGCCAATAGCCGCATCTGCTAGGCGGAATCCTGTGGCTTGAAAACTGCCAATGGGTTTGCCGAATTGTTTACGGTTCGCAGCCCAGTCTGTGCCCATTTCCAATATGCGTTCTGCTTTGCCACAACAGGTTGCACCGACCCAGATGCGGCCCATTCCCAACCATTTGCCGGACAATTCTAAGCCACGGCCTTCTTCGCCCAGAATTTGATCTGGCCCAAGGCGCACGTTGTTAAAGCTCAATTGAAAGGTTTTGTAGCCACGGTAGCTTACGCATTTGTGGCCTTCGCTACAGTCGAACCCCGGTAAGCCCACATCCACCAAAAACGCAGTGACCCGTTTGCGCGGGCCACGTGGTGTTTCGTCGATACCAGTGGCCGCAAAGACAATTGCGAAATCGGGCATGATGGGGCCAGAGATAAAATGTTTAGAGCCGTTTAAAATCCAGTCGTCCCCGTCACGGCGAGCGTTGGTTTTCATGCCCATGACGTCAGAGCCCGCCTCGGGTTCGGTCAGGGCAAACAGCTCGCGCTTTTCTCCAGTAACGCATGGATCAAGGTATCGAGCAATCTGATCACCTTCGCACGCCAGCAATAACTCCGTTGGGCGGGCGATCCATGAATGAAGCGCGTGGCTAGTCTTGCCATATTCCCGTTCAACCACAGACATCGCGGTGTAGTTCAATCCGCCGCCTCCCACGTGTTCCGGCAAATTTGATGCAAAAAGTCCGACTTCCTTGGAACGTTGTTCGATTTGATGACCTAACTCGAGAGGGACTTCACCAGCACGATCAACCTCTTCCTCATGGGGATAAATTTCTGCTTCAAGGAAGGATTGAACCGTTTTGAGCAGCAATTCGTTTTCATAGGACACGGCAGTATTCATAGGAGTGCTCGTTTTTTAGGTGTGATCAGGTTGAGTGCGACGACGCGAAATGAGAGCCGACACGACAAAGGCGATGATTGTGATTGCGATCAGGACAACGGCAGCGGCGGCAACCGTCGGGTCGGTGTTTTCACGGATCCCGTTCCACATGCGTCGGGGCAGAGTGTAGACCTTGAATTTCGATATGAACAGTGTGACTACGATTTCGTCCCAAGAGAGGATAAACGCGAACAACGCGCCAGCCATGACACCGGGGCGAACTGAGGGCAGGATCACACGGCGCATGGTAGTCCAGTTAGAAGCACCAAGATTGCGAGAGGCTTGTTCTAGTTTTGGATCAAAATTGGCGAGCGAGGCGCTGACTGTAATGAGAACCATTGGCGCTGCAAGAATCGTGTGGGCGATGATCAGGCCAGAATAGCTGTCCAAAAGGCCCATCGGGATCCACAAACGATAAAATGCCATGGCAGAGATGATCTGCGGGATAATGAGTGGCAGCAGTAGGAAGGCGCGCACGACCTCGGAGTATTTGGATGAAATCCGCCACAATCCGATGGCGCACAGCGTGCCGAGAGCAGTTGCTAGAAACGATGTGCTGGACGCTATGACAGCACTTTGACCAAAACTGGATAGCCAATTTTCGCTGGTGAACAGTTTTTCAAAATGGCGCAGTGAGAATTCGCCTTTGGGCATCGAAAGGAACCGTTTGGGCGTCAAGGAAACTGGAATTGCGATCAAGGCGGGCAGCACCAGAAACATCAGCAAGACCCAAGCGCCAGCGCGATTGAACAGGGATAGGAACGACGGTTTCATGACGTTGCTCCGCCAAAGACGGTGCTGAGTTTCATGAACCTGTTCATAACCCAAAGCATGACCAACACGCCGAACAGCATCAGGGCTGCTAGCATGGCCGCGATGCCCCATTTCAGCGTGATAAGCAGTTGGACGGATATGTATTCGGCGACCATAAGCACTTTGCCACCGCCAAGCACGGCTGGGGTAACGTAGAACCCAAGGCTTAGGATAAAGACCAGAAGCACCGAAGCAACGATGCCGGGTTTGGTCATTGGTAAATAGATGCGGAAAAACGTTTGGGCGCCTGTGGCGCCAAGATTGCGAGAGGCGGACATGACACGTTGGTCCAGCGTTTGCATGTTCACCAACAGCGGTAAAACTGCGTAGGGCACCATGTAATGGACCATGCCGATCAACACACCGAGTTCGTTGCGCATAAACGCGATGGGTTCGGAAATAATGCCAATGGCATCCAGCCATTCATTCACCAACCCTTTGCGCCCTAACAGCATGAGCCACGAAAACGTGCGCACAAGGATGGAAATCCAGAACGACACCAACAAGAAAGTCAGCATCATGTTCTGCTCTTTGCGATAGGCATGTACCATCGCGTAGGCCAAGCAATAGCCAAGGCTAACAGACAAAAGCGTGGTGATGATGCATATGCGCACGGTGGTCCAAATGATCCGTGGCAGGGCTTCGCTCTCAAACAGATTGGCATAGTTGCCAAGACCGGGTTCAGGGTCAGACACACTTAGCCACAAAATATTCATTAAAGGCCCTAGGTACAAACACACCACCAATACCAAAAACGGCGCAACAAGCCACCATCCAGGGCTGATATGATTGCGAAGTTTTTGCATGGATGTCTTTGTTTCCTTTAAAAAAGTTTGGGCGCGCAGAGGTAAATAACGCGCCCAAACAGGTCTGGTTAGCTGATTGCTTCTAAGAAAGCGTTCACAGCATCGCCGCCGTTTTTGCCCCACCATTCGGGGTCATTGTAAACGATCTTGTCGATGTTCATCGCGGAAGTGATGGCATAGGGCTGTTGATCCTCTGGGATACTTCCAAACGCGGCGGGGTTCGACGGTGTCATGCCCAAGCAATCCAGCAGTTTCAGCTGTGCATCGACTTCTTGCGCGGTTGCGATAAACTTCATCACAGCGTCGCGCCCTGCAGGGTTTCCCTTTGGAACAATATACGCTCCCGGCATTGCAATGGCTTGGTTGTTCACCAGTTTGTAGCGCCCATCGGTGTCGTTTTCGATGTTGCGACCACGGTTTTGCCAGATCATTACCATCGAGGCTTCGCCGTTTACAGCCATAGAATGCGCCTCGGAACCTGAGCCCCAATACAAGCTGTTGTCCTTGATGGATTTGATCTTGTTAAGTGCGCGATCCATATCGAGCGGATACAGCGCATCGGCGGCAACACCGTCGGCCAATAGGGCCGCTTCGAGTGAACCATTCGCCCATTTGTACAGCGAGCGTTGGCCTGCGAATTTTTCGGTGTCAAAGAAATCAGCCCAGCTTGTTGGTGGATTATCACCATAGGCCTCTGTGTCATATACAAACGCATAGCCGTAAAGGATGATGGAAACACCATGTTCCAATGCATAGCCCGGGAGTGTTTTGTCCTTGGACACAATCGAATAGTCAATGGCTTCCAAATGACCGGTTGGGCCAAGCGATACGGCGTTGAACAGATCGGCGTCAGCGACATCAGCGGTTACGTTGCCGCTGTTCACCATTTCTTTGATCTTGCCTTCCAGCGGACCAGAGGTGTCAAACTTCAGGCCTTTGCCAGTTGCAGCGGTGAATGCTTCACCGATTGCAGATCCGTGGCATTCTTCTGATTGGCCACCCCAGTTCCACATTACCACATGATCGGCTGCGGCTTCTGCATCGCCAGCCAGAACAGTCGCAGATACAAAACCAGTTGCACCACAAAGTGTTAGAAAGGTACGGCGGTCCATCTTGCCAGCCTTGAAGGCGTGTGCACCCTCTACCAGCGTTTCACGCATAAATTGTTTATCACTCATTTGTCTTCTCCTTTTTGTCGGTTTCAAAATTATGTGCTGCACCGTGTGCCCGGCGCTTGAGAACTCCTCAGTGTCTTAGCTTTCGGTCCGCTCCAATCGAACGACGGCATGGTCTTCCCACATCAAATCAACGGCTTGACCCTCAACAAAGGGCTCTGGATTACGCCAGCTGTCGATGTCCACTTCCAGCTCGCCCGCGGCTTGGGTGTCTACCATGATCCGCTGCATTGACCCGAAATATGTGACAGAGCGAATGGTTCCTGACATGCGTGGCGTGGTTTTGCCTGTGCCAGTCGGCGCAAGGTCGATCTTTTCGGGGCGCAGGGCATGGGTACCATCTGACGTGCGTAAAAAGTTGCTTTTCCCCAAGAAAGACGCCGCAAACTCAGACTGCGGGCGTTCGTACAGCTCCTTTGGTGTGCCGACCTGTTCCACCGCGCCGTCGCGCATGATTACCACGCGATCAGACATGGACAGCGCCTCTTCCTGATCGTGGGTGACGTAGATGAACGTGGTTCCGACACGTTTGTGGATGTCTTTTAGCTGTTCTTGAACCTCGACCCGCAGTTTTTTATCAAGCGCGCCAAGCGGCTCATCCAGTAGCAAGACCGGAGGCGCAAAACACAGTGCACGGGCAAGGGCGACACGTTGTTGTTGACCGCCAGAAAGCTGCCCCGGTTTGCGGTCTGCAAAGTCTTGCAATTGCACAAGATCAAGCATTTCATCGACGCGTTTGTTGATATCTGCCTTTGGCGTCTTGCGTACCGATAACGCATACCCAATGTTGTCGCGCACGCTCATATGCGGGAAAAGGGCATAGCCTTGAAACACCATGCCAAAGTTGCGTTTTTCTGGTGGAGTATTGGAAATAGACGTTCCATCCAACGCGATATCACCTGCTGAAATGTCCAAGAAGCCTGCGATCATCATCAAGAGCGTGGTCTTTCCTGATCCCGAAGGCCCAAGCAGCGTCAAGAACTCGCCTTTTTGGATATCCAGCGAAATATCGTCCACTGCACAAAAAGTGCCGAACATCTTGCGCAGATTTTTAATCTGCAATGCGCCTTGGGTGGTTTCAGACATTTAGCTGTCGGCCCCCCGTAGGTTAAGTTTATTGCGCGCTTCTTGTGGGGTTAGCGCTCGACCGCCCATGCGTTCAATGATTTCCACGGCACGGGTTACCAGTTGCCCGTTTGATGCAAGCACACCGCGATCCAGATAAATGTTGTCTTCCAATCCGACCCGCACATTCCCACCCAGCGCAACCGAGGCCGCCGCCATCGGCATTTGACCACGGCTGATGCCAAAGCTGGCCCAGCTTGCGCCTTGCGGCAGTTGGGATTTCATCGCAACCATGGTTTCTACGTCTTGATCAGCACCCCAAGGAATACCAAGGCAAAGCTGGAACATGGGTGGGGCATCAATCAGGCCTTCTGCAACCATCTGCTTGGCAAAACGGATGTGGCCAAGGTCAAAGACCTCAAGTTCGGGTTTCACGCCCCATTCCTGCACCATCGAGGCCATTTTGCGCAGCGATGGGGGGGTGGAGATGTAAATCATATCTGTATCGGAAAAATTCAGCGTACCACAGTCGAGCGAGCAGATTTCAGGCTGGCACAATTCCACATGGGCAAGCCGTTCTTCTGGGCCGATCATATCCGTTCCGGGGCCGGGCATTGCCGGATCATCGGGCGATGAAATCCAATCGCCACCCATTCCAGCCGTCAGGTTAATCACCACGTCTGTGCCACTGTCACGCACACGATCCACGATTTCCTTGAACAGCTTTGGATCACGCGACCCTTGGCCCGTTTCTGGATCGCGCGCGTGGATATGGGCGATGGCAGCTCCGGCCTTTGCAGCCTCAATCGCAGCGTCCGCGATTTCTTTGGGTGTGACGGGAACATGTGGGCTGCGACCCGTTGTATCCCCTGCGCCTGTAACCGCGCATGTAACCACGACGTCGTAATTCACCCTGAACCTCCCTGTTTTATGCTTTCATTCTGGAAACGCAAAAGCATTGACAGTGTCGATTTTTCGTCACTACTGGTTTGAGAGTGGCGATTTTTCGTATTTTTCAATCTGAAATGAAATGAAACGGAGCAATGTGTTTTGGCAACGAAGATTTACTATTTGCTGATTCCTCGGTTCAACATGTTTTCCCTGTCAAACGTAATGGAACCAACACGCGTTGCAAATTACCTGTCCGACACGGAAATTTATAACCACAGTTTCATCAGTTTTGACGGCAACGACATCACGGCAAGCAATGGGATGAAGGTAGCGTGCGAAGCTGCTCCGCAACGGATTGACCGCGACGATCTGGTGTTTGTAGTCGGCAGTTGGGGGGCAGAGCATTATGCCAATAAACCGCTGTTTTCGTGGTTGCGCTTACAGGCCCGTAATGGGGTTCGTTTGTGTGCAATCGAAATGGGCGCGTATATTCTGGCTCGCGCTGGGCTGTTGGCAAAACGAAGGGCAACAACGCATTGGTCCTATCTCGCGGGATTTCAGGAACAATTCCCAGAGGTCGAGGCTAACGAGCAGCTTTACTCTGAACAGAACAGAATTTTTTGTTGTGCTGGATCGACATCAGGATTGGACTTGATGCTTCATTTGATCGAAGACGCGCATGGCACAACATTAACCGCCGAAATCTCGGACATAGTCTTGCATCACAGCGTGCGCGCAGGAACGGAACCGCAACGCAAAACTTTGGGGCGCGGCACAGAAGCCTTGTTGCCAGATGTGCGCGAAGCGATTGAATTGATTGAAGGAAATATCAGCGAGCCTTTGACGATGCCAGAAATAGCGACCCAGATTGGGCTGTCTCAAAGACAATTGGAGCGCCAGTTTAAGAAGGCCGTCGGGTGCAGCATTGTGCAATTTGGTCTGTTAGTGCGATTGCAACATGCGCGGGTTCTGCTGATTTCCACCGATTTGGGCGTACGTGAAATCGCGACGGCTTCGGGATTTAACTCCTTATCGCATTTTGCATTTGCGTTTAAGAAGTGTTTTGGGCGCAGGCCAAGCGAGTATCGAAACGCATGGCCAGAACAAGATACAGCGCCTCATTGGCCCGGTACGCTGGGGCGGTTTTTGGAAACTCTAAAGCCTGCAAAAACAGCCAGTTAGGCGGTGTCTCGGATGGCCCGCAGGACCGCCACGATTTGCTCATCTCGTTTGGCTGCCATATCTTCAAACCCACGTGAGCCAGCAATCTCGTTACAGCCATCTACCATACGATCGCGCAATTCTTTTGTCAGCTCAGGGGCTTCCAAACGGGTCCAGGGCAACTTAAGCGCTGGGCCAAATTGATCAAGGTTCGTTGCCATGCCACCGGCACCACAGGCAACATGAAAAGCCATACATTGACCTTGGATAGCCATGCGCGGGGCAGGGCCGTTAATCAGGGCAGTGTCGATATCTGCTGGTGTTGCCTCGCCATTTGCTACCATGTGCAAGGCTTCACGCCACAGGGCTTCCTGCAAGCGAGTTGCCACAAACCCAGGAATTTCCTTTTTCATGATCAACGGTGCTTTGCCAGCTATTTCATAAAATTCACCAGCCCAAGCAACGGCCGCAGCATCTGTGGCTTTGCCGCCGACGATTTCAACAAGCGGCAACAGATAGGGGGGGTTGAAAGGATGCCCTATCACACAGCGGCCTGGTGTGTCACATTTGGCCTGGATATCTGTCATTGTCAGGCCCGAAGTTGACGACCCGATGATCACATTAGATGGAACAATTTGCCCAAGTTGGGCATAGAGTGTCTGCTTCATCTCAAGATTTTCAGGCGCACTTTCTTGAATAAATTCAGCGCCTTTTACGGCATCATTTAAGTTCGTTGATACACGCAAGCGATCTTTGGATGCGCCTGGTGCCAGCCCAAGATCTGTCAAACTTTTCCATGCTGTGTCTAGGATGGCGTTAAACGCAGGTGTTTCCGTTTCATCGTGCAAATAAATCGTCACATCATACCCACGGGCCAAAAAATGTGCCGCCCATCCGCCACCGATTGGCCCACCTCCAATAGAGGTAACGCGCGTAACTTTAGTTGGGTCTGGATACATTGTTATTCGCCCTTAAAGTTTGGTTCGCGTTTTTCAACAAAGGCTGCAACACCCTCGGCCGCATCGGTCGATTTTAACATTTTGCGATACGTTGGCATCGGGTCCGTGCGCATTTTGTGAAACGCTTTTTCTAACGGCTCGCATTCAATGGCTCGTTGTACTTCCTTGACGCTTTGCATGGCCAGTGGAGCAGACCAAGCAATCGAGGCGGCCCATTCACGCGCAGCGTCCATCAGATTTTCCTTTGGTACCACTTTGTTGACCAAGCCGTAGTGTGCTGCCTCGATAGCGGTCATGCGACGACCCAGCAAAAACATCTCCATTGCAATATTATGTGGAATTCGACGGGGTAAGCGCTGTAACGCGCCAGCGTCCGGAACAATACCCAAAGGCATTTCAGGCAGGCCAAATTCAACGTGATCCGCCGCGATGATCAGGTCACAAGCCAGCGCCATTTCAAATCCGCCGCCAACAGCCAATCCATTGATCGCGCAAATGACAGGCTTGTTCAGCTCCCAATTTTCGGTCAGCCCTGTAAACCCACCTTCGCCGTAATCATCAGATTCCCACCAGTTATCTAGCTGCATGTCACCGTCATTCAGTGCCTTCAAATCCCACCCAGCCGAGAAGATTTTCTGCCCGCCGCCTGTCAAAATCGCAACACGCAAGTTTTTGTCTTTCCGGAACTGGCTAAAGGCCGCAGCCAAGGCTTGGGACGTGGGTACGTCGATTGCGTTTACCTTGCCCCGCGCCAAAGTCACTTCCATCACATGGCCGTCAATCTTTACGTCTACTTCATTGCTCATTGGAAATTTCCTTATTGGAATGCGGGAATGACTTCGTCACAGAACAGTTTCAAGGACCGTTTTTGCGCGTCATGGCTCAGCCCCATAGAGGCGTAGTAGATGTACTCATCCACCCCAAGTTGCTCATATTTCTTGATTTTTTGGATCACAGTATCAGGCGAACCGAACATTAAATTCTCTTCCAGCATTGCAGGATCGTATTGTTCGCGCCCCTCCAGCTCGGTCAGAGGAATTTCCTTGGGGAAGCCGTTTTTTACATCATCCAAGTTGCGATATAGGTTTTCAAACTGGCCCAAAACACGAGTAATTGCTGCAATCGCTTCGTTGCGCCCCGCATCATTTTCATAAAGCGCAGTGTGACGCATCAAAGCGAATATCGGATTGGCTGTGCCACCCTGTTTGGCAATCGACTCGTCTAGCTGGCGTTTATATAACTCCGCCTCCGCGTGGGGGCGGGTAAAAGGCCAACACATGACGTTTGCATTGTTGGCAACCGCGTAGTCATAGGTGATCGGTGAACGGGCTGCGACCCAGATTGGAGGATGGGGCAGTTGCAAGGGTTTTGGCACAGATGTGGATGTTGGAAACTGCCAATATTCGCCATCATGAGCATAATCGCCTTGCCACAATGCCAACAGGGCTGGCAGCATTTCTTGCATGTATTTGTACCCGTCTGATTGCTTTAACCCAGGCTTCATTCGGTCAAATTCACGTTGATACGCGCCTGATCCAATCCCAAACTCCAATCGCCCACCGCTGATGAGGTCAAGGAATGCGGCTTCACCTGCCAGATTGATCGGGTGCCAGTAGGCCGCAGTAGCAACAGCGGTGCCAAGGCGAATTTTGCTAGTTTCAGTGGCCCACCAAGTGAGAATTTGGAACGGATTGGGCGCAATTGTCATTTCGAGCGCATGATGTTCTGCTGCCCAAACGATTCCAAACCCACCGTCCTCAGCCATTTGCACCATCTCAAGCGTGTGGCGCGCGACATCTTGCATATCAAGGCTGTCGTCCAGCCGCTCTAGATTCACTGCAAGTTGGAATTTCATATCTGTCTCTCTTTCTTGCTCACGAAGCAATCATCTGCGTGGAGTACCAGTGGGCAAATCCAGCTACGTTTGGTTCTAAAAGTGGTTGGAAGCGTCCTTGTTTGGCATCAGGAGACGAAAACCCGCGGTGTTGGTTCACCAGAGCAGGGATGTCTTCGGCCAGAGCTGCATCCAATCGAATGTGATAGGCGGCGAGCTTTTCTTCGGCGCCTTCTGTGCCCAAAGTTTCAGGCGGAAAGCAGGCAGTTTGCACAACATGACATTTGTTCGGGCCAAGTGGGTAGGCCTCATAAACCCAAAGCGCATCGGTGCCAGCGGCAAAGGTCATATTGGGAAACAACCACGTATAGCGCACACCAGTTGTCGCTTCTCCAGTTAGACCCGGAATGGACGGTAGCGCTTTGTCCTGTTCGGTTTGCAACAAGCCACCGGTTCCTTCAGTGCGCCCAAACTGGCTGACAAATGCGCCGTTGGTCTGGTTTGGCGGATTCGGTTCATTGTAGACATCATCGATGCTGTCTGGATGTACGAAAGGCAGGTGGTAATACTCGTTGAACACCTCTAAAAAGGCCTTCCAATTACAATCCACCGTCATTTCCCGCCGCCGCGTTGTCGTCAGGGATTTCAGCGGCCATGGTGTGTGCATCTGTGAAAAATCACCCAGAACATCGTCGATATCTGGCGCATCGGGTTTCAGGCATAGAAACACAAAACCGTCTCGTTCCGCTGTTCGATACTCAATCAGATTGAAATTCTCGCGTTCGAAACCTGCCACATCTTGCATGTGTGGGGCCGAAACAAGCGTGCCATCTAACCTATAGGCCCAAGAATGAAATGGACAGCGCAGACCACGGCACTGGCCTTGTCCGTCTTGCAGACGTGCTGAGCGGTGACGGCAAGTGTTTGCAAAGGCTCGTAGCTTGGCGTCCCGGCCACGCACCAGTAAAAGCGCTTGCCCAGCGATATCCATAGTAATGAAGTCGCCCTCATTTGCGGCTATGTCACTGCGACCTGCACCAAACCAAGATTTTCGAAACAGCACGTCCAATTCTGCATCTGTTACAGAAGGCTCGACATAACAAGCAGGAGGTAGGCTGTGGGCATGCTCCGCGGGCTGCTGACAGGCCGCAAGCGCTGTTTTCAGGACGGTATCAAAAGCCATGGATCACCTCATCACAAACGGATTGGCCATTGGTTCATCCGATGTGTTCATCCAGATCGTCTTGGGACGCGTGTAATCATACATGGCTTGGAAACCGCTTTCACGTCCGTATCCCGATCCTTTTACGCCGCCAAATTCGGCAATCGGGGACACAACGCGGTAGGTGTTCACCCAAACGATACCAGCACGCACGGCGTCGGCCACGCGCAGGGATCGCGCGCTGTTTTGTGTGAAAATTCCTGCCGCCAACCCGTGTTCTGTATCATTGGCCAGCGCAATGACCTCTTCTTCGGTTTTGAAACGCTGAACGCAAAGGACAGGGCCAAACAACTCCGTATCCACGATGCGTAAATCTTGTCTTGGGCAGTCGATGATGGTGGGTTCGTAAAACAGGCCATTACCTGTGTTTTCAGGCTGCTTGCCACCTGTTAAGATGGTGCCGCCTTCGCTTTGGGCGTGGGCAACTTCGGTTTGAATGTGGTCCAACTGTCCTTGTGTACACAGCGGCCCCATTTGCGTTTCGTCATCCAGCGGATCGCCAATGACGATTGCCTTGGTTTGCTTGGTTATGCGTTCCAAAAACTCGTCTGCAATGTCTTCGTGCAGATACAGCCGCGATCCTGCGACACAACTTTGCCCTGTTGCGCCAAAAATACCTGCAATGGAAGCATTCACGGCACTTTCGATATTTGCATCGTCAAAGACAATAAAGGGAGATTTGCCGCCGAGTTCCAGCGAGACTTCGGCAAAATTTCGTTTTGAGTTTTCAAGCACATGACGCGCTGCATTGGGGCCGCCCGTAAAGGAAATACGCGCCACCTTCGGGTGAGCGGTTAATGCTCGCCCGCAAGGATCTCCGTGGCCTGTGACAATGTTAACAACACCTGGGGGGAAGCCAGCCGCTTCGATCAATTCGCCAAATTCCAGCATTGCTCCAGATGCATGCTCTGAGGCTTTCAAAACTACAGTATTCCCTGCCGCCAATGCGGGGCCGATCTTAACGGCAACCAAAAACAACTGGCTGTTCCAAGGTACTACGGCGGCAACAACCCCAAGCGGTTCACGCTTGGTAAACACAAACATGTCGGGCTTATCAATTGGCAAGGTAGAGCCGCTAATTTTATCTGCACAGCCAGCGTAAAACTGAAAAAATTCAGCAATGTATTTCGCCTGCCACCGTGTTTCCTTCAGCATTTTGCCTGTGTCAATGGATTCAGTGCGGCCCAACTCTTCGGACTTATCTGCCAATAATTCGGCTAATCGCCGTAGGCATTTGCCCCGTTCAGTCGGAGTCATTTTGGCCCAAGGTCCAATTGAAAACGCTCGATGTGCCGCGGTTACAGCCCGATCCACGTCTGCTTCTGTGGCTTCTGGAACGCGCGACCATACTTTGCCGTTGGTTGGGTTCACACTGTCAAACATCGCCCCGTCAGATGCGGCAACCCAGTCGCCGTCGATCAACATTTTATAGCTACGGATATCGGACATTCTGGCTGTTCTCCTAATCGATGATTCCCATTCTTGATGGAAATGCGCAAACATACTGCGATTTTTCGACACCTACTGACGAAAAATGATAACTATTATTGGATCGGCTGCGACAGGCTTGCTTTAATCAGAGGAGGCGTTGTGATGGCAAAGAAGCAAGTTATAGGTGGACCGCTTGAAATTGGCGGTCGTGTTCTTTCACTTTCACGCGCGATCCGTGCTGGCGACTTTGTTTTTTTGACGGGTCAAATTCCAATGAAAAACGGTGTTCCAATGACAACTGGGACCGTCGAAGAACAAACACATGCTATCCTATCAGATATTAAGGCGACCTTAGAACTCGCGGGCTGCGAGATGACTGATGTTGTCAAAGCCATGGTTTGGCTTCGGGATCGTGCGGATTTTCCAGGATTCAATGCGGTGTACGGCGAATATTTCCCTTCCGAACCGCCAACGCGATCCGCTGTGGTAAGTGATTTGTTGGTAGATGCCTGCGTTGAGGTTGAGGTCATGGCATATCGCCCATTGGGATCGGCAGGCTAATGCCACAACTGACCGATGGAACAACCTACGAGGTGTCAGGGCCAGAAACTGCACCAGTTGTTGTCTTGATCCATGGCCTAGGGCTGTGTTGCGAAGTCTGGCAATGGCAGATGCCCGCATTGGCCAAAACATATCGCGTCATCACCTATGATCTTTATGGTCATGCCGCTTCCGGCCCGCCGCCATCCGAACCCTGTTTGCGTCTGTTTTGTGATCAATTGCGTGGTGTGCTGGATGCTTGCAAAGCCGACAAAGCTGCAATTGTTGGATTTTCACTCGGCGGTATGATCGCCCGTCGTTTTGCACAAGATTATCCCGAACGTGTCAGCGTCTTGTGTATTTTACACTCGCCACATCAACGCACAGCTGCAGCGCAGGCGGCCATTTTGGCGCGCGTAGAACAGGCCAAGAAAGAGGGGTCGGGTGCAACCGTAGAAGCTGCATTGGATCGTTGGTTTACAGAAAGTTTCCGCGCGAGTAACCCAGACATAATGAGCCTTGTGCGACGATGGGTTCTGGCAAACGATATTGCAATTTATCACCGCAATTACCGCGTTTTGGCCGATGGCATTGCCGAAATCATAAAACCTGTCCCAGGGATCAGCGTACCGACACTTGTGATCACGGGGGACCAAGATTTTGGAAATGGCCCTGAGATGACGCAGGCTATTGCAGCAGAAATTGAAGGTGCTCAAACCCTGATCCTGAAAGGCTTGCGTCACATGGCATTGGCAGAGGATCCCGATGCTACAACGGTTCCGATGTTGGATTTCCTAGACCGACACCACAGCCGTGCAGGGGTACAATGACCAAAGGAATTTTGCACGGTGTTCGCGTTTTGGATCTTAGCCGGATGTTGTCTGGGCCGTATTGCACAATGATGCTGGCTGATCATGGTGCTGAAGTGATTAAGATCGAGTCCCCTTTTGGCGATACAGCACGGGGTAACGGCCCGTTCCGCGATGATGATCCTGAACACGATTGGGCGGGATATTTTGTCAGCCTCAATCGAAACAAGAAAAGCGTTGTTCTTGACTTAAAAGAAGAGGCTGACAAAGACGCTTTTCGAAGTCTGGCTGCGAGTGCTGATATCATTGTCGAGAATTTTCGTCCCGGCGTGATGGAGCGCCTTGGCCTTGGCTATGAGACTCTTGCCGCGCAAAATCCCGCACTGGTCTATGGTGCCATTCGCGGATTTGGCGATCCGCGCAGCGGTGAAAGCCCGTATGCCAGTTGGCCATCTTATGATGTTGTGGCGCAGGCCATGGGCGGGCTGATGGACATCACCGGCCCGAACGCAGACACGCCAACGAAAGTTGGCCCGGGTGTTGGCGACATATTCTCGGGACTTATGATGTCCTTTGGGATCATTGCCGCCTTGCGCCAAGCGGAGGCCACGGGTGTTGGCCAATTTGTAGACGTGGCAATGTACGACGCCATCATTTCCTTATGTGAACGTTCGACCTACTTGCAAGATTTTTCAGGGACAGCGCCGAAAGCCGAAGGCAATGGGCACCCATTCCTTGCTCCTTTTGGTTTGTTTCCTGCATCTGATGGCAATGTTGCCTTGGGTATTGTGGACGATGCATTTTGGAACGTGCTGGCGGGTGTGATCGGCACGCCTGACCTCGCCAAAGATACCCGTTTTACCACGCGCGCAGCCCGCGCGGAAAATGCAGCTGTCTTAAATACGCTTGTTGGCGATTGGACACAAACCCTGAGCAAAGCTCAGCTCGCCGAAAAATTGGGCGGCGCAGTGCCATTTGGTCCCATGAATACAGCTGCTGATATTCGATTGGATCCTCATGTGGCCAAACGTGACATGATGGTGGATCTCCCTCACGGTGAACCAGACAAGGACCCTTGGGTCGTAGCAGGAAACCCGCTTAAATTCTCCCAAGCCACTCCGCCTGTTTTGAAAACGCCTCCGCGACTAGGAGAGCATACCGAACATTATTTGTCTGAAATGCCAAACCTACCAACGTCGGACACGGACAAACGTGCTTTGCGCAGTGTATTTGGGTCTTTTGCCACAGGCGTCACGGTCGTAACAACACGGCAAGAGGATGGTACACCCCGTGGATTTACCGCGAATTCCTTTACATCTGTGTCGCTTGATCCGCCACTTCTACTCGTTTGTATCGCCAAAAGTGCCCATAGTTGCGCTACCTTCTGCGACGTCCCCCATTTTGCTGTGAACATTCTAAGCGAAGATCAAAAAGCCGTTTCTGGCCTATTTGCATCCCAAGCCCCTGACAAATTTGATCAGGTCGATTGGCAATCAGGGGCCGCGAATGTTCCGTTGCTGGACGGAGGCTTGGCCAATTTGGTTTGTGAACAAGAAAAGATCGTAGACGCAGGGGACCACATCATTTTGATGGGCCGTGTAATTGCGCATCAGGTAAGCGAACAAAAACCGTTGGGATATTTCCAGGGGAATTACTTTTCCGTTGGATTAGAAGACGACTTGGTTTCAGCGGCATCACGAAATGGAAGAATTGAAATTGGCGCTATCTTAGCGCGCGGAGCACAAATTCTGTTGCGTATCGACGCCGAAGACACTGTCTGCGTTCCAAAATGCCCTTCAAAAGAACAAAGCCTAACAGCGTTAAAAACCCATTTTGACACGCTGGGTCTGCGCAGCGAAATGAACTTTCTGTACGCAGTCTACCACGACACAGGGTTGGGCCATCACGGTGTTTATTATCACGGAACGGTTGTCGGACGTGCCCCGCAGGGTCACAAGTTTTTTGACCTAGATGATATTCCTTTGAGCAAAGTAACCCGTGCTGCCGAACGCAGTATGCTTGCCCGCTATCAAGACGAATTTCGCCACGGTCAGTTCGGCATATATCAGGGCGATGAACACAGTGGTCGCGTACATCATGTTACCGCTGCCAAAAAATCCAAACATTAATCAGAAAGCGATCATGCCATGTTTCCAGAACTTAGAAAAGTTGTCACATTCGATGAAGATGTCCATCGCGAAGGGGAACGCGCTGCTGATCCAATCCTTCGAATGATTGGTGTCGCTGCGGTCGTGCGAAACCCCTGGGCGGGGCAGGGCTATGTTGAGGATCTCGCTCCTGAAATCCAAAGGCTTGCGCCGCCACTCGGTGAAATGTTGACCAATCGGTTGATTGATTTGGCAGGTTCTGGGAATGCTATTGAGGCTTACGGCAAGGCTTGCATTGCTGGGACCGATTGTGAATTGGAACATGCTTCTGCTTTGATCCACACGTTGCAATATGGAAATTTTTACCGCGAAGCTGTTGGCGCTAAAAGCTATCTTGGCTTCACCAACACACGCGGTCCCGCAAACACGCAAATCCAAATCCCGTTGATGGACAAGCATGACACTGGCCGTCGGTCCCATTATCTTACGGTACAATTTTCAATCTATGACGCCCCAGCCGCTGACGAATTGGTCGTCGCGCTCGGCGCTGCAACTGGCGGGCGGCCACATCACCGCATCGGAGATCGTTACTCAGACCTTGCAGCACTTGGCCGAAACGTAGAAAATCCTGCAGATGTAACGTGAGGACACCTTCAGTGGAGAGTTGATCTGATTTGGCATCGTTATCATCTTTGTTATCTTACTAAGATTGATCGCGCCGCCCGTCGGAATGAACGTGTTTGTGGTAAATCAGTGGTAAAAGATGTGAACCTCTGAGCCATTTTCTCTGGCATCTGGCATCTGGCATTTGGCCTTTCGTTGCGGCGGGCATAACTGCACTGGCTCTTGTCGTAACATTCCCAGAACGCGCTCTTTGACTGCCATCAAAGATATAAGTTCAGTTGGGCGCGGAAAAATCGCGGGGAATCAGAAGGCTAGGCAACATTGCACCTAGATCAAGGCGCCAAGGCTCGAAACACTTTATGGCAACGCTGAAAATTGGACAGTTTCGTTGCAATTTGAATGTTGGCTCTCTGTTTTCGCCCATGATCCGCCTGCACCTGTAGCGAAGGGCGGTGGTTTCAACTGGTCGACGCAACACTTTAATCTTTGAGCAAAGATGGAG
>JABBAP010000020.1 GCA_018607905.1 Paracoccaceae bacterium | reverse complement strand
GCGATTTTGGTAGAGTTTGGCGGCTGAGCAAATCAGGCAGGGTAGCATGAGCGAACAGAAGATTAGTCCAGCAGTTAAAATGGGTCTCGAGATGGGGCCGATTGTGTTGTTTTTCATCGCCTACACAAAAATCAAAGACCGTGAGTTCGAGATTTTTGGCAGCACCTACGAAGGGTTTATCGTTGCGACGGCTGGGTTTATTCCGTTGCTGTTGGTCTCAACTGGATTGCTGTGGTGGCTGACGGGCAAACTGTCGAAGATGCAGCTGGTGACGGCTGTTCTGGTGGTTGTGTTCGGCGGCCTGTCGATTTGGTTCAATGATGATCGGTTCTTTAAGATGAAACCGACCATTATTTACGTGCTGTTTGGCGGCATTCTGGGGGCAGGGTTGTTGCAGGGGAAATCCTATCTGCGATCCGTTATGGAAGAAGTGATCCCGTTGCAAAACGAGGGTTGGATGAAGTTGACACAACGGGCCTGTGCGTTTTTCTTTGGTCTGGCCGTCGCGAATGAGGCCGTTTGGCGTTTGATGTCCACGGATGCTTGGGTGAATTTCAAGACCTTCGGCCTTACGGCGGCGGTGTTTGTGTTCTTTATGGCGCAAAGTCCATTGTTTTCGAAATACGCGATTAAGGAAGACGCCGAGTAGCGTTTTTCCCACTAGATTTAGCGATTGTCCTAACCCAGTTGTCTGTAAAATATAGAGGTTGCCCCTAAGGAACATCTATATATAGTTTTGTCATGTGACGGGCGGGATGCCCCGCTCTGATGCTTTACCGCACTTACAGGGCAGGGACGCTTTACGGTTATGACTTCTGAATTCACCCAAGATTTTATCCGAAACCCAGCGGGTTTAAAGAATAACCCTGCGCTGGTTCTGAATGCGGACTTTCGCCCGCTCAGCTATTTTCCTCTGTCGGTTTGGAAATGGCAGGATGCGGTGAAGGCCGCGTATTTAGATCGTGTGACGATTTTGGCGGAATATGACCGTGTGGTGCATTCGCCGTCCGTGGAAATTCGTATCCCGTCGGTGATCGTTCTAAAGGATTATGTGAAGCCTGCCAAAACCACGGCATTCACGCGGTTCAATCTGTTTTTGCGTGATGAATTTATGTGCCAATATTGCGGCTCGCATGGGGATATGACGTTTGATCACGTGGTGCCGCGGTCCCGTGGAGGGCTAACGACGTGGCAAAATGTTGTGGCGTCCTGCGGCCCGTGTAATCTGCGCAAAGGGGCGCGTTCGCTCAAACAAGTTGGGATGAATTTGCGCAAACCACCGGTGCAACCCTCCGCCAATCAACTGTTGAATGCAGGGCGCAAATTTCCGCCCAATTTCTTGCATGAAAGCTGGATGGATTTCTTGTATTGGGATGCCGAATTGCTGGCTTAGCGTCGTGTAGCTGCGGCAAGCCAGATTGCGACCAATCCAAAAGAGACAATTGCGTTCCAGCCGGCCATAGAAACGCCGAACAAATCCCACGGAATTTCATCGCAGCGCACCAAGGGCGCTTCTAGAATTTTGGTGAGCAGGTCTTGGACCGATAGGTCGCCAACGGGGCCAGAAGTGCAGGTTGTTGGGCCTTCCCACCAGTCTTGCTCCACCCCTGCGTGGTAAACGCCGATTACGGCTGTGGTTAGCGCGGCCGCGGCGCCAAGCAGCGCAATTGCGCGATGATAGACCAGCGCGCCGATCAAGCCGATGGCGATTGCAGCGCCGTGGGGCCAGCGTTGCCAAATGCACATTTTGCACGGTGGCAATTCACCAATGTATTGAAAGCCAAAGGCGGCGGCGAGCATACAGGCGGAGCCGAGCGCGGCGATAATGATAAGACGTTGGTGCATCAGAAAAACTTTACAGCTGCGAAACCTACGATCAGTAGGACGATGAGGATGGTGAACATCAGGCCGAGCCTGCGTTCGATAAAGTTGCGGATGGGTTCACCGTAAAACCATAGGAGCGTTGCAACCACGAAAAAGCGGAACCCCCGTGCGATGGTGGACCACAGCATGAACGTCCAGAACGGTAGTTCGGTCACGCCAGAGGTGATGGTGATGACTTTATACGGAAAAGGCGTGACCCCAGCGAACAGCACCGCCCAGTGGCCCTGTTCGTTAAAGCGGGTTTTGAATTCCTCGAATGCATCGAGTTTGTGATAGAAATCGAGGATCGGTTGGCCAATTGTGTCAAACAGCTCAGCCCCGATGTAATAGCCAAATGCGCCGCCAGCAACGGATGAAACTGTGCAAACAAACGCGATGGTAAACGCGCGTGTCGGTGCGGCGATGATCATCGGGATCAGCAAAATATCGGGTGGGATCGGAAAAAACGAGCTTTCCACAAATGAAATCATCGCCAAAGCCGCCAAGGCCCATTTGGTCATGGCGAGGGACACGGTCCAATCATAAAGTCTGCGTAGCACTGCTGATGCCCTTTTTTTGCACTGTCTTGCCCCTTGGGCAGTGTTGCGTCAAGCCTTGCGAATGGTCGCAGGGGTGCTTAGTTTATGGGGAGCGAACAGATTTAGGGGATCATCATGAAATGGCAGGGACGGCGCGGCAGCCGAAATATCGAAGATCGACGTAAAAGCGGAGGCGGCAAAGCTGCTGGTGGTATTGGAGGCGTTGGTCTGATTGCTGTTCTTGCGATTGGCTATTTCATGGGTGTTGACCCCGCGACCTTGCTGAACATTGCGGGTGGTGGACAAACGACCAGCAGTGGTCCTGTCGAGATCACACAAGAGGATCAAGAGCGTGGAACATTTGTGTCTGTCACACTGCGCGATACAGAAGTCATTTGGACCGAAGTGTTCAAACAGCAATTGGGGCGTACGTACAATCCAGCAACGCTGGTTCTGTTCAAAGGATCGACACAATCACCTTGCGGCGGCGCAAGCGGGGCGTCTGGCCCGTTTTATTGCCCTGCGGATAAGAAGGCGTATTTGGACACGTCGTTTTTCACCACGATGTCACGCAAATTGGGTGCGTCGGGTGATTTTGCGGCCGCCTATGTTGTGGCCCATGAAATTGCGCATCATGTTCAGAATGAAATGGGCACGTTGGGCGAGGCAAACCGAGCACGCCAGAGCATGTCGCAGGGGGACAGCAACCGTGTCTCTGTGATGATCGAGCTGCAGGCGGATTGCTATTCTGTGATTTGGGTGCGGTATGCGCAAGAAAAGCTGAAAACACTGGAACGCGGTGATCTGGGCGAGGCAATCAATGCGGCCAAACAGATTGGCGATGACACGTTGCAGCGCAATGCGGGGCAACAACCCAACCCCCATACGTTTACGCACGGCACATCGGCGCAGCGGCAAAAATGGTTCCAACGGGGGTTTAATACAGCGCGGATGGATCAATGCGATACGTTCACTGCGCAGAATTTATAAAAAACCCGTTTCGCATGTTTTTTGGCGTTGACGGGGGCGCGGTGCCTCGCTAAATCAGCCGAGCGTTGCCCGAGTGGCGGAACTGGTAGACGCAGGGGATTCAAAATCCCCCGCCGCAAGGCTTGCCGGTTCGAGTCCGGCCTCGGGTACCATATTTCCCTAGTGGAAAAGCGAAAAAGTCGTGACAGTTGTCGCGGCTTTTTGCGTTTGGGAGGGATTGTTCTGAGGGGCTCTCGATGTTTCTACGAAACATCTGCCGCGTGTTTGGTGCGGCGGTTTGGCTTTGCTTTGCAAAGCCTT
>JABBAP010000072.1:68957-96860 GCA_018607905.1 Paracoccaceae bacterium | reverse complement strand
TCGGCGCAGTATCCATCGGGCCCAATCGAACCGCCAGTGCATCTTCGTGCTGACGCCCCAAACGATCCACAAAAACTTGCGCCGCATTTGGCGATAAAAACACGTCTGATTCAATCAAACAGTAATAATCATATTCGGCAAAACGCGCCGACGCGGCGTAATAACAAACATCGCCCCAGAACCAGCCCCAATCTTCAGGGGCATCATGCAGGCCTAGCGTTTTCAACCGCCCAAGGGTCAATCAAATCTTGTCGTAGGGCGCTGTATCAGTGCTACCACGGGTTTCATCACAGACAAAAACCACCTTTTGCCCAGATGCTTTGGTGAGGGTTTGCGCCAACAACGCGGCAACAGGATCAAACCTCAGGGCTCTGATAAGGAACAAGGTTTTCGTCATTGGATGTGCTGCCCGCCGCTAAACACTCCGGTTGGGTCGCAGTGTATTATTTTCACTGACGCTATCGTTAAGTGGGTAACAAGTACTGAACCACGCAACGCCAACCCGCGGGCTAGTCTTTTTTGATTTTCGTAAATGTATCAAGAAGTTTGATCAATTCGCTCATTTGGCGCGAATCAAATTTCTGGTTAATCTCATCGTAAATCTCGTTTGATCTCGCCGATGCGCGCGACAATACCGTTCGCGCTTTCTGGGTCACGTCAATCCAGGATCGGCGCGAATCCTTCTCGTCACGGCGGCGCGTAACATAGCCGCGCTCCTCCAATGCTTGCAGAATACGCGTAACACTTGGCATGTGCAGCGCCGTTTCAGCAGACAATCTGCTGATGTCCAACGGGCCCAACTCGGCTGTCACCCGCAACACCCGCCACTGTTGTTCGGTAAACCCGAAATCTGAAAGGCTGTCGCGCCAGAATGAGAGCAAAACTTCACGCGCGCGCACCAACAATATTGGCAGGGTTTCTCGAATAGGGACCAAACCCAATTCTTCGGATTTTCCAGTGCCGTTTTTGCCTAGCATCCGCCACCACTCCACGTAGAATCTAATAAATTAATTGGTTAACAAAACAAATATCGCGTAAAAATTGCAACCCCTAGTAGGCGCGAAACGGGTTTTTTGTGCCGTCATTCGCCTGTCGTTGATTGGCGTGGCCGTATCTCGGCCAATTCGTTGGCCAAATCCGCAAGCTGGTTCATTTTCTCTTCCGAAAACTGCTCAAATACTTTTTCACGGATCGCAACCGATTTTGCGCCAGACTGGTACATGATCTCGCAGGTTTTTTGCGTCACCGAAATCCAGGAGCGTCGCGTATCCTCGACATCACGCTGCCGATCAATGTACCCGTCGCGATCGAGAGTTTTAAGAATCCGCGTCACGCTTGGCGTATGCAGTCCGCAATAATGCGATAGGGTTGTGATATCTATCGGTTCGTATTCATTCACGATCCGCAAAAGCCGCCATTGTGGTTCGGTAAATCCACGCTCGGCAATCATCGGGCGATAAAACGCCAGCAATGCTTCGCGCGCGCGCACCAACGCAATTGGCAGTGCATCTTTTACAGATCGATAGCCATCTGGCACCGGCTGGTGGTCAAGTTTATCTTTATTCATGATCTCTACTATTTTTTGGCGTAAAATTTCTTAATATTGACCCCAATCATAATTCCGAACGCAAAAGAAGCAATCAACACAGCCTATTTCTTTTCGATGCTTGACTTGATATAGGATCAAATGTAATTAACGTGTTAACGTAAATGAGGACACATGCCACACCTTTCCTACGAATACTCCGCCAATCTGGATCCGGTCATTGACCACAATGCGCTTTGCGTTGCCCTTCATTCAGCCGCACTTGAAACTGGGCTTTTTGAACTGGGCGGGGTGCGGGTTCGCTCGCATAAATGCAAATTCTACGCAGTCGCAGACTTGCTGCCGCAAAACGGCTTTGTGCACCTTACCATCAGCGTTGGCGCGGGCCGTCCTGCAGATGCGAAAAAATCAGCGGGTGATCATATCTGGGCCGCCTTGGTTGATTTTTTAGGCTCGCAATTCGAAACGCCGCACTTTGCCCTTTCCATGGAAATCCGCGAAATCGACCCAGATTTCAGCTGGAAACAAAACGCCATTCACCCGCGCATTCATGCGCAAAAGACCTGAAAGCAGGCTCATGTCCGATCTTGAAACAAACCTCGCCAAAGCAGAAACCTACCTCGCACGGTTCCGCAAAGACGGCGTTCTAAACCACATCAACGGCCAAGCCGTGCCAGCCGATGACGGTGAAACCTTCACCTCCATCTCTCCTGTTGATCTCAAACCGCTGGCACAAATCGCACACGGCAAAGCCTCCGACATCGACAAGGCCGCTCGCGCCGCCGCCGCCGCCTTTAAAGGCTGGTCTGAAACCGATCCAAAGGAACGCGCCCGCATCCTTCACCGCATCGCTGATGGGATTGAGGCCCGCGCCGAAGAAATCGCCTTCGTTGAGTGTCTCGACACAGGCCAAGCCCTGCGTTTCATGTCCAAAGCCGCGATCCGCTCCGCCGCCAACTTCCGCTTTTTCGCCGACAAAGCAGTCGAGGCCCGCGACGGTAAATCCCTTTACGCCCCAAACCAACTGAACGTCACCAGCCGCAAACCGCTGGGCCCCGTGGGTATCATCACCCCGTGGAACACACCGTTCATGCTCTCCACATGGAAAATCGCACCCGCCATCGCTTGCGGTTGCACAGTGGTCCACAAACCCGCCGAATTTTCGCCGCTTACCGCCCGCCTGTTGGTGGAAATCGCCGAAGACGCAGGCCTGCCGCCGGGCGTTTGGAACCTTGTGAACGGCATGGGCGAAGACGCAGGGCGCGCGCTCACCGAACACCCCGCAATCAAGGCCATCGGCTTCGTGGGCGAAGGTGCCACAGGATCGCGCATCATGCGCCAATCGTCTGAAACCCTCAAACGCTTCCACTTTGAACTGGGTGGCAAAAACCCCGTCATCGTCTTCCCAGACGCCGATCTAGAACGCGCCGCAGATGCCGCCGTTTTCATGATTTACTCGCTGAACGGCGAACGCTGCACATCGTCTTCTCGCCTGTTGGTTCACGAAAGCATCTACGATGATTTCACCGCAATGGTCGCCAAAAAGGCCAAAAACATCACTGTCGGCCATCCGCTTGATCCAAAAACCACCGTCGGCCCGCTGATCCATCCTGTTCACGAAGAAAAAGTGAACAGCTACATCAAATTGGCAACCGAGGAAGGCGCAACAATCGCCGCAGGTGGCTACAAACCAGACGGGCTCGGCGATGGTTGCTACGTCGCGCCGACCCTGTTCACCAACGCCACCAACGATATGCGCATCGCCCAAGAAGAAATTTTTGGCCCCGTCCTTACGGCGATCCCCTTCAAGGACGAAGCAGACGCGCTGCACATGGCAAACGACACGCAATACGGCCTCAC
Source organism: Paracoccaceae bacterium (assembly GCA_018607905.1). Classification (GTDB taxonomy): domain Bacteria; phylum Pseudomonadota; class Alphaproteobacteria; order Rhodobacterales; family Rhodobacteraceae; genus Amylibacter. The sequence goes on along the minus strand of JABBAP010000072.1, from coordinate 93,454 downwards.
GGGCTACATCTGGACAGCCGACCTCACCCGCGCCCTACGTTTTTCCGAGGCCCTCGATGCAGGCATGATCTGGGTCAATTCCGAAAACACCCGCCACCTGCCCGCCCCGTTTGGCGGCAACAAAGCCAGCGGCATCGGACGCGACGGCGGCGATTGGTCATTTGATTTCTACATGGAAACCAAAAACATCGCTTTCGCCATGACCGCACACAACATTCCAAAACTCGGAGGCTAAAATGGCCCTTCCAGCCCCTAATCTATACCCAGATTTCAACATCATTCGCCTGTCCCACATCGAACTGGTCGTGCGCGATTTGGCTGTCTCCAAAGCCTTCTACGCCGACACGCTCGGCCTGCAGGTCACGTTTGAGGACGCCACGCACATCTATCTGCGCGCCATGGAAGAACGCGGCCATCACTGCGTGATCCTCAAGAAAGGCGACGAACCTTGCGTCAACGTCTGCGGCTTCAAAGTCTACGACGAAGAAGATCTGGACCGCGCTGAAACATTCTTCAAAGCCAAGGGCTTGCCCACCGAATGGATCACCCGCCCACACCAAGGCCGCACCCTGTTAACACGTGACAACATGGGCATGCCAATCGAGTTTTATCACAAAATGGATCGCCTCGACTCGATCCACCAGAAATACAAACTCTATAACGGCGTCAAACCCCTGCGCATCGACCATTTCAACTATTTCTCCCCCGATGTGGACGCCTCAATCGCCTTCTGGAACGACATGGGCTTTCGCGTCACCGAACACACATCAGACGCAGAAACGGGGCGCAATTGGGCCGCTTGGATGCACCGCAAAGGCGGCGTTCACGACGTGGCTTTCACCAACGGCACAGGCCCGCGCCTCCATCACCTCGCGTTTTGGGTGCCAACGCCGCTCAACATCATCGACCTACTCGATCTGATGGCCACAACAGGCTACGTCACCAACATCGAACGCGGCCCAGGCCGTCACGGCATCTCTAACGCATTTTTCCTCTACATTCTGTGCCCTGATGGTCACCGCACCGAAATCTATTGCTCGGATTATCAAACCGTTGATCCCGACCACGAACCGATCAATTGGGATCTTAAGGATCCGCAACGCCAAACCCTTTGGGGCGCTGCCGCACCGCGCAGCTGGTTCGAACACGGCTCCACCTTTGAAGGCGTTCCCACATCGGAATCAGACCTCAAGGCCCAACCCATCATCGCGCCTTAATCCCCCCCTTAATCATCGGGACTGGCACATTCAATTGTGCCACCCGAACCACAGCTCACGACATTGCGAACAAAAACACCTTAACCCCTCCGCCCCTTTGCAGTAGGCTCGAAAAAATTAGTCTGGGGGACACTTAATATGAAACGTCGTGAATTTATCGCATCCGCAACGGCCGCTGGCCTTTTTGCACCAAACATCGGCTTTGCCTTTGATGCCAGTATCGCCAAAGAACCGCCAGTTCCCGATATCCTCGCACCCAAAATCGTGCGCATCAAAGGCGGCAACCTAAACGAAATCCACGTCGTTCCAGATCACTACGCGCTTTACCTCACGATTGAGGAAAACAAAGCCATCCGCTACTACGTCGGCGTTGGCCGTGATGGCCTGTACGAAAGCGGCACATTCTACATCAAAGCCAAAAAAGAATGGCCCAGCTGGACCCCGACGCAAGACATGATCGAACGATCCCCGAACTCCTACAAAAAATTCGAAGACGGCATGCCAGGGGGCCCAAACAACCCGCTCGGCGCACGCGCTCTCTATCTGTTTTACCCAAAAGGCGGCGACAGTTTCTTGCGCCTGCACGGCACAAATAAACCGAGCACAATTGGCAAAGACGTGTCCAACGGCTGCGCCCGCCTCGTGAACCTGCACGCGGTCGATTTGTACAACCGCACCGCGATGGGCACCAAAGTCATCTTGCACCCCAAGGGCCTGTATCCCAAAAAACCAATCGGCTCAGACGCTTAAACCCGCATCCGTGGCACGTCGTTCGGATCGAGCTTAAGCTCGATCAAAAATGGCCCCGTCCTGTTTTGCAGGGCGGTAATCGCGATTTCAAGATCGTCTTTTGAATGCACCTCAACCCCGTCACCGCCCAGCGATTTGGCGATATCTGCGAAGGATGGCCAATGAAATTCCGTTAAGCTCGGGTCCATTTTGCGATCAATAAACTGAATGTGTTCCGCGCCATAGGCGGAGTCATTGGCGACGATCACGATCAAATCAAGCCCAAGGCGCACCGCGGTATTAAACTCGTTGATGCCCCCCATCATGAACCCGCCGTCCCCTGTAAACAACACGACAGGGCGATCCGCTGCACCGACGCCTGCGCCAATCGCTTCTTGCAGGCCCAATCCAATCGCTCCAAAATTCACAGTACAAACAAAGCTTTGCGGGTTGGGAACAGAAATACGACACCAAACCTCGGTCATGAAACGGCCCCCATCGGTTGCCAGCACGCGGTCTTTTGGCAGCGCGTCCTCTAACCGTTCGAGCGCGTGAACGTAATTCACAAACCCATCAGACGCTTTGTCGCTGCCCGCAGGGTGCATGGTCAACTGCGCCACATCCAACTCGGTGGTGAAACCGCTTGGCTGAATTTCCGCCTCGTTCAGCCAATACACAATCGTTTCTGCCGTCAAACCGGCATCTGCAACAAGGGCCGCATCAGGGTGCAACCCGCCGCCAATCGCTGTTGGATCAACATCGACCTGCACAATCCGTTTGTCTTTCATCAACTTGCCACGATCCGTGGTGAAATCATGCAACGCCGTGCCGAAACAAACGATGCAATCCGATTGCGCAATCAGATCATAGGCCGCGGGCGTCGACAGCGTGCCAAAAATATCGATGTTATAGGGGTGCCCATTGAACAACCCCTTGGCTTTCAATGTCGTGGCTAACGGAGCCTCGAGCCGATCCGCAAGCGCGATCAACTGGTCCCGCGCGCCAACAGCACCCGCGCCCGCCAAAATCAACGGGCGACGCGCCGACGCGATCATCCCGATTGCATTGTCCAAAATATCGCCCTGCGCAACACCGCCGGGTGCCGTGAACACATCCAACACCTGCGTGTCGTGGTAAATTTCTTGCCACATAAAATCGGCAGGCATATTCAAAATGATAGGGCGGCGTTCCACTTGCGCGCGGTAAAACGCCCGCGCGACATCTTTGCCAACTGTGGCCGGTGAACGCAGCTGTTCAAACCCCGCACCCGTAACCTTGACCAATTCGCGCTGATCAATGCTTTGCAAATGGCGCGGATTATCGACAGGTGTATCGCCCACCAGAATGACCAGAGGCACATGCCCACGCGCGGCCTCGGTTAGGGCGGTCATGCAATTGGTCAGCGCAGGGCCATGAGTCACCGTCGCCACGCCAATTTTTCCCGAAACATGCGCATAAGACAGCGCCATCAAGATCGAGCTGCCCTCATGAGTCGCAGGAACAAATCGCCCACCAAAATCGCGCACGAAACTGTCCACCATAAACAGATTGGCATCTCCCATCAGCCCAAACATCGTATCGACCCCATGTTCATGGGTCGCCCGCGCGATGGATTGATAAGCGTAAATTTGGTCGGTCATGGGTGTCACCTTTTGCTGTTGTAACGAACATAGCAGCCAAAGCTCGCGAATAATCCGCAAACTTTGCGAGTTATGCGAAAATTATGCGGAAAATTGTCGCTCATTGCATGATGCGTGCGGACAATTCGCGCCAATCTTACGAATACATCAAAAAGGCAGCCTTTAGGTAACCCCCAACACAAAGATCACACGAAAACGGCGCCGCCTGATTGCTCAGCAGCGCCGTTAACACTTTAACCTTTTAAAAGTGCCATACACTTTGCCATACACATGCCATACGCTTTGCATACGGTTTGCATACACTTTGCGGACATTTTTGACGGCCCAAATCACCCGTTAACGAATGTGTTAACGCGCCCTAGTCGTCTTGTGGAATGACCCGCAAACCCAGCTCGCGAAGCTGCTCATTTGTCGGCTCGGATGGCCCGCCCAACATCAGGTCTTCGGCCCGTTGGTTCATCGGGAACATGATCACCTGACGGATGTTATTTTCATCTGCCAACAGCATCACCAGACGGTCAATCCCCGTCGCACAGCCCGCGTGGGGCGGCGCGCCATAGGTGAAGGCATTGACCATTCCACCAAAGCGTTTATCGACCTCTTCATTCGGGTAACCCGCCAGCTCAAATGCCTTGTACATGATCTCTGGTTTGTGGTTCCGCACGGCACCCGAAATCAGCTCATACCCGTTACAGGCAAGGTCATACTGGTACCCGAGGATATCTGTCGGTTCCTTATTCATAAGGTCATCCATGCCACCTTGGGGCATCGAAAACGGGTTATGGCTGAAGTCGATTTTGCCAGTCTCTTCGTCGCGCTCGTACATCGGGAAATCAACGATCCAACAGAACTCAAACGTATCCTTTTTCGTCAGCTTTAGCTCTTCGCCGATCACGTTACGCGCACGCCCAGCAACACCTTCAAACGCGCTCGGCTTACCACCCAAGAAGAACGCCGCATCGCCCAGCCCAAGGCCGAGTTGCTGACGGATCGCTTCCGTCCGCTCAGGCCCGATATTCTTGGCCAAAGGTCCCGCCGCTTCCATTTTGCTTTCACCGCGTTCGCGCCACAACTTTGTTTGCGCTTCAACAGCCTCTTTCGTATCCGCTTGATCGCCAAACATTGGATCGCCTGGGCGGATTTCTCCCCCAGCTACTTCACGCCAAAAGATATACCCCATCCCCGGAAGGCCCTCTTGCTGGGCAAATTTGTTCATCCGGTCACAGAATTTCCGCGACCCGCCAGTGGGTGCTGGGATGGCGCGAATCTCGGTTCCTTCATTCTCCAACAAGCTAGAGAAAATCTGGAACCCTGAGCCCGCGAAATGCTCGCTAACTATCTGCATTTTAATGGGATTCCGCAGGTCTGGCTTGTCAGAACCATACCACAATGCCGCATCTTTATAGCTGATTTGTGGCCAGTCTTGGTTGACAGGACGGCCCTTGCCGAACTCCTCCATCACGCCTTTTAGAACGGGTTCAATCGTGTCGAAAATATCTTGTTGTTCAACAAAAGACATCTCCATATCCAGCTGATAAAAGTCAGTCGGAGAGCGATCCGCACGGGGGTCTTCGTCGCGAAAACACGGCGCGATTTGGAAATATTTGTCAAAGCCCGCAACCATAATCAGCTGCTTAAATTGCTGCGGCGCCTGTGGCAGCGCGTAAAATTTACCTGGGTGCAAACGGCTTGGCACCAAGAAATCCCGCGCCCCTTCGGGCGAACTGGCCGTGATAATCGGCGTCTGAAATTCGTTGAACCCTTCGCCTTCCATACGGCGACGCATCGATGACACAACCTTAGAACGCAGCATAATATTGTCGTGCAGGCTCTCGCGGCGCAGATCGATGAAACGGTACTTAAGCCTTGTTTCTTCTGGATATTCTTGATCACCAAACACCGGCAACGGCAGCTCGGCCGCTTCGCCCAGCACTTCGATATCGCGGATGAATACTTCGACTTCGCCCGTTGGCAACTTGTCATTCACCAACTCTGGCGCACGGGCCATCACGTTGCCATCAATACGGATCACCCATTCAGAGCGCACCTTTTCAACGTCTTTGAACACAGGGCTGTCAGGGTCCGCCAAGATTTGTGTGATGCCGTAATGATCGCGCAAATCGATGAACAAAATGCCACCGTGATCACGAACGCGGTGCACCCAGCCAGACAAACGAACATTATCCCCAACATTTGTGGCATTAAGGTCGGCGCAAGTGTGGCTGCGATAGGCGTGCATAGGGATATCCTTTGGCGTCATATAAGGTTCTCGCGCATTGACGTCTTTGGGGGCCTATTGTCAAGCCATAGCACCGTTTTTGCCCTGTTTTCGCAGCGAATCCTTGCAAAAAGACGTTAAGCGGCAAATCATTGCGCCATGACAGAAAAACGCACCCCGACAGAGCTGTTAGAAGGCGCTTATGCCATCCAAACGCCGCAAGATAATCTCAGCTATTACAAAGATTTCGCAGATCACTATGACGCAGAGTTCGCAACGCGGCTTGGCTACATCTACCCCGCTGTAATTGCTGAATTTTATCGCAAGCATCGGCAAGGCTCAGATCACCCAATTGCCGACATCGGATGCGGAACAGGCTTGGTTGCAGAGGCTCTAAACCTACCCACATCTTCCATCCACGGCTTTGATATCTCGCCCGATATGCTGGCCCAATCGCGTGCGAAGGGACTGTATGGCGACCTGCACAAAGTGGATTTGACGCAGCCCCTTTCGCCCCCGCATACGCCCTTCGGTGCCGTGGTTTCTGCAGGCACGTTTACGCACGGCCACCTTGGGCCAGAACCGCTGGAAAACTTGCTAAATTTGGCAAAAACAGGTGCGTTATTTTGCATTGGTGTGAACGCACAACATTACGCGGCAAAGGGTTTCGAAACCGCGCTGAATACACTGGTAGATCAGGGCGCAATCACCGCACCTCTGCTTGAAACCGTGCCGATCTTTTCCGATCCAAACAGCCCACATGGCGCGGATACGGCGCATGTTCTGATCTATCGAAAAACCTGATTATTGCGCGACGTTCCCGCCAGAATAAAACAACCAACCAAGCCCACTGGCAAAGATCGCAACGCCCGCGATGCCATGCAAGACACAGGCCTGTAAAAATCCACGTGGGCGTAAATAAGCGTATGAAAACAAAAAGCTACCGATGAAAGTGGCGATCCAAACAACGGGATGCCAATACATCAAATGCCCAAATGAAAACAGCACCGCGTTCACCATTACCGCTTGTTTTTGATCTGAAAAAAGATGCCCGTAGCGCTCATAAAACAGCGCTCGATACACCAATTCTTGCGGCACGACTTGCACCAGCGGATACAATATCGCGATCCAAATCATGATCTTTGGTGCATGGATCAGAATGTACCACAACCGCTCTGGCAGGATCAGCCAGCACAACAGACTTGCCACGCCAAACGTAACAACACCAAGCGCCAGCGTTTCCAAAATGCGCACTGGTCCGATCAAATTACGCCAGCGAAATCCAGTGGTGAAATGCAGTAGCACAATGCCAACAATCGCCCCCGTTCCCAGCACCGGATAGAGAGCACGGGGTGGCAAAAACATCGCCAGCACAAACGGCACTGCAATGTACAAAACAATCAGCTCAGCCCAGCGAAAACCCTTCATATCATGCGTGCCGTGATCAAACCGCGCAGAGAATTACCGACATAAACATCCGCACCGTCCAAATCGGCTGGCGTTAAATCGGCCTCAACCGCCGTGCCGTTTTCCAACATTTCTTGGCGCAAAACACCTGGCAAAACACCTGCCGAAACCGGCGGTGTCAGGAACACATCGCCACGTCGCACAAACAGATTGGTGATCGTGCCTTCGCATAAATACCCGTTTTCATTCAGAAATATCAACTCATCCAAACCATTCGGCAACTCGGCTCGTGCCTGATCATACGTAGCGCGTTGCGATGTTTTCACACCCAGCCACGGATCATTCGATTGCAAAACAACATCGCTAATTGCCACGATCCACCCCCCCGAGGTCTGCGTCAATTCCGTTGTCGTCACGTTGACAGTTCCCGCCAAATCAATCGTCAGCCGCACCCGTGCGGCCACACTTCCCACCGCTGATCCAACCGCGAACAGGGTTTCGCCGCGATCAAACTTCACGCCGAGGCGCGCACAGGTTCGCGCCATCCGATCCATGTGCAGACCCAACCGCGCAAAGCTGTCTTTGGGCGTGTAGCCGATCGTTTCGATAATCACCAAACTGTCGGGAGCAAGGTCGCGTAGCGTGCTTTCCATAGGGCCTCCTCGTATTCGCTCGGGGCCGCGCTGTCGTACACAACGCCGCCCCCCACATTTAGCCGCGCCGTGCCATCTTCGTCCAGTGACAGCGTGCGGATCGCCACGTTAAACGCCGCCAATCCATCGGGGCCGATCCAGCCGATTGATCCGCAGTAAATATCGCGCGGCGCCTCTTCCAGATCGTTGATCACTTCCATCGCACGGATTTTCGGCGCACCCGTAATCGACCCACAAGGAAACAGTGCCGTAAACATTTCAGCCAAACCCACATTTTGGCGCATCTGCGCCTGCACCAAAGATGTCATTTGATGCACCGTGGCATAGCTTTCCACCGTAAACAGCTCGGGCACTCTCACCGATCCCAGCTCTGCAACACGGCTGATATCATTGCGCAGCAAATCCACAATCATCAGGTTCTCGGCGCGGTTTTTAACGTCACTGCCAAGAAACAGTTTCAGCTCGTTATCTTCGGCTTCGGTCTTGCCACGTGGCACTGTCCCCTTCATCGGGCGCGTCGAAATCATCCCAGTTGCATCGACGCGGTAAAACAATTCAGGCGAGCGAGACACCAACACCGGCCCCACCCCGAAATTCACGATCCCACCATAATTCACGGGCTGTACGCGGCTTAATGCGCCGAACAATCCCTCTGGCGTTCCGCTCCAGTCCGCGCGCATCGGGAATGTCAGATTTGTCTGGTAAAACTCCCCTGATGCAATGTAATCGGCCACTTGATTGAACGCTTTTGTGTAAGTCGGCTCATCCCAAACAGCCGTTGGTGCGCTCAATCTCGCTCGATGTTGATCCGCCTCAACCTGCGCCAAAATTGCCTCAGTTGCGGGTTCATCAGGGCCATCAAACACCCCAAAACACATCAACGGTGAACAACGGCCCTTTGGCATTCGCCCTGCCAATTTGGGTTCAAGTGCATAGCCAAGTTCATAACTTGCAAATCCGGCCAACCACTTGCCCGCATCCTTGGCCGCCTGCATCAGGGCAAAAGCATGCGCAACATCATCCGCTTCCCAAGCAACAATCAGGGTCTCGGGTTTTGCAAAGGCTTGCGCACGGCCATCGGGGCCGAAATCCAGCAAAATGTAGGGCGCTTCTATCATGGTGTTTCGTAAAGCATTCGAGGGGGGCTGAAAACAAGCTGAATCCGCTGATTAATTCACCAAACCCGTCTCTTTGAGCATACCACGCCGTTTAGCCTCGTAATAATAGCCGCGCGAATACCATTTCACCGCCGTATCAAAACTGCCATCCGACAACAGCCAAGCACCGCGTAAATATTTCACTGCATAGATCAGGTTGCTTTCGGCATCGAGCAGATCATTCGGCTGCCCCCTAAACCCCATGCTTCGCGCTGTGGGCACGGAAATCTGGAGCAACCCGTAATACGGCCCGTTTCGTGCGGATGGACGATGGGTGCTTTCGCGCACGGCCAACCGATGTATCAAATCCACGGGAACGTCGTAAAGGGCCGCATATTTCTCGATCAAAAGCCGCAGTTCTGGTGTCTCATTAGGAAACAACGGTGTTTTACGCGGCGCAGTAACTTCGGCCCGGCTGCTGCCACAAGCCGAAAGCCCAACTGTCAAAAACCCAATAACTGCTCTGCGTGTGAACATGATGCCCGCCCATTTATGTTTGCCTGTTCGATATCACGCAGCGCGCCGGCGTCCGTTGAAAATCGCGAAAGGCAATAGAAACGGCGAACCCACGCCGAAACTTCTAAATATGGGTCCGCGCATGGGCCCGATCAGGGGCATCAAGATGCGGTGTGCCGCAAAACTGGATCAAACGAACATCATCACCAACAATTTCAAACCGATGCACCGACGTGTGCACGATCTTTAGAAATACATCCGTTTTGCGTGCCATATCAAGATCAAGCGCGACCGCCATAAGCGTCGCAATCACGCCTGTCGAGCTCACGATCACGGTCCGTTCATCCTGCGCCGCGATTTCGCGCACGCACGCCAGAATACGCCCGCGAAAATGCGCGTAACTTTCCAACTCATCGCCCACTTCGGCGCGTGACCACGCGCCCAAAACATCGCGTACATGGGTTTGGAATTCTTCTTGCGTCGTGGGAACAGGCAGGCTGGTGTTCTGCTCCAAAAACGCGGCCAGCCCGAAATAATCCATCTCATTTAGTCGCGCATCTTGGTCGTAGGTCACGCTGTCCAGCGCCATGGAACGGCCCGTTTCAATCTGGCGGCGCATCGTACCAGACACAACGCGATCAAAACCGCCCATTTTGGCCCAGTGCTCCCCCAGCCAGCCCGCCTGCTGATGCCCCAGATCAGACAGCTTGTCATAGCTTGCCTCGTCCTTCGCACCCGTCTGCGCTTGCCCGTGACGTACCATTGTAATCGTTGTCATTTGCCATAACCCCTCATCTTGTGGCGATACTTCGCAAATAAGGCTCAAAACCACAAGCAATTCCCCTTGAACCACCGTGTCAGCAGATTATAACCACGACAATTTGCAATCGCCGCCGAATCTGTTGCGCACCCCTGTGCGAAGATGATCGGCTGCCAAGCCTTGGGGCCCGACATGCCAAAAAGAACCGATATCGATACAGTTATGATCATCGGGGCCGGCCCCATTATTATCGGCCAAGCCTGCGAGTTTGATTATTCTGGCGCACAAGCCTGTAAGGCGCTGCGCGAAGAAGGCTACCGCGTCGTTCTGGTCAACTCCAACCCTGCTACGATCATGACCGACCCTGACATGGCCGATGCCACTTACGTCGAACCGATCACACCCGAGGTTGTCGCCAAGATTATCGACAAAGAAATTTCCGCGCGTCCAAACGAAAAGCTGGTTCTGCTGCCAACGATGGGTGGGCAAACTGGCCTAAACACCGCACTCGCGCTCGACGAAGACGGCACGCTGGCGGAATACAACATCGAGCTGATCGGCGCAGATCGTAAAGCCATTGAGATGGCCGAAGACCGCAAATTGTTCCGCGAAGCGATGGATCGCCTCGGCATCGAAAATCCCCGTGCCACCATTGCCGAAACAATGGGAGAGTGCATGGCCGCAATCGACGACGTGGGCCTGCCCGCGATTATTCGCCCCGCCTTCACGATGGGCGGCACGGGCGGCGGTATTGCATACAACCGCGATGACTATGAAAAGATTTGCGCCAGCGGTCTGGACGCATCCCCAACCAATCAAATCCTGATCGACGAAAGTCTGCTCGGTTGGAAAGAATTCGAAATGGAAGTGGTCCGCGACAAAGCGGATAACGCCATCATCGTTTGTACCATCGAAAACATTGACCCAATGGGCGTGCACACAGGGGACAGCATCACCGTCGCACCTGCCCTAACGCTGACGGACAAAGAATACCAAATGATGCGAACCCATTCGATCAACGTTTTGCGCGAAATCGGCGTCGAAACGGGTGGATCAAACGTGCAGTGGGCCGTGAACCCTGCCGATGGCCGCATGGTCGTGATCGAAATGAACCCGCGCGTATCGCGTTCCTCGGCGCTGGCCTCCAAGGCCACGGGTTTCCCGATTGCCAAGATCGCCGCGAAACTTGCGGTGGGCTACACGCTTGATGAGTTGGACAACGACATCACTAAGGTGACACCAGCATCGTTCGAACCAACGATTGATTACGTCGTCACCAAAATCCCGCGCTTTGCCTTTGAAAAATTCCCAGGCGCAGAAGCAACGCTAACCACGGCCATGAAATCCGTGGGCGAAGCAATGGCCATTGGCCGTTCCATCCACGAAAGCATGCAAAAAGCGCTGACATCGCTGGAAACAGGCCTGTCAGGCTTTGACGAGATCGTGGTCGAGGGCTGTCCAGCCCTCGATACTTACGTGCAAGAGGCCGATCCTTCGGGCGAAATGGCGTTTATCCAACGGGGCCGCGACGAAGCCGCCCAAACCGCAATCGACAAATCCGTGACGCGCGCGCTGGCCCTGCAAACACCAGATCGTATCCTGATTATCGCACAGGCCATGCGTTTTGGGTTCTCGGATGATGAAATCAATGAAATCACGTGTTTCGATCCGTGGTTCCTTGCCCGCATCCGCGAACTGATCGTTATGGAGCACGACATCATCGCAAACGGCCTGCCAACGGGCACCAAAGCCCTGCGCCGTTTGAAAATCCACGGCTTTACCGACGCGCGTTTGGCCTATCTGTCTGGCCAAAAAGAACGCGATGTTCGCATAACGCGCACCACGGCTGGCGTGACTGCGGTGTTCAAACGGATCGACACTTGCGCCGCCGAATTTGAAGCACAGACACCCTACATGTATTCCACCTACGAGGCCGATGCGATGGGCGAGGTCGAATGCGAAGCCCGCCCATCAGATCGCAAAAAGGTTGTTATTCTTGGCGGCGGTCCCAACCGTATTGGGCAAGGAATCGAGTTCGATTACTGCTGTTGTCACGCCTGTTACGCCCTGACCGATGCTGGCTACGAGACCATCATGGTCAACTGTAATCCAGAAACGGTTTCCACAGATTATGACACCTCGGATCGCTTGTATTTCGAGCCTCTGACCCTCGAACACGTGCTCGAAATCCTGCGTGTTGAACGGGAAAATGGCGAGCTGCACGGCGTGATCGTTCAATTTGGTGGTCAAACCCCGTTGAAACTCGCCAATGCGCTGGAAGAAGAAGGCATCCCGATTCTTGGCACCACACCAGACGCCATTGATCTGGCCGAAGATCGTGAACGGTTCCAAAAACTGCTCGAAGAGCTGGAATTAAAGCAACCCTACAACGGCATTGCGCATTCTGGCGAAGAAGCCTTTGAAATTGCCGCCGATGTGAAATACCCGCTGGTGATCCGCCCGTCCTACGTTCTGGGGGGCCGCGCGATGGAAATCGTGCGCGATGACGCACAGTTGGAACGCTACATCAATGAAGCCGTCGTCGTGTCAGGCGACAGCCCTGTCCTGCTCGATAGTTATCTCTCAGGTGCGGTCGAAGTCGATGTCGACGCGCTGTGTGACGGCGAAAGCGTGCACGTCGCAGGCATCATGCAGCATATTGAGGAAGCAGGCGTGCATTCAGGCGACAGTGCCTGTTCTTTGCCGCCCTATTCCCTTGATGCAGCCATGATTGCAGAGCTGAAAATTCAATCAGAGAAACTCGCCCTTGCGTTGAATGTTGTTGGCCTGATGAACGTCCAGTTTGCAATCAAAAACGGCGAAATTTTCATCCTAGAGGTGAACCCCCGTGCATCGCGCACAGTGCCTTTTGTTGCCAAAGCGGTGAATTCTCCGATCGCGGCGATCGCAGCGCGCATCATGGCGGGTGAAAAGCTGTCAGCCTTTGATCTGAAGTCCCCAGAAACAAAACACTTCGCGGTAAAAGAGGCCGTGCTACCGTTTGCTCGTTTCCCGGGTGTCGATACGTTGCTTGGCCCAGAGATGCGCTCCACGGGCGAGGTCATGGGTTTGGATAAAACCTTCGCGCGTGCCTTCCTCAAGGCGCAGATGGGCGCGGGGCATAGTTTGCCGTCTGAAGGGTCTGTTTTCATCTCGATAAAGGATGACGATAAAACACCAGAAATGGTCGAAGCCGCCAAAATTTTACGTGACCAAGGTTTCAACATTGTCGCCACCCGTGGCACTGCTGGTTTCCTCAAGGCGGCGGGCATCGAAACGGAAACGGTGAACAAAGTTTATGAAGGTCGCCCCAACGTCGTGGATCGCCTGCGCGACGGCGAAATCAATCTCGTTTTCAACACTACCGAAGGTGCAGCGTCCATTGAAGACAGTCGCGAGATTAGGTCCGTAGCGCTTTATGGCAAGATCGTCTATTACACGACTGCAGCAGCAAGCTTTGCGGCAGCAAGAGCGATTCGCAATATTCGCGAAGGCGCCATCGAAGTTGCCCCGCTACAAGATTACTAAACTACTGAAAAGTTACAATAAATGGCGCCCTGCGGATTTACCCGCAGAGCGTGTTTTACTATAAATCACGATTACTTAAAGTTGTATTTTGAGAAAGAAATGTCAATGCGGACAAACAATTTTAAGCCAAAGGGTATTTAAATCGCTACTTTTATCTCTACAGAACCGCTCAACGTAGGAGAGTAGAATGGCAAAAAGCGAAACAACCGTTTCCATGGTCAAATCAATGGAAGAAATGCAGAAAGCATACGATATCCGCCGCCAAGTATTTGTGGTCGAAGGCGAAGAATCTGAAGAAGTAGAATTCGACGGCAACGATTTTTGTGCGGCCCATCTTTTGGCCCATTGGAAAGGCGAACCTGTAGCCACAATGCGGATGCGTATTGTCTCGGGCAGTGAGGGTGGAACCATCATTTGGGAACGTATGGCGATCATGAAAGATGCCCGCGAAAAGAACCTGTGGATTTTCCGCGCATTGATGAACAGTGCCCGCCATTACACTGATTTGATGGGGCTCAAGAACGTCATTGGGATCGTTGAAAATCCCAAGCTAATGCGGTTCTGGCGGATTTACGGCGGCAAAGAAACTGGCGAGGCGCCACTGGAATTGGATGATCATACCTACCGCCCAATCCGCTTGACAATACACCGCGATGAACCGCAGGAAGAGTTGACCCTACGCCAAGCAATTATGGCGGTTCCAGAGGTCTTTGATGAAACGAGGAGAAATGCTTGAATCTGGACTTCGCGGTATTGATTGAACGGCTTTGGCAGTCCGATAATCCGGAAACCACGCGGGACGTAATATTAAACCTTGGGTTTAATGGCTTGGTCTTTCAGCGTTGGAATCTGAACTACATCGAGAACTGGGAAGGTCAGATGGCCAAAGGTTTCCTTGAGCACTACTACGGGGCTCAACTCGATCAATATTGCCCAATCGCTAAAGCGATCCACTCCTGGTCTCGGTGTTATACATTTGCGGATGCGCGCGCGAATGCGAACGGCGATCCTGAAAACGCGGCCCGCGTCGATAGTCTGTTTCGTCAATTCGGAATGGTCGACGGCGTGGTGCTGTTGACTGGGAAAAATAACCTGCGTTCTTCGGTCATTCTGACATCTGCGCAACCAACACAAAAGATCTTCGATGACCTCGGAGGGGTGCTGTATTTCGCTGCGGATAAACTGACAAAGCAATTGCACAGCGCGCATCCCTTGCTGACCCATGTTCCGCGCGAAAACCCTGCTCTGTCTGAAATGCAAACCAAGATCCTGCAAATGCAGATTGATCACCCCGAGCTGAGCAATTCTGAAATGGCCGCCGCCTTGAATCTCTCTCCTAAAACACTGCATGCGCATCACAAAAAGATTGCGAAGAAAAACGGCGTGACAACATTTGCGGGCGCGGTGATTAAACGCCTTCGGGAATCGCAATAAAAAACCCTACCAGACGTTTCCGCCCGGCAGGGTTGGTACACCAGTACTCGGTACTAACTTCTCAAATACTCGATACGAACAGATTTGGGCGCAAAGCGCGGCACCTTAGCGACGCCGCGTTTTCCCGTTTTTCAAAAACTTAGGTACAGGCCTTGATCAGGCCAACGATCTGGTTCTTCACCGCCTCGTTTGGAATTTGATTGATTTGCGTCGCCAATTCGATTGTGCGCGTTGAGATTTCCTCAATCTCTTGGCCTTCGTCGCCATCAGCACCGTCAAAGAAGTAGGATACTTTCACGCCCAAGGACTGTGAAACTTCCCACAAACGGCTTGCGCTGATGCGGTTGATGCCGCGTTCGTATTTTTGCAATTGTTGAAAGCTGATCTTCAGCATTTCGCTCAGTTGTTGCTGGCTGATTCCACGTGACGCACGGGTCAGACGGATTTTAGTACCAACATGAATATCTACTGGATGAGGCATAATTAGCGGCTCCACATTAAACGGATTAGCCCTAAGGGCGTTTTCGCGGTTCTTTGATAAGCCGAAGGTCTAGCCGACGGAGCGCCGTTGCGAATGAGTTCGCTTGGCGGTAAGTGCCCTTTTTAACCACGCCAGAATGAAAATTGCAATCCTAAATTGTCGTAAACTTCTACTTTAAATAGTAAGTGGTTAATTCGAGCGCCAAATTTCGCTCCGCATTGCCGTTGATAATGTCGGTGGTCGTGCGATCCCTATATTAAATTTTGAAGTTATATTAATTCCGATTCTCAAGTCGTTTATAAACAGCATCAAATATACCTTCATTCACTCCAATATTTCCGCGCATCGCAAACGTATTTTACATTTAAAAACAATAGCTTACGTCGGAATCAATCCAAAAACTGCGCTTCCTCAAACCATCGCCTAACCTCTGGTTTACGAAACCAATATTGATAATCTATTCCGCAATTTCCTTGCTAGGTGAAACAAATTGCTGAGGTAAAAAACAGAGTGCACAATCTCGTGAATAAAACTTTATGCCTTCAAACACCTTTGCAAAATGCAATGAATTTCACACAACCTAAGCGCGTAGATTGAGCTTACGCAACCAACCTTGTTACTAAAAATCCCCTACGCTGAAATTTTTTCGTCCGCGATTTGGGAATAAAACCTGTATCCTCAATCAAACGAATCTCTTGAAACAACGGGTCAGTCACGCCAAGGTTTCCCCATGGCCAAACTCTATTTTCACTACTCGACAATGAACGCAGGCAAATCGACTGCGCTTTTGCAAGCATCACATAATTATCGCGAGCGGGGGATGGAAACCTATCTGATAACGGCGCGTTTCGATGATCGCAAAGGAACTGGTGAAATCGGCTCTCGAATCGGGATATCGGCCAAGGCGGACGGATTTGACGGATCGAGCGATCTGTATTCCATGATCGAAAAACGCATGAAAAGCAGCACACTCACCTGTGTTTTCATTGATGAGTCGCAATTTCTCTCAGCTGGGCAAGTCTGGGATTTGGCCCGCGCAGTCGATGATTTGGGCGTGCCAATCATGTGTTACGGCCTGCGGGTCGATTTCTTGGGCCATTTGTTCCCAGGCTCCGCTGCCCTGCTCGCAGTTGCTGACGAAATGCGCGAAGTTCGTACAATTTGTTTCTGCGGCAAGAAAGCGACGATGGTGGTACGCCAAGACGGTGACGGCAATGTCGTCACCCACGGTGCACAAATCCAAATTGGCGGCAATGAAACCTATGTCTCGCTGTGCCGCCGTCATTGGCGCGAAGCAACAGGTGACCTGCTCCGCTAATTAACGATCGTTATCGACGGGCACTTCTGTAACAACCTCGCCCGCTTTTTCAAACGTCAGCGTGACCTTCACGCGATCACCAGCGTTCAGCGGGCCAGTTAGCCCCATCATCATCACATGATCGCCGCCACGTTTCATTTCAACGCTCCCGCCAGCGGGCAGTTTAATCCCACCATCAATCTGGCGCATCATCATCACGCCGTCACTGCTTTCGATGTGGGTGTGCAGATGTGCCATCGCAGCCCGGTCCGTTTTAACGGCCACCAGCACATCATCCTGCCCTGACTGGTTGGTTATCTGCATGTACGCAGCACCCGCCATCGCGCTGGCCCCTGTGGCACGCGCATAGGCATTCTCGATCTTGAACGGCTCATCCGGGTTGACAGGTTGGCTTTTCACCAAGAACAACCCCGCCACCAAAGCAACGGCCAAAACAGCCACGCCCAACATTGCGAAGATACGCATTTTCACACCCATTCAGAATTTCGATATGCCAAAAGAAAACGGCCCCGAATAGAGGCCGTTTCTTAAACAAAATCACAAGTGGGCGTTAGGCCGCAGTTTGTGCTTTTGCGATTTCTTTTTTCAGCTTCAAAGCTGCATCAGACAATTCAGTGTCTTTTGCTTTGGCCATGAAGGCGTCCAAACCACCGCGATGATCAACTGTGCGAAGCGCAGCAGCAGAAATACGGAATTTGAAAGAACGACCAAGCGTGTCGCTTGCAAGCGTCACATCGTTCAGGTTTGGCAAGAACCGACGACGGGTTCTGTTTTTGGCGTGGCTGACATTGTTGCCAGACATTGGGCCTTTGTTTGTAAACTCACAACGACGAGACATCGCGTATATCCTTACTCTCTTGCACTTGCGTCCTATCACGCGCGCACATTTGAAATCTGAGCTGCTTAGTAGGACTGATTACAATTCACGTCAAGGGCGCAAGCTCTCCAAAAGACGTTCTATTTCAGCGTTTTTAACACACGCAGCACTTCAGCAGCAGCACCGTCAGGGCTCAGCGCCCCATTTGCCACCTGTTTCCGCAATTTTTCTTGCAGATTTTGCAGGGTTTCGTCCTGTTCTAACTGGGCCAAAACACCGCGCCGCACTTCGTCTTCGAACCAAACCTCTGATTGGCGCTTGCGATTCGCATCAAAATGCCCGTGTTCACGCCGCCACCCCATTAGCGTTTCGATCTCGCTCCACACTTGATCCAACCCATCCTCCTCCAACGCAGACACCGTCATCGCCTTCGGAAATTCCTTTGGGTCTTGTTCGCGTTTACGCAACAACCGCAATGCGCCCGCATAATCCGCGCAGGTCCGCATCGCTTGGGATTTCAATTCGCCGTCTGCTTTGTTGATCAAGATCAGATCAGCGATTTCCATGATGCCGCGTTTCACACCCTGCAATTCATCGCCCCCCGCTGGGGCCAGCAACAACAGGAACAAATCCGTCATATCTGCGACCATCACCTCGGATTGGCCAACGCCGACTGTTTCCACCAGTACAATATCGAATCCAGCCGCTTCACACAGCGCGATTGCTTCGCGGGTGCGCCGCGCCACACCACCGAGCGCCGCACTGCTGGGGCTTGGGCGAATAAACGCATTTGCATGGCGCGACAGGCGATCCATCCGCGTCTTATCCCCAAGGATCGACCCACCAGATCGTTTAGACGAGGGATCAACCGCCAGCACAGCCACCTTCAGGCCCTGCTCTACCAACATCATCCCGAAACTCTCAGTAAATGTGGATTTCCCAACACCCGGCGTGCCAGACAACCCAATCCGCAGCGCCGCGCGGTTCGATTGCGCCACTGCATCAATCAGCTGCACCGCTTTTTCGCGGTGATCCGCGCGCGTGCTCTCAACCAGCGTAATCGCGCGGGCCAATATCCGCCGATTACCTGCAAGGACCGCATCAATGGTGCTTTGATCAATCTCCATACGGTTGATTTCACTCCGTTTTTCGCGACAGGCAAACGATCGCCCAGCCAAAGGCGCCACACTTCCCCGAAGTCTTAATCAATCTTAAACCTAGGGGGAAGTCAGACTTACTGGAAATTGCCCGATCATGCGCCGAACCTTTGCCATTTTAACGATGTTTTCGCTGGCAACACCGATTTTAGCGCAACAAACAGCCCACCGTTTCAGCCTGTATGTTTCAGGCATAAAAGCGGGCACAATCAACACGATCACCACCAAAAACGGCAGCGCGTTTTCGGTATCTGGCACGCTCACCCCGACAAGCCTTATGCGCAGGATTCGCAAGGTCGGGTACAGCGGCCAATCAGCGGGCATTCTGCAAAACAGCACTTTCCGAACAAATCGTTATTCTGGGCAAACGCAAACGGGATCGCGCACGTCTCAGGTGCAAATGCGGTTCAACAACGGAACCCCCTCCGTCGATGCCTATTTGCCCGAACGCGAAGCCCGCGCCTACGACATTGATCCTGCCGCGCAAAACGGAACGATTGATCCACTAACCGCCGCTGCTACCCTGTTTGATGATCAAGCAACCGCCAACCTGTGCAATCGCACGATTCCGATGTTTGATGGACGTCGTCGCTCCAAACTCAGCCTTGCAAAGCCGCAAATCAATGACACTGGTGCAACCTGCGACGGTGCCTACACCCGCCTCGCAGGATTTTCGCCCGAAGATATGCAAGAAAGGGTCAACTTTCCCTTCACGCTTGTGTACACCCGAATTGATGCAGAAAATTACCGCCTTATGTCGTTCACGACGAAAACCACTTTTGGCAGCGCCCGCGCCAAGCGAAAGTAACCCGTCGTGACCGCGCTGCCCATCGAGGCCGCGCTGCCTGAGCTGCGCAAGGCCCTGCTCGACACCAAAATGGCAGTTCTACAGGCCCCACCCGGTGCTGGTAAAACCACCCGCGTGCCCTTGTTTCTTTTGGGAGAAAACCTGTTCCAAGGCCGCCTATTGATGCTAGAGCCCCGCCGTCTGGCTGCGCGCGCTGCCGCTGAACGCATGGCCGAAACCTTGGGCGAACCCGCTGGCCAAACCGTTGGCTATCGAATGCGCGGCGACAGCAAAATCAGCAACGCCACGCGGATCGAGGTCATCACCGAGGGCATCCTGACCCGCATGATCCAATCCGATCCCGAACTGTCAGGCATCGGCTGCATCATCTTTGACGAATTTCACGAACGCTCCCTACAATCGGATACGGGCCTCGCCTTCACGCTCGAAATCCGCGAGGCTTTGCGCCCCGATATTAACCTCATCGTCATGTCCGCCACGCTCGACGCAGCCCCCGTTGCCAAATTGATGGGCAATGCCCCGATGGTCACATCCGAGGGCCGCAGTTACCCCGTCACCCCGATCCACCTGCCAAAACCGTGGCCAAAACCAAACACGCGCGGTCCACGTTTTGAGGCCGCGATAGCCGACCTGATTATTCAAGCGGCATCAGAAACGAGCGGCGGCATTCTCGCCTTCCTGCCGGGCGAGGGCGAAATTCGTCGCACCGAAACCCTGCTAAGAAACGCGCTGCCCAGCGATTGTATCCTGCGCCCGCTTTACGGCGCATTGCCGTTCGCAGAACAACGCCGCGCCGTCCTTCCCGAACAAAAGGGCCGCAAAATCGTGCTCGCCACCTCTATCGCGGAAACATCGCTCACGATCCAAGACGTGCGCGTTGTGGTCGATGGTGGCCGCGCCCGCCGCGCACGGTTCGACGCAGGATCAGGCATGTCGCGTCTGGTAACTGACCGCGTGACCAAGGCCGAAGCAACCCAGCGCATGGGCCGCGCAGGCCGCGTGGCCGCTGGCATCTGTTACAAACTCTGGACCAAAGGCGAAGACGGCGGCATGGCATTGTTCCCCCTGCCCGAAATCCTGTCCGCCGACATCGCAAACCTGATCCTCGAACTGGCCGCGTGGGGCACAACCGATCCCGCAACCCTGCCGTTCCTTGATCATCCGCGCGAAACGGACGTGGAACAGGCACAATCCCTGCTGCGCTCCCTTGGCGCACTTGATTCCACCAACCGCATCACGCCCCACGGCACCAAACTTGCGCGTCATCCGCTGCATCCCCGCCTCGCGCACATGCTCGAACATGGCGGCCCAGATGCGCCCGTCCTCGCCGCATTGATCGAAGCCCGCGATCCCCTGCCACGCACCGCGCCGAGCGATATCGCGTTGCGCATGGAGGCGATCAAAGATCCCAAAACTTTCGCAAACACGCGGCCCTTCACGCCAAATACCGCCGCAATAAAAGCCATCAAGTCAGAAGCCAAACGCCTTAAACACACAGCCACAAAACACAGCCTCGCGGAAACCCTCGCGCTGGCCTATCCAGATCGCATTGGCCTGCGCCGCAAAGGCGAGGCCCCCCGTTTCGTGCTGTCAGGAGGCAAAGGCGCAATCTTTCGCGAAGACGATCCAACGGGCGTAAACCGCTTGGTCATCGCAACCGATCTGGACGGCGATGCGCGTGAAGCCAAGGTTCGTGCTGCACTGCCAATAACCCAAGCCGAACTGGCCAACGTATACGGCGATCAATTTGAAACTGTCACAGTTTGCGAATGGTCCAAACGCGAACGCCGTGTTTTATCGCGTGAACGCACCCAATTTGGCCAGTTAGCGCTTGATGATCAAAACTGGAAAGACTGCCCACCAGACGCCTCAAACGCGGCCATGTGTGACGGCATCCGAGATCTGGGCTTGCAATGTCTGCCGTGGAAGGAACCCGCAAACATGTTTCGCGCCCGTGTGGAATGGCTGCGCGCCCAAGACCACGCCATGCCTGATTTATCCGACGATGCGCTTCTCAACACGCTGACGGACTGGCTTGAACCGCATTTATCAGGCATTCGCACGCCAGATGGTCTGAAAAAGCTCGATTTGCTGACCCTCTTTCGAAATGCGCTATCGTGGGATGAACAACAGGTGCTTGATCAACTCGCGCCCGCCAGCATAACCGCGCCAACGGGGACGAAGCTGGCGATTGATTACAGCGCGACCCAGCCGAAAATAGCAGTGCGTTTGCAAGAATTGTTCGGCATGACAACCCACCCGACCGCTGGACCAAACCGCCTGCCGCTGCTGATCGAACTGTTGTCCCCTGCCCGTCGCCCCGTACAAACCACTGCTGATTTGCCGAACTTTTGGTCGACCTCTTACAGCGATGTACGCAAAGACATGCGCGGGCGTTATCCTCGCCATCCTTGGCCCGATGACCCAACCCAAGCAGAGCCAACCCGCAGGGTGAAACCGCGTAAATAAAGGCATCAAAAATCGACCTCAGCCAAACGAACCCGTCAATATGAACCTCTGGCCGCACATCAAAACCAAAAGCATCGCACTGGTTGGTGTTGCCGTTTTCCTGTTCTTCAACGTCCCGCTGCCATTTCTGTTTGGCCCTTTGTTTGCCCGCGTCGCGGCCCCACCACCGTTTCCCCGCCTCTCCAAAGACCAAACGCCACGTCGCGCCGCGCCCTTTCCACTTTCCCTTCAAATTTCGTTCCCTTAGGATCGCCCCATGAACCTAGTCGCCTTGCGATCCCCCGAATTCCGTCTCTATTTTCTTGGTGCTGTTGCGAACGTCAACGCCCTTTGGATCAGCCGTATCGTTATCGGGTGGCTGGCTTGGGATTTAACCAATTCCGCGCAATTCGTCGGCATCGTCGCGGCCTGTTCCCTGCTGCCAACGCTTTTTGGTGGCCCATTCTTTGGCGTTCTGGTTGACCGCTCAGATGTCAAAAAAGCCGCCTATGCCACCAATATTTCTATGATCCTGTGCACTGCCCTTTTGTTGGCGCTTCAGGCGTCAGAAAACATTTCAAGCACCAGCCTCATCCTCATTTCGCTTGCCATCGGCACAGTCACGGCGGCGCATCACCCCGTCCGCCTGTCGCTCGCACCCCGTTTGGTGAAACCCGAACACGTGTCCTCGGTGGTTGCGCTTTCTGCACTTAACTTCAACCTAGCCCGCTTGATCAGCCCTGCGCTTGGCGGGTTACTGATTGATCTAACAGGCACCACAACCGCCCTCGTCGTCACACTTGTCCTGTTCCTGCCCAACCTCACCGTGCTGTTCCGCCTGCATCCGCGTGAGTTGACCAAACACGGCAGCGAACCTTTTGTAACTGCAATGGCCGAGGGTCTGCACTACATCCGACAACGCCGCACGATCGTCGTTATCCTCGCCACTACTGCCGTCTTCTCCATTGCGCTGCGCGGTGTGCTCGAAGTTTTGCCGATCATCGCCGACGGTTCGTTCTCGCTTGGCGCTGTGGGCCTCGGCCAGCTCGGCTCTGCGGTTGGCGGCGGTGCCTTGCTCGCTGCAATCTACAAAGCAGTGGGCCATCAATCGACGGGCAGTGATGCGCTATCGCCCCTAAACCTCGCGGTTGCAATCTCAGGGTTGATCGCAATGGCCGTGCTTGGCACCACTCAATCTTGGGGCATTGCGCTGTTGTGCGCTGCCCTGCTCGGCGCGACGGGCACCTATTTCGGCGTCACCATGCAATCCATGATCCAAGCGGACCTGCCAGATGATATGCGTGGCCGTGTCATGTCAATTTGGGTTGTTGTTGGCCTTGGCTCTACTGCCCTTGGCGCGTTCCTGATCGGTGCGATTGCCAACCTGATAAACATCGGCCCAGCAAGCCTTTGGATCTCAAGCTTTGGCCTTGTCGCTATCTTGATACTATCGCGGCGCGCCCATAAGGACACGCCGCCATAAAATTTAGAGGTTTGTTTGCTTGGCTTAGTTAGCTGTCAAAACAACATCTGCAACGGTCAAACCTTTGCCGCCAGAAACCATCGCAACAACCGCACCATCTGCAAGAACTTGAATGTCTGTTGTTCCAGCAATTTCAGTGATGGTCACTGTCGGTTCGCCATCTGCTGTTGCATAACCGATGCCCAAAGTATCTTCACCAACAACGAAATCTGTGATTGTTGCTTCGGTCGCCAACGCAACACGCGCATCAATTGCAAACGTATCGTTACCTTCACCACCTGTGGCGATGTCACCGCTACCCAAATCAAAGCCATCGTCACCTTCGCCACCAAACAACAGATCGACGCGATTGTCATCCATTGTCAAATCGGAACCAGTTACACCGGCACGTGCCGCTTCGACATCAAATATGTTGCCGCTCAGCAGGTCGTTACCAGCGCCACCGCTTACGGTGTCTGCGCCGTCGCCACCAAAGATCGCGTCATCACCGGCACCGCCGCGCAACTCGTCATCGCCGCCTTCGCCAAGCAAGTTATCATCGCCGATACCACCGGCAATGAAATCGTTACCAAAATCACCCAGCATCAAATCGTCGCCAGCATTGCCGAACATATCGTCGTCGCCAAGGCCACCAGACATTGAATCAGACCCGTTTCCGCCACGCAGCAAATCATCGCCACGACCACCGAAAATTTGGTCGTCTTGGCCGCCGCCGTTGATTTCGTCAGACCCTTCTTCGCCGTACAAGCGGTCTTCGCCAAAGCCGCCGTCGATGCTGTCGTTGCC
>JABBAP010000072.1:0-68857 GCA_018607905.1 Paracoccaceae bacterium | reverse complement strand
CTTCTTCGCCGTACAAGCGGTCTTCGCCAAAGCCGCCGTCGATGCTGTCGTTGCCTTCTTCACCAAAAATCAAGTCGTTGCCGTCGCCACCATTTGCGATGTCGTTTTGCTCACCGAGGTCCAAACGGTCATCGCCCGCGCCGCCGTCGATGCTGTCTTCGCCAAAGCCACCGTCGATGCTGTCGTTGCCGTCGCCACCAAAGGCCGTATCAAAACCAACACCCAAACGGGCTTCGTCGTTGCCAGCGCCCAGATCAGCAATGTCGTTACCGCCGGCATTTCTACGAAGTCGTCGCCATCTGTACCTGTGTACATTTGCGCGCTGCTGTCGCCTTCGAATTCTTCGCCAGAGCGCGAGGGCGTTGTGGAATTGTTGTCGTCATTTGTTGCTTCATCAATGCCAAAAACAATGCCACCTAATCCCAAAAGGGACAGAATAATAATCTCGATCATGTTTCACCCAAGGTCTAGCCCGCGTTCAATATTGCGGGTCACTAATTAACGTAAACACGGCCCCAAGCAATTGAAGCCATTAGGCAACTCTAGCAGGCATATTTTGGATTTGACACAATTTTGACTAAATCTGCCCTAAATTTACCATGATTCATTTGAATTTAGAAATGACTGTTTCCGCAAGCCGAACAATCAGCTCCACAACCGCTCACTGTATGCAAAAAATCGGTTAACTACGCCGAATCATTCAAAAAAGAAGGGGAGCAATTTGCCCCCCTCTAGTTCTGCTTTCAGGCTCTTCTTGTACCGCTCGGTTGGTTATTTGCCTGCGGCCTGAAGGCGAAGAAGGCGAACCGAGGTTCGCCTTCAAACTTTATTTCTTAGCTACAGCCACTCGTTCCGCCGCAGGTGTTGCACTTCATACAGGTGCCATTGCGCACCAGCGTATAGTTGCCGCAATCCCCGCAGGCGTCGCCTTCATAACCTTGCATTTTGGCCTTGGCGCGGTTGTCCATTTGCAGGGGTGCGGCGGCTGGCGCAGGCGCAGTTGGTGCAGCGGCTGGCGCTTCGGAAAAACCACCACCCAAAGACACAGGTGCGGCGGCTGGTGCACTGCCGAACAGGCCAGATTGACCGCCCTGCAGAACCATCAACTCCTGTGGCATCCGGTGACGGTGATAGCCTGGCGACACAACCTGTTTCAGCATTGCAACCGCATCCTCAGATGCTGGGCGCACATTGCTGGAGCCTTCTTCGACACCGCGACCCAGGTCATCAAAGTGGTCACCCGCTGGCTGTACGTGGGCCAGATCGGTGCGGTCCAAATAAGACACTGCCAATTCGCGGAAGATGTAATCAAGGATCGACGTTGCATTCTTGATGCTGTCGTTGCCCTGAACCATGCCCGCTGGCTCGAACCGCGTAAACGTGAACGCATCGACAAACTCATCCAGCGGCACACCGTATTGCAGACCAACCGACACCGCGATGGCGAAGTTGTTCATCATCGCGCGGAACCCAGCACCTTCTTTGTGCATGTCGATAAAAATCTCACCAAGGTTGCCGTCTTCATATTCGCCTGTGCGCAGGTACACTTTGTGCCCGCCAACAACCGCTTTCTGCGTGTACCCCTTGCGGCGTTCTGGCAGGCGGCTGCGCGCTTGCGCGATCTCTTTGACGATGATCTTCTCGACGATCTTTTCGGCCAAAACCTGTGCCCGTTCGCCGTTTGGCGCATCAAGCAGAGTTTCTTCCAGATCCTCGTCATCGTCTTCGATCAACGCAGATGACAATGGCTGCGACAGTTTTGATCCGTCACGGTACAGCGCATTTGCCTTCACACCCAAAGACCAAGACAGCTCGTATGCTTCCTGACAATCGACGATTGTCGCATCAGACGGCATGTTGATCGTCTTGGAAATCGCACCAGAGATAAACGACTGTGACGCCGCCATCATTGTGATGTGGCTGTTCACAGACAAGAACCGCTTGCCGATTTTGCCACACGGATTGGCGCAATCAAACACCGACAGATGCTCGTCTTTCAAAAACGGCGCCTGTTCCAGCGTCATCGTACCACACACATGGTTATTCGCTGCCTCGACTTGTTTCTTGGAAAATCCAAGGTGCGTCAGCAGATCAAACGCAGGATCATTCAGTTGCGCAGCTGGAATGCCGAGCGTGCCTGAACAGAACTCTGCGCCCAATGTCCATTGGTTGAACACAAAGCGAATATCAAACGCTGTTGGCAGGGCTGCTTCGATCTTTGCGATCTCTGCTTGGCCAAAGCCGTGGCCTGTCAACGTGGTGTGGTTGATGTCTGGCGCATTGCCCATCGTGCCGTGACCAACCGCATATGAAACGATCTCTTCGATCTGGCTGGAGGAATATCCCAATGTCGTCAGGGCCGCAGGCACCGATTGGTTGATGATTTTAAAGTAACCGCCACCAGCCAATTTCTTGAACTTTACCAGCGCAAAGTCAGGCTCGATGCCAGTTGTGTCACAATCCATGACCAACCCGATTGTACCCGTCGGCGCAACAACAGAAACCTGTGCATTGCGATACCCGTGTTTTTCGCCCAACGCGACGGCTTCTTGCCAAACGGTTTTGGACAATTCTATCAGCTCAGGATCAGGGCAGTTTGCGTGATCCAATGGCACTGGCTTCACGTCCAAGCCTTCATATCCGTCCGTCATGCCTTCTGCGGCACGGGTGTGGTTGCGCATAACGCGCAACATATGATCTGCGTTCTTTGCATAGCCCGCAAATGGACCCATCTCTTTGGCCATCTCAGCGGATGTCGCGTACGCCACGCCCGTCATCACAGCAGACAACGCCCCACACATCGCGCGGCCCTCGTCACTGTCGTAGGAATATCCCATGTTCATCAGCAAACCACCGATGTTGGCAAAGCCAAGACCCAGTGTGCGGAATTTATAAGACAGCTGCGCAATCTCTTTGGATGGGAATTGCGCCATCAAAACACTGATTTCCAGCGTCATGGTCCACAACCGCGATGCGTGCATATAAGACGCCGCATCAAATTTGCCGTTTTCATAGAATTTCAGCAGGTTCATCGACGCGAGGTTACAGGCCGTATCATCCAAGAACATGTATTCGGAACACGGGTTTGATCCACGGATCGCGCCGTCTTCTGGGCAGGTGTGCCATTGGTTGATCGTGTCGTGGTATTGGACACCCGGATCAGCGCAAGCCCATGCAGCGTGGCCGATATCTTCCCACAATTCGCGTGCAGAAATGGTTTCTTGGACTTCACCGTCTGTGCGACGCAGCAATTCCCACGGCTTGTCGTCTTCGACCGCTTTCAAGAACGCATTTGTGACCCGAACTGAATTGTTCGAATTTTGTCCAGCAACCGTGCCGTAAGCCTCTGAATCCCAATCCGTGTCGTAAGTCGGAAATTCGATGCTCTCAAAGCCTTGCTTGGCATACTGCAACACACGGTTCACGTAGGTTTCAGGAATGCGGGATTTCTTGGCGGACTTAATCGCCGCTTTCAGGCCAGCATTCGCCTTTGGATCAAACGCGCCCTCTTCAGAGCCATCCCAAGCGCGGATCGCACCAAAGATTTCGTTCAACTTGTCTTCGTGCATCTTGGAACCCGCCACAAGGGAGGCAACCTTTTGCTCCTCGCGGACTTTCCAGTTGATGAATTCGCTAACGTCAGGGTGATCCACATCGCAGATCACCATTTTCGCGGCGCGGCGCGTTGTGCCACCCGACTTAATTGCGCCGGCGGCTCTATCCCCGATTTTTAGAAAGGACATAAGTCCAGAGGATTTGCCGCCGCCGCCAAGTGGCTCTTTCGCACTTCGCAGGGAGGAGAAGTTAGTACCCGTGCCAGAGCCGTATTTGAACAAACGCGCTTCACGAACCCAGAGGTCCATAATGCCACCCTCATTCACCAAATCGTCACTAACCGATTGGATGAAACAAGCGTGTGGTTGCGGATGTTCATAGGCTGACTTCGACTTGGTCAGCTTGCCGGTCTTATAATCTACATAGTGGTGCCCTTGGCTCGGACCATCGATGCCGTAAGCCCAGTGCAGACCGGTGTTAAACCATTGCGGACTGTTTGGCGCTGCCATCTGGTTTGCCAACATGAACCGCATTTCATCGTAATAGGCGCGCGCGTCTGATTCTGCGTCAAACAAGCCGCCCTTCCATCCCCAATACGCCCAAGCGCCTGCAAGCCGATTGAAAACCTGCTTCGAAGATGTTTCCCCGTCGTATGCTTTTTTATCAGTCGCGCCATCAGAAACAGAACGCCATAAAAATTCTGGAATGCCTTTTTCTTTCACGCGCTTCAGCTTGGACATAATCCCTGCTTTACGGAAATACTTCTGGGCAATCACGTCCGCCGCCACTTGGCTCCAGCTTACGGGTACTTCGACAGCCTCCAAAGAGAAGACGATTGTCCCATCTGGGTTGCGAATTTCTGATGTTGTGGTGTGGAATTCGATATCCGCGTAAGCGTCTTGATTCTCTTTGGTAAATCGACGTTCAATTTTCATGTCTGCCCCGTAAGCTATTTTTTACAAATTAAGCATTCGCGCTGCGTGGCTTGGTGTTTCCCTAGCCTTCGCGTCGCATAATGTCATTCAGTTCCCCGCCTCTATGCTCGTCCACTAGATATAGTGGTAAGCAAGTGAAGCCTGCACAAACTGTACGATGCTCACGACTCCGTCAACGAATTTTTTTTATAAATAGCCCGATTTTTCTGTTGACCGACACCACTCGAAACTGCGCGGGCGCGGCTTTGCGAACTCACTCACATGCGCTCAATCTGATAACCAAGCCAGAACAAAGAAAAATTTGAATCCGCGGGCGTTTCATCCACAGAATCAAAGATTAACAAAAAAGCCAAAAGGTTAATAAAATATTTCTGTAACAATCGGGGTTGTGCGGTGGATTTGGGTCAATTCGTCTTCAAACGAAGTAGGTTGGTAGTCAGCACCTAAACCACAACAACGACGACACGGATCAAAGTGATCCGTGCGAAGCCGTCGAAGTGTTGGGAATTTTACTGGTCGGGGCGAGAAGATTCGAACTTCCGACCCCCTGTACCCAAAACAGGTGCGCTACCAGGCTGCGCCACGCCCCGAACCAGTGCAGGCGATATACGCCGCCCCTGCGGGTTTGGAAACCCCAAAAATGCGCTGATTTAATCGCAGGGCCAAGAAGGCGCGGATGCGCCAAACGCTGGGTGGCGTAACTCGGCCCCAACAACCAACCCCAACTTGGCCGACAGCCCGCCGTTTACTTCTAGTACCGCCAATATTCCATCACCACCGGGGATATTCTCTAAACTGCCAGGGACCGCGTTTTCGTGGATGTGTTGGACCACGCCGTGTTGATCAAGGAATACCATATCCAAAGGGATCAGCGTATTTTTCATCCAGAAAGAAACCGTTGCGGGGGCGCCGTACACGAACAACATCCCGCTGTAGCGCCCCAGCGTTTCGCGGAACATAAGCCCACGACCCCGTTCCTGATCATCATCTGCAATTTCTACGTTGAACCGCGCACTGCCGCCGTCCCATCGCAAATCAACTACATTTTCTGAACATTTTGCTGCTGCACCCTGCCCGCAAACCGCAAGCGCGACTGCAAGACTAATCGCTTTTAGCACCTTCATAATCCCATGCCCGAATTTCTATGGCCATTCTGCCACGTGGGCCATCGGCCGTGCGTACACAGACCGCTTCGCCCTGTGCCAACTCGGCCATGCCATACGCCCGCAACACTTCCATGTTAACAAACACATCTTCCGAACTGCCGAACAGGTTCACAAACCCAAAGCCTTTGATTTTGTCGAACCATTTCACCCGTGATGGCGTTAACGGCTCGTCAGATGTTAGTGTCGATAGATCAATGCCCAATTCTGGCACACCGCGCAGCACGACGTCCTCGCCTGATTCCGGCAAATCCAATTCAAGGATTTCAACAGCCTGTAGCCCGCGTGTGCTCTCTGCGACTTCAACCTCAATCCGTGCGCCTTCAACAACGGAGCTGTGCCCGTAGTTACGCAAAACATTTGCGTGCAACAGTATGTCGCGTCCGCCCTCGTCATCTGTGACAAATCCGAACCCTTTGGTACTGTCAAACCACTTTACGCTGCCTGTTTTCGATACCATTTCTTGCTCCACTAACGTCACAATCGTTCCCACCCGTAACGTATATTTTAAAGCGCGCAAAGACTTGCCCACACGCTTCCTCGTTTTTATCCCTACTACCCTTGTCTCAACTCTCGATCACACCGAACCCCTTGGTGCACGATCAATACCTACTATGGGTTGAGCCTTGTGACCACCCAGTCAGACTCAACACTCTCTCGATGCCAGACAAACCGATCATGTAAACGGTCGGCCCCATCGCACCAAAATTCTATTTCCACGGGTGTAATCCGAAAACCACCCCAATGTGGCGGGCGGCCCGGGTTTTCACCCAAATCTTGCGTCATCTTCTTGGCCTGTTGCTCCAATGTCGCGCGGCTGTCCAAAGGTGACGATTGATCGCTCGCCCATGCTCCAACACGGCTAAAAACACTCCGCGATAGGAAATACAAGTCAGACTCCGCATCGGTCACCTTAGCGATATCACCCCGCACCCGTATTTGGCGGCGCAATGATTTCCAGTGCATAACAAACGCAGCTTTTCCCGTCGCCAACATCTCAGTCGCTTTGGTGCTTGTATAGTTGGTAAAAAAGACGAATCCAGCGTCTTCGATATCCTTTAACAGCACCATACGAGCGTTGGGCATTCCGCCCGCGTCAACGGTCGATAATGCTATGGCATTGGGGTCATTGACCTCGGCCAACTTAGCTTCTTCAAGCCAAGTCCTAGCGATCGCGAAAGGATTATCCCCCGCAAAAACGCTGCCACGGTCCGAAGATAATTCTGTCGGCATCAGCAGTTCTCTGTATTTTACGCCGTTCCCGGTCGGCTTACCCTACCCGACATCATTTTTTGTACCAAATCAAGCGCAACCTTAATTTAACCATGGGTTTAGTGACGAAAAAACGAATTTATTTACCAATACTGTATCATGAACGGAACAAACCACTTCTTCAGACGCGGTCTTGCAGCCATTCGACCCATCGCGTAAACGGGAGGGACCGTAAAACGGTTAAGGGAGCAGGGTAATGAATTCAGGAATAATGCACGGTAAACGTGGCCTCATCATGGGTGTAGCAAATGATAAATCCATCGCTTGGGGGATCGCCAAAGCCTGCCACGAACAAGGCGCAGAGCTGGCATTTTCATATCAAGGCGAAGCATTAGGGAAACGTGTGCGTCCCTTGGCTGACAGCGTTGGTTCCGAACTTGTTCTTGAATGTGATGTGACCAACAACGCCTCCATCGACACGCTTTTTGAAACGCTTCAGGAAAAATGGGGCAAACTGGATTTCGTTGTCCATGCCATTGGCTTTTCAGACAAAAACGAATTGCGCGGCCGCTATGTCGACACATCCCAAGATAACTTCCGCATGACGATGGATATTTCTGTCTATTCCTTCACTGCTGTGGCCCAGCGCGCTGAAAAGATGATGCCAGACGGCGGCGCACTGCTGACCCTCACCTACTACGGTGCAGAAATGGTGATGCCACATTATAATGTCATGGGCATTGCAAAAGCAGGCCTTGAAGCATCCGTTAAATATCTGGCGATGGATCTTGGCCCCAAGAATATCCGCGTCAATGCGCTGTCGGCTGGCCCGATCAAAACACTGGCCGCATCTGGCATCGGTGATTTCCGCTATATCCTGAAATGGAACGAGCTGAACTCGCCTCTGCGTCGCAACGTGACAACAGATGATGTGGGCAAATCAGGCATGTACCTGTGTTCAGATCTGTCATCAGGCGTCACAGGTGAAAACCACCACGTGGACGCTGGCTATCACGTTGTCGGAATGAAGGCCGAAGACGCCCCTGACATTGATGTGGTGACTGGGCGCAAATAACGATCAAAGCTGTGACGCGGATTTGGCCAAGGCCTCAACCGCGTCCCAATCTCGCGCCGCGATCGCATCCGATGGCGCGACCCAAGACCCCCCAACACATTTCACATTCGGCAACGCAAGGTAGTCATTTGCGTTCGTTGGCGAAATCCCACCCGTCGGACAAAACGTAATTTGGGGCAAAGGTGACGCCAAGGAACCGAGCGATCTTGCCCCGCCAGATGCTTCGGCTGGGAAAAACTTCTGAACGCTGTATCCCTTTTCCAAAAGCGCCATCGCCTCCGTTGCGGTGGCAGCACCTGCCAACAAGGGCAGGCCTTCCGCCTCACACGCAGCAATCAACGCGTCTGTTGCGCCGGGTGAAACACCGAAAACCGCCCCTGCCGCCTTTGCATTTCGAACATCTTGCGGCGTTAACAACGTCCCAGCCCCGACAACACCGCCCTTTATCTTCGCCATCTCTGCAATCACCTCAAGCGCGCCATCTGTACGCAATGTGACCTCCAGCGCGGGTAATCCCCCCGCAACTAGTGCAGTCCCCAGATCAAACGCCGTGCTTACGTCATGTACAACCAGAACAGGAACCACTGGCGCCATGTTGCAAATCTCGAGCGTGCGAACACTTGCTTCTTTTGCGGTAATCATCTTGTCACCCTCTCTTTAAAATTCAAAAACACTTGCACCGTCACGCGCCGCCCCTGTGGCACCCCGAAACAGCGCAAACAGTTCACGCCCGACTCCAACAGCCCCCGTCATATCTGGGTGCTGAATGTCCCGCTCAAAAATTGCTGGATCATCTGCCTGTAAAATACCATTCACAGCGTCCACGCTCACAACATCACCATCGCGCAAATACGCAATCGGCCCGTTGTCCAATGCTTCTGGGCTTACGTGAATGGCAGCTGGCACCTTACCAGATGCACCCGACATGCGCCCGTCACTGACCAACGCAACCTTGATCCCGCGATCCTGCAAAACCGTCAAACAGGGCGTTAACCCGTGCAACTCTGGCATCCCGTTCGCCTTTGGCCCCTGATAGCGCACAACCACAACCACATCGCTGGTAAATTCACCGGCGCGAAACGCGGCCAAAACCGACGCCTGATCATGAAACACCCGACACGGCGCGCGCATCACACGACGTTCTGGAACCACAGCCGAGGTTTTCATCACTCCATGCCCCAAATTCCCCGTCAGCGCAGACAAACCGCCCGTCTCTTGAAATGGCGTTTCAACCGTGGCGATAATCTTGTCGTTCAACGACGCACTCACGCCGTCTTCCCAAACCAACGCCCCATCGCGCAACTTCGGTTCCTGCGTGTACCGCGCCAACCCACGCCCAACCACCGTTTGCGTATCGCCGTGCAACAACCCAGCGCCCAGCAATTCGCGAATAACCAGCCCAAGGCCACCAGCTGCATGGAAATGGTTCACATCCGCCAACCCATTTGGATAAATCCGCGTCAACAACGGCACCACATCCGCAATATCCTGAAAATCCTGCCAATCGAGCACGACCCCACTGGCACGCGCCATCGCGATCAGATGGATCAACAGGTTCGTCGATCCCCCCGTCGCCATCAGCCCGACAATCCCGTTCACATAGGCTTTCTCGTCCAAAATATCGCTCACAGGCGTGTAACCACTGCCCAAATCGCTTAAACCAGCCGCAATCTTCGCGCCTTCCGTCGTCAGCGCATCGCGCATCGGCGTGTTTGGCGCAACAAAACTGCTGCCTGGTAAATGCAGCCCCATGAACTCCATCAACATCTGGTTCGTGTTCGCCGTGCCGTAAAACGTACACGTCCCCGCCCCATGATAGCTCGCCATTTCCGCCGCCATCAGGGCCGTGCGATCACATTTCCCTTCGGCAAAATCCTTACGAACCTGCGTTTTTTCATCGTTCCCCATGCCAGACGGCATCGGCCCCGCAGGCAAAAACACAGCGGGCAAATGCCCAAACCGTGCGGCTGCAATCACCAGTCCAGGCACGATCTTATCGCACACACCCAGATACACGGTTGCATCAAATACATTGTGCGACAGCCCAATCGCCGCTGACATCGCAATGGCATCGCGCGAAAACAGCGACAACTCCATCCCGTCTTGGCCCTGCGTCACCCCATCACACATGGCAGGAACACCCGCCGCCACCTGCGCGGTTGCCCCAACAGATCGCACGGCATCCTTGATGTGATCAGGATAGCTCGCAAACGGCTGATGCGCAGACAACATATCATTGTACGCCGTGATAATTCCCACATTCGCCCCACGTCCAACGGCCAGCGCATCCTTGTCGCCCTCCATCGGGGCATAGGCATGGGCTTGATTCCCACAGGATAAATGCGCGCGCTTTGGCCCCTCGGATCGCGCCGCCGCCATTTGCGCCAAATACTTGGCCCGCGCCTCTGCAGATCGCGCAACAATACGCATCGTGACTTCGTTCAATGTGGCGTTCAGGGTCATCTGGCGGTCCTCGCTTGATAGTTACGTTATCGCTAACGTAATGCTATCTACCGCGACCCACGTATAAACTCAACCCCCTTCCCACGGCTCGCCCTCCATAGTATCAACGCCCAACAACATCTCTTAATGCGAGTCTCTGCTGCCATGTCTGAAAACCGTCTCCCCCACGAAAAAGGCTTCCACATCTCGTGGGATCAAATTCATCGCGACAGCCGCGCCCTTGCGTGGCGGCTCGATGGCAAAGGCCCCGACAACGGCGATTGGCGTGCAGTCGTGGCCATCACACGCGGCGGCATGGCCCCTGCAATGATCGTCGCGCGCGAACTTGATATCCGCAAAGTCGACACGATTTCGGTCATGTCCTACCACGCAGGCGGCGGGGCTGCGAACCAACGCCGCGAAGCAAAGGTTCTCAAATCACCAGACAGCGACATGATGGGCGATGGCACGGGAATCTTGATCGTGGACGATCTGGTGGATTCTGGCAAAACACTGGAATTGGTGCGCGAACTTTACCCCAACGCCCATTTCGCCACCGTCTACGCCAAACCCGAAGGGGAACCGCAAGTGGACACCTTCATCACAGGCGTGTCCCAAGACACATGGATTTTCTTCCCCTGGGACATGGCCCTGCAATACGTCGAACCGTATCGCGGAAACTAACCCGTGAAGAAAAACGCCCTCGCGCCAGAAACCCTCGCCGCCCAAGCGCTTCGTCACATCGACGAAGCAACAGGCTCCGTTGTGCCGCCAATGTTGGCCACATCGACCTTCGCGCGCGATGAAAACTACGAGCTGCGCGATGGCTACATTTACGCCCGCTATTCTGGCCCCACAACCGCCCACGCCGAAGATATCATCGCCACGCTAGAAGACGGCGATGAGAGCCTGCTGTTCAATTCAGGCATGTCCGCATCCGTCGCAGTGGTCGAATCTCTGCCACCCCAAGCCCACGTCGTCGCCCAAGGCATGATGTACCACATCGGCACACAGTGGCTGCAACGCCAAGCATCACGCGGCGTCATTGCACTCGATCATTTCCCAGCAGGCGACATCGACGCGCTGGCTGCACAAATCCAACCGGGCAAAACCAAACTCGTCTGGATCGAAACCCCCGCCAACGGCGATTGGTCCATCACAGACATCGCCGCCGCCGCCGAACTGGCCCATGCCGCTGGCGCAGTCCTGATGGTCGACAGCACCGCTGCCCCGCCCTGCACGCAAAAACCGCTCGACCTTGGCGCAGACATTTCCTTCCATTCCGCCACCAAATACATGGGCGGCCACTCCGATTTCACCGCAGGCGTTCTCTCTGCGCGCGCAGACCTGAACCTATGGACAGAAATCCGCGATGTGCGCGGCTTCCAAGGCACCATCCTTCCCGCATTCGAAGCATGGCTTCTCATCCGTTCGCTACGCACACTCCACATCCGCTACGCCCAGTGTTCCCGAAACGCGATGCGCTTTGCCACCCATTTTGCTGCCCACAAAGACGTCGAAGCCGTCCTCTACCCCGGCATGCCAACTCACACAGGCCACGACGTTGCCGCCAAACAAATGAAAAACGGTTTCGGCGGCATGATGTCGATCCTCATCAACGGCAACGCGGGCCGCGCGCTCGAAATGGCCAAAAAAGCCAACCTGTTCATCCCCGCCACATCCCTTGGCGGCGTCGAATCCCTGATCGAACATCGCCGCACGGTGGCTGGCCCTGACAGCGGTATTCCCGAAAACCTGCTGCGCATGTCCATCGGGATTGAACACATCGACGACCTGATCGCCGACTTCGAACAGGCGCTGGCCACCACATCGGGTCATGCCTGACACGATTACCCTGCTCGGCACGCCCATCGCGTTTGACGGCGCCCTGTTGTTCTTGTGGTTCATCATCTTTGTCGCAGGCATCATTCGCGGCTTCACAGGCTTTGGCTCGGCCCTCATCGCCGTGCCAACCCTCGCCTACCTCTATGGCCCCGCCGCCGCAGTAGTGATCGAAGTCCTCATTGAAATCCCCGTTGTCCTCTACCTGCTGCCTGCCGCCATCCGCGCCGCACACCGCCCGACGATCCTACCCATGCTCGCCATGTTTCTGCTGTGTGTCCCCCTCGGCGCAGGCCTTCTCACGCTCATCGACCCAAAACCGATGAAAATCGCACTCTCCCTCATCGTGCTGATCGCCGTGATCTTGCTGATCAAACAATCCCGCCTCGCCAATCTAATGACCCCGCGCACCACGCTTCTGGCAGGCGCACTTGCAGGCACATCCCAAGGGCTCACCGCCATCGCCTCCCCCATTTTCGCCGTCGCCATGATTGCACGAAACGACACCGCCACCACCACACGCGCCAACATCATCTTGCTGGCAGGTGCGCTCATTCTGCTCTCTCTCACCAGCTACATTTTCCTCGGCCTTGCCACCGCTTCCGTGTTTGCACACGCGCTTCTTGCCGCCCCTGCACTTATCCTCGGCGTCATCACAGGCACGCATCTGTTCAAACGCTTTGCGCATCTAAACCTGCGTCCAGTCTTCCTCATCTTGATCACCGCTATCGCGCTCGCCACACTGGCCCAAGCCCTCACTTAACCCCTCGCGCGCCAATCAAATCGCGGCTATGCTCCCCCGAAATCACCACCAAAAGGAAACTCCTAAATGTCCAACATCACACGTTCCCACTCCAATGGCCGCATGTCCCAAATGGTCGTGCACGGCGACACAATTTACCTCGCTGGTCAAGTCGCCGCCGAGGGCGAAAGCGTCACCGCGCAAACCACAGGCATCCTCAAACAGATCGACGATCTGCTGGCCGAAGCAGGCTCAGACAAATCCAAAATCCTCATGGCGACAATCTGGCTCGATGATATGTCCGACTTTGCCGAAATGAACGCCGTTTGGGATGGTTGGGTGTCCAAAGGCAACGAACCGGGCCGCGCCGCTGGCTCCGCGCACCTCGCAACAGCTGGTTTCAAAGTTGAAATCATGATTACGGCTGCAAAATAAACAAACGGGCTGTGCCTAACACGCGCAGCCCCCACCTTCTTCTGGCTAAAAATATCCAATTCCGAACGTCCAACTGGTTCCAGATGCGCACATGAAAACCCTCACCCAATCCCCAACAGACCCGTCCTTCGTTCAAAACCCTTACCCGTTTTACGAACGCGCCCGCGCCACTGGTGACCTGATCTTCTGGGCCGATTACAACCGCGTCTGCGCAACCAGCCACGCCGCCGTGAACCACTTCCTGCGCGATAAAAACTGGGGCCGCGAAATCCCGACAGAATTCGCGAAACCGATCCCTGCCCACATCCAACCTTTCATGGATATCGAAGCCCATTCGATGCTGGAACTCGATGCACCCAAACACACAAAACTACGCACTTCGGTTCTGCGCGCCTTCACTTCGCGCCGCATTAAATCCCTCGCGCCCGATATAGAGTCCCTCTCCAATTCCCTTATCGACAATTTCGACGCGGCCCCCGATCTGCTCCCCGCGTTTTGCACGCCAATCCCCGTCACCATCATTGCCCGCCTCATCGGCGCACCCGAACAAGACGCGCCGCTGCTGCTGGACTGGTCGCACAAAATGGTCGCGATGTATCAGGCCAATCGCACTCGGGCAGATGAAACCGCCGCCGCAACCGCAAGCCCGGAGTTCGCCGCCTACCTGACAGACCTGCAAACGGATCGCCGAAAACACCCGCGCGAGGATCTCATCTCCGCGCTCGTCGCCGCCACAGACAACCTGCTCACAGGCCCAGAACTCACTTCAACCTGCATCCTACTCCTCAACGCTGGGCACGAAGCAACGGTTCACGCGCTTGCCAATGCCACCAAACTTTTCCTCGAAACGGAAACCGAACCAACCGATGCAGGGATCGAGGAAACCCTTCGCGTTGATCCCCCCCTGCACCTGTTCGAGCGCCACGCCAAATCGGATTGCACAGCATTCGGCCACACGTTCAAACGCGGCGATACCGTCGCGTGCCTTCTGGCCAGCGCCAACCGCGACGCGCAGGTTTTTGAAAATCCTGAGGTTTTCAATCCAAACCGCGCGAAAAACACCCACGTGTCCTTTGGTGCGGGAATGCATTTTTGCATCGGCGCACCGCTGGCTCGCCTAGAACTGCAAATCGCTTTGAAAATCTTGTTTGATCGCTGCCCGAACATGGCACTAGCCGAACAGCCGAAATACGCCAACACTTACCACTTTCACGGCCTAAGCAGCCTAAAAGTCAGCCTGTAAGCCGTTTTGAATCAAAGGCTTTCCCGCAGTGGAACCTTATCTTATCCAGATAGGACGGCAGGTCGTTTTGCTTAAGAAAGCAAAGCCAACCTATTACACCGCTTTTCGCGCATTCAACGCCGCCGAAATCGTTCCGTCATCCAGATAGTCCAACTCGCCACCAATCGGCACACCTTGCGCCAATGAGGTGACCGCAACGCCGGCTTCTTCCAACTGATCCGCGATATAATGCGCCGTTGTTTGTCCATCCACCGTGGCATTCAGTGCTAAAATCACCTCAGTAATTTTTTCGCTCAGAACCCGTGAAATCAACGAGGGAATCCGCAGTTCCTCTGGTCCCACACCATCGAGCGCGGACAGCGAGCCGCCCAAAACATGGTACCGCCCTTTAAACACCGCCGTGCGCTCCATCGCCCATAAATCGGCAACGTCCCCGACAACACAAATCTGCCCATTGCCGCGTCGTTGATCATCGCACACATCACAACGATCGCGCGTTCCGATATTCCCGCAAACCACACATTCGCGCGCACTCGCCGCCACCGCAAACATCGCGTCGGCCAGCGGCGTCAGCAACAACGCCCGCTTTTTGATCAAATGCAAAACCGCACGGCGCGCAGAGCGCGGCCCCATCCCCGGCAGCTTTGCCAGCAACGTGATCAGCGCATCAATTTCTTGGTTGTTACTGCTCAAAACGGCAGCTTCATTCCCTCGGGCAGGTTCAACCCTTCGGTGACTTTGCCCATTTCTTCTTGCTGCAAAACGGCGGCTTTGGCCTGCCCGTCTTTGATCGCCGCAATGATCAAATCTTCCACAACTTCTTTATCAGATGGCACAAACAAGGACGGATCAATCTCGATCCCCTTCACGTCGCCCTTGGCACTTACGGTCACTGTAACCATGCCCGCGCCCGCTTCGCCCGTGGTGGTCAGCTCATCCAGTTTTGCTTGCGCATCGGCCATTTTGCCTTGCATTTCCTGCGCCTGTTTCATGATCTTGGCCATATCGCCAAGTCCGCCCAAACCCTTCAACATTTCTGCTCTCCTTTGAAATTCGTTACCCAACATCTAACCCGCACAGGGCCACAAAACAAGGTATCGCGCACCCTAACCTGCCGCCAAAATGGCACTAATTCCACCTCTTGCCTTCGTCCCCCAAAAACCGATTTGGAAATTTTAAAAATCTGCGCAATACTGGCCAAATATTGTATTGATATTGGGGTTCACTATGAAAACGAAAGCAGCGTTACTTGGAATTACTTTGGCCGCAATGACCGGATCATTCGCGCAGGCCACAGACTGTGGATTGCAGCAATGTTGGGGGGCCGTCGCATTTGGACCTGGTGGCGCGTACGGTTGGTCCCACAGCATGTCAACCGAACACCTTGCCCGCGAAGCCGCCAAAGAAGGCTGCGAGTTTGATTGCACGGAAATCAAAACATTTTTCAATGCCTGCGGATCAATGGCTGTCGCCAGTGACGGGGCTTGGGGTTGGGGTGTTGCCCAATCGCGCAATGAGGCAGAAAATATCGCCCTGAAATATTGCCGCGAGTATGGCCCAGAATGTAAAACCCGTGTCTGGGCTTGCTCCCAATGAAACCGCTGTAAAATGCAAAACTCATAGATAGGCTTTACTTACATTGCTGTGGGGTTTTCTGGGTTAAAACAAGTTATCGCACCGCCAATTTGTTGACAAACCGCCAACCCCAAATCATCGCTGCCAACCCTGCCAGTATCGCCGCGAGCGCCTGCCCGTACACAACGCCGGGTGCCGCCATCCACCAGCCCATTATCACGCAGCACGGGTAAATCAGGATCCCATCACGGAACCAATTGCAGAACGTGGAATAGATCGGCTTGCCCAAATTGTTGAACGCCGCGTTTGATACAAACAACGCGCCCGCAAACATGTACCCGCCTGCCCCGATCAGCATGAACGCAAGGAACACCTCACGCGACAGGCCATCCAGCCCAAACAGCCCAGCCACAGGATTGCGCACAAGCGCCAGTATGCCCCAAGACAGCACCGTATAAATTGCACAGAAAATCAGCGCATCTTTGTAGGTTTGCTTCACGCGATCCATCTGGCCCGCGCCAAAGTTCTGCCCGATTATCCCACCGATCGCCCCTGACAACGAAAATATCCCGCCAAAGGCCAGCACTGCAATGCGGCTGACAACCGCCCAACCCGCGACTGCTCCGTCGCCGTAGGCACTAATAACTTTCGTCAGCAAGTAATTCCCAAACGGTGTGGAAAGCTGGGTCATCACTGCGGGGATCGCGATGGCCAAAAACGGTTTGAACAGGGTGCGCAATGCCTCACGCGACACGGGCCCAACCATATCGTGCACCCGCATCACAAACCAAATCGAAAGGATCGCGGAAACCGTGCGCGACACAACAATGCCCCACGCTGCCCCTTCGAAACCCCAACCGAATCCAAGGATAAACAGCGGATCAATCACCATCGCCACCAGCCCCGCAGACATCGTCACCGACATGGATCGCACCGCATCGCCAATGGATCGCAAAACCGCCGATCCAACCATCCCCAGCGCCATAAATGGCAGGCTCGGAACTGATATCGTCAGGAACCGCGCGGCATCCTCAAGGGTTCGCCCTTCGGCCCCCGCAAAGGCCAAAATCTCGCGGCGAAAATAGATCACCACGCCTGCGGTAAACACCTGAAACACAAAGGTATACAGCGCGGCAGACGTTGTTTGTTGGCGCGCCAATTCCAGCTTGCCCTGCCCGATCGATTTCGACACCAACGCCATGCTGGCGATCATCAATCCGATGCCTGTGGAAATGGTGAAAAACTGAATGGTCCACGCGAATCCCAGCGCAGCCATCAAGGCTTCGTCACCCAAACGGCTAACCCAAAACAGCGTGGTCACATCCACCAAAAACATGAACACCAGACCGAGCGAACCCGTCAGCGTCATCACCACGACGTGGTTCATCGTCGATCCCGTCAAGAACCG
Source organism: Paracoccaceae bacterium (assembly GCA_018607905.1). Taxonomy (GTDB): domain Bacteria; phylum Pseudomonadota; class Alphaproteobacteria; order Rhodobacterales; family Rhodobacteraceae; genus Amylibacter. The sequence continues at coordinate 51,230 of JABBAP010000072.1, read as the reverse complement.
CGCCTTGTCACCCATTACTGCCATTTACTCGCCAGCCTGTGGGGCCAAGCGTTTGGCAAAAATAGTCTCGTTGCCCGCAACGGGGTGGCGCGGGATCATCAGCGCAAGGGCCAATGAAATACACGCAACGGACGCAGCAAACACAAAAACCGCAGCGGGTGAAATCAGCCACAAATACCCCAGCACAGCAGGCAATAAGACCGCCCCGATATGGTTGATCGTAAAGGCCACCGCCGCAGTTGGCGCAATATCCGCTGGGTCTGCAATTTTCTGGAAATACGTTTTTTGCGCGAACGCCAGAGCAAAGAACAGATGGTCAATCACGTACAAACAGGATGCCACAACAACACCCCATCCAAACATGTAAATCCCACCGTAGGCACAGAACACGATGATCAATCCGAAGTATTCAAACGCCAGCGCATTTCTTTCACCGACACGGGCTACAAAGCCGCCCATCATCGGGGCGAAAATCATATTCGCCACATAATTGATCAAAAACAACGCGGTCACTTCGTGCACTTCAAACCCAAACCGCTCGACCATCATAAACGCCGCAAATACCATAAAAATCTGACGGCGCGCGCCTGATGCTGCTTGGAGTGAATAATACAACCAATACCGCGCCCGAAACACCATCTGCGTGTGTTGTTTTACCGGTGCTTCGAAGGTTGGATAGGCAAACCAACAGAACAACGTAAGCGCTACGGCGATGCCGCCGCCCGCCAAATAAATCGTGTTGTAATCCCAGCCCAGAACCTTCCAAACCAGCATTATGCCGCCGTAAGCTATCAGGCTGGCGGCGGAGCCAACAGCCACATACCACCCCAAAACCTGCGGCGCGCGTTCCTTCTTAATCCATTGTAATTCCAGCGACATTTTTACAGTTTCATAGTAATGAAACCCGATAGACCCGATCAATGTGGTCATCAACAAACCACCAAGAGTAGGAAACCACGCGGTGACGGCAACGGTTACGCCGAGCAACAGCAAAGACACAACCGCAAGCGCCTGTTCGCGTACATACCACAACACGTAAATCACGCCGACCGCCAGAAATCCCGGAATTTCGCGCACCGAATGCAACCACCCGATATCACTGCCATCAAAATTGATAATCTCCACGGCATAATTGTTTAGCAAAGCCAGCCATGTCGAGAACGCCAATGGCATCACAAATGCCATCACACCGAGCAATACCCAAGGACGCCGCCAAATGGGCAGCGTATGGGCGTCTAGAACTTTTACAATATTGGTCTGCATACTGAACCCCTACGCCCTCATTTCGCGAATGGCGAGTGCAAAGGCTGTAAAAACGCAACGTTCTAATTTTTTGGGCAGCACGGTGCTCGGATCAAGCCGCGGACAAAACGCCTGCATCAAGACGAACCATGCGATCCATGCGCCCCGCCAGCTCGAGATTATGGGTGGCAATCAACGCCGACATGCCCGACCCGCGCACCAGCGCCATCAACGCTGCAAACACCGTGTCCGACGTACCAGGATCAAGGTTGCCTGTAGGTTCATCCGCCAACAAAACACGCGGCTTATTGGCCAGCGCACGACAAAACGCCACCCGCTGTTGTTCACCGCCAGACAGTTCCGCTGGGCGATGCCCCACACGATTTGTCAGACCGACGGTTTCCATCAAATCCATTGCGTGGGCCGCCGCATCCTTTTGCGAAATACCATTCGCCAGTTGCGGTAAAACCACGTTTTCCAGCGCGGTAAACTCCTGCAACAGATGATGAAATTGATACACAAAACCAACATCTTGGCGGCGCAATTTTGTGCGCGCGCGATCACTGCCACCAACGGCAACGCCATCAATTTCTACCGAGCCAACATCCGGCGTATCAAGCAAACCTGCGATATGCAGCAACGTCGATTTCCCCGCACCAGAGGGCGCAACCATCGCCACCACTTCACCAGCGGCCAGCGTGAAATCCACACCATTCAAAACGCGAACCTCGGTTGGCGTTCCAAGGTTATACCCTTTGGTGATCCCTGAAAGTTTTAGTGCATCATTCATATCGCAACGCCTCACCTAAAGGGTAAACTTGTTTGCCCCAAACAGCAGTGGCACCGATTTGCATCTGATCTTGGCTCCACACATCATTCATAACGTAGCGCCTCAACTGGGTTCATCCGTGCAGCGCGTCTTGCAGGGAAAATCGTCACCACAAACGACAGGAACAACGATAACGTCACAGATTTCAAAACATCCGCTAGTTCCAATTTCGCGGGCAAATCCGACAGCAAATACCGCGAAGATTGCCAAACCTCAGCACCGATAGGTTCCAGCGCGAATTGCACAAACACACAGCCAATGACAACGCCAGCAACCGTTCCGACCACACCAATGGACGCGCCGCAAATGAAAAAGACGCGCATGATCGACCCTTGGCTCAACCCCATTGTGCGCAAAATACCCACATCGCGGCCTTTGTTTTTTACCAACATGATCAAACCAGACACGATATTCAGCGTGGAAATTCCGACCAGTATCGACAGGATCAAAAACATCACGCGGTCTTCTACTTCTAATGCTTTCAAATACGAGCCGTTTGCATTTTTCCACGTCCAGACCAATGAATTCGGCCCAACAGACGCCGACAACGGATCAACAAATTCTGCAATTTGATCAGGGTCGCCAATCTGCACTTCGAACTCATCCACAACACCGTCGCGATTGAAATAGGTTTGCGCCTCACTCAGCGGCATATAAACCCGAATTTTATCAATGTCATAGCGCCCTACCCCAAAAATATAGACCACATCATACGAGCCAACCCGCGGACTGGTTCCCCCAAACGGCGATTTCACCCCGTCAGGGGATATCAATGTGATCTTATCCCCAAGCGCGATGTTCAAATCACGCGCAATGCCAACCCCTATCGCCACACCTTTGTTAAAGCTGTCGATGTTCCCAATTTGCGTTTCAGGATCTTTGATCAACGGGATCGTGCGCAAATCATCCAGCGAAATCCCGATAACCTGCACACCCGCATTCTTGCCATTTTGCGTTGCCATCACTTGGCTGTTCACAATCGGGGCAACACGGGTCACGCCCGGCACATCGCGTATAGATTTCGCAATCGCATCGTAATTCGTGAACGTGTTTACGGTACGCCCTTCGTCATCAAGGTGCGGCGAAACATAAACCGTCGCATGCGGGTTCGCGCCCAAAATCGTGTTGGTAAACTCCACACGAAATCCCGTGCGCACTGCCAGCGTTACGATCAACGCCGCCACCGCCAGTGTGATCCCGATCAGCGAAATCCACGTCATCACAGACACGCCACCTTCGCGGCGTTTGGCCCGTAAATACCGCCAAGCAATCATCCATTCAAAACGGGCAAAAGGGGCCGTCGTGCTCATGCGCTCAATTCCTTAACTCTTCGTTTTTTGCGGCCAAACACTGCGCCAAGACCGCCAAAAACACCAAATCCTGCCAAAAACCCACCGATCGCAAAGATCAGCCCGTCAAAATCAACAGGTATTGCTGGGCGATACGCGTCCCAAGCGCGGGCGACAATACCCGTATCCGAAAACCGTACAACGTGACGCAACCGCGTAAAGGCATTCGCGCCTTCAAGCATGATCAGATCGCTTTCCAAACGGTACAGTCGTTTGAAACTGCGGATCATATCTCTGCGCCGCGCCTTTTGAAAATCGTTTCCCGTCATCGAAGCCAACGCCTCTTCGCGGGTCAATTCAACACCCTGCGCACTTTTGTCAAAATCCGCTGCCACAAGACGCAATTCATCAACGGCTCCACCCAAACGCTGCACATATTGCTGCGAAAATTCGGGGAACTGCGATGCACCGACCAGCATGACCGCCCCACCGCAAAAGTTGATAATTCGTCCCATCGGACCGCCTGTTTTATAGGCTCGCGTAAATTTCTTTCACACGGGCCACTGCCTCTGCTGGTGCCATCTCTACACTTTCCCCCGTCTTGCGCGAGGTAAGCTCGACCACACCATTTTTCAAACCTCTTGGGCCTACTGTAATGCGCCAAGGCAATCCGATCAAATCCATTGTTGCGAACTTGCCGCCCGCCCGTTCTTTGCGATCATCATAGAGCGGCTCTAACCCAGCAGCCGTGAACTCTTTGTACAAGGCTTCGCAGGCGCCGTCGGCCTCTTCGTCGCCCTGTTTCAGGTTCACAATACCCACATGATACGGCGTCACGCCTTCGGGCCAAATGATGCCCTTATCGTCGTGGCTGGCTTCGATAATTGCACCCAACAACCGTGACACACCAATGCCGTGGCTGCCCATATGCAACGCAACTGGCTTACCGTCTGGCCCCTGCACTGTTGCATTCAGTTTGTCCGAATAGTTCGTGCCGAAATAGAAGATTTGCCCAACTTCGATACCGCGCGCAGATTTGCGCCGCTCTTCTGGAACCTCGTTAAACAATGCCTCATCATGGGTTTCATCCGTGCGGGCATATTTGGTTGTGAACTCATCCATAACGGATTGGCACTGTGCCACATCGTCAAAATCAATGTCGCGATCACCAAAGGTCAAATCCGTCACTGAACTGTCATAAAACACTTCGGATTCGCCTGTTTCGGCCAGCACCAAAAACTCGTGCGTGTAATCCCCGCCAATCGGGCCACTGTCTGCGCGCATCGGAATAGCTTGCAAACCCATCCGCTCATACGTCCGCAGATACGACACCAGATGGCGGTTATATGCATGCAACGCGTCCTCTTTGGTCAGATCAAAGTTATACCCGTCTTTCATATAAAACTCGCGCCCGCGCATCACCCCAAAACGAGGACGGCGCTCATCGCGGAATTTCCACTGAATTTGGTACATCGTCAGCGGCAAATCTTTGTACGAATTCACATTATTGCGCACGATATCCGTGATCAATTCTTCAGCCGTGGGCGTGAACAACATATCACGGCCATGGCGGTCTTTGATGCGCAGCATTTCCTCGCCGTAATCATCATAGCGGCCAGATTCCTTCCACAAATCTGCGGATTGAATGGTCGGCATCAGCATCGGCATATGGCCCGCTTTCGCCTGTTCTTCGTGCACGATATTTTCAATCTTGCGCAGAACCTTGAACCCCATCGGCAGCCAAGAATAAATCCCAGCGCTCGCCTGTTTGATCATGCCAGCACGCAGCATGAAACGGTGGCTTACGATGGATGCCTCGCTTGGGTCTTCTTTCAACACTGGCAGGAAATAACGGGACATACGCATGGGGTTGGCTCCAATTCTTGATCGCTCAAACCTCTAGGCCAAACGCCCCCAAGGCGCAATACGTCCTATTCTTTGAACGCACGCCCCTGCGCCCAAACAACAGATACAAATATGATCGCGCCGCCAATCAATGTCGCATTCAGTGGAACTTCGCCCAAAATCAAAAATGCCAACACAAACGCAAGGGGTGTTTCTAACGTGCCAATCAGCGCCACCTCGGCAGATGGAATGCGCCGCGCACCTTCAAACATCAGAACGGAGGCCATTGAAAACACCGCCCCAAACGCAACCAAAATCCAGATTTCATTCGCTGGCATGGACGCGACATCCGTAAAAGCATAAGCGAATGGCAGCAAAAACAACGACGCCATCACTGTCGGAAATCCCGCAGGCGTTTCGGGCCAGCGTCGATACACCACAAAAACCGAAGACATCATCAACGTCATCCACAACGCCAGCAAATCCCCGATCACAGAACCGCTGCGCAAACTGCCCCACGCCAAAATAAGCACACCGCCAAACGTCGCGGCGCTGGCCAAAACCACGCGCGTCGCAGGGCGTTCACGCAAGAATATCCAGGCCAATGCGGCCGCCAAAAATGGCGCCGCGGCCCAAATCACGGCAACATTTGCCACTGATGACAACTTAAATGCAGGAATAAACGCCGCCGTACCAGATGCCCCCAACACGCTGATCAACAGCGACGGCCCCGTAAATTGTCGGATTTCTTTGGCCAACACACCGCGCAACATCAAATACGCCAACGTGAATCCTGCCGCCGCGACACCGCGCCAGAAAATCACCGCCCAAGCATCTGCTGCGACCCCGCGCGTAAAAATCCCCGCGCTTGACCAGATCACCGCCGAAACCGCCACCAAAACCACGCCAACCAAATATTTTCGGTCCATCGAACACTCCTTTGTTGATCGCAGTTCTACCAAAACCCTACTGACAACAGGTTGTCAGTAGTCCTATGATATCGGCAAGAAAAAAGGAAACCGAATTGCCCCGCTCGTCCCGCATGTTCGAAATCATCCAAGCGTTGCGCAGCGCGACGCAACCGATGACGGCTGCACAACTCGCGACGGAATTAGAGGTCACGCCGCGCACGATTTACCGCGATATCGCCACGCTGCAATCCATGCGCGTCCCCGTAGAAGGCGCGGCTGGCATCGGTTACGTCATGCGCAAAGGCTATGATCTGCCACCGCTAAATTTCGACGTCGAAGAGGCCGAGGCCATCACTGTCGGGTTGTCGATGATCGCGCGAACAGGGGACAAATCCCTGCAGAAAGCAGCCAATCGCGCCGCCGCCAAAATCGCCGAAGCCACACCGCTTTCCCAAACGCTTTTCTCTTCCACTTGGGGCGCAGAGGAACCCACAGGCATCGACCTGTCTGAAATCCGCAAAGCCATCCGCGAAGAAATGAAACTTTGCATCACTTACCGCGATTCTGACGGGGTCGAAACGGATCGCACCGTCTGCCCCATTTCCATCATCTATTATTCAGAGGTCATTGTAATGCCCGCATGGTGTGAATTGCGCAATGATTTCAGGCACTTTCGCCTTGATCGTCTTGCAAATCATCCAAAAATCAAACCGGGCGGCAATTTTTCAGGCAAATCAAAAGAACTCCGCGCGCGTTGGGCGGCCCTGCACACGGACGGGTTATAAAACCGTCAACTTGGCCTCTCGCCCCATAGATTGGGCCAATTCAGCGAGCCGTGTTTCAACAATTTCACCACTAAACCGCGCGATGTCCGCCTGCAAACGCAACTCCAACACGTCGGTTGATTGAACCAGCTCAGCGCCCGCAAGAACACGCGCATCTCCGCCCGCCAATGACGCGCCCAACCGCATAGCTTGCCCGATAACCCAAGATGATTTTTGCTCATCGTCATTCAACAATGCCTTCAGCGTTTTGTACTTTTCGATCTTCCCGCTTTTGCGATACCGATGCAGCAGTGCCATCGCCAACAAAACCCGCCCTTTGTGCCCAATCGCCCCAAGGTTGCCGCGCATCGCATTGTCAAAACACTCCTCTGCGCGCGAACTCGGGTCTGATCGCCAACTGACATCGTGCAACAACCCAGCCGCCAAAACCAACCGCTGCACAGACGCATCATTGGGCAACAACGGTGAAACCCATTTCGCCAATTCTTCGCCAAATCCAACGAACCGCGCAGAGGTGCGCTCCATCACGCGACACGCCTCGATTAACGGATCACGTGTGCGCAACTCTTTGGGCATTTGTTCATACAACATGCCTTCGCGCAGCCCATAACTCGATACCGAAATCCGCTCTGGCCCGAACACCGCAATCACTTGGCGCAACACCCGTGCTGCCATCGGAACCAACGCCAAACGGGTGGCACTTGTGCTTGATGCAGCCGATAAATCCTCAGCATTTGCACCATCAATCCAGTCCAGCGTTTCGCTCAGCTTTTCTACCGTCAAAATGTATTCATGCAGCACTTCTAACGGATAGGATCGCCGCCCCATATCCAACTTTGCAATCGCGCGGTACGACCCCCCAACCAAATACAACGTTTTGTAATCGCCATCCATTTTCTGGCGCAATTCCAACAAATGATCGCGGATATACGCATCCACATCACCCTTCACATCCGCCAACCGCAATGGGGCCAAGGGCGATGTCACCCGCGCTCCAACTTCGCCATTCGCCAACGCCGCCAGTTCCATTGACGCGCCGCCAATATCGCTCACCAAACCTGTGGCTTCAGGGCGCCCCAGCAAAACACCTTGCGCCGCAAAACGCGCTTCGTCTCGCCCCGCAATAACCTCGATCTCGATCCCAGTTTTCGCCTTTACCTCGGCACAAAACGCAGGCCCGTCACTGGCATCGCGCACCGCTGCCGTTGCAACCGCCTTTAGTGATTGAACATCAAAACTGGCTGCAAGGGCGGCGAATCGTTCCATCGCACGCATCGCGCGCGCGCGTCCCTCTGGATGCAAAACACCCGTTTCCGAAATGCCGCGCCCCAATCCACACAGCACCTTTTCATTGTAAAAATATGCAGGCGATCTGGCCGCGCCATCAAACACCACCAAACGAACCGAGTTTGAGCCAACATCGATCACGCCAACCCGTTTCAGCTCTGCAAAATTAGTCGTCATCTGCACGCGGTCAGCCCTCGTCACTATGCATCAATTTGGGCACATCTTTGGCCCCAACCGAACCACGGCCAGACAGCGACGGGTTTTCCATAAAGAATTTATGACAATTAAACCACGCATCTTTACCCGTCCCCAAATCACGCACGTACGACCCATCGGGTTGCAGCACCCACGAATTCACCTGATCCGCCATATTCGCTGCCATGACTTGGCTCATGATTTGCGCATGCACGGTTCGATTGGTGATCGGCACCAGAGATTCCACGCGGCGTTTCAAATTGCGCCCCATCCAATCAGCCGATGACATAAACACCTTCGCCTTCTTGCTCGGCAAACCAGCGCCATTGCCAAAACACACAATCCGCGAGTGTTCCAAAAACCGCCCAACGATGGATTTAACACGAATATTATCCGACAATCCCTTAATCCCCGGTCGCAGCCCACAAATACCGCGCACAACCAGATCAATCTGCACCCCCGCTTGGGATGCACGATACAGCGCGTCAATCACATCGCCGTCAATCAGCGCGTTCATTTTGGCCCAAATAACCCCAGGGTTTCCTGCAGCCACAGCATCCGCCTCGGCTTGGATCATCGCCAGTAAATCACGTTTCAAATACAGCGGCGACACAGACAGTTTGTTCAATCCCTGCGGCTGAACATACCCCGAAATGTAGTTAAAAACCTTGGTCGCATCGTGGCCCAATTCAGTGTCGCAGGTAAAGAACGACAGGTCGGTGTAAAATTTCGCCGTGATCGGATGGTAATTCCCCGTGCCAAAATGGGTATAGGTTTTCAGCTTTTCGCCTTCGCGCCGCACCACCGTCGACAGTTTGGCGTGGGTTTTTAGATCCAAGAAGCCGTAAACAACATGCGCACCGGCCCGCTCCAACCGCCGCGATTGGCGAATATTCGCGGCCTCATCGAAGCGCGCTTTCAACTCCACCAACGCCGTCACAGACTTCCCGTTTTCCGCCGCTTCACACAACGCCTCTACAATCGGGCTTTCGTTTGATGTGCGGTACAACGTTTGTTTAATCGCCACGACATTCGGGTCACGCGCCGCTTGGCGCAAAAATTCCACAACAATGTCAAAGGTTTCGTAAGGGTGATGCAACAACATGTCTTTTTGATCAATCGCCGCGAAAATATCGCCCTCAAAATCCTGCACCCGTTCTGGCATCCGCGGCTTAAACGTCTGCCATTGCAAATCACCACGGCTTTTCAGGATCACGGCGTCCAAATCGGACAAGCCGAGCAATCCGTCCACTTCGATTACATCGCTTTTTGTCAGACCAAGCGAACTGAGGATCACATCCGTCAAACCATTTGGCGCATCCTTGGATAGCGTCATGCGAATAACCTCGCCGCGCCGCCGCCGCTTTAGCGCAGTTTCAAATTCGCGCACCAAATCCTCGGCTTCGTCCTCCAACTCCAGATCACTGTCGCGCAGCAACCGAAACGAACAATGCCCCTCAATCGAATAGCCAGGGAACAGCTGATCCAAAAACTCCAGCAGCACTTCCTCGAGCATGATCAGCCGCTGCGTGCCAGCCAACCCATCGGGCAGCGCCACAAACCGTTGCACCTGCGCCGGGATCGGCAACAGCGATTTCAGCACGCGCTTGTCGGTCTTGCGTTTCAACTCCAATGCCAGCGTCAGACCGGTGTTTGGAATGAACGGAAACGGATGCGCGGGGTCAATCGCCAGCGGCGTCAGGATCGGGAAAATCTGATCGACAAACACCTGTTTAAGATAGGCGCGATCATCAGCCGATAGTTCTGAACGCGCCAGAATATCAATGCCAACGCGCTTCATTTCAGATTGCAGATCAACCCAAACATCCTGCTGCGTCTGCATCAACGCGCGCGCATCTTGGTCAATCGCATCCAATTGTTGTTGCGGCACTTTACCATCCAGCGCAGGACGGCGAATGTTATTGCGCACCATTTCGCGCAGGCCCGCCACGCGCACGGTGTAAAATTCATCCAGATTTGTACCAGAAATCGCCAGCATTTTCACCCGTTCCAACACAGGCAAACGCGGATTTTGCGCTTCTTCCAGCACGCGGGTGTTAAATTTCAACCAACTGATTTCGCGATTGAAAAACCGCTCCGAACTGGTGATGTCGAGATCGGGAAATTCTACCGCATCAGGGATCGGATTGTGCAGAAAATCTGGCTGCACAGCAGGGGATGTTACAACGCCGTCTTTCATTCCAATTCCTCCATCTGCGCCAATATCTCGCGCACCAATCTTTGCCCTATCGGCTTTTTGCGTTGCAGCGAAACGCGATCCAGCACCGCAACCAAATCGCGCATTCCAACAAAGGATCGCTCCGCACGGCGCAGAATAAATTCCACGACCCCCGGTTCAACCTGCATCTGGCGGTCGCCACATTGTTTCAACAACACGGCTGCCAACAACGTATCATCAGGCGCGCCCAATTGCACGAGGTGGCTACCCTGCACACGGCTCGCTAAATCTGGCAGAGCAAACGCCCAACTGCTCGGCGCTCCTTGCCCTGTCATCAACAGTGCCCGCCCATTTTCACCCTGTACATTGTGCAAATGAAACAGCTTTTCTTCCGCACTTCTATTGCCGACAATCGCGTGCAGGTTTTCAACACAGACAGGGCCAGAAACCCCGCCAACGCTCCAATCCGCGCTTGCATCCAAGACAGAACCACCAGATATTTCAGTCCAAATTTGCGCCAAATGGGATTTTCCAGCGCCCGCAGGCCCCGCCAAAACCAACTTACCAAGCGGCCATTCGCGCCAGTTTTCGATTGCACTCACAGCCTCAGAATTTGCAGCCGACGTAAAGAAATCATCTCGTCCAAACGCCGTTTCAACAGGCAGATCGAACACCAGTTGTTCAGCCATCTGTGCCGTCTTTCACGTCATCTTCTTTGCCAACCAGCCCCGTATAAAGCCGCCCACCCAGATATTGCCCAATGCCAAATCTGAAAAACACGCCCAACATCGCAGCCACTGGCACGGCAATCAGCATGCCCGTGAACCCCATGAAACTGCCAAATGCGGACAGCGCGAACATCAACCAAACAGGGTGCAATCCAACGGATCGGCCAACCAATTTTGGCGTCAAGAAATTGCCTTCCAGTATCTGCCCAATCACAAAAATCACCAACACCGCGACAATCCAAATCGGATCATCCCAGAATTGAAACAGCGCCAACCCAATCGACAAAACGCCACCGATCACAGACCCCACATAGGGAATAAACGTCAACAAACCCGCAATCAGCCCGATCACCACGCCAAATTGCAGCCCGACAATCATCAGCGCCACAGCATAAAATGCGCCTAAGATTCCGCAAACCGTCAACTGCCCGCGCACGAAACCCGCCAACACATTGTCCACTTGGCGCGCCAATCCGCGCACGGTTTCCAAATGATCGCGTGGAATCCAATCATCAATCGTTGCAATCATTCGATCCCAATCTAGCAGCATATAAAACGCCACCACGGGTGCCACGACCATGAAAATCGCAACATCCACGATGGTAAAAGCAGACGCGAGCAACGCATTCGCCAAATCACCCCCCTTGGATCGCACAAACTCGATTAACGAACTTAAACCTTGTAAAACAGCGGACCCTTCTTGAAACGCTTCTGGAAACCGAGCCCGGATAAAGGTTTGAAATTGCGCAACATATTCAGGAAGAGCCGATACGAAACCCGCAGTTTGGCGCACCAACAAAGGCACCAAAACCACCAGCATCAGCAAAATAACAACCACAGCCGCCAGCGTAATTATCGTCGTCGCCACACTGCGCGACGTCCCCGCCGCTTCCAATCTGTCCGCCACTGGGTCCAGGAAATAGGCAATCGCCATGCCTGTGATGAACGGCAACAAAACATTGCCCATCATCCACATCGCCAACAGCAGAACCACGGCCCCAACGCCCCAATACCGCACCTGTTCGTTTGCACTCAACGCCATGATAACTCCGCAAAAATTCTAAGACTCAAGCTCTACCCCAAACCAACCGCGAAAACAATTCGCCCAACGGCCCTTGCACAACCAAACTGGCTAAGGTTACCTCCGCGCAACATCGACCAAAGGAAATCAAATGCCCAAAACCCGCGTCGCACTCGAAATTGGCCACGGAACATCCCTGCGTCGCATGGATTACACCGCCGCCGCACGCCGCGCGATCCAAAACGCGCTTTGGCGCAATTCCTTAACCGTTGCGCCCGCGTTTGGCTTCCCCAAAGAATCGATGATTGTTGACGTCGACATAGCCGTCCAAAACCCAGCCAAGGTCGACACAGACGCCCTGAAAGACATGTTCCCCTACGGCCAAATCGCCATAACCGCCTCCCACGGTGGCCTCGATATCGCCAAGCCAGACACCACGGATCACACTGTGATCGCCAACGCTGCCATTGTTGTGTCCTTTGATATGGAGCCTGCAAAATGAAACAACAGCGCATCATCCTAGAAACCGGCACTGGCACCGATCTTTACGGCCTTGATTACACCAAAGCCGCCATTCGCGCGGTAAACGACGCCATCCGCCACTCGTCCCTCACCCTGTTTTCTGAACTCGGCCTTGATCACAAAATGATGACAGTCAAAGTCACCATCGGCGTCCAAGATCCAAGCGCACTCGATACCGCGCGTATCGCCGCTGAACTGCCCCGTGGAAACGCGCAAGTCAGTGCCGTTCAAGGGGGCCAAAACATCCCCTCGGCGGATGGCACAACCGCCAGCGTCATCGCCATTGCCGCAATCGAAGCGTATTATCCAATCGACCAATCCGCCTATAAGCTGTCCTCTTAAAACCGACCCCGACCCAAACACCGCCTTCATCCAAACTCTCGGTTCACCCCGTGGCGCACAGGTTCACCCGCAGAGGTCGCAAACCTCGTCACATGGCTCGCCTCAAATCAAGCCGCTTTTGTTACAGGCTAAATCTGGACAATCGACTGCGACCGCATGGCAAAACTCAGCCTACCCTAACGACGACCGCTACCCAACTTCTTCTGGCCCTTAAATATCCTTGCCAACGGCACACGGGATTGAGCCTTTGGCTCAACCCTCAAAAGAAACGTGCGCAGCACTCAATTCGCACGGTGCAACACGTAATCCACATCGCCATTTGCCGCGCCGGTCTTTTCCATCCCCAACCGTTCCATCAGCGCGATGGAACGTGCATTCTCCAGATCAGCCCCCGCAATAATGCGCTCCAACCCTAAATCGTCAAACAAATACGAAAACAACGCCCGCACCGCGACTTCGCCCAACCCCTTTCGTTGCGCACTAGCCGCTAATGTCACCCCAACTTCTGCCTCAGGCGCATCTGCATCCAACAAAACACCCATGTCTCCGATCAACCCACCGTTCAGCGCAATACCGATCTGCGACCAACGTCCGCGCTGAAACAAATCAACCTCTGCCATGTGGTTCAGAAACCCCAACGCTTCAGCGTCATCCATCCGTGACCAGTCTTGGTATTTACCTACCTCTGGATCGCGCCGATAAGCCTGAAAAGCCGCCAAATCCGCGCCATTCAACCGGCGCAATACAACGCCGCGCCCTGCGTTTATTTGAAAATCAGACGAACTGCTCACGGATCAATCGCTCTTCTAGGCCGTGTTCAGGATCAAACAGCAACCGATGCGACACTTCGGGCGCACTGGCAATTTCCACCCACTCCACGGTGCGCACTTCAAAACTATCCGCGACAGCCTGAACAGGGCGTTTCTCTGGCTCCAACACCTCAAAGCGCACCTTCGCGCTGATCGGCAATAAGGCCCCGCGCCACCGTCGTGGTCGAAATGCAGCCACTGCCGTCAATGCCAAAATCTCGGCGCCAATCGGCAAAATCGGCCCGTGCGCAGAATAGTTATAGGCGGTCGATCCAGCAGGCGTCGCCAACAACGCCCCATCACACACCAGCTCTGCCATGCGCTCCTTGCCATCCACCAAAATCCGCAACTTGGCGGCTTGTGGCCCTTCGCGCAGCAGCGAAACCTCGTTGATCGCCAGCGCCTCAACCTCTTCGCCGCCAACACAATGCGCCTTCATGCGCAGCGGATGGATCACCGCTTCTTCGGCGTCTGCCAAACGATCCGTCAAACCCTCTGGCGCGTATTCGTTCATCAAAAACCCGACCGTGCCTCGGTTCATCCCGTACACAGGCGCACGCAGTCCTTGCGTCGCATGCAACGTCGACAGCATAAATCCATCGCCCCCAAGTGCGACAATCAAATCCGCCTGCACGGGAGGCACATCACCGTAACGCCCAATCAACGCGGCGCGCGCCTCTTGTGCGATATCGGCCTTGCTTGCCAAAAAACTGATCTTCTTAAATCGCATCTCGCGCGCCTTTATCTTTCACGCACCACCATTCCCTTGCCAGCCGCGCAGCGCAAGCGAAACCCCACAGAAAGGCCCATAAACACCCGATAACGATCATTTTCTGCATACAATGGCACACTGAAATTTCACCGTTTTGCGACCATTTGCGCCTTTGCAAACGCGCTGATTCCCCATATTGCGTCCCCCAAGATATAAAATTCGTCGCATCTGGGTATTCTGGGCACGACAACACCGATTATACCCTGCCCAAACGGCCCACCAACAACAGGAATCTTCGAAATGACAAACGTACGCGATGCTGGCTTCTTCACCGAAGACCTCTCCTCTCGGGACCCAGAGCTTTTTGGCTCCATCACCAACGAACTTGGCCGCCAACGCGACGAGATCGAACTGATCGCATCCGAAAACATCGTGTCCAAAGCCGTCATGCAGGCCCAAGGCTCCGTGATGACCAACAAATACGCCGAAGGTTACCCTGGGCGTCGTTACTATGGCGGCTGCCAATTTGTTGACGTGGCTGAAAACCTCGCGATTTCGCGCGCCTGCGAACTTTTCGCCTGTGACTTTGCCAATGTGCAACCAAACTCTGGCTCGCAAGCCAATCAAGGCGTGATGCAAGCGCTGCTTCAACCTGGCGATACCATCCTTGGCATGTCGCTCGATGCAGGTGGCCACCTTACCCACGGCGCAAAACCAAACCAATCTGGCAAATGGTTTAACGCCATCCAGTACGGCGTGCGCAAACAAGATAACCTGCTAGATTACGACCAAGTCCAAGACCTCGCCAACGAGCATAAACCAAAAATGCTAATCGCAGGTGGCTCCGCCATTCCACGTCAAATCGACTTTGCCAGAATGCGCGAAATCGCAGACAGCGTTGGCGCATATCTGCACGTCGACATGGCACACTTTGCGGGCCTCGTGGCCGCTGGCGTTCACCCCTCCCCGTTCCCACACGCCCATGTCGCCACCACAACCACGCATAAAACCCTGCGCGGCCCACGCGGTGGCATGATCCTCACAAATGACGAGGCTTTGGCCAAGAAATTCAACTCTGCCATTTTCCCCGGTATCCAAGGCGGCCCGTTGATGCACGTGATCGCAGGCAAAGCAGTTGCCTTTGGCGAAGCCCTGCGCCCAGAATTCAAAACCTACCAACAGCAGGTCATCAAGAACGCGCAAGCCTTGGCAGATCAACTGATGAAGGGCGGCCTTGATATCGTCACGGGCGGCACGGACACCCACGTTATGCTGGTCGATCTGCGCCCCAAAGGGGTGACGGGCAACATCACCGATGCGGCCCTTGGTCGTGCGCATATCACGACCAACAAAAACGGCATCCCGTTTGACCCTGAAAAACCAACTGTGACCTCAGGCATCCGTCTTGGCACACCAGCGGGTACAACACGTGGTTTCGGTGAAGCAGAATTCCGCGAAATCGGTGATTTGATCGTCGAAGTCGTTGATGGGCTTGCGGCGAATGGCCCAGACAACAACAGTGCGGTTGAAGCCGCCGTCAAAGCCAAAGTCGCAAACCTTTGTGCGCGTTTCCCGATCTACGACGATCTGTAAACACCTCTCAAATTCCCAATCAAAAGCCGCTCCATCTGGGGCGGCTTTTTTCGTTTCACGGTTATTCCGTTACGCCTTTCAACGGTTTACTTGCCCTTCTCTTGGCTCTGACCTATCGTCGCGCCATTAACGGGGACACCCCTTTGAAAATTGTGCACCCGAACAAGGATATTTTTATGACTGACACGCAACGGGAAGAAACCGTCGCCATCGTTTTCGCTGATATTTCAGGCAGCACGCCGCTTTATGAACGGGTCGGAAACACCAAAGCCCACGAACAAATCAGCGCCTGTCTTGCGCTGCTAAAAAGCATAGTAGCCGAACATGACGGCGAGTTCGTGCATTCGCGCGGTGACGATGTTGTCTGCACCTTCAAAGATTGCCAGAACGCCTTCAAAACCACCCGCGACATGCTTGCCAAAACCGAAGGCGGCGAATTGCTGGTCCACATCGGCCTCGATTTCGGCGATGTGATCCGCGTGCGCGACGATATCTTTGGCGATTGCGTCAACGCCGCCGCCCGTTTCTCCAGCCTCGCCAATGCAAACGAAGCCATTTGCAGCGAGTTATTACGCTCCAAAGTAAATACCTCGAGCCAAGCCGAGCTGACCTTCTTTGACACCCGTCATCTAAAAGGCAAACGCGACGCCGCAAACGTGTACCGTTACGCCGTGCCAAACCTCGACATGGGAACGCAAATTTTCTTTGGCAAAAGCGATGGATTATCCGCAGCGGCCACAACACCCGCCCCCACATCGCAAGCCAAAATCACCTTTGATGGGGAAACTGTAGTGTGTTCGTCGGGCCGCGAAATCACCATCGGGCGATCCGAAACCTGCGATCTGGTTTTGCCATTTGGCTGGGTTTCACGCCAACACGCCGTGTTGGAAATGCGCAAAGATCACGCTTACTTGCGCGATGTGTCCTCAAACGGGGTCTATGTTTGCGTTGCAGGCCAACCCCCCGTGCTGCTGCGCCGTGAAACCATGCTATTGCCACCAAAATGCAGCCTATCCCCGACAAACCACCCAGATGCAGAGGGCGCGATTTCTATCGACTGCGAAGTCACGCTTTAACAACACCCCTTTTCCCGAGTTTTTCACGTATTTCTCCCGCCCGACCAACTTGCCCTACGCCAATTGCTCCCCTATCGTGCCCAAATTACAGACCTGCACCGAATTCGCGGGCAAAGGACTTTTTAATGCAAGACCATCAATTCGACGTCACCGTTGCCATTGTTTACGCCGATATTTCTGGCAGCACGGCGCTTTATGAAAAAGTCGGCAACACGCAGGCGCGAACGCAAATCGCAGCCTGCCTCGATCAGTTGCGCGGTGTAATTTCCGAACATGGTGGCGAGTTTATCCATTCACGCGGCGACGATGTTTTATGCACGTTCGAAAACCCTCAAAACGCCTTTTCGACTGTCCAAGATATGCTCTCTAAAACCTCTGACGGGGATCTCGACGTCCACATTGGCGTGGATTATGGCCCCGCCATTCGAACCCGCGACGACATTTTTGGCGATCCCGTAAACGTCGCCGCGCGCCTTGCCGATCTTGCCAACCCCAAAGAGGCGCTGTGCAGCCAAGCCCTGTATCAATGCCTTGATGAAGGCGATCAATCGCTGGTCCGTTTTTTCGACAACCGCCAACTCCGTGGCAAATCCGAGAGCGAGCGCGTTTACCGTTTTGCCGAGTTCAACCAAACTATGACAACACAAGTTTCACACGCAAAGACAGATCATGGCGGCATCGGGTCGGGCCGCCTGTCGGCTTACCTCAGCTTTCTGGATAAAACGGTTGTGTGCACACGGGGCGTTCCGATCTCTGTTGGGCGCGGTGAAGAATGCGATCTTACCATTCCGCGCCAGTGGGTTTCGCGCCAACATCTTGTGATCGAAATGCGCAAAGACCACGCCTACCTGCGCGATCTGTCCTCCAACGGCACCTATGTTTGCCTTGTCGGCCAGCCGCCCATTCTTCTGCGCCGCGAAGCAATGGCCTTGCCTGCGATCTGTACGCTGTCGCCGACCAAAAACCCCAAAGAAAACGATGCTGTTACAATCACCTGCCACGTCACCGCGCAAACACTCGCGCAAGATTGATATCACGCGCCTCGTGATTGCATCTTTGACGCAAAACCGTTCTACTCCATATCAATATCTGTCCCAGCTTTGCGGACCAACTCATTAAACAGGCCATAGCGTGATCCGAACTATCTTTGCCGCCCTTCTTTTTGCCATTCCTTTCACTGCCCAATCACAAGAGGTGATCCCCCTCACCGATATCGGCGGGTTGCATTCTGCTTATGTGGTGCCGCGCGATAAATTTAACCGCGTGGATGTGCAATTGATCGTCCTTTCCGGCAGTTATGATGACGACGAAGTCTCTGGCACCGCGCATTTCCTTGAACACCTCGCCGCGTTTTCTGCCGACACTTACGTGCTGCGTGAACCCCGCGCCCGTGATTTATTTGCCAAAACCAGCTCGGTCGCGACGATCTACACCAACTCTGGGCCTGTGCGTGATCTAGATCAGCTGATGAAACTGTCGCGCGCTGTTTTGTACGAACCAAAACTGCCGCAGGATTTTCTGGAAAGCGAAATCAAAATCGTGGAGCGTGAGACCTTTTTGCGCGAACGCCAATATCCAACCCGCTGGTTGCGCCGCATTGCGCTGCAAAATCTGTACGGCTCCAAACGGGGCCGCGCCAATAACATGATCGAAGACGTACCAAGGCTGAACCTGCAAACCGCGCTCGATTTTCACAAAAAACACTACGCGCCGTCCAACGTATCGGTGATTGTGTCTGGCAAAATTGATCCCAAAATCGCCGCCGCCAAGGTGAAAGAATACTTCGGTGACACGGAAAAATCCGACCCGCCTGAAAAATGGTGGCTGAATGAAAAACCCGATCCAAATCTGCGCAAACTGGAACGCCTCACCTCTAATCGTTTGCAAGACGACATCATCGTTTACACCAAATTCGTAGACCTCGATTGGGTCGACACATCAATTGATCTGCAAGGCGAGTTTTTCATCGGCGTGACGATCTTTCAATCACGTATCCGCGAAGCTCTCATGTTCAATGGCTTTGATTTCCAATCCATCGGCACAGATTTTTTCATGGCAAAAAACGGCGATACGGAAATGACCACGTTTATCGAACCAATGCCCGGAGTTGATTTTGAAACCGCGCTCGCTGGCTTTGAAACCGCGCTTCACACGCTCCTTGAAACACCGATCACCACCGAAGAAATCGCAACCGCACGCCAGCGCAACGCTGCCCACGCCAAAGGGGCTGCACGCGGGGCCCAAGATTTCCTCAGCTTTTTGGAAAACGTCGCCTCCGACGGCCTGCCCCCGATTTCGCCGGGCACCTACGCCAAACTGATCGAAGACACCACAGACGCCGAAGTTCATCTTTTCATGAACACATTGATCGCGCCATCGGCCACGTCGATCCTGTTCGCACAAAAGGAAGAATAACATGAAATTCTTCCACGCCATCCTCGCCGTTCTTATTTGCTTCACAACACCAGCGTTTGCCCAGGACGAACTTATTGCCAGCAAAACTTCACCGCAATTTGCCACGTTGCGGCCCCTAGCAAATGGCCTCTCCGCGCTCAGCCTGATGTGGCCGCTCAACAGTTTGGCAGAAAATCGGATCGAAGCATCCCACGCCGGCCTTGCGACAATTATCGGCGGATCAACCCCCACGCTGTCGGCATTCGAGGCAGAAACCTACCGTGAAATCAACGGCATAGGCTTAGGTATCACCACCCTTCCACAACACATCATGCTGACGATAACCGCCCCTGACGACGCCTTCAAAGACGGGCTCACCCACCTTGGCGATCTGCTCACCAGCAGCGAATTTTCGCGCCCGTGGTACGCCCGTCAATCCGTGCAACAACGCCCGTTACTGGCCACAAAAACCCGTCGTCCCGGCAATGTGGTGGGCGTTCTGCTTGATTTCATGCTGTTCCCAGAAGAGGACGATGGCACCGATGTGAGTGGTCTCACCTTCCGTTTTGGCATGCCGAGCCACGTTGTCCTGCGCGCCAAAGACGAATCTGCGCGTTCGGCGGTCAACGCGCTCTTGCGTGGGCTTCCAATTCAACCAAATGACGTGTCCTATCCTACCGTTGTCACCACTGATCTGCCAAAAGGCGTGATCTTTGCACCCGACCCAGACAGCCTTGAAACGCTGATGTATGTGATCAAATCTGAAACTTTCGCAGATGAAATAGATATGGTCGGTGCAAATCTTTTGATGGATTACATGGGCGTCAATCAAGGCTCCGAGATGTTTCGCGTCATCCGCCAAGAACTCCGCGCCGCCTACAGCCCTGCCTCCGATTTTGAACAGATCGGCAAAAACCGCGCCGTGATGGGCATGTCGGCCACCGTTCTATCGCAAGAATGGCCAACAATCCTGTCCGAAATGGAAGGTATCTACACCCGCGTGCGCGACGGCGAAGCAACGGATCAGGGCTTAAACAACAACAAACGCCGCCTCATCAACGGCTTAGAACATCAATTCGCAACCAACCCCCGCTGGGGCGCCACGCAATACATGAGCGAATACACAAACGGCGCGACAGGGCGGATCCAATTCCCGCTGTTTGGCGCAATCGTGAATGCTGATTTCAAAAAGGCGCGCAAAAACGCAGCGGATCACCTGCCGCCTTTTGGCGATTACCTCGTGATTTTGATCGGTGGTGCAGTCCCCCCGCCCGACGCCATGAAAGCGAACGGATATTGCGAACAACCGCTCTCAAAACCCCTGCGTCATTGCCTTACGCAGCTGCGCTAATCAGGCCCCGCACCATTCCCACATAACTGTCCGCGATGGCGTCTCGATCCAATCGACCGCCCTCGCGGTACCATGTATTCACGCCCGTCAGCATCGCCAAAACTGCCAAAGTCGTCAGCTTGCGATCCCCAGCCGCCGCCCCGCATGCGTTCAGAATTTCTTCCAAGACCTGCTCGTACTGCGCACGCAAACCTTCGATCACCGCGAAATTCGCAGGCGTTAGATTGCGCAATTCCATGTACGAAATGAAAACCGCCTCCGCGCGATCCATGTGATGATGAATGTGAAATCGCACAAAGCTATCCAACCGATCCAACGGCGCTCCCTTGGGATCAACCTCACCCCACGCCGCCAGCAATTCCTCCATGTGCACTTGCATCAACTCAAACAGCAGGCTCTGTTTGTCGGGCGTATAACGATACAACGCGCCCGCTTGCACGCCAACTTCGGCTGCAATCTGGCGCATCGAAACCGCCGCAAATCCATAGCGCGCAAACAGGCTTAATGCCGCGCTGCGCACCAAAGGTCGCGTCTTTTCCGAACTTGATCCTGATTTACGCGCCATCTGGCATCCTTTTCACGTCTGCCCCAAAAGAAATGAACGCTCGTTTAATTGCAACCCCGTTGCTTCGATCCCGCCATTCCCATAAAAGGAACCTGTAACCCATCGGAGCCTTCAAATGCGCGCGATCCTCACCTTTGCAACCTTCCTTGCGCTTGCTGGCTGTTCCATTCAGGACAACAACCCCGATTACGAATACCCCGAGGGATCAGAAGCAAAAGGCCCAGACTGGCCAGAGCTTGCGGTGACATCTGAATTAGAATCCGCGGGCGCAACCGTGCAATCGGACGCCGCTGAAAACCAAACCGATGCAGATCGCCTTGCCGCGCGTGCTTTGGCCTTGCGTGCGCGCGCAGATCGACTGCGCCGCCAAGTCGGAAATTAACGCCAGTTCACGTTGCACGTCGCGGCCTGTTCCGCTAACACAAAACGCGACGTAACAGACACCAAAAGGCTACTCCCATGACCAAATCCCTTCGCCTCGGCATTGCCGGTCTTGGAACTGTTGGCGCTGGTGTCATCAAGATCGTTCAACAGAACGCTGCGCTTTTGTCCGCCCGCTCTGGTGTCTCGGTTGAGGTCACCGCCGTGTGCGCCCAGTCACGCACCAAAAACCGTGGCGTGGACCTGTCGAATTACGCATGGGAAGACGATCCAGTTACGCTCGCCAAACGCGACGATGTGGATGTTTACGTTGAATTAATGGGTGGCGAAGACGGCCCTGCCAAAGCCTCCGTCGAGGCCGCGCTTGGCGCAGGCAAACACGTCGTCACCGCGAACAAAGCCCTGCTCGCGCACCACGGTCACGCCCTTGCCAGTGCCGCTGAAACCGCAAAGGTTTCCTTGCGCTTTGAAGCCGCAGTCGCAGGCGGCATCCCCGTTATCAAAGCCCTCACCGAAGGGTTGGCAGGCAACAAAATCACCCGCATCATGGGCGTGATGAACGGCACCTGTAACTACATCCTCACCCGCATGGAACACTCGGGCCTGCCCTACGATCAAATCTTTGAAGAAGCCAACAAACTCGGCTTCCTAGAAGCAGACCCGAACCTTGATGTGGGTGGCATCGACGCGGCCCACAAACTCGTGCTGCTGTCATCCATCGCCTACGGCACCCAAGTCGATTTTGGTGCGGCCCAACTGCAAGGCATCGGTGAAATCTCAATTGATGACATCACAGCGGCCAAAGACATGGGCTACCGCATCAAACTCCTCGGCCTGTCCCAAATGACAGACCACGGACTAGAACAAACGATGCAACCCTGCCTCGTCCCCTACAACTCTCCCCTCGGCCAACTCGAAGGTGGCACAAACATGGTGGTGATCGAGGGCGACAACGTCGGCCAAATCGTCCTTCGGGGTGCAGGTGCTGGCGAAGGCCCAACCGCATCCGCCGTCATGGGCGACGTCATGGATATCGCACGCGGAATCAACATCCCAACCTTCGGCATCCCCGCCGCACAACTGACCAGCGCACCCGCCGCACAATCCACAACACCGTCCGCCTATTACATCCGCACATCCCTGCGCGATGCCCCAGGCGTGCTCGCCAACATCGCGCGCGCGCTAGGCGACGCAAGCATCAGCATCGACCGCCTTCGCCAACAAAATCACGAAGGCGACAGCGCACCCGTTCTGATCGTAACCCACCCCACAGAACCCGCGAACGTGGACAAAGCACTGAAAGCAATAGCCACCAACAAGGACACAACCAGCGACCCTATTGCGTTGAAAATCGTCGAGGTTTGATGAAGCATCTAGGCGTATCAACTTCTTTCTTTTTGATCGCTCTGACTTATTCTGATCCTGTTTTCGCACAATCTGAATGGTGTCAAATATCGAATCCTACTTGGGTCCCCTCTGATGGTCCAATAAGTACATTCGAAGAACTGCTTCTAATACTTAAACGTCCTCTTCCGCTCGCCATACTTGTGATCTTTGGGATTGGTTTCTTTGTGCGGCAATTCTGGCTCTACTTGATAACAACAATCTTAATAGCCTACTTTCTATTATTAGAGATCGTAGATCGCACAATCGACGATAACCGTTTTTATGGGCACACGATTGATGGATGTCGCGGCACCGAGACTGCAGCATTTTTGGTATTCGGCATCGTGTTTTGTATATCGGCCTTCTTCGTTTCACGCTTTGTTTTGCATTGGCTTAACGCAAAGAAACGGCATTGAGCTGCTGACTCTAGAAACATTACAATATCCAAAGAAAAACCCCGCAGCATACACCGCAGGGTCAATCAAAACCGTAGGGCGGGCTTCAGCCCGCCACCGTTCAATTCATCAGCTAGCAACAGCTTCCCGCATATGCGCGAAATGCTTGTCCCAGCCGTCATCCAACGCCGACATCAGACCGAACGCCGCTTCGCCAGCTGCCTCCAGCCCTGTGTGCGTCAGCTTGATCCGCGTGCCGCCTTCAACGGCGTTCAACTCCCACAACAGCTCTGTCATCACACCGCCTAAAGGCGCAATCGTGAACGATTGGCGCAAACGGCTCGGCGCGCTCATCTCCAACACTTCACCCCAGCAGCGTTTCGCACCCTCTTCCTCGCGGCTGTACAACGTATAGGCAGCACCAACTTCAAAATCCGCATCCGTTTTGAAAAACCATTGCTCCAATTTGTCGGCCTTCGTCAAAAATGCCCATGCGGTATCCACTGGAACACCCAAAAACACTGTCTTCTCAATTGCTGTATCACTCATCGTTAAAATCCTTCTCTGCGGCGGCTTTCAAAGCGGCCAATTTACTATCCCAGAACGGGTCAAAGAATTTCAACCAGCCCTCCATTTGCGAAAATCCTTCTCTGTTTAACGTGTTGTACCGTTCGCGCCCTTCAGCGCGCACACGGATAAGACGCCCTTTTTCCAATAGGTTGAGATGCTTCTTCACACCCGTGCGTGACATTTCAAACTGGTCTGAAACCTCGGCGATGCTCATTTCGCGCTTGGATAACAGCGTCAGAATTTGCTGGCGCGTGGGATCACCCAACGCTTTGAACGCCGCCGTGGTTGTTGGTGAAAGGTGCATCATACCGAATCTCATGTAACCAAAAGGTGTCACTATAAATAACACCAAAAAGTGTCACGTCAAGCAAAAGAAAAACCCCGCAGCAAACGCTACGGGATCAATTCAATGCGTAGGTCGGGCTTCAGCCCGACAATACCTTAGTGCAGTTTCTCGCCAACTTCAGCAATCGCTGCATCAATCAGGCTGCTGCCATCTTTTGCAGACATACCGCTTGCGATCACATCACTTGCGGCGGAAATCGCAACCGAAACGGCTGTGTCACGAACTTCTTTAACTGCAGAAGCTTGTGCCGAAACGATTTGATCCTGTGCTGCTTGCAACCGACGCGCAATCGAGGCTTTGATATCCTCTTTCGCTTGATCCGCTGCTGCTTGCGCTTCAGATTTGGCATTTGCCACGATCTGTTCTGCTTGCTCGGCCACTTCTTTTTGCTTGCGCTCATAAGTTGCCAAAATCGACTGCGCTTCTTCACGCAATGCACGGGCTTCGTCCAGATCGGATTGAATGCCCTCAGCACGTTTGTCGAGCATTCCGCCCACCATGCCAGGAACCTTCAGATAGATCAGGATCCCGATAAAGATTACAAACGCAATCGCAACAACAAAGTCTGTGTTGCCAAAGTTGAAGCCACCACCGGCCGCAAAGGCTGGTGTCGCGCCAATCACTGCTGCTGTTGTTAAGGTGCTTAGAAATTTCATCGTCATCACCCTTTCAACCGCGCAGCAACTGCCGCTTTGATGGTTTTCGCATCCCCTGCACCCGGCATAACCGCTTTCACGATTTCCGACGCAGTGTCGTTTGCAACTTCTTTGACAGCCGCAACAGCATTGTCGCGGATTTCTTTGATCGCTACCGCAGATTCTGCGGCTTTCGCTGCAATCTCCGCATCAGCCTTGGCCATCGCCACATCCAGATCTTGCTGGATTTCAGCACGGGCTTCGGCCACGATGGCTTGTGCTTGCGCACGCGCATCAACCAACGCTTTGTTATAAGCGTCTTCTGCTTCAACCGCTTTGGCTTTCATCTCTTCGGCTTTATCAAGGTCGCCTTGAATGGCGCCGTGACGTTCCGCAAGAACTGCTGCGATACGCGGCAATGCAATGCGGCTCATGACCAAAAAGATAACAATCAGCGTGACAACCAGCCAGAAGATTTGATTGGAATACCAATCAAAACACAGCTGCGGCATGCCGATCGCGCCACCGTGCGAATCTACGCACGTACCTGCTACTTGTTCAGTTGCCATAGCAACCCCCTGACATCTAACCGTTCAATCTAAGAGAACCAGAGGATGGACCAAACGGCCCACCCCTACTCAATTCTAACTTAGCTTAAACAGCAAACATCAGAAGCAGAGCTACGAGGAACGAGAAGATCCCCAAAGCTTCAGCAAACGCGATACCGATGAACATAGTCGCTGTTTGGCCTGCGGCCGCAGCTGGGTTGCGCAATGCGCCTGACAGGTAGTTACCAACAACGTGGCCCACACCTACAGCAGCTCCGCCCATACCTGTACAAGCCAAGCCTGCACCAACATAAGCACCCATTTGTACTAGATCGCCTTCGATAGCCATTTTATTTCTCCTTAAGATTTATATGACGTAGATTATTTACTCAGACCAGCCCGCTTAGTGGTGCGGATGCAGTGCGTCTTTCAGATACACACAAGTCAGAATTGCGAACACGTAAGCCTGAATACAGACCACGAGTGATTCCAGCGCATAGATCGCAACGATCGCGCCAATGGCAGCAGGTGAAATCAGTGTCACCACTGCAAACCCTGCGAAAACTTTGATAACCGCGTGACCCGCCATCATGTTGCCCGCCAAACGAATGGAGTGGCTAACGGGGCGAACGAAGTATGAAATAACCTCGATCAACGCGAGGATTGGGCGCAACGGCAACGGGGCCGCTTTGATCCAGAAGATACCCAAAAAGCTCATGCCGTTTTTAACAAATCCGATGATCGTCACGGCCAAGAACACCGCCATCGCCATCGTCGCCGTAACCGCGATGTGGGATGTTGTGGTGAACGATTTTGGCAACAGGCCAATCACGTTGGCAACAAGGATAAAGATGAACAGCGTAAAGATGTACGGGAAATACTTCAGGCCGTCTTTGCCTGCGATGTCTTCCACCATCTTGTAGACGAAACCGTAAATGACTTCGGCAATGGACTGGCTACGCGACGGAACGATTGCGCGTCCCCGTGTGCCAAAAACCATCAATGCAATCACGGCCAAAACAGCAAGACCCAACCAAAGCGTTGCGTTCGTGATTGTGAACATGCCCACTTCACCACCGCCAAACAACGGCTTGATAATGAATTGATCCATTGGATGGATGTTCAGCTGAGTGCCACCTTCTTCTGTCGCCACGATATACGTCCTCTTTTCGGGCGGAGCATCTGCTCCGTATTATTTCTTGGCCTCTTCGGCCTGCTTCGCTGCGATCTCATTGGCAGTCCGCATCATTGCGCGAACCCCGCCAGCAAACCCCAGCATCGTAAATATGATCAGAAAGATCGGAAGCGTTTCAAAAAACAAATCCAATCCGTATCCGAACCCGAAACCCAGCAGCAATCCAACCACCAGCTCCGTAACCATCCGCCAACCAGCTTGCGCCTGACTAAGGTGATGCTCCTCGACGACCTCAGGCTCCATCGCCTTCTTCTTCGCCGCTAGCTTCTCCTCAAGCGCTTTCATCCGTACTGGGTCAGGACCGTCAGTCATTTCTGGGCCTCCTTTTCCAGCCGCATTTCGCCGCTTTGAACAGTTGCGCGGAAAATAGCAGGGGATGGGACAGAGTCAACGAGATACGATCAAGTTAAGATACTGTTTTAATTCAATATTTAAAACTGCGACAAGCTGACAACCCCACACCAATCAGGATTCCAGCCCATTCCAATCATTCAACGATTTGGTTGAATGTCGCGAACAGATAGAACCCCAAATCCCAAATTACCCGTAAATCGACGTCAAAAATGTCTGTTCAACCCAACCACTTGCACAGGGGCCAGCATAGGCCTGCTCTTTGGTAATCATAATCCCAACGCTGCAGGTTTCATCGAGCCCATCAATGATCCCCTCCCACAAATCCGTTCCGTCACACCCCGAAACGACATGCCCGGCTTTCAGTTTCGCAATGACCGGATGCGCGCGACTTGGCCCAGATCGCAGCAGCGCGCCGCCATCATTCACCCGAAATCCGATACTGCACGATCCATGCTCGGTATCTGGTCGCAAGATCACAGGCACGCTTTTAACTTGATCAGAACCTGTTTGCCCAACCAAAGGGTTCAGCAAAGCCGCCGCAACAACAGTCATAAACACAATTCGCATCGGACGCTCCTTTGATAGGTACGTCACGCTAATGCGAGCAGTTCCGTGTGACAAGTCACCCCTCAATCCCGCAACCCTTCGCTCTGCATTAACAACCACTCGCGCAAGGCCCGAACAGGTTTGCGTCGCGCGGCAATCTCGTTTGTGACCAGATAATACCCGCCCATGCGCACGCCAACATCCGACAGCAAAACCAGCTTCCCGTCGCGCACTTCGGATGCAACCAGATCGCTCGACAACAGCAAAACGCCCTGCTTCGCCACCGCGTATTCAATCGTCAGCAACGTCTGCATCGGCGTGGTCAATTTCAACTTCGGCACCTCCGGCAGCCCCGCTTGCCGAAACCAAGACGGCCACAATTCTGGAATGTAATCCCCGATCAACCAATGCTCTGCCAATACCTCTGGCGCCACGCGATCCCCGTCAAACGCAACTACACCGGGCGCCGCATAGGGATGAAACGGGCGATTGCTCACCTGATCAAACGCGCTCACATCGGTGCTGTCCTGACAATACCGCAACGCCATGTCCACGGCATGGGCGTTCACATCCATCACCTCGGCGGTCGAACTGATCACAATCTCCACGTCGGGAAACTGTTCATAAAAATCACCCAATCGCGGCACCAACCACTTTTGCGCCAACGACGGCTCCGCGCTCAGCGTAATCACGCCTTTCGGCTTTTCCGTCACCTGCTCCGTCGCAATCGCGATCTGATCCATCAACGGCGTAATCTGCGCTGCATACCATCGCCCCAACTCTGTCAGCGTTACGCCGCGCTGTGCGATCTTGAACAATTGCACATCCAGCCGCTTTTCCAAGCCACGCACATGGCGGCTCACGGCAGAATGGGACACGTTCAATTCTTCCGCAGCCCGCGTAAAGCTTTGCAAACGTGCAGCCGTTTCAAACGCACGCAGCGCATTTAAAGGGGGTAAACTTCTGGGCATGATGGGCCTCCGATCCGCGCCGTTTGTCATATAAAACGGCCCGCCTAAAAACACGTGCCTTTTTTGCACACCAGCTGTCAAGGAAAGACGTTTGTGGAACAGGCCGTTTCACGCCAAAACGGGTTCAACAGACCAAAACATCATGCAAACCAAGGAGACGCATCATGGCCTACATCGACACAAACCGCTCCCCCGCCTTATCCGCAGCACTTGGCGCGAACCGCACCAAAGCAACCGCAGGCATCACGGGCCTATTCGCAAAAATCAAATCTGTATTTGAAGCCGCACAACTGCGCCAAAACCTGCGCCACATGCCACCGCACCTTCTGCGTGACATCGGCTTTAGCGAAGGCGACATTTCAGTGCTGCACGCCGAAACCGAAATCGGTCGCCCCGAAAACATTGAAACCCTGCGCCTTATGCGCTGATCACCTGCCAGCGGGCGCATCCCCCAGCGCCCGTTGGAACCCTGCAAACACCGCGCCAATCATCAAAATCGCGCCTGCCGCCAACAGCCCATAGCCGATATTCCCGAACATATCGCCAATCGCCCCCGCCGCGATTGGCCCAATGCACTGCCCTACCGCAAAAATCACCGTATAAATCCCCATCAAACGCCCCCAGGTATCAGGCGGATTGTTTTGGCGGATGAAACTCGTCACCGATGTGGGCGGCATAAACACCGACAGCCCAAACAACACAGACGACACTAACAGCCCCAGCATCGTCGGAAACACCACGGGCAAAACGCAGCCAACCGCCACGAAAGACAGCGTCACCGCCATCGGCAACCCCGTCCGATACCGCCCGATCATGCCCCGCCACACAAACGACGACGCGATCGTGCCAACCCCGACAATCGACCAGATCAAACTCACCGTCCACGGGCTCGCCCCCAGCGTTTTCAAAAACGCACTCAGGAACGTCAGATACACAATATACCCCACCGCAAAGCTGAAATACGCCACCATCGAATACCCCATCGGCCCAAACCGTTGTGGCGGCGCATCATCAACCTGCCGCACAGGAGTTTGCAGTTGTTTTGCCGCCCACAAACCCGTCGGCAACATCAAAACGCTCGCTCCGCCCAGCGCCAGCCACGCCATTGGCCACGCGCCCGCGCCCTGCGCCGCGAAAAAATGCGGAAACACCAGCGCAGACATCACCATGCCGAGCCCGCCACCGCCAAACGCCAGCGCAATCGCCATCGCATTCTTTTTCTGATCCGCGCCGTACAGGTTTGATGCCAACGCCCCAACCGCGATAAAAACAGGGGCCGCAAACGCCCCGCTGCCAAACCGCCAAGCCGACATCCACCAAAAATCCCGCGTCAGCCCGCTCGCGATCAAGGTCAGCGCCGTCAGCACAATCCCCCACGCATAAAGCCGCTCCTGTGCGACCCGCCCAACCAGCACAACCGTCGCCACCGCCCCCGCCAAATACCCAATCGCATTCACCGTGCTTAACCAACCCGCCTGTGAATAACTCCACCCCAAATCCGCCTGCATCGAGGGCAGGATCAACCCGTAGGCAAACCGCCCAAACCCACTGCTAATACAGGCCCCAAACGCAAGGCCGAGTAAGATCCAAAGCCGTTTATCCAAAGGCGTGCCACAAGAACCGATGCCCCAGCGCCACTTCTTTGGCCTTGGCACGGCTTGCGCCACCGCCACCATGCCCACCATCTTCGTGTTCATAGTACCAAGGCTGCTGCCCCGCGCCGTTCAACGCCGCCACAAAACGGCGCGAATGGCTGGGGTCAACGCGGTCATCATGGCTCGACGTGTCAATCAACGTGGCTGGATACGGCCCATCGTTCACCTGATGCAGCGGCGAATAGGCCCTTAACCACGCCGCATCCTCGGCCACACCTGGATCACCGTATTCATCAATCCACGCCCGCCCCGCAGGAAATTTGTGAAACCGCAGCATGTCATACACCCCCACAGACGCCCAAATCGCACCGAATTTTTCAGGATACCGCGTCAACATCACACCGCACAACAATCCGCCGTTGCTGCCCCCATGACAGGCAATCTTTGCAGGCGTGGAAACACCGCGCGCCACCAAATCGTCGCTAATCGCGGCAAAATCCTCAAACGCACGATCCCGCCCAGCGCCCTTGGCCGACAAATGCCACTCTGGCCCCAACTCCGCACCCCCACGGATATAGGCCATCACATAGGCGCCTCCCTTTTCCAGCCACAGCTTGCCCGTGATCCCACTGTAATACGGCGCCAGCGAAACGCCATATCCGCCGTAGCCGTAAATCAGCGTCGGAACCGCGCCCATCACCGCGCCCTTTGGCAAAACCAAATGATAGGGCACCATCGTTCCATCCGCCGATTTGGCCTCATGCAACTGCACCTCGACGCCATCCGCATCAAACAGATCAGGCGCGCGGTAAACCTCGCGCCAGTCAATGCCATCCACACCATTTTTCAGATCAAACAGATATTGCGTGCTTGGCTGCGCAAACCCTTGCGCCGATAAAACCAGCGTCCCGTCCCCCGCATCAGAATTCGCATCAAACGGATACACGTAAAACGCATCAGCCACGCTCGGCAGGGCCACCCGCGTTGAAACACCAGCCACCAAATCACGCACCCACAACTCCTGTGCCATCCGCACAGATTGTTTCCAGATCAGCAGCCCATCCTGAAACATCAGGCTGGCACCACTCACAACCAGCCCGTCCTTGGGGCGCACCAAAACATCTGCCACCGCCCCAATCGCGCCCAGCATCAAACACCCCGCATCAGGCCCAGATTGCACGATGTAGGCAAAATGCGAATGATCATGCACCGCGGTCGTATCCTCGGGGGCCGCCAACACAACATCATCTTGCCCGCTGCGGCGCACGGTCGTCACGGCCTTGCCAATCGTCGATGCCTTGGTCAGCGACAAAAGTGCCGTGCCATCCGTATCCCGCTCTGCGCCACACCACAACGCAAGGTCGGATTTATCCGCCGAAAACACCGCCTCAGCATCGCTAAACGCCGTCCCGCGCGACCAAATTCGCGCCACACCGGGCCAACTAGACTCCGTCCCATCGTCCCCAACCGCAGACGATACCAACAACGTATCCGCATCAATCCAACTCACTGAACTGCGCGACGGTTCCAGATCAAAACCGCCCTCAACCAGCGAACAACTCTCCAGATCAAACTCCAGATACCGCGATTGATCCGATCCCTCGTGTGACAGAACCAGCATCACGCGGTCATACTTAAACCAAGCCGTCCGCGCCCCGCGCCAGTGCCAATTCACATCTGTCGCCTCGCAAAACGCATCCACGTCAAACACAACCTGCCAATCCGCACCCCGCGAAATCGCCGTGCCATCGGGCACCCGCAACCACCGTCCACGCGGCGCATCTTCCGTCTTTAAAAACGTGTAAACCCAATCCCCTCGCCGCGACACACCGTTCACCGCATCAGGGTTTTCCAGCACCGCAATCGCCAGCTCCACATCCGCATCAAACTGCGCATCGCACAAAACCGCGCTCGTGCGGGCATTTTGCGCCCCGCGAAACGATGCAATTGCATCCTCGTCTGTTTCCAGCTCTAAAAACCGATCACTCATGCCGTATCACCCCTAAAACGCGTTCCCGCAGCAGGCGGAGGCGCAACGCCCCCCGCAAAACACTGCGCAATTTCCATCCAATCCCGTGCGCCATCGCCCAGCGCACGCAAATCCGTATCCGTCCAATGGCGCGTCTGCGTCACCGCTTGTGCAAACCCAACAGCCGATCCGACCACACGATCATCGCTTTCCGCCCCAAACGTCCAAACATCGCCACTTGGCGCAGTCAGTTCTAGAAACGGCATCTGCGGCGGCACATCCAACCCACGTACCTGATAGGCCCAGCCAAAGGTGTTCACCCCCAGCACCACAATGTTTTTCACCCGATCCGTTTCAACGCGCGAAACGCCCAGCAAGTCAAAAACCTCATGCCCATGGGCCCAAGTCTCCATCTGGCGCGCGGTAATGCTGGATCGCGCCGACATGCTCGGCCCTGCCCACGCCAAACGCGCCTTGGGATCGGCCACGCTAAACGCATCCGCCACATCCTCAGACAACACCCGCCACGCCTCAAACAACGCCCGCCCCTTCAGCCCATCCACCCAAGGTCGCTGCGCATCAATCATCGACCCGCCGCCCTGCATAATTTTGCTCATATCCGCGAAAAATGCGTGGAACAAATCGCCATCTTTCAACGCCAAGGCCGCTGCATGATTGAAAATATGCAAATGCCCCAGCATATCATCAATGCTCCAGCCTTTGAACTGCGTCACCGCAAAAAAATCCACCTCTGCCAGTGGCTCCAACACCGCCGCCAAAACACGGCTCTCTTCGCGAAAATCTGTTGCTTGTTGCATGCTCACCCCTCCAACGCGGCGTAAGGAAACCGTGCAATGGCGTCTTCTTCTACACTTCCAACGTAAACCCAATCGCCAACTTGGCGGCCACCGGTCACGAAATGAAATCCAGCACCCTCCAGATCAATTGACCCCAGCAACACCCCATCAAACCCATACCGCGCCATCATGAACCGATCATCTGGCTTGGGCTGCACAAATTTCGGCAATCGCACAATCAACCAGCGCATCCACTGTGGCAAAGCCATGATATCTTTCATCTTTTTCCCATAGGGTTGCACCCAAGCAACCAACAACGATCCGTCATCGCTCAGCGCCAAATTATCAGGTGTCCCTGCCATATCTTGCGCAAACACCTCTGCTGTGCCCGATTTCGGCCCATCAATCCAAACGCGCGTGATCTTGGCCCGCCCCGTTTCGGCCACCAAAACCGATTGCTGATCAGGGGCCACGGTCACACCATTGGCAAACAGCAAATCCCCCAACAGCTTTTCAACCACACCATCAGCACCAACACGGTACAGCGCCCCTGTCGGAATGGCCTCAACCACATCCTTGATCGCTTCAAAAACGTTGTTTCGCGTGGATGAAACCGAAAAATACACCGTCCCATCCGCCGCAACAGATGGATTGTTACACAGCCCCAGCGCCACACCGTTATACTGCGTCGCCAACGCTCTGACTTGACCGCTTTCCAAATCCACCGCAAACACGCCATCCGTTGGATCGCAAAACACCACCCGCCCGTCGGGCAGCACATCCATGCCCAGCGCCCGTTGATCCATCTGCGCAACCGTATCCCCACCGCTGAAATCTGCGCGGATCTTTTGCAAGCGTCCGTCAATCGTGCCTGTTATCACGTCGCCGTTCGGCAAAACCAAGATATCCTCTGGCCCACCGCCCGCAATCGGGCAAACTTCTATCTGTGTCATTCGCAGTCCTCCGCCCACACTTAGGCACACACATGGCAGCGAACGCAACGGCACGCTTCTCACACGTCACAAATTTGTCCTATGCTGCCCCAAACCAAAGGATTTCCCCCATGAAAGACATCGCTGGCAAAACCGCATTCATCACGGGTGCCGCCTCTGGCATTGGCCTAGCGCTCACCAAACGCTTCACCGCTGCGGGCGCAAACGTGATGATGGCCGACATCAACGCAGATACGCTGGCGGCCGCGCAAAAAACCGTCACAGGTAAAACCGCCACCGTAGTCTGCGACGTGGCCGATCCTGCCTCCGTTCAATCTGCCGCCGACGCCACGATTGCCGCCTTTGGCAGCGCCCACATCATCGTCAACAACGCAGGCGTCTCGACTGCGGGAAAACCCGGCAACGTCCCGCTGGCGGACTGGCGCTGGGTTATGGATATCAACCTCATGGGCGTCGTTCACGGCGTTGAAACCTTCCTCCCCATTATGCGCGAACAGGGCGCGGGCGGCTATTTCATCAACACCGCCTCCATGGCTGGCCACGTCGCAGCCGAGGGCATGGGCCCCTACAACGCCTCAAAATTCGCGGTTGTCGGGTATTCCGAAACCCTCGCCCAAGAACTCGCCCGTGAAAAAATCGGCGTTTCCATCCTCTGCCCCGCATGGGTCAAAACAGGCATCGCCGACGCCTATAAAAACCGCCCCTCTGGCACGGGCGGCCTGAACGAAGCCGCGGGCCAGCACATGGCAGTCGAAGCGGTGGCAAACGGCATCGACGCAGATGTCGTCGCCGATTGGACCTATGATTGCATGATGGCACGGCGGCTCTATATTTTTACGCACCCCCATTACCATTCGTTTATCGAGCAGCGCAAAGCCATGATCGATGCAGACGCCGCCGCCTGCGCCGCCGATCCCAGATTTGCAAAACCAACGGGCTGACACGGACAATTTTCGCGATATAGTCCCGATAAACGAGGGACCGTCATGAGCAAACCAATAATAATCATCGGCGCAGGCATGGTCGGCATTTCAACCGCCATCTGGCTGCAACGATCAGGCCACCGCGTGATCCTGATGGATCGCGGCAATCCTGGCATGGGCGCATCTTACGGCAACGCAGGCCTGATCGCGCAATGGGCCGTGGTCCCCGTCAACACGCCCAGCCTGTGGAAAGACGCGCCGAAATACCTGCTAAATCCCAACAGCCCGCTGTTCCTGAAATGGACCCACCTGCCCAAAATGCTGCCGTGGATCGCCAAATTTATGTCCAACGCGAACGAGGTTGATGCACAGCGCATGGTCGATAACCTGATCCCGATCCTCACAGACGCGGTCGATCAACACAAATCGTTGGTGCGCGGCACACCGCTGGAACACTGGATCAGCAACTCCAAATTCTCCTACGCCTACAACACCCTCAAAGATTTCAAAAAAGACGCCTACAGCTGGGATCAAAAAGCCCGCGCAGGCTTCATCCCAACCGTTCTAACGGGCGCGCAAGTGTCCGAAGCTGAACCGATCCTCGGCCCCTCCACCCAATGCCTCGCCGTGCTAGAGGGCCAAGGTCACATCACCAACCCCGCCCAATACATCACTGAACTAACATACCATTTCGTCAGCAAAGGCGGCCAATTTATTGAGGCCGAAGTCCAAGATTTCACTAAAACCAACGGCAAAATCACCAGCATCCAAACCACACAAGGCCCGTTTGAATGCACCCACGCCGTCATCACCGCTGGCATCTGGTCCAAAGATTTGATGCGCAAACTCGGCCTGAAAATCCCGCTAGAAACCGAACGCGGCTATCACGTCATCTATGAAAATCCATCGCAAATGCCCCGCAACCCGATGATGATGACCGCTGGCAAATTCGGCGTGAACCCGATGGACATGGGCCTGCGCTGTGCAGGCACGGTCGAGCTGGGCGATCACCACGCTGGCCCGTCAAAACAGCCCATCAAACTGCTAAAACGCTACGCTGCGCAGGCTTTCCCCACCCTCAAATACTCAAGCACCAAAGAATGGCTCGGCTTTCGCCCCTCAACACCGGACAGCGTGCCCCTTATCGGCGAAATCGGCACCTCAGGCATCTACACAGGTTTTGGCCACCAGCACGTCGGCCTCACCGCTGGCCCCAAAACAGGCCGCCTGCTCGCGCAAATGATTGATGGAACGCCACCCAACATCGACATGCAGCCCTATGCACCAGAACGGTATTTGCGCTGAAATCCGTCCTTCTTCTGGCCTAAAATATCCAAATCCCAAAGCCGCTCATCGGCCCGCGCGCTTCAAGCCAGGCGCGCCTCCACCGCCAACCGCTCCAACACAACCATCGCATCACCTTCGCGCCCGTCGGGTACAAAAATATGATCGTGATAAAATCCCGCCACAGGGTTCACGCCCATGCCTTCTTTGGCCAGCTCCGTCGCAATCACCGCCATAAATCCGACGGCCTCCAACGATGAATGCACATCCAGCGTAATCATGCGGCTCGCAAACTCATAGTCCAACCCCAACGCCACCGCTTCATCGCGCAAGCAAATGATCGTCGTGCCCTCAGCCTCCTCAAATACCATGCGCGGCTTTAATCCTGCAGGCACAGCATCGGCCGTCACAAACACAAACACCCCGTCAATCAGCGTCCCTTTCAAGGTTCGCATCAACGCATCAAGGCTCAACTCACCGCTCATTGAATTGCCCACGCCATCGCGTCCTCCAATCGATCATTGCCCCAAAACACTTCACCATCCTCGGCGGTAAAACTCGGCGCACCAAAAACACCCATCGCCTGCGCCGTTTCTGTTGTTTCGCGCAACGCATCCTTAACACCCTGATCTACCTGCGAAATCACGCCAGCACCATCCAACCCAAGCCCGTCCAGTACACCCGAAACAGCCGCCGCATCCGACAGCGTTTTCCCATCAACAAAATGCGCCAAATAAACTCCACGCACAAAATCAGCACCCCAATCCTGCCCCAGACCCAGCGTCGCCACCCGCGCCGCCAGCATGCCATTGCCTGGAAACACGGCTGGTTCTTTTGCCACAGGCAGCCCGTATTTCACGCATTCCCGCTCCATATCGCGCCACATATATTTGCCCTTCACGGGGTACATGTTAAACGGCGAATCCGTCATCCCTTGCGCTGCAAATATCGGCCCGAGCAGGAACGGTTTCCAAACCACCTCAACCCCAGCGGCCTTTGCCAATGGCGCAATCCGCAATGCCGATAAATAAGAATAGGTTGAGGCAAACTCGAACCAGAACGTAAGTTTTTTCATTTCAATTCCTCATGCGGAACCTGCGCAAATCCGCGCCGATTGCTATCTTGCGAACCCTACTCGCTCTTTACATTACGATCCAATGGCAATTACATTTTCACCATGACATCCCGACCAATTGGCGCACCCAACGTGCGGCCCCTCACATTTTCCGATCTAACAGCCAGCCTCGCGCTCGGCTGGCGCGATTTTCTCGCGACCCCGCTGCTTGGGCTATTTTTCGCCAGCTTTTACGCGGGTGTTGGCATGATCATGACGTGGATCACTCTCCAGACGGGCCACACGTTCTGGCTTATCCTCGCAGTTCTTGGCTTCCCCCTGATCGGCGCATTCGCAGCCCTCGGCCTGTACGAAACCAGCCGCCGCCGCTCCACTGGGGAGCCGCTAAACTTCAGGAAAATCACCAGCGTCGTTTGGCTCCACAAAAACGGCCAACTGCCGTGGCTCGCTGTCCTCATCGTCGTGACATTTCTGTTCTGGTTCTTCCTAGGCCACATGATATTCGCCCTCTTTTTGGGCCTCGCACCAATGACCAACATCCTCACCTCCACCGATGTCTTCCTCAGCGCCAATGGCCTGATGATGCTTGCGTTTGGCACAGCGGTCGGCACAATTTTCGCCACGGTAATTTTCTCAATTTCCGTTCTCGGATTGCCTATGATCTTGGACCGCGACGTTGATTTCGTGACTGCGCTTGTTAAATCCATCGGGGCGGTGATCGCCAATCCACTAATCTATCTCACATGGGGCGCATTCATCGGCATCGCCACGATCCTTGCCATGATCCCCATGTTTTTAGGGCTTTTTATCGTGCTCCCAGTTTTGGGGCACGCAACATGGCACCTCTATAAGCGGGTCACAACCACGCCTTAACGCACCAGCGGCTCAAACACGGCGCGGGTCGCATCGCTCATCGGGGTCGGCCTGTGGCCCTCGCGGATCACATGCACGTGCACAAATTTACCATCCGCCGCCGCGACCTCGGCGTCATTTCGAAACAGCCCAATTTCCCAGATGATCGAACTGCCACCCAGTTTGGAAATCCGCATGCCTGCGTGCACCACATCGGGATACATAATATCGCCGTGATACCGACACCCCGTTTCCGCCACGATAAACGCATGTTCGGCCTTAAATTCCAGCAGCCCAACCTCCATCATCCAACCATTCACCACCGTATCAAACAGTTGATAATGGATGCCGTTATTCATGTGGCCATACAAATCATTGTCGTGCCAACGGGTCGGCACGCTGCGAAACATCGGGAATTGATCGCGTGTACTTGGGGGGATGCGTGCCATTAAATTTTCTTTCTGCTTCTTTGGGCAGAATGAAAATTCGAACGCTCAGTATTGCGCTTCATATCCATCACCACTCCGTTTCTACGATCACTTTTGCCGCCTTAGTAAGCTGCCTCATAAATCGCCAATGCCGCGTCCAAATCCACCTCTCGTGGGTTGTTCACCAACAACCGTGTCTGGTTCATCGCGTCCCGCGCCAACATCGGCAATGCATCCCGCTCAATCCCCATCTCGCGCAACCCTTGCTGCAATCCACACCGCTTGGATAGCTCCTGCATCCCCTCGGCAAACGCACTTGCCGCTTCTTGCGTGCCCATGCCCGCCATTTCGGGAAACACATGCGGCGCCAGCTCGGCGTAGGGCCTCGGCGCGGTCACCGCATTAAACCGCAACACATGGGGCAAAACGAGCGCGTTTGATAAACCGTGCGGCACCTTGTAATGCCCGCCAATCGGATAGGCGAGCGCGTGCACCGCCGCCACCGGGGAGTTCGCAAACGCTTGCCCCGCCATCATCGAACCCAGCAGCATATCTGCCCGCGCACCCGTGTCACCGCCATCATGCACCGCGCGCTCAATCGCACCGCCCATCAGGCGCAACGCCTCGCAGGCCAAATTGCGCGAGATCGCATTGTTGTTCGGACTGGCACTGGCATAGGCCTCAATCGCGTGAACCATCGCATCAATCCCCGTCGCCGCCGTAATATGGGGCGGCAAACCATAGGTCAGTTCTGGATCGAGCAACGCCACATCAGGCAAAATAACAGGCGAAACCACACCCATCTTTTCCGATTTGCCCGTCGTCACAATCGACACCATCGTCACCTCGGACCCCGTCCCAGATGTTGTCGGCACAAGGATCAGCGGCAAGCGCGGCCCCTTCACGTTGCCAACCCCGTACATGCCGGTCAGCGTTTCTTGGCCCAGCGCCAAAACCGCCACCAGCTTGGCCACATCCAGCGATGATCCACCGCCCAGCCCGATGATGCCCTCAACTTTAGCACTTCGCGCCATTTCAACGGCTGCGTGAATGATCGCCTCGGGCGGATCGGCCTGCACATCGGCGTAAACGACGACCTCCAGATCGGCCTTCTCCAAAATCTCAACGGCAGCGCCCACCATGCCAAGGTCGACCAGCCCGGGATCACTAATCAGCATCACCCGTTTGCCCATCCGTGCCCGCACCATTTCACCCAATTCAGCAATTTTGCCCGCGCCCAATTGAATGCTCGCAGCCGTGTTAAATACAAACGGTTTCATGAAACGATCTCCCTCACTCTTGCCCGTATCCTTGCCGCTCGCATTGCTAACCGCAAGGCCACAAACCGAAAAAACGCCACGTCCCAATGGACACGGCGCAACGCTTGGCCTCTAATCCCGATGAAACACATCAGGGAACACGCAGATGATCGAAAAAGCCGCAGCCGCACAAACCGCCCGCATTGGGACGCAAACAGGCCTGTCCGACTGGGTCACAATTGATCAAGCCCGCATCGACGTGTTCGCAGAAATCACCGATGATCCACAGTGGATTCACACCGATCCCGTCCGCGCCGCCGCTGAAACACCCTTTGGCGGAACCATCGCCCACGGTTTTCTAACCCTCTCGATGGCCTCCAAATTCGCGATCGAAACCTTCACCAAATTCGACGGCCAAACCATGGGCATCAACTACGGCTTTAACAAAGTCCGCTTCTTGTCCCCCGTCCTGTCGGGCGACAGAATCCGAGGCCGCTTCAAACTCAATTCCGTCCTGCAAAAATCCGCCACCCAACTGCTGCAAGAACACGAACTCACAATCGAGATCGAAGGCAAAGAAACCCCCGCCCTCATCTGTCAGTGGCTCGGTATGGCCGTTTTTGACTAGGACGTTTGGCCTTTCAAACGTCGGCGGCAGGGTTTTGCGAAGCAATGCCCGAGAGCCAATAAACCGTAGGGCGGGCTTCAGCCCGCCACCAATCAGAAACTACCCAAACCGAACCGGCAAACTCTCCAACGCATGCATCGCATTATTGGGCCGCCAAACCGCATCCCCCGCAGGTTCAATCACCCCAACCTGCTCTGCAATTGCCGTCAAAATCGCTTGCCCCTCGGCCCGCGCGATATTCTGCCCCACGCACATGTGCACCCCAACGCCCAGCGCCAGATGACCCGCAGTTTTGCGTTTGATATCAAAACGTTCCGCCTCTTCAAACTTCGCGCTGTCCAAATTCGCCGCGCCCAAAACGCACAGGATTTTCGTCCCCTCGGCAATCTTTATCCCAGCCACCTCAGTATCCACGCAGGCCGTTCGACAAAACGCCGCCACGGGCGAAGTTAGGCGCATCGTCTCATCAAACGCGCCCATTGCCAGCGATGGATCAGCCCGCAACGCCGCAAATTGTTCAGGGTTCTGCGACAACGTCCAAACTGCGTTGCCGATGCCCGTCACGGTGGTATCAATCCCCGCCGACAACAGGGATCGCACCAACATTCCAGCCTCGGCCTCAGACACCAATTCCTCATCCGCACTGGCATAAATCGCCGCCCCAATGCCGTCATCTGTCAGGTTCTCTCGCTTACACTGCTCCATCACCCAGGGGATAATTTCTGGCCCCATCGCCATCGCGGTTTGGCGCTGCGCGTTGTCTGGCCCCAGCGCGTTAAACACCATTGAACCGTGATCCACCAATTTGCGCCGATCCGACAGTTTCATCCCCACCGCCTTTGGAAACACGCGCGTCGGATAAGTTTCCGCCAAGGCTTCCACGGCCTCAAATTCCCCCTGCGCCACCAAATCAGAAACCAAATCGCGCGCTTCATCCAGAAAATACGCGCGCAAATCCGCCACAGCCTTTGGCGACAACGCCCGCATCAAAACGCGCCGCGTGCGGTTGTGATAGGGCGGGTCCACCTCCAAAATAATCGAATGGGGTCGCCAGGGTTCCTCTAGTGCAAAATCCTGCACGCCAACGCCGCGCGACGACACAAACCGTTCGTGATCCGAAAACACCTCGCGCACCACATCGTAGCGCCCGCAGGCCAGCATCGAATACCGCGTCAAATACGAAAACGGCCCCCGCTCGCGCAACTGCGCGTAATAGGGCACGGGATCAGCCTGCACTTCTGGGGAATAGGGATCAATGTCCCAGCCCTGCACGCCCGCAGGCGCATCAATCGGCAAATGTCCGTGAACCAGCTTCAAACCGCGCCACCCTCTTCCAGCCAACGGCGGGCATCATCATCCAGCACCCGATCACAGGCCTTTTCGTACAGCGCCAATTCCGCCTCCGTCATCACATCGCGCCAACGCCCGTTCACGCCTTTGTGGATGAACGTCTTCGCCCCGCCCTTCCAACTTGATCCGCCATCGGGCACGTAATTATCCGCATCCGCGCGCATCGCCTTCATCGTGCAACGCGCCTCTACATCGACGATCCGCGCATCATCCACATCCAAATCCAGAAACGCCGCAATCTTGCCAATCGCACCCGCCGTATCGGCCTTCATATCTCCGTAATGCAGGAACAAAACATTCGGCAAATGGCGCCACTCCCACCACGATTGCACGTTGTGCAAATGCGACCAAAACGGATAACCATCGCTCTCCCACTCAAACCAGCCACGGCTGAAAAACTCTTTCACGTAGTCATGGAAATCCCCCGAAGGTTCTGGGAATTTATCCCCCACCAACCCCGGCGTGTCGTTCGCCTCAGCATACGCCAGCTCGCTATATTTCGACCAGTGGTTCCACAAAGACATCGCCACATCCCGCCCGTCACGGCTCACAAAAATATACTTCAACTCTGGTAAAAACCGTAGGCTCTCCATCGGTAAATGGGTTTTAACACAGCGCCGATGATCCTGCGCCTCCAACCCGTCCATAATCAGATCGAGCGGCACACCGCGAAAATCAATCCACGGGTTCAACGTCCAAACAGGGGCGGGAAATTCCCCGTTCGGATGCAGCAAATTCGCCACAATCGCCTGCGTCCACGTCGTGCCCGCCTTCATCGACGTCGCAATGCAAATATCATCGCTGCGCGGCTGAAAATGATCCCACCGCGTGCTATCAAGATGATG
The DNA here is from genome assembly GCA_018607905.1 of Paracoccaceae bacterium. GTDB lineage: Bacteria > Pseudomonadota > Alphaproteobacteria > Rhodobacterales > Rhodobacteraceae > Amylibacter. The sequence continues at coordinate 8,270 of JABBAP010000072.1, read as the reverse complement.
GTTCTGGCAATGGCGCGTGCGCGTTGGATACTGCATAAACTGGCTCCCTAAACTCGCGAATAAGTCAGCCACACACGCCCGAACAAATCAAGTGCAACCCCGAAACACACCCCACAGTTTTATTTGCAAAACCCAAGCCATTGTCTAAAATACCCAAAGTAAAGGACAGTATTATGCACATCACCACCCGCTTTATCGCGCTCCTCCTGATTTCACTGTTGGCACTTACTGCACCGATCCACGCACAAAGCTGGCGCTACTCCGAAACGCTCAGCGGAAACCGCGTTCATGCTGTCACCTTCCAAGAAACAGCCTCCATTTATTACAATCCTTTGAACCAAACATGGTACATTAACCTTGGCCTTGATGGCGTCACCAGAATTGGCGTTCCCAAGCTACAATTCACCAACAGTGATGGCTCTGGGCGAACTTATTCCCTGAAAAAAGAGTTGATAAAATTTGACCCCCGTCTCGGCCAAGAATTCAGCACTGTAAATTTCCCCGTCGGCCAAGACATCCTTGAATTGGTGCAATCCGCCAGCAAGCTGACCTTTATCAACGACAAAAGCCGTTACGCCATTCCGCTGACGGGATCGCGCGCCGCATTAAGCCGCGCAATTGGGTTTGTGAACTTTGATATCGCCGCCGAGGACGACCGTCAGCACACCGCCGCGCAGGCCAAATCTGATGCAGCACAAGCCTTGCAGCGCTGCGACGCATCAACCGCCCACGCATGGGACGCAAATCGCACCGCAGCGCCAACGGCGTGGAAAGACATCCCAAACGACAGGGCCGTTCAGGCCTGCGCAACGGCGCGTGAACTGAACGGAAACATCCCCCGCATCGTCTACCAATTGGGCCGCGCCTATGACAAAACCGAAAACCCCGCCGCGCTCAAACTGATGCGCCTCGCCGCGTGGGAACTGGAATATCCAGCCGCATTTTACCACCTTGGAACCCTGCACCAAGACGGGCTTTACACCGCCAAAGACGCTCAGAAAGCCCGCCGCGCCTTTCTCGAAGGGGCGTCCTACGAACATTACCCCTCGATGTATGCTCTTGGAAAAATGGATTACAAATCGGCAAAAACCGACGGCGAACAAAAGGCCGCGCTCGATCTGCTGTTTAAATCCGCGAATAAACTCTACCCCTACGCGCTTGATTACGTTGGCACAATTTTGTTCAACGGCGAAATCGTAGGCGGCTCCGCCTCCAGCGCGGTTACCTACCTGCAAGAGGCCTCAAAACGCGATCAATCCAACTCCAGCTACCTGCTGCACACAATGTACCGCGATGGAAACGGCGTCGATGCGGACAGCGCCAAAGCGCAAGCCTATTTGAAAACAGCCGCCAAGCAAGGCCACGCCCAAGCCAAAAAAGACTTGGCCTCTCAATAACCCGCCTCTTCCCCCTACCCGCACGCCTCGTTATAGGACGGGCATGAGCCAGAACCCACCCAGCCTCCGCCCCGATCTCGCGCCCAAAGCCATTCTGAATGGCGACGCGCGCCCCAACCAACCTAAAATCGGCATGGTCAGCCTCGGTTGCCCCAAGGCGCTGGTGGACTCTGAACGCATCCTCACCCGCCTGCGCGCCGAGGGCTACGCCATTTCCCCCGATTACGCGGGCGCAGAAGCGGTGATCGTCAACACCTGCGGCTTCCTCGACAGCGCCAAGGCTGAATCACTCGATGCCATCGGCGAAGCGCTCCAAGCCAACGGCAAAGTCATCGTCACGGGCTGCCTCGGCGCAGAACCCGATTACATCCGCGAACATCACCCCCAAATCCTCGCGGTCACCGGCCCGCACCAATACGAACAGGTGCTCGACGCGGTCCACACCGCCGTTCCGCCCAGCCCCGACCCCTTCGTCGATCTGCTGCCCGCCCAAAACGTCACCCTCACGCCGCGCCACTACAGCTACCTCAAGATATCAGAGGGCTGTAACCACAAGTGCAAATTCTGCATCATCCCAGACATGCGCGGACGCCTTGCCTCCCGCCCTGCCCACGCGATCCTGCGCGAAGCAGAAAAGCTGGTGGATGCAGGCGTCAAAGAACTCCTCGTCATCTCCCAAGACACCTCCGCCTACGGGTTAGACCGCCGCCACGACATGAACCCGTGGAAGGATGGCGAAGTCCGCTCCCACATCGTCGACCTCGCCCGCGAACTTGGGACACTCGGCGCATGGGTGCGCCTCCACTACGTCTACCCCTACCCGTTCGTGCGCGACCTGATTCCGATCATGGCAGACCCGTCAAACGGCCTGCTGCCCTACCTCGACATCCCGTTCCAACACTCCCACCCAGACGTGCTCAAACGCATGGCCCGCCCCGCAGCCTCCGCCAAAACGCTGGATGAAATCGCCGCATGGCGCGCCCAGTGCCCAGACATCACCCTGCGCTCCACCTTCATCGTCGGCTACCCCGGCGAAACCGAGGCCGAGTTCGAACACCTCCTCGATTGGCTCGACGAAGCTCAACTCGACCGCGTCGGCTGCTTCCAATACGAAAACGTCGACGGCGCGCGATCAAACGCCCTGCCCGATCACGTGGACGCCGACGTCAAACAAGACCGCTGGAACCGCTTCATGGAAAAATCCCAAGCGATTTCTGAGGCGAAACTGGAAGCCAAAGTTGGCACGACCATGCAGGTGATTGTGGACAGTGTTGAGGATGACGGAGCGACGTGTCGCACGATGAGCGATGCGCCCGAGATCGACGGCAACCTGTTCATTGATGAGGGGTTTGAAGGGTTGAACGCTGGGGATTTGGTTAGCGTTGAAGTTGATGAGGCGAGTGAGTATGATTTGTGGGGGAGGATTGGCAACTGATTTCAAGTAAAATTCGAAACAACATATTTGACGGGATTCGTCTTGCTGGAGTTTGTTTCAGTGGAGAACTCGGAGATGTAGATTTTCTCTCTCGCCTATATGATTTAGAAGCGCTCCCTTCATATGATACTCGTTATTCAACGGCAAACGACGACATCTACATGCATCGTGATTTCAATTTTGATTGGGAAGACGACTGGATATTCTCAGACAAACGATTTGGATTGTTAAGATGCAACGATGAAAAATTTTTGCGTTTTTTATGCGAGACTGTCCACCCTGTTGTCCGACCTGACCGTGAACAGGCTTTAGAACTTGTCGAACACTACAATGACCAGCTTTCATTGGCGGGCATTCAACTCGTCGAGGCGGAAAAAATAGCTGGAAGGGCTGTCTATATTGCAAAAAAATCCGAGGAGTTTCAAAGTAAAATAAATCGTGCAACATCTGCCGCTGAAATCCTTCAATCAAACTGGATGCAAACCGAGATAGATAGAATTCAAAACTCAGTAGAATCCGACCCTGCCTTGGCGATTGGAACATCGAAGGATTTAGTTGAATCTTGCTGCAAAGCTATCCTTGATGAATTCAATATTGAAGTTTCCCCAAAAGACGATTTGCCAACACTATCTAAAAAGATGTGCAAAGTTTTAGGACTTGTCCCTGAGGGAATACCAAGCGAGGCAAAGGGCGCCGAAATCATCAAGCGCACTTTGAGCAATTTAACTTCAGTTACGAAGGGCATTGCCGAATTACGTGGGTTGTACGGTTCAGGTCATGGACGTGATGGAAATCACTATGGGTTAGAACCTCGACATGCACGACTTGCCGCGTCTTGTGCAATCGCATTTGTAGATTTTGCTACAGCGACTTACATGAAGCGTCGATAGCAAACCTCAACCAAGGCACGCGCCTGACCTCGGGAGGGCGCACTCCACTCCCCTAGCACCAAGCACAACCCCACCAATGCGCCCTCCCATGGGGGAGGTCAGGCGCGGGCCGCTTGCGCGACCTACCCAAATCTAATAATAAATTTCATGCACTTGAAAATAGAACAAGCAGTTTGGGAAGACCGAGAACCCATAATTCGCCTTTCTGAAAGCACATTTTGGGAACACCATGAATTAGTTCCGACTGCTTTCCCGATAGAGTGTTTCCCGTCCGTTCAAGCAACCATCGAAGATCAATTTCTACTAGATTGGCGAAATAGAAGGAAACTCTCTGAAACGATCTTAGTTGCCAAATCAAACTCGGAATTCGTTGGGTTCGTAATGTTCAAAACAGGGCGAACCAATACTTTCAATGGCTGCACTTACATCATTGATATAGCTGTAGAACCGCCTTTCCGACGAAACCGAATTGCGCATACTCTTCTGTCTTTCATTTCCGACAAGGCAAAATCTCAGAGATTAGATGCAGTCATTGCCGATGTTTGGAGCGGAAATCACGCCTCCGAAAACCTGTTCATAAATGCTGGGTTTACTGTAACCGAAGAATTACAAGAGACAGCAAGTGAAGACCCAACACGAAAAATATTCACCAAAGAAATCTTCTGAACCACAACTCGTAGGTCGGGCTTCAGCCCGACACCACCAACCCCACATTTGCCCTCCCCTCCCCTTTCCTCTACACCCCCCCTTCACCCTCAACCGTCCTCACCACTGGAACCCCCTTTGCCTGACACATCGCACGATCAAGCCACCCCATTCGAAGCCTCAACCACAACGCTCGGCAACCGCCTTCAAGCGGCCCGCAAGGCCAAAGGCTTGAGCGAAGCCGCCTTGAGCGAAAAACTCGGCGTGCCACTCGACGCAATTGAGGCGTGGGAAGCAGACGAGCGCGAACCCCGTTCCAACCGCATTCAAATGCTCGCGGGTCTGCTCAACATCTCGATCATGTGGCTGATCACAGGCAACAGCAACGGCACCGACCACATTGAACAAACCCACGATCGTCCCGAAGGCATCAACGACGCGCTCGGTGAAATCACCCAGTTGAAAGAAACCCTTTCAGCCGCGCTCGAAAAACTGGAAAACCTCGAAACCCGCCTCCAGCAAATCGACTGATCGCGCTTTTTTGGACCTGCGCGTTGGTCGGTTCGCGGTATTTTGGCGATAACGGCGATGTGACCCCTTAAATCTTTCCCAAACCGTCCCTATCTGCTAGCTAAGCGCAACCAAACAATCGGACCGCAGGTCATGACCAAGACAACACGACGCAGATTTATCGCCGCCACGGCTGCCACTTTGGCCACGCCGAGCATTTTGCGCGCCGAACTGAATTCGGTTCAGCGCAACGCATCTGGTTTTCTGGCGCAAAACTGGCAGGACCATTTTACCGCGCTCGATCGCGTGACGATCCTTTGCGATACCTTTGGGCGTGCGCTGCATTACTGGAACCCCGAAAACGGCGATTACCGCATCTACCCCACGTCGGTTCCCCAAACAGACGAGCTGACAAGACGCGGCCTGACCAAAATCGTGCGCAAGAAAAACAATCCCAGCTGGACCCCGACCGCCAACATGCGCGAACGCGACCCATCTTTGCCCGTGACAATGGCAGGGGGCGAGTTCGGAAATCCGCTTGGCACCCGCGCGATGTATCTGGATTGGCCCGCCTATTTGATCCACGGCACGCACGACACACGCAAGATCGGGCGCAAGTCCTCCTCTGGGTGTATCGGCCTGTTCAACTTCATGGTCGAAGAGCTGTTCGAGATCACCCCCGTGGGCACACAAGTCCGCGTTCTCTGATCGAATTTACCAGATTTTAACGTCTGTTGCGTCAATAGTTAACGTTAAAAGTGCCATACAGGTGCCATACGCTTTGCATACCGTTTGCATACGCTTTGCAGCCTTTTTTCGGGCCTCAAAAAGGCAGCGTACGCTCCAAAAGTTAACCGAGCATCCGCCCCGTTGCGCGCATTTCTTTGCGCCGTTACGGTGGTCGCATGATTAAGTCGTTCCGCATCATCATTTTTCTACTTACCGTGTTCTATTCATTGGAACAATTCCGCGATATCGACCCCGCCATGTTCGGCTGGCAATTCCGATATCTTACCATTTGGACGTTAACGGCGAACCTCATTGTCGCGGGCCAAATGCTGCGGCTAAGTACAGGAAAAACCACACAAAAATGGGAGAGTTTCGTCTCTTTTGTGGTGGTGATGAACATGGCCGTTGTCGTCCAATATTGGCGGCTGTATTTTATGGATCCGCTGAAAGTATCGCCGGTAGAAGGCACCATTTGGTGGAAAGAATATTACCTCCACGTGCTTGGCCCCATCCTCATGTGGATCGACGCATTCCTGATTTTGGGCGTGTTTTCTCGTTTAAAACCAGTCTTCTACGCAGCAATCATCCTTGGCATCGCTTACCCAGCGTGGGCCGAGTTGGTGCTGCATCCACTGAATGCCAAACCCATCGGAACCGTCACCGCGGGCCTGCCGTATCCGTTCCTGAACAACATGGAATTTGGCACCCGGATGGTCTTTTACGGTTTTTCCACCGTCGCGAATTTCGTGTTCATTCTGATCGGGTGGAGCGTCGCAAAAGGTATCGCAAAACTTAGGGCCTAGCGTCCAGATACGCCCGAACACAGGTCTGCACATGGCGAAACCGATCGCCCCCCAAATGCACACCGCCATACCACCGCGTCACAACAACGATTTCGCCCTCAATCCCGTCGCGTTCCAGCATCCGCAGGATCACCATTCCCGCGCCACTTTCCCCATCGTCGCTTTTAACCTGCTCTCCACCGGCCAAAATAACCGCCCAAGTGTTATGCGTCGCTTTCGAAAATTTCTTCTTGCGTTTCAGCGCCTTAACAAAGGCATCAGCGTCTTTTCGATCCGAAACAACGCCGCCCGTCACCGCGTATTTCGACCCGCGATCCGTCAGCACATTTTCAATTTGTATCATGCCCGTCCCCTCGTTACGCTGACCCCATGTTTACCATTGAACACGAATTTGACGCCACCGTTGTCACGCTGATTGACGATGGCCCGCATCCTTTGCAAGACGACATCACAATTTCCGCGTTTGCCAGTGTTATCACGTTGGAACAATACGATCCACGCACTGAAAAAACCAATGTTATCAACCTCTCGATGGCACAATTGCGCGATTTACAAGCCGCGTTGGATTTGCCCGAAGGCAGCTATCGGTTCGCTGACAAACCCTAGTTAACCGCCAACAATTAACCATTGCCAAACCTGCCCTCCCTGCCAAACTACCCGTCGATTCTTCAACTTCGAGGGCGGACATGCGCACAGGTTTTTATTGGGACGAAAAATGTTTTTGGCACGGCGGCGGCAACTATGCTTTCACCCTACAAATTGGTGGAAACGTCCAACCAACGATGGGCGGATTGCCTGAAAATCCAGAAACAAAACGGCGCCTCAAAAACCTGATGGACGTCACGGGTTTGTTGTCCGAAGTTCACGTAAATTCTGCCGATCCCGCAGATTTTGAAACCCTCGCCCGCGTTCACCCGCCAGAATACCTCAATAATTTCAAAGAGATGTCGGATAACGGCGGCGGCGAACTTGGCCTGCGCACACCGTTTGCACAAGGCGGATACGAAATCGCCGCGCTCTCCGCTGGCCTCGCGACAAGCGCAATCGCAGACGTGCTTTCGGGTAAATACGACAATGCCTATGCCCTATCACGCCCCCCCGGTCATCACTGTCTTCCCGATTTCCCGAATGGCTTTTGCCTGCTGAATAACATCGCAGTTGGCGTCGAAGATGCCATCGCAAATGGCGGTGCAGAACGGGTCGCGATCCTTGATTGGGATGTGCATCACGGCAACGGAACCGAGGCGATCTACTACGACCGCGACGATGTTCTGACCATTTCAATCCACCAAGAACACAACTACCCCATCGACACCGGCGATGTGTCCGATCGCGGCTCAGACGCAGGCGAGGGCTACAATATCAACGTCCCATTGCCGCCTGGATGTGGCCACGCCGCCTACCTCGAAACACTCGAACGCATCGTCATCCCCGCGCTCACAGATTTCGCCCCAGACATCATCATCGTCGCCTGCGGCTTTGACGCATCGGCCCTTGATCCACTGGCCCACATGCTGTGCACCCCGCAAACATTCGCGATGATGACCGAACTGATGATGGAAACCGCCGCCGATATTTGCGACGGAAAACTCGTCCTCGTCCATGAAGGCGGCTACTCCGAAGTTTACGTCCCCTTCTGCGGTCACGCAGTAATCGCACAAATGGCAGGCAGTGAAACCAGCGCGCCCGATCCGCTAGGCGAAATCATGATCGCACGCCAACCCAACCTACGAATGCAGGCGTTTCACTCCACTTTGATCGGTGAAATGGCTGCCTCTTTCGGGTTTGAATAACACCAACTTGTAACCTGCTGCAGGCAGGCGTAAACATCATTTCAAATGCAACGAGGAGACCCAAATGA
>JABBAP010000033.1 GCA_018607905.1 Paracoccaceae bacterium | reverse complement strand
TAGGTTTGGTCACTTGATGATCGTTGTTGGCGATTGAACTTACTTCAGGTGGAAGCGCTGTCTCTAACATATCCAGAAAATCTAACTATTTGGTTTCTAGACGGACATATCTAGATTTCCATACCTTGGAAACGGCCAAATCTGCCCCGAGCGGAGGAGTTCTGCAGAACTGAGCTAGCTGGGCCATCCAAACGCAATTTACTGTGCCGATCCGGTGCTTATTGTGGAAAAAAAAGGTCTGGAAAGGATCAGGAATTAGGATTTAGCATTCTGTTTTTAATACATTAATTTCCATTTCCGCAAGGGCGCAAACCGCGGACGTACTGATTTCAAATAGTCGGGTATTTGGTGCGGGCGGTGGGAGTCGAACCCACACGGGCATTCGCCCAACAGATTTTAAGTCTGGTATGTCTACCATTCCATCACGCCCGCATCTGGCGTTGTTCTTCAATTTCAGTTTCGGGCCTATATCGGGCCTAAAAACAGTCTCTTCGTCGCAACGCCTTGTTCCGTATGCGTTTAACCGCACAGACTCAAGGATCTTAAGTCTGGCGTGTCTACCGATTCTACCACGCTCGCGAACCTTTCGATCTGGAATACATTGCGTTTTGAGGCGCGATTGTAAATGGGGCGTTGGGGTGATTTTCACAAAAATCTGAATGCTTTGGCTTGCTTGGCAGGCGGCACCCATTAGGCTGGCGTTTAAAGACACCAAAATGAGCTGGGAAGTTGTGCTAATGCGGTTTTCAAGAATGATACAATCGGTCGAAGTTCATGCAGAGGGGGAGCCCGGCCGTGTGATCACGGGGGGCATGCCGCAACTGAAGGGCGACAGCGTTTATGAAAAGATGCGCTACATGGAGGCGCATCACGATGATCTACGGCTGAAAATGTTGCGTGAACCGCGCGGATATCCCGTTTTGTGTTGCAATGCCTTGGTGGAACCCTGCGATCCGCGTGCGGATGCGGGGTTCATCATCATGGAGCAAACGGAATATCCGCCGATGAGCGGCTCTAACACGATTTGTGTGGTTACGACGTTGTTGGAAACGGGGATTTTACCGATGGTGGAACCTGTGACGGAGTTGACGTTGGAGGCACCCGCAGGATTGTTGAAGGTGCGCGCCGAGTGTTCGGGGGGAAAAGTTACGAAGGTCGCGTTTCGCAACGTGCCTGCCTTTGCCGTGCATTTAGATGCTGAGGTCGAGATCCCGCATTTCGGCAAAGCGGTGATTGATGTGGCGTGGGGCGGCATGTTTTTTGCCATTGCGGACGCGGCGCAGTTTGGAATTGAACTGGGCCCACAGAATGAGCGTGAACAAGTGCGATTTGCTGAGATGATCCGACAGGCGGCGGTGGAACAACTGCCTGTGGTGCATCCTGAAAATGCTGGGATTACGGGGCCGACAATTGGCCAGCTGACAGGGTCTGCGCGGCGCAGCGATGCGAATGGTGCGTCGGCGGTTTCGGTATCGACGGGCGCGTTTGATTGGGATCAGCCGCAAATGGCGCCTGGTGTGTTTGACCGCTCGCCTTGTGGGACAGGGACATGCGCAAAGATGGCCGTGTTGCATGCCAAGGGTGTGTTGAGTGTCGGGGATCGGTATCTGAACGAGGGGCCGCTTGGGACAATATTTGAGGGCCGTATTTTAGAAGAAGCCACTGTCGGCCCGTATTCTGCGATTGTACCAGAGATTGCAGGGCAGGGTTGGATTTACGGGATGTCGCAGTGGATCGTGGATCCGAGCGACCCGTTTCAAGACGGGTACACGATCGGCGATATCTGGGGTTAGGATTTGCCCTTTAGCGCGCGTTCACGCTGTGCGATGTACAGTGTTGACGCAATGATGATCGCCGCGCCGATAAGTGTTGGGGTGTCTGGTGTTTCGTTGAAAAACAAGTAAGCGGCTAGGCCGATGAACACCAAACGTAGGTAGGTGATTGGTGTGAGCAGGGCGGCGTCTGCGTGGCGGTACGCCTCAATATCGCCGATGCCGCGAATGGTTGAGGTGAAGATCAGCACGATCATCGCGATCCACGTGAGGTTCAGATCGGGGAGGATCATCACGGGCGCGGCGATGGGGATCGAGACGATGACCATGATGACGACCGATGAAAAGTAGGTCGATAGCGGGCCATCTGCATTCGATAGATTGCGCGACATGGTCAACGCCATTGCGAAGGTGAGCGAGGAGCCCATGGCGGTGATGAGGCCGAGTTCGAGCGCATCAAAGCCAGGGCGAAGGATGATCAAGACACCTACAAACCCTGCGGCAATTGCACCAATGCGGCGCGGGCCAATCTTTTCGCCGTGGATCAGGATTGCGAGGATGGTTGCGAAGATTGGGGCAGTGAAAAACAGAACGGTGGTTGTGGCGAGGGGGACGGTTGCAATGGTGTAAAATCCCATCTGCGTGGAAATCGCGACAAGGAAGCCGCGAATGAGGTGCGACCTTGGGTTGGTAAATTGCAGTTTGCGGCGGAGTTTGGCAGAGAGTGCGAGCAGTGCGAACATTGCAATCAGGGTCAGTGCGCCACGGCCCAAGACCACCATGCGACTGTCGAGTTCTTGGGAAGCGATACGGGCGGCGATGGTCATCGCGGATGACGCCACAACAGACAAAAACATCCATTTCAGACCGCGCCAATTGTCACGCTCTGGGGCCGGAGTCATGTTGGCGGTTGTGCCGTAGATGGAATGTTTGGCCATAAAATGTTCCGCGTGTTTGGATCAGCGGTACGCCTTTGGATCAAGCGGGGCAAGGCATGAGGCGGGTGTTTGGATATTTTCACCAAAAAGAGACGAGCGCATGGGTTTAACCCCGCACCGTTTCGCCCTATGTGTTTTGGATGCGCAAATATATTCCTTGGCTCAAAAGCCACCCGTCCGTTTCTGTAGTTCGTATGTCTGGCGTGATAGCGTCCGGTGGCCGTTTTGGCAGCACATTAAGTGACGCTGGGATCGCGCCTTTGCTGGACAAAGCGTTCAAGAAAGGCAAACCAGCGGCCGTTGCGTTGATTATCAATTCGCCAGGCGGATCGCCTGTGCAATCGTCACTGATTGGGGCGCGAATTCGCCGTTTGGCCGATGAAACCGATACCAAAGTCTATGCATTTTGCGAAGATGTTGCGGCGTCTGGCGGCTATTGGCTGGCTTGTGCTGCTGATGAAATTTATGTCGATCCGAGTTCGGTTGTTGGTTCGATTGGGGTGATTTCAGCGTCTTTTGGATTTACCGGCCTGATGGAAAAACATGGCGTTGAGCGGCGTGTGCATACGGCCGGCGTGGATAAATCTATGATGGACCCGTTTCGCCCTGAGCGGGCCGAGGACGTGGAGCGGTTGAAAGATTTGCAGCGCGTGATCCACGACAATTTCATAGATCACGTCAAGGCACGGCGCGGTGATAAGCTGGCAGACCGGGATTTGTTCACTGGCGAGATCTGGGTTGGTGCAAAAGCGATTGATGAAGGGCTGGTTGATGGGATCGGCCATTTGGTGCCGTTCATGCAGGAAAAATTCGGCAAAGACGTGAAGCTCAATGTGCAGGGTCAGAAAAAATCACTGATGCAGCGGTTTGGGATTCATGCGGCTGTTGGTGATGCGGTGGCGGCGGTCGAAGATCAGGCGCTTTGGGCGCAATACGGGGTGAAGTGATGTCAAAAGTTGTCATATTCTTTCTAATTTTCATCCTTGTGATGGGCATGTTGGGCCGATTGCGTGCGCCCAAAATAAAAAACCCGTTCAAACGCAAAACTGTCAAATCGACGGTGAAATGCGAGAAATGTGGGCGGTATAATTTGGCGGGCGAAGAGTGTGCCTGCGAGAAGAAATCCTGATGTTTCAAGCGGCACTGATAACTGGTGGGGCCAAACGGCTGGGGCGGGAAATGGCGCTGGCGTTGGCACGTCGCAAAATTGATGTGGCGGTGCATTACAACGGATCTGTGGATGATGCTGCAGAAACGGTTTCACGCGCGGCGTCGTATGGTGTGCGCGCGGTTTCGCTGCAGGCGGATTTGCTGGATTTAGAGGCGACGAGCGAATTGATTGCGCGGGCGTCAAAGGCGCTGGGCAAACCGTTGGATATTCTTGTGAATAATGCGTCGATTTTTGAATACGACCGTTTGGATACTGCCACGCCTGACAGTTGGGAACGCCATATCAATTCGAATTTGCGCGCGCCGTTATTCTTGACCCAAGCGTTTGGGGCGCAGGTTCCAGATGCGGGGATTGATGCAAATGGCGAACGTGTAGCGACATCGGCCGTGATCAATATCGTGGATCAACGGGTGCGCAAGCTTACACCAGAATTTATGACGTATACGATTGCGAAGATGGGGTTGTGGGCGTTCACACAAACGGCGGCGCGTGGGATGGCGCCTGCAACGCGGGTAAATGCCATTGGCCCCGGGTCCACGATCATCGGTGAGCGCCAATCTCAAGCGCATTTCGATGGCCAGCGTAAGGCGACTATTCTGGAGCGTGGGTCCAATTCAGAAGAGATCGTGGCGGCGATGAATTACCTGCTGGATAGTCCTGCAATGACGGGGCAATTGTTGAATGTGGACGGAGGGCAGCACCTTGGATGGCAGACGCCAGATATTCAGGGCTGAGTTGAAAGACGTCTCAATATTCGTGTGAACTGACAGGTTTTGTCCACCGCATTAAGTAAGATTAATATTTGGTAACAAATTAGTGAGTGTTTTCAAGAATTTGCACGGTACGAGTTATTTTTTCCTTTAAAAACAAAGGGTAAGTTATATGCCTATTTTTTAGGCAATCCATAGAAGTTGGCCAAAACAAAGGGAAAATTCTGGATGGAAACATGTTATCCTCAGACTTATCCACAGGAGTGGTGGACAGAAAAATCCTTGTGCCCTTGTTTGTTTCGGTGCAGGCGAGCAGGGAATCAGGCATAAAGATCGAATGACGGACACACCAACAGAAAAACTGCCTGAAGAAGAGGGCCAAGCCACCGCCGATATGCCGACGGGATATTTGGTGATTCAAGGCTATGTAAAAACGCTGGATTTGAGCCCTGGCGTGTATCGCATGTTGGATCGACAAGGCGAGGTTTTATACGTTGGTAAGGCGCGGAACCTAAAAAAACGGGTTTCGAATTACGCCAAAGAACATGGCCATTCGGCGCGGATCGGGCGGATGATCGCGGCCACTGCGACGATGATGTTTCTAACAACAAAGACTGAGACTGAGGCGTTGCTGCTGGAGCAAAACCTGATTAAGCAGCTAAAGCCGCGCTATAATGTGTTGCTGCGCGATGATAAAAGCTTTCCGAATATCTTGGTCACGCAGGAACATGATTTCCCGCAAATCACCAAACATCGCGGAGCGAAAACGCAAAAGGGCGATTATTACGGGCCGTTCGCAAGTGCCGGATCTGTGAACCGAACATTGAACCAATTGCAGCGGGTGTTTTTGCTGCGTGATTGTAGCGACAGTATGTTTTCGACGCGGACGCGGCCTTGTTTACAGTATCAGATTGCGCGGTGTTCAGCGCCCTGTGTGGGGCATATCAACAAAGAAGATTACGCCGATCTGGTGCGTGACGCTGGGCGGTTTTTGCGCGGATCATCGACGAATGTGCAAGAGGCATTGGCCAAGCAGATGGGCGAAGCGTCTGAGAAGATGGAGTTCGAACGTGCAGCCGCATTGCGCGATCGGATCAAAGCGTTAACGCAGGTGCAGCAAACCCAAGGGATCAATCCGCAAGGGGTGCGCGAGGCGGATATTGTGGCGTTGCACATGGAGGGCGGACAAGCCTGTGTGCAGGTGTTTTTCATCCGTGCGAACCAAAATTGGGGCAATCGGGCGTATTTCCCCAAAACGGGGTCTGGGGCAGAAGCGGCCGAGGTTTTGGAAGGATTTTTGGGGCAGTTTTATTCCAACAAGACGCCTCCACGGCAGGTTTTATTGTCTGACGATGTGGAGAACCTCGATCTGGTGGAGCAATTGCTGAGCGATAAGTTGGAGCGCAAGGTGGAGGTCCTGATCCCACAACGCGGAGAGAAAGCGGATTTGGTGGCGGGGGCGCTGCGAAATGCCCGCGAAAGCTTGGCGCGCAAAATGGCCGAGAGTGCAACGCAGGCGAAGCTGCTGGCAGGGCTGAAAGAGGCGTTCAATCTGGATGAAATTCCGCAACGTGTTGAGGTGTACGACAACTCGCATATTTCTGGGACAAATGCGGTTGGCGGGATGATTGTCGCGGGGCCAGACGGGTTTATTAAATCGGCCTATCGCAAGTTTAACATCAAGGATGAAAGCCTGACGCCTGGTGATGATTTTGGCATGATGAAAGAGGTTCTGACGCGGCGCTTTGTGCGGTTGTTGAAAGAAGACCCGTTTCGCAAAACAGAGAACTGGCCGGGGCTGATTTTGATTGATGGCGGTGCGGGGCAGGTTTCGGCGGTGCGTGATATTTTGCGCAAACTAGAGGTCCACGACGTGCCGTTTATTGGTGTGGCCAAAGGCACGGATCGCGATGCGGGTAAAGAAGAGTTTTACCGCCCCAATGGCAGTAAATTTGCACTGCGGTTCAACGATCCTGTGCTGTATTTTGTGCAGCGATTGCGCGATGAGGCGCACCGTTTTGCAATCGGGACACACCGTGCGAAACGCGCGAAAGCGACGTTTGCAAACCCGCTCGACGAAGTGCCAGGCGTTGGTGCAGGACGCAAACGGGCGTTGTTGCTGCATTATGGGTCTGCAAAGGCGGTTTCTCGCGCAGGTCTCGAAGATTTGAAGGCAGTTGATGGTATTTCGAGCGCTTTGGCTCAGACAATCTATGACTTCTTCCATGACAAAGGTTGAGGCACGGGGTATGTGTTTGGAAATGAACGTCTTATCTAACAGGACATTTTGATGCATTGGAACATCCCTAATATTTTGACGGTAATGCGTCTGGTCGCGGCACCTGGCGTGGCGATCTTGTTCTTGTATTTTCAGCGACCGTTAGCCGATTGGTTTGCGTTGGTGCTGTTTGTATCGGCCGCGATCACCGATTTCCTAGACGGGTATTTGGCGCGGTTGTGGAAGCAAGAAAGCAAGTTTGGTGCGATGCTGGATCCGATTGCGGACAAAGCAATGGTGATTATCGCTTTGGTGGTGATTGTTGGGCTGTCGACGGCGGATAAGTTGGTGATGGATGCGTGGATTTTGCTGCCAGCGACGATTATCCTGTTCCGCGAAGTTTTTGTATCTGGGTTGCGCGAGTTTCTGGGGGATTCAGCAGGTACGCTGAAGGTGACCAATCTGGCGAAATATAAGACCACCGTGCAGATGATCGCGATTGCGGTTCTATTCGCGAAGGGTGTGTTCGAGCATTATTATCTGAACCTTGTGCAAGGCATGGACGCAGAGATTTATGAAGGCGTAATGTCAGGCACAATCGAGGATGTGAACGGTGTGCTGACCTATTGGAAAGTGATGAATGGCACGTGGAGTGTTGGCGTGGTTCTGCTGTGGGTTGCGGCCGTTTTGACCGCGGTAACTGGTTGGGATTATTTCGTTAAGGCCCGCCCGTTTCTAAAGGAACCAGAGGCGTGAAACTGGACGTTGTTTATTTCGCCTGGGTGCGCGAGCGCATTGGCGTGCCACGCGAAACTGTTGAGACGGATGCCCTGAGTGTTGGCGATTTGGTTGCGGAATTGCGCGCGCGAGAGGATCGTTATGATCTAGCGTTTAGCGATTTGTCCGTGGTGCGCGTTGCTGTTGATCAAACCTTGAGCGATTTTGATGCGCCGTTAAAAGGCGTGCGCGAGTTGGCGTTCTTTCCACCGATGACAGGCGGATAGAATGGCTGTTCGGGTGCAGAGCGAAGATTTCGACCTAGGTGCGGAATTGGAAGCCTTGCGTGCTGGTCGCACAGATATCGGTGCGTTGGTGAGTTTTTCGGGATTGGTGCGCGATGACACGGGTGATTTAAAGGTGTTGGAATTGGAGCATTATCCAGGCATGACAGAATCCGCGCTGACTGAGATAGAAGTAGAGGCGCATAAACGCTGGGAATTGAATGCCACGTTGATTGTGCACCGCTTTGGGCCGTTAAAACCGGGTGAGCAGATAATGATGGTTGCTGCGGCATCCCCGCATCGCAAGGCGGCATTTGAAGCGGCAGATTTTTTGATGGATTTCTTGAAATCGCGGGCCCCGTTTTGGAAGAAAGAAACGGGTGTTGATGGGGCTGAATGGGTGGACGCGAAAGACACCGATGAGGATGCGTTGAAGCGTTGGTAAATTTGGGCTTTGCCCTCTGCCTCGCGGCATTCACCCAAGATATTTACCCTTCAAAAGAAGCGTATTAGCTTTGTGTTGGCATCGCGGCTTGCAGCGCTTCGATGTGGGCTTGTAACTCGCCAGCTTCGCGCCGTGCAGCGCCAAGGCCTTCCATAGCGGCAGAAAGTTCCGCTTCGGATTGGGTGAGCTGGTTGGTCAGTTCAAATTCGCGTTGCTGGATGTAGGTCATGGCTTGATCGCGGGCTTCTTCTGCTTCATGCAAACGGTGCGCGAGGTCGTCGATTTCGGTGATATTGACTGAGTTCACGCTGTTCAACCGTCCGTAGGTCCAGCGAAGCAGCCAGCCTGCAAGGAAGGTTAGGAAAAGCGCGATTGCGATGATGAGGATCAGCTCGGTTCTATTCATCGGATTTTTCTTCCTCGGATGGTGTGGTGGTCGCGTCGTCGATGATCAAACGAAAGGCAATTCGGCGGTTCGCAGCGCGGCCTTCTTCTGACCCGTTATCGGCAAGGGGTTGTGTTTCGCCAAAGCCACGCGCGGCAATCCCCGCAATAAGAATGCGCCGTGCAAGCA
This sequence comes from Paracoccaceae bacterium, assembly GCA_018607905.1. Lineage (GTDB taxonomy): Bacteria > Pseudomonadota > Alphaproteobacteria > Rhodobacterales > Rhodobacteraceae > Amylibacter. The sequence goes on along the minus strand of JABBAP010000033.1, from coordinate 18,087 downwards.
GCCCAGACAAAACAGCGTCTGCCCGTTGTTGGCTGAGCGAAAGGTTCATTTCATCGCGACCTTGGCTGTCGGTATGGCCTTCGATTTCGAAGCGAGAATCGGGGCATTCGCGCAAAATATCGGCGATTGCATCGAGCACACCTTGGCTGGAGGCTTCGATTGACGAGGACCCAGGGGAAAACGCGATTTGCTGTTCGCCAAGCACGGCATTGATTTGCGCTTCGCATTGGCGCGCATCCAGCGGGTTGTCTTTTTCGATCAATTTTGGATCGTGTTGAACGTCGATCTTGTAACCGTTTCCTTTGCCCAGTCGCACCGCAAAAAGTTTTGAGACGAGGGTTGTTACGTCTGGTTTGGCGCTGATGCCGCGAATAGAAACGTCTTCGGGTTGGACGATCACAGACCCGTGGCGCAGTTCAGAAAGGCCTTCGAGCCCAGCAAATACCCGCTTGGGCCAGCCGTCTGGTAGGTTCGGGTCGATAAGTGTTTTGTTGTCGACAGCTTTCGCGCCGAACAATGCCTGAGCAAAGACGCCAACGCTTTCTTTGGCTTGTTGGCTTTGGATGCGACCGCGCAACTGGACCAACCCTTCTGGGCTGCGTGTTGCGATAAATTCCGGCGTTTCGGTGGCTGCTTGTGTGCCATCTACGGCGATTTTAGGCGGTAGGACGGCTTGGAGAGAGAACAGTTCTGGCAGGCTGCTTTCGAGGGACCCGACGAGGGTATCAAAACGGCTTTGGCTGACGGTGTCTGTTGTGACGAGGGAGATGTCGCTGTCTGTTACATCGAGGGTTCCGCCGCCAAGTGCTGCAAGGCTTTGAACACTTTGGATAATTGCGCGATCCCATTCAGTTGTTGGAACGCCAAGACCGATGTCGCAGATGAGTTTCTGTTCGCCACCCGCGGTGCGCACAGCACGCAGAATGCGATCGCGTGATGCGCGCGTGTCAGAGGAGCAAGATTGCAATTCAACCTCGCCATCTGTGATGCGAATGCGAAAGCGAAAAGGCGCGATCACGGGGCGTGGAGCCGAAATATCCATTATGAGAACAACGCCGTCGGGTTTGGCCTTTATCAGGGCTTGTTCCACTGCGGATTGTTCTTCGGGGGATTCTGTCACTGCGGTGACGCGCACATCCTTTGGGGTGATTGAGATTTTGGAACGCGGCAGTTGTTCAAGGCTTTCTAATCCAAAATCAAGATTGCGTGCCCAGCCAGACGGTACACGGTGTTCTGCGCTTTCCAGCATATCCGTGACTGTGCCACCATCTGCGATCTTGGCAGCGCGTTCCAGAATAAATGTGCGCCCGACGCGTTCTGGGATCAGGCCAATAAGCGAGATACGATCAAGGTTGCGCAGCACTTCTAAGGAAAAGCGAGGTTCAACGATTTCAGAGGATTGCAGAACTGTTGTGCGATCTGAAATGCGGCTTGTGTCGATGACTTGGCCCATAATTTCAAGCGCTTGAAGGCGCGCGGCCTCATCTGGAGCAAGACCCGTTAGATGAACAACAAGCCCGTCAGCTCGTGTCGTGGCCCAATTTTGGCCTGACGCAAGGAGCGCTTTGTCCACGGATTCTTGAGTTGAATTTTCAACATATTCCACCGCACGGCTGGCCAAGAAAAAGGACGCCGCTGCCACCAGAACAAAGCTGATTGCAGAAAACAAAAGGGCGGTGCGGTGCATTCAATTCCTCGGGCGTGTGTGTTCTGTTTGGGTGTAGTAGATGATGGGGCAAGGTTCAAGTTAGCCAATAAGAATTGCAAGCGCCCAAAACACGATAGGGATCAGGCCTGCTTCGCGGTTTGAGCGAAACAGATGCAGGCAATTGAGCGAGTCGTTGATATCAAGTTTACGCAGCTGCATCGTTAGGTGGGCGCCAAACCCCCAAATGCCCGTAAAAACGAGCAGGAAAACAAAGGGGTTTTCCAAAAGTTGAGCAACGCCTTCGGGGGTGAAGATGCTGATGAGCATCAAAGACATAGCAATGACCTGAAAGATGAACAGCCAGCGAGGCGTGTTGTCGGCGAAAAGTCGCGCAGTGGATTTTACACCGATTAGCGCGTCATCCTCTTTGTCTTGGTGGGCGTAGATTGTATCGTAAAACAGCGTCCAGCTGATGCCAGCAAAATACAGGCAGATCGGAGTAAGCGAGAGCGATCCTGTGTGGGCCGCCCACGCGAGCAAGGCCCCCCAGTTAAAGGCAACGCCAAGGAAGACCTGCGGCCACCACGTAAAGCGTTTGGCGAAGGGGTAGATTGCAACGGGCAGCAGGGCGAGGATACCCATGCCGATTGTGAACCAGTTGAACGTGAACAGAATAAGCGCTGCCAGTAGGGTTTGAATGATCATCCAAGCAAGCGCCTGTTTGGTGGAAACTTGGCCTGACGGCAGCGGGCGGGAGCGTGTGCGTTCTACTTGTGCGTCGATGTGACGATCCGAGATGTCATTCCATGTGCATCCCGCGCCGCGCATCAAAAATGCACCAATGGCACAGCCGATTGCGATCCAGCCGTCCATGGGTTGCAACCCGTTTGGATCCATTAGCACCGCAAGCATGAGGCCCCACCAACACGGGATCAACAGCAACCACGTCCCCGCAGGGCGATCCGCCCGCGAAAGGCGCAAATAGGGCCGTGACCAAACGGGGCAAAACCGATCCACCCAGTTGAGGTCTGTTGCATCGGCAACGCGGCCTCCATCATCATTGGGAAGGTGGTTTGGCAGGTCTGGCGTCTGGTTTTGATCAGTCATAAGGTGCGGCCATGAAAAATGCGAAAATCAGGCTCTATGTAGACGCGGACCTTGCTGATGGGCAAGCGGTTGCAGTGTCGCGGGATCAATCTCACTACCTGTTTGGGGTGATGCGGCTGAAGGAAGGCGCATTTGTTGCGCTGTTCAACGGGCGTGATGGAGAATGGCTGGCCAAGGTTACGGCTGCGAATAAGCGCAATGGAATGTTGGTGTGTTTGGAGCAATCCAAGCCGGTGCAGATGCCGCCTGATTTGTGGTTGCTGTTTGCGCCGATCAAGAAGGCGCGCACGGATTTTATCGTGGAAAAAGCAGCAGAAATGGGCGCGGCGCGGATTTGCCCTGTGTCCACGGAATTCACGCAATCTGATCGGGTGCGGCAAGATCGGTTGCAGGCACATGCACTGGAAGCGGCAGAGCAGTGCGGCGGGACTTATGTGCCAGAGGTGGCGGAGTTGCAGAAGTTGGATGCGGTTTTGGCGAATTGGCCAGCTGATCGAAAGCTGTTGTTTTGTGATGAAACGCGGGTAGGCGAAGCGGTGACGGATTTAACGGTATTAGGCGCTGGACCTTGGGCGATCTTGATTGGGCCTGAGGGCGGATTTTCTGCGCGCGAGGTTGAACGGTTGCGTGGGATGGACGGGGTTCATTCTGTGAGCCTTGGCCCGCGTGTGCTGCGGGCAGATACGGCGGCCGTTGCGGCACTTGCATTGTGGCAGAAAGCATTGGGAGATTGGGGATGAATTTCATCAGACCCGAAGTACGTGAGGCGCTGTGGCGGTGGCGTGAAGTTATCGTGTGTTCGCTGTTGGTTTTATACGGCGTGCGGATGATCGGCATTGGGTTGGAGCGCGAGAGCGTAACGCAAACATTCGTAGGTGGCGCAATTGCTGCTTTGTTTGCGGTGCTGTTGTTTTGGGCGGTTTTGCGCGCGAAGATGTTCAAACCTGTGAAAGCCGTCGGGGTTGTTGAGGTTAAAGAGCGCGAGGTTGGGTATTTAGCACCTGAAGGCGGGGCCTTTGTTTCGCTGGATGATTTGGTCAAATTGGAAATTGTCACCAATGATCGTGGGCCGATGGAGGACGATGTGTTTTGGATTTTGACGCATCGGGGCGGTGATCCTGTGGCCATTCCCGCATCGGCCAAAGGCAGTGATTTGCTGTTTGATGCGTTCGCAGCCCTGCCAAAAGTGGATTTTGAACAGGCCGTTCGGGCGATGGGCAGCACGGAGAACGCGCGGTTCTTGATTTGGGAGAAACGGGTTTTGCATTGAAGATCACGTATCGTGATCGCTTACTCGCTTGACACTTTGGACCATCCGTTTCACCTCTGGTGCAACTTTGAATTCGGAGAAAATCCATGTCTATTCCACAATCGGGCGGTGGCCCAATCGAACATCACGACCAATTGGAGCAATATTTGGCGGACGGGTGCAAACCTGAAAGCGATTGGCGCATTGGCACAGAACACGAAAAATTCGGGTATGACAAAGCGGGCTTGCTGCCACTGCCTTACGACGGGGCTTGCGGGATCAAGGCTATGCTTGATGGTTTGCGCGAAGGGTTCGGTTGGGATCCTGTCGCGGAAGACGGTAAAATTATCGGCTTGGTGAAGGACGGCGCGAATGTGTCGCTGGAACCGGGCGGGCAGTTGGAATTGTCTGGCGCGCCGCTGGAAACGATCCACGAAACTTGCGACGAAGTGAATGTGCACCTGAAAGAAGTGCAGCATATTGCGGATAAGATTGGTGCTGGTTTCATTGGATTGGGCGCGGCACCGATTTGGACACATGAACAAATGCCGCTGATGCCAAAGGGCCGTTACAAGCTGATGGACAGCTACATGGGCACCGTTGGCACCCATGGCACGCAGATGATGCGGCGCACGTGTACAGTGCAGGTGAACCTCGATTTTGGATCAGAAGCCGACATGGTGCAAAAGTTCCGTGTGGGATTGGCGTTGCAGCCCGTTGCCACGGCGTTGTTTGCGGCCTCGCCGTTTTTTGAGGGTAAGGAAAACGGTCACAAAAGCTGGCGCAGCCGCGTATGGCGTGATCTGGACGCGGCCCGCACGGGGATGTTGCCGTTTGTGTTTGAAGACGGGATGGGGTTTGAGCGATATGTTCAATACGCGCTCGATGTGCCGATGTATTTTGTTTACCGCGACGGGAAATATGTGGATGCGCTGGGCCAATCGTTCCGTGATTTCATGAAGGGCGAACTGCCTGCGTTGCCAGGTGAAATGCCAACAGAGAGCGACTGGGCGGACCATCTGACGACCTGTTTCCCAGAAGTGCGGATCAAAAAATTCATGGAAATGCGCGGCGCAGATGGCGGCCCGTGGCGGCGTATTTGTGCGCTGCCAGCGTTTTGGGTTGGGTTGATGTACGACACAACTGCGCTGAATGCGGCGTGGGATTTGTGCAAAGATTGGGACGCAGAAACACGCGAATCATTGCGGGTTGCGGCCAGTGTTGATGGCGTCAGCGCGCAAGTCGGCAGTATCAAAATGGCGGATTTGGCGCGCGAATGCGTTGCGATTTCAAAGGCTGGATTGGCGGCGCGCGGGCGTGGGGGTGCGGGCGGTTTGGTGCCTGACGAAACACATTTCCTGAACGCGCTGGAAGAGGTCGTTGAAACAGGGCAATCGCCAGCCTGTGAACTGGTTGAAAAGTATCGGGGCGAGTGGGACGGGGATTTGAACCGCATCTACGCAGAATACAGCTACTAATACTTTGGCGGTGCGTGGGAAACCACGCATCCCGAGTTATCGGTGATTACAGCAGAATGCCGACAACAACCATCGCGAGACCTATGCCAGCAGTGCTGACAGAAGCGAGGTTGATCGGAATGAGGCGTTGCAAAGCGGCCGTCATGTCGTCGCCAATCAGGCCCGAAGTGCGCAAACCGTTGGCTTTCCAAATGCAATACGCAAGGCCTGCAAGGCCCAAAAGGGTGATGATTGCGCCAAGATAAATGAGCCAAGTCATGTAGTGTCCTATCTGTTGGGAGGCGGATAGCACAGGTAATCTGATTGTCCAATTGGGAATTTGGATTGCCTAGTATTTGGGAATTGCGCGGTTTTATTGTGTTCTGATGCGCAAGGTGGCGCAGCAGGCTTGTCGCGCGAATGTTGGGGCGTTAGGCAGTGGGTCTAGGATTCGGATTAGGTAGGAGACACCGTAATGGAAGATGTTTTGGATGACGCACAAGGCTTTGGCCAAACTTCGGCAGCGGGCGAAGGATCGTACCGCGTTGCTGCCAGCGAATTGCGGGCTTTTGTAGAGCGTATCGAGCGTTTGGATGCCGAGAAAAAAGATTTGGCAGAGCAGCAAAAAGAAGTGATGGCAGAGGCGAAAGGCCGTGGCTATGACACGAAAGTGCTACGCAAGGTTGTGGCGCTGCGTAAGAAAGACCCAGCGGAGGTTTCTGAAGAAGAAGCCGTGATGGAGATTTATAAAGAAGCGTTGGGCATGTAAGCCACGTTTTAAATTTTGGACTTTAAAAGGGATGCGGTTTCGCGTCCCTTTTGCATTTTAATGCGTGAGTTCAGACAGTTTGAGACGTTGAATTTTGCCTGATGGCCCTTTGGGGAGTTCATCCATAAAGTGGATGGTGTCTGGGCTTTTGAACTTACCAAGGCGCGTTTCGCAGACCTCTAAAAGGTCGGCGAGGGTTGCGGTTGAGGTGTCGCTTAGTTTTACCGCGGCCTCTATTCGTTCGCCGTAAGTGTCGCAGGGACAGGCGAAGGCGGCGGCTTCGACAACATCGGGATGCGTGTAAAGCGCATCGTCGATTTCACGCGGGGCGATGTTTTCACCGCCTTTGATGATCAGCTCTTTTAGACGACCCGTGACATAGAAATATCCATCGCTGTCTTGGCGGCCAAGGTCACCAGTGCGCAGCCACCCATCAGGTGTGAACGTGTCGGCAGTTGCTTGCGGGTTGCGTAGATATTCGAGCATGACATTCGGGCCACGCACAGCGATTTCGCCCTCAGACCCGTCGGTGACGATTTGTAGATCTTTGGACAAGATCACCGTTTCATTGCCAATTGGAAGACCGGAGGATCCGATTTTACGAATGCCAGGGGGTAGTGGATTGGACAACATTTGTGCAGCCGTTTCCGTGAGCCCCATTGTTTCCACGATTGGGACGTTAAAACGGGCCTCAAACTGGGTTTGTGTTTCTGGCGCAAGCGCAGAGGATGCAGAGCGTCCGAAGCGAAGTTTGTGCGGGCCGGGCGAGGTTGCGCCGTGCAAAAGGTGTGAAATGATGGTGGGGACAACTGAAAACCATGTGGCGCCCGTTTCCTCAATATGACGCCAAAATTTGCTGGCAGAAAATTTAGGAACCATTGCGAGCGAACCGCCAGCGATAAGAGTGCCCATGACCGTCACACATAGGCCGTTAATGTGATAAATTGGCAGGACGCAATAGCCCCGGTCTGCTGGGGTTAATTCATGTGCAAGGGCAGGGGTCCAGCCACCTGCAAGCAGGCTGGAATGGGTGTGAACAACACCTTTGGGGCGACCCGTAGTTCCCGATGTGTACATCAAAAGCGCGTGGTCTGTCGCTGTGACTGGATGAAGGGACGCAGTGTCATTTCCTGTCAAATCCAACGATACGATGTTTTTGGCCGTTGAATTGAACATGTCTTGGGCTTGGGTGTGCACAAATGCGAAACGTGCCTCTGAATGATCGAGGGCGTAAGCGATTGCGTCTTGGCCCGCCACGAGGTTGATCATTGTTGCGCGAAATCCGCCGTACAAAAGGCCGAATAGCGCGAGCACGCCGCCGCGCCCGTTGGGGTGCATCACGGCGACACTGTCGCCTTTGGGAATGCCTTGTGCTGTTACGTGGTTGGCGATGCGAGCGGCCTCGCGCTGAAGATCACCCCAAGTGAGGGTCTCTTCGCCTTCTGGGAACAGAAATGCGATGGCATCGCTGCCTGCGCGTTTATCGAGCCAGTCGCGGATGCTTCCTTGGGGCGGCTTCATTGGCCTGTCGCTGCCCAATAGTCGGCGAAAATATCTTCGGGGCTGGGTTCAACGGGTGGGATTTCGCGGATTACTTTGGTCGTTTGGATGAAGTGTTTCCAATTTAAATTGTCGTCAATGGAATTTCCGCCCCAGCTGCCACACCCCATAGACAGGGAAAACGGCATGCCGTTGTTGAACGCGCCGCCTGTAGCGAAGCAGTGTGCTTGGTTCACGATGACGCGGCAGGTTGGGATGGATTGGCCAAGTTGAATGGCGCGGTTGTCATCTGTTGAATGTAGACCGATGGAATGCCCAGCGCCCATGTGGGACAGAATCTCAGCGGCGGTGTTTGTGGCATCAGCGAAATCTTTGGCGCGATAAATTGCCAGAACACGGCTGAGTTTTTCGCCTGAAAGCGGATGGTCTGGGCCAATGCCGGTCGTTTCGACCGCGAGGAATTTTGTGTCTGCGGGGACTTCGTCTGCAAAGCCGAGGGCCGCAAGCATTTTGTCAGCATCTTGGGCGATGACTTCGCGGTTTAGATGCCCGTCAGGCCAAAGTTTGGCAATAATACGGGCCTCGTCTTGCACAAGTGCGCCGCCCGCTTTGGCCATTTCAGCAACGAATGCGTCGTAGATTGCATCAACAACGATGACTTCATTTTCAGAAGAACAAGATGTGGCGTTATCAAAGGTTTTGGAGGCAGTGATTTTTTCAGCGGCGGCTTTTAGGTCTGCGGTTTCATCAACGATCACTGTCACGTTGCCAGCCCCAACAGCGACGGCGGGTGTACCGCAGGTTTGTGCGCGTTGGACATTGTTTTGGCTGCCTGTGCAGATCACGCGATCCACGCCTTCCATCATGCGTTGGGTTTTGGCCTTGGAGCCCGGAGCTGGGACCATTTGCACGAGGTCATGTGGCAGGCCGAGTTTGTCAAATTCGGCGTGGATGTATTGGATCAGCAGTTCGCAGCTAGCAACACCTTTGGGGGAAGGGGCGACGACAATAGAATTGCCGCCTTTGAGCGCGTTGATAATGTTGTTAGCAGGAGTTGCAGCGGGGTTCGTAGAGGGAACAACCGCGCCCACAACCCCAACAGGGCGGGCGATTTCAGTGATGCCTGTTGCAGGGTCGTCAGATATGACGCCGCAGGTTTTGGCGGTGGCGATATCGCGCATCAAGCCAAGAGTTTTGCGGTGATTTTTGGTAATCTTGTCGGGCACGTTTCCCAGGCCAGTGGTTTGAACGGCCAGTTCAGCCAGTGTTTTGTTGCGGGCCGGCTCCATGATGGCCCAAGCGGCGGCTTGTGCGGCGCGATCATAGCGGTCTTGGGCCGCGCCTGCTTCATAGGCTTTTTGGGCGGTGTGGGCGCGGGCCAGTACATCGTCTACGGCGATCAGATCATCTTGGACGTTCATATCAAGGCTCCTGTAAGTGTAGCGTTTTATGTAAAATCTGATTGTTCAGATTTTGCGAAAAAGGCTGCTTTGTTTTAGGGTGGGTAGGGCCATTATGGCCCCACCCGTCTTCTGGGATTGCTTAAAGCCCTGCGAGCAGTGCTTCGAGTGTTTCTTGGCGAGCCGCCCACATGGCCTGCACTTCTGCACGGTTCATGATGTGCATTGGCGAGCCGCCTGCTTTCATTTTACCTGCAACACGTTTGTTGGCGAACATGGCTGGAACAGTTTCGGCCAGCTTGTCGATGACGCCTTGTGGCGTGCCCTTTGGCACCATTACACCGCGGAAGTTTACGGAAGAATTGTCCACGTCTAGGCCTTGTTCCATCATTGTTGGAACGTCTGGCAGGAACGAGGAGCGTTCGAGATCAGCCACGCCCAAGATTTTCACGTTGCCGGCAGCTGCGGCACGAAACGCATCGGACAGGTTGTTTACGCCGCCCATAACATCACCGGCGATGACCGCTTTCATAGCAGCAGAACCGCCACCTTTGGTTGGGATGTAAGCCATTTTCACGCCAGCTGCTTTTTCAATTTGCAAAGCTGCGATGTGGTGACCCACAAACAGGCCAGCGCCAGAGAAGGTCAATTTGCCTGGGTTGGCTTTGGCGAATGCTACGACGTCTGCCATGGAGTTCATTTCGCTATCTGTTGAAACAACAAATACCGCAGGATCAGCACCCCAGTTTGCGATGGGCTCAAAGCTGTCTGTGGAATATTCAACGCCGCCTTTGATGGATTGCGCGATGAAGTGTGGCACGTTGTAGGCGGACAATGTGTAGCCATCTGCTTCGGCTTGTGTTGCGAACCAGTTCCAGCCAACACGACCGCCAGCACCTGGTTTGTTGAGGATCGCGATTGGCATGCCAAGCGCATCTTCGTTGCCAGCTGTCATCGTTACGATGCGGGCTTGGAAATCGGTTGCTCCACCTGCGCCGTAGCTGACAACCATCATGACCGGACGGTCTGGATAGTTGGCGTGGCCATCGGCTGCAGCCTGTGTCGTAAGTGCGGCGAGCGCGATGGCTGCCCCTGCTAGTAGTTTTTTCATAATCGTTCTCCCTAGGTGAAACCGCCTCCCAGCGGTCAGAAAAATATCTCTCGCGGTGTGTATACTCTGAGGAGTTTTGCGAAGAGACCATACATTACGGCTATAAAGCAGACCGTGATGAGCGCGCGTTTGCCCCATGATTTCAGCTCGTTGTGCGATGCTGGATCGTAGAGGGACAAAAGAATGAAGAAAGTAACGGTGGTGGCGGTGTAAAAGCCAAAGAATTTCGCGGCCCAGAACAGGTAAATCACCATGATGATGACACCCGGGGCAAAGTTTTTCACCATTGATACGGATAACCCGCTGCCTTTGGCACCTTTGCCGAGGATCGCCTCGATCAAAGTCCAGAGCGATAGGGCCACAAAGACACCTGAGAAGATGCGCGGAAAAAGAAATGCTTCTGAGGGTTGCTGGGTATAGCTGACCCACGCGACCCAAATACCGACGGCGGCGATGATGCCTGTCGGGATGATTTGTTCTAAGCGGTTCATGCTGTGGCCCCTTTCTTCGCAGAGATTTCGGACCATGCGGAATAGGCGATGGAGGCAACAACGAGGCCGATAAGGATGAAGTTTAACCAGCCTGTGAAGAAGTAAATGAAGGTGCCGTTTTGCGCGGCGGCGATGGTGGAACCCGTGACAAAGTTGCTCTCCGCGATTGGGCCAAGGATGAGGCCGAGAACGAGTGGTGCTGCCGAAAAGCCATAGCGTTCAAGGAAATACATCGCGATGCCAAGCGCACCCATGACATAAACGTCACCCATTGAGGTTTGCACGGAATAGCTGCCGAACAGGGCGAGGCCGAGGACGATTGCGGCCATGACGGATTGCGGGACTTGGGCGATGCGCGCGGCGAGGCCCGCGATATAAAGGCCGAACAGACACATCACGACTTGGCCGATCAGCATCGAGTTGATGAAGGTCCATGCGACCTCGGGATGGTTATCGAAAAGGTCGGTTCCCGGGAAAATGCCGTGGATGATAAGGCCGCCGAGGAGGACAGCAGCGGTTGGGCTGCCCGGGATCCCGAGCGTTAGAAGAGGGACGAGCGATGGGCCGACCATCGCGTTGTTTGCGCTTTCCGCAGCGATGAGGCCTTCGGGGTGGCCGGTGCCGTATTTGGCTTTGTCTGGCGAAAATTTCTGCGATTGATCGTAAGCAACAAGGCCTGCGATTTGCCCGCCGATGCCGGGGATTAGGCCGATGATGGTGCCGACAGCTGTACCGATCCCGAGCGCGCGTGGATTTCTGGTGATTTCGGACGCGGCTTGGCTGATGGAGTGTTTTTCGACCTCGATCGCTTCCATATTTACTTTTTGGCGGCCTTTGGCGAACATTTCGATCACTTGGGGGATGGCGAAAATACCGATAAGGGCGGCGATAATGTGGATGCCACCGCCTAGCGCTGGGTGGAAGATAAACCGCTGTGTGCCGAGGATATCGTCAAAACCGATTGTGGCGAGCCAGAGGCCGATGCACCCTGAAAGCAAGCCTTTGACCACGGATTTGGAGCCGAGTGAGCCGATGATTGTGACGCCAAGAATGGCGAGCCAGAAGTAGTGGGAATAGCCAAAGAACAGCGCGACGTTGGCGAGCGGTTTGACCATGAAGATCAGCACGAGGATGCCGAAGACGCCGCCGACAAGGGACGCTAGGAAGGAGAGTTGCAGAGCGCGGGCACCTTGGCCGTTTTTGGCCATTTGGTGACCATCAAGCGTAGTCGCGATGTTGGCGGGTGCGCCAGGAATCTTAAGAAGGATTGCGCTGACGGCGCCGCCGGCAACGGTTGAGGTGTACAAAGCACCAAGTAGGATTAGGCCTTGGGCGGGGTCGAGCTTGAAGGTGAATGGAATGGCGAGCGCCACCGCCATTGTGGGGGAAAGGCCGGGTGTAGCGCCAAGGATCAGGCCAAAGAACGTGCCAGCCAGCAACAGCGCGATGGATGTGAAGGTAAACACATCGCCAAAGTAGAAGATAAAGTCCATCCCGCCTCCCAACGGTTAATGGCATTTCAAAAACTTGATGAAACGCTTTTGTTGACTTATCAGATTAGGCCATGAAAATAGTATTGCAAATGTTTTCATAAAATTACTGTTTGGAGGTGTTTTAATGAAGCGAAAACAAATAGATAAAGTCGATATCATAACTGTTGCACGTGCTGCAAAAGTGTCTGCGTCAACGGTGTCGCGTACGTTTAACCATCCTGATTTGGTGAATCCCGCGACTCGCAAAAAGATTGACCGCGCAGTGCGTAAGCTTGGATATATCCGAAATCGGGCGGCGCAAGCGATGCATGGGAAACGATCCGGGACCGTGGGGTTGGTCGTGCCAACGATTGATCACGCGATTTTTGCAGAATTGGTGCAGTCGTTTTCGGAAACGTTGGAAGCGGCGGGTTTCACGATATTGATGACGTCGCACGGGTATGATTTGGAACGTGAATATGCGGTCGTGCGCAAACTGTTGGAGCATCGTGTCGATGGGGTTGCGTTGATTGGGTTGGAGCATTCACAGGAGACCTACCGCATGTTGGAACAGCAAGCGTTGCCAGCCGTTGCGATTTGGAATTTTGATGCGGAATCGAAGATTTCATGTGTTGGTGCGCAGAATTTCGTGGCTGGGCAAATGGCTGCGCAGCATTTGGTAGATTTAGGGCATCGCGATATTGGTTTGGTGTTCCCAAATACAGGCGGAAATGATCGTTCTGCGGATCGAATGCGCGGCGCGTTGGAGGTTTTCGCGGCGGCGGGCATTGATATTCCTGAAACGCGCAAATGGGTTTCACCATATAGCGTGGCGCAAGCTAAGGCGGTTTGTGCAGAGCTGTTGGGTGGGCCGTGTCGCCCGACGGCGCTGCTGTGTGGGAATGACGTAATTGCGCAGGGCTGTGTCTATGCAGCGGTACAGACTGGTGTTGGTGTGCCGACAGAATTATCGGTTGTTGGGATTGGAGATTTTAAAGGATCAAAGGAGATGGAGCCGAGCCTGACGACGGTGCGTATTCCTGCAAAAACAATAGGTGAAAAGGCAGCGGGATTGATCGTGCGTTTGATCGCAGGTGAAGAAACAGCCCTGATTCGAGAAGAGTTCCCGACCGAGATGATGGCGCGTGGGAGTACGTTGGCGCGGTAGCGAACGCAATATTTGCCGAAAATGGGTTATTTTCCAGCGACGTAATCGTGGGCCGCGTTGGCCAATTCCGCCCATTGGTTTTGGTGTTCAAAGCTGACTTGGACCCATTCTTTCATCGGGCGACCCTTGCCCGATGGATCGAATAGAATTGATCCGTTCAAGGCGAGCGCATCGGTGTGATGTTGACCCGTTAGTTTGAAAACCATCGCGTCTTGGAAGAAGCAGAGAAAGGCTTTGCCGCCGATTTTATAGCATTTTTTGCCGAACATTTGTGACGACACTGCATTTTCGATTGCTTCGCCAACGCGATTGAAGGCTGTTTCTTCATCGGACATGACTGATCACATTTCGTTTGCGGAGTTGATTTTAGGAGGCGTGAAGGCCCGCGATCTGGAGGTTAAAGCCGTCTTGGATGTGATCTGTGAACACTTCGAGAGCTTCTGTTTTGTCACCACTTGCGATGACATCGACCAGCTGCATGTGATCGCCGAGTGATTTTTCGAGTTCGACGTTTTCGATAGTGGCAAACAGCGGAAAGACGAGCGCTTTGCCCCAAATCATGTTGAACATATCCATCAGGAAACGATTGTTGGCGCGTTCAACAAACGACATGTGAATGTTGCGGTTTGCCTCAAAATACCCGCGCACGGAATGATCTGTTACGTTTTCTTCGCGTTCTACGACACCGCGCAAATAGGCGATGTCTTCGGGTGTGTGGTTTACGGCGAGGATGCGCGCGCATTGTCCTTCGACTGCGGCGCGGGATTGATACAGCTCTTTGACCTCCTCATCACCCATTTGATAGAGCCGAAAGCTGCCACGTTTTGAAACTTCGAGCACGCCTTCGTTTTCGAGCCGCATCAGGGCTTCGCGCACGGGTGTGCGGCTGATTTGCATTTCAGCGGCGAGTTTTTCTTGGACAAGGCTGTCGTCTGGGCCGATATCGCGGCGAATGATCGCCTCGATCAGTTCTTCATAAACCTCGTCTGCCAAACGGCGGCGTGCGGGCTGGATGCTTTTGAAGGCCATGATTGATCCCTTGTTCTTTGTACGCAGTATACAGAATCCACAAATACACTGGCAAGGGGCAAGGCTGCCTGTAGGGACCGTGCGATTTTCACTTGCCTGTATTTGCATACTGTATACAGTATACATAACTTTGAGAGGACTCACATTATGTGCGGAATTGCTGGAAGAATAATGCAAGGCGTCGGGGCCGTTGGCCGTGACTTGGTCGATTTAATGGACGCGCAATCGCATCGAGGTGCAGATAGTACCGGTTTTGCGATTTACGGTGCGCCACGCGATACCGGATATGTATTGCGGGGGATGGGATTTAACAAGGCGCAGATGGACGGCGATCTTGCCGATTTCATGAATGTTTTGCGCGATCATGGCAGCGATTTTCTGTCAGAGCCGAAAATCTTGTCTGACAAGAATAAGCATTACTGTTTTCGCATGGAGATTAAAGATCCCGCTGATTTGACGGCTTGGGTTGCAGATGCCGATACGCTGACGGATCGGATTGAAATCCAGTCTTGTGGTCGCTCCCTAGAAATTATCAAAGATATGGGCGGGTCTTCCGAAGTTGCTGACAAGCATGGCGTTCGCGACATGCACGGCACCCATGGTTTGGGGCACGCCCGTTTGGCCACAGAATCCAGTGTGCTGCCAAATGCGAGCCACCCGTTTTGGGCGCGTCCATTTAGCGATGTGGCGATCGTGCATAACGGCCAGATCACCGACTATTTTACGTGGCGCGACAAGCTGGAACGCCAAGGCTATCGGTTCCTGACGGAAAACGACAGCGAGCTGATTGCCGTGTGGGTCAGTGATCAGATGAAGGCTGGCCTCACGATGCCCCAAGCGTTGAAAAAATCAATCGGCAGCATTGATGGTGTATTCACCTACATGATTGCAAACCCTGACGGGATCGGCTTTGCCAAGGATCGTTTCGCGATGAAACCGTTGGTGGTGATTGATCAAGACGGCGATTTGGCCATGGCCACCGAAGAACAGGCCGTGCGTCGTGTGTTCCCGGGCGAATGTGATGTGATCAACCACGATGGGCCGTCCTTGATGGGGCTTTGGGGTGTTGGTAATCGGAGTATTGCGGCATGAGCGAGCATGTAATTGATGTTGGCAAACGCCACATCAAAGAGATCAACGAAGAGATGCAAGAGGCCGCCGCGGCAGGCAAAGTTATCCGCGTGGTGAACACGCTGTCGCGCCACAATCTTGGCATTGGATTGCCTGATGGGTGCCAGATCAGCTTTGAAGGATCGACCGGATATTACTGTGGCGGGCTGAATGTGGGCGCGACCATTGATATTGAACGCAACGCCGGCTGGGCCTGCGGTGAAGGCATGTCCAAAGGGCATATCACCGTTGGTGGCTATGCGGGCATGTCGTGCGGGGCTGCCATGATGGGCGGCACGATCCATGTTAAGGGCGATACTGGTCCGCGTTGTGGTGTTGCCATGAAGGGTGGCAATATAGTGGTCGAAGGCAAAATTGGCTATCAGTCTGGGTTTATGGCGCACAGCGGTAAAATCATCGCGCTGGGCGGTGCTGGCGAAAGCTGTGCAGACGCCTTGTGGGAAGGCGAAATTTGGGTTGCAGGTGAAATCGACAGTTTGGGCGTTGATGCCCATGCCGTAGAACCGACAGCCGAGGAAGTTGCAGAAGTGGACGCGATATTGGACCCGTTGGGTCTGGTCGATACGTCACGTGAATGGCGCAAACTGGTGTCTGGCCAGCGCCTTTGGTATTTTGAAAGCAGGGACGCAAGCGCATGGCTCATGATCTAAGCAAACCATATGACTATCCGTTCGAACTCCCCCCCGAGGATGAAATTCGGTTTAAAGATGGCGGCGCTGTAGAAGGCCGCCCTGCGGGTGTTCCATCGTCTTACGATGAAGGCGGGTCCGCCCGTTGGACGCCTGAGGCGATTTCCGAGGTCCACGCGTTGGCCCAGTTGGGGCGGTATCAGGTGCGGGGTTACAATTCGTTCAACAAACGGATGCCGACCTTTGATGACCTGACATTTGTGCCTGCAACGATGACGCGACTGCCATTGGAAGGGTACCGCGAAAAATGTGACACGACGACGATTTTGGGCGGTGGACGCGGGATTGTAGAAAACCCGCTGGAGTTGAAAATCCCGATCTATATCGCATCCATGTCCTTTGGCGCGTTGTCCGCATCTGCCAAAGCCTCGCTTGGGTATGGCGCGTCCAAAGTTGGGACGATGACCTGTACGGGTGAAGGTGGCATGCTGGAGGAGGAGCGCGAGGCATCCCAGCGGCTCGTCTATCAAATGTCGCCTGCGCGGTATGGCATTGATCTGGAGCATTTGCGGCGTGCGGACGGACTAGAGATTGTTGTGGGGCAGGGCGCGAAACCCGGCACTGGTGGGTTGCTACTGGGGATGAAAGTATCCCCGCGTGTATCAAAAATGCGCACGTTGCCAGAGGGCGTGGATCAACGGTCTACCATTCGTCATCCTGATTTCTTGGGCGCGGATGATCTGGCCGTGAAAATCGAAGAACTGCGCATTGCGACGAATTACAAAGTGCCGATTTCTATCAAAATGGGCGCGACACGGCCACGCTTTGATGTGGCTGTTGCGGCGAAGGCTGGCGCGGATATCATCGTTGTGGATGGGGCCGAGGGAGGCACGGGAGCATCGCCTGAAATGTTGCTGAACCACACAGGTATTCCAAACATGTCGGCCATCCGTGCGGCGCGTGAATCTTTGGATGAATGTGGCATGACGGGCAAGGTTTCGTTGGTTGCGGCGGGCGGTATTCGGTCAGGCGTGGATGCGGCCAAGGCAATTGCGCTCGGTGCTGATGCAGTGATGATCGGTAATGCGGCTATGATCGCGATGGGATGTAACTCGCCTCGTTACTTGGAGGATTACGCGAAGTTGGGCACAAGCCCAGGCGCCTGTCATCACTGTCATACAGGCATGTGCCCAGTGGGTGTGGCGACACAAGATCCCGAGCTGGAAAAACGTATGGATCCACATGCGGGCGCGGAACGTGTTGCGCGGTATCTGACAGCGATGACGATGGAAATGACTGCGCTGGCCAAGGCCTGTGGCAAGTCATCCGTTCACAATCTTGAAGTTGAGGATTTGCGTGCGTTGTCATTTGAGGCCTCTGCCTTTACCGGTGTAAAGATGGCTGGAATTGATAGGGTATTTGACTGGTGAGGATCGCGGTTCTTGATCTGACGACGCATCCAACGCCAATGTTGGAAGGGCTGCCCCGTGTTGGCGAGCAGACGATTGCGTGGATTTCGCAGGGTTTGCCAGATGCCGATTTCTTTTCGGTGGATGTGGCCGAGGGTGGTGCGCCGATGCCCATGCTTGAAACGTTTGATGGTTTGTTGCTGACGGGTTCAGAGTTCGGCGTTTATGATGACATGGTATGGATGGAACCGCTGCGCCAACTGTTGCGCGATGCCAAGGCCGCGGAAAAGCCGATTTTCGGCATTTGCTTTGGTCATCAGATCATGGCTGATACATTTGGCGGTAAGGCCGAGAAAACGTCAAAGGGTAATGTTGTCGGCATCCAAACATTTGACACCGACAAAGGCACAGTTGACGCCCATGTTTGGCACCAAGATCAAGTGACGCAAGTGCCTGAGGGCGCAAAAGTAACCGCGTCTGCGCCTTATTGCCCTGTGGGTGCGTTGGAATATGATTT
>JABBAP010000074.1 GCA_018607905.1 Paracoccaceae bacterium | reverse complement strand
TTGTGGTTTTGTCGGTGATGCCTGTGACGATGACGGTGCTGATCCTGTTGATGGGCTTGCTAGATAGCACGCGGGTGTTCCGATTGAGCCGCGCTGTGGCGCTGGATATCAATGTGATGGATTATGTTGAGGCTGCAAAATTGCGTGGCGAAGGCCGAGCATGGATCATTTTCCGTGAAATTCTACCAAACGCATTGTCACCGCTTGTGGCTGAAATGGGGCTGCGCTTCATCTTTATGATCTTATTCGTATCGACCTTGTCGTTCCTTGGCTTGGGTGTTCAACCGCCTGCAGCTGATTGGGGTGGCATTGTGAAAGAAAACAAAGAGGGGATCATTTACGGTGTTCCTGCGGCGTTAATGCCCGCCATTGCGATTGCGACATTGGCGATTTCTGTGAACCTTGTGGCGGATTGGGTGTTGAACCGAACCACCAGTTTGAAAGGGGGACGCGGATGAGCGATCTTATGTTGAAAGTGCGTGATCTGAAGATTGGCGCGACAGTTTACCCGCCAAACGCAAAGCCCCATGACATTGAAATCGTGCATGGCGTTTCGTTCGATCTGGACAAAGGCAAAGTGCTGGGGCTGATCGGTGAATCTGGTGCGGGAAAATCCACAATCGGATTGTCAGCCATGGCCTATGGTCGGGGCGGCGTAAAGATCACGGGCGGCGAGGTTTGGGTCAACGGTGTTGATATCCTCAAGCACGGGATTGGCGATCTGCGCAAATTGCGCGGCGCCGATGTGACCTATGTTAGCCAATCTGCGGCGGCGTCATTTAACCCTGCCAAGCGGATCATGGAACAGGTGACCGAAGCGGCTGTTTCGCAAGGCAAATTTTCGCGCCGCGATGCAGAAGCGCGCGCTGTTGAGTTGTTCGATAAACTGGGTCTGCCCGATCCAGAAAACATCGGGTCGCGCTATCCCCATCAGGTGTCTGGTGGGCAATTACAACGGTGCATGACGGCGTTGGCGCTGTGTCCGCAACCTGATTTGGTCGTGTTCGATGAGCCAACCACCGCGCTGGATGTAACCACGCAGATTGATGTTTTGATGGCGATCAAAGCGGCCATTCGCGACACGGGTGTGGCGGCACTGTACATCACGCACGATTTGGCCGTGGTGGCGCAGGTGTCTGATGACATTATGGTGCTGAAAATGGGCGAAACCGTGGAGTACGGGCCTGTCGATCAGATCATCAACAACCCACAAGAAGACTATACGCAGGCGTTGGTGTCTGTGCGATCCATCGACCACGAAGAAAAGGCTGCAACACCGGAGCCCGTGTTGACGGTTTCAAATGTAACCGCGCGGTATAAGGGTACGAATTTTGATGTTCTGAAGAACATCAATGTGGAATTGCATCCCGGTCAGACGCTAGCGGTTGTGGGTGAAAGTGGCTCGGGTAAATCCACACTGGCGCGTGTGATTACGGGGCTGTTGCCGCCAAGCACTGGGCAGATTGATTTTGCAGGGCGCACATTGTCGCCTGATCTGGCGCAGCGCAGCAAAGAAGATTTGCGCGAATTGCAGATGATTTACCAAATGGCGGATGTGGCGATGAACCCGCGCCAGACAGTTGGTACGATAATCGGGCGGCCGCTAGAGTTCTATTTCGGGATGCGCGGTGCGGAAAAACAAAAGCGTATCAAAGAGTTGCTGGACGAGATTGAGATGGGTGACGGGTTTATTGACCGCTATCCCGCCGAGCTGTCTGGTGGACAAAAACAGCGGGTTTGTATTGCGCGATCACTGGCCGCGAAACCCAAGATTATCATCTGTGACGAGGTGACTTCCGCGCTCGACCCATTGGTGGCGGATGGTATTCTAAAGCTGCTGTTGGATTTGCAGAAACGCGAAGGCGTGGCCTATCTGTTTATCACCCATGATCTGGCAACAGTGAAGGCAATCGCGGACAGTATTGCGGTGATGTATCAAGGCGAAGTTGTGCGCTACGGATCAAAGTCCAAAGTGCTGTCACCGCCATTTGATGATTACACTGATCTGTTGTTGTCATCCGTCCCCGAGATGAAGCTCGGTTGGTTGGAAGACGTGATTGCAAACCGCAAAATGGAAAGCGCGGGGAACTAAGGCCGCATGATCGGACGGTTGGTTGAATCGGCTACGATTGAGTTGGTCGCGATTGGGATCGTCATCGCGTTTCTTGTAATGGGGTGGATGTTTACCAGCGGGTTTATTGATGAATGGGGGCCTTTGTTGGGGTTTCTGATCGCAATAACGATAGGGACAATCCTGCCGGCGCTGTATATTCTTAACGGGCTGGGTGGTCTGTAAAATTGGATCAGAGGAAAATTGATGAAACGCAAAGTTCTGTTGATTATTTTGGACGGGGTACCGTGGCGCAATTGGGGGCGGCTGTTTGGCAACCTTGAAGGCCATGTAGATGCGGGCAATGCGCGAAAGTGGAAGATGCGTTCTGTGCTGCCGTCGATTTCAGCGAGCTGTTATGCGTCCATTCATACAGGCGTCGTGCCTGCGGAACATGGGTGTACGGGCAACGGCAATGTGTTTCGACTGACCCATCCAGATGTATTTTCAGAGGTGCGGCGCGCATGCGGCGTGACGGGAGCGGTTGCGCATTCGTTTTGGTCAGAGTTTTTCAACCGCCACCCGTTCGATAATGTGCGCGATGTGGAATATGATGAGCCTGAGAGCGAGACGATCAATCACGGACGGTTCCACACGATGACGGGCTATGGGCATGCCAACCAGATGACGCCGTGTGATCTGGATTTGTTTGGTTCGCTAACCAATTTGTGCCTGCGATTTGGGTTGGATTACGGGATGCTGCACACCTGTACGCTCGACAGTATGGGGCATCGGTATTTTCACGAAAGCGAAGAAATGGACGCGGCGTGTTTCATCATGGATGAGATGCTGGCACCGTTCATTCCGAAGTGGCGCGCTGCGGGGTATGACGTGATTGTCACGGCGGATCATGGGCAAGACGAGCGCGGGCATCACGGCGGGCGATCAGAGTTACAGCAAGAGTTTGCGCTGTATTATTTTGGCGATGCCAAAGGGCCAGACAGTGAGACTGTGCTGGAGCAGGTGCAATTAGCGCCGACGATTTTGTCGTTGATGGGGACCGAGGTTCCAGAGACGATGAAGGGTGAGGTGTTTTTGGGGTGATGGGCCAGAAAAAACCGCTGTTTCGTTCTGTGAACACAAGAACGCATGGCGTTAGGCATGGATCGGGCGCAAAGGCCAAATGGGAGCGGCATACGAAAGCTGCTTCGACAAATGTGGCCGCGTATGGGTCGATGCATTCGGGGCAGCGGCACGGGTATGATTATACACCGCTGTTTAAATTCCTTTTGTCGCGCGCCGGAAAAAATTGGGACGATGTTTATAGCGAAGCCATTTCAAGGTTAGATCAAGAAGAGCCGATCTGGTGGATGGTTGCGCCTGATTTATCTGAGGGTCAGGCCGTTTTTCGATCGGGGGAAAGTTCGTATTTTAGCGGGCTGTATATTGACGATGACAATGCGTTGGCCCTGGTTAATCCTGACGTGACGGCTGAAAATATGACCCCGTTTTGCGCGTGTTGTACGCATACTTTGAATGGCGTTCGTTTGACGACACCTTTTCCGAGAGTGGATGATCTTTCACAGGACTAAGCTTGAAAACCACTACCAACAAACACCTCACGTTTGGGCGCCTGCTCCGCTTCCCCAAACCCCACTCCATATCGATATCCCGATTGCGTTGCCAAGGTGATGAGGCCTGGGACGTAACAGTCGCCTATTCTTGTAACGGATTTCAGACCTGCGTCTGCCCATTCGTTTTTGCGTGCTTGCAGGTCGTGCCAAAGTTGATCCTTGGGCAGACGCATAGTGACGGGGATTAGGGTGGCGCAGGCGTGGGTGGTTTGTGTTTCGGAGTAGATGCAGGCGGTGGTGATTGTGTCTGCCGTTAGATTTGCGAGTTTGGTTAGGGGGAGGATTTTGACGCCCAACTCGATCAAGCGGCATTGGATGCGGGCTTGTTCCAGCGTGTTTTCAGAATACGGCGCGACGATTGCGCTCGGGGTGATGAACAGGACCTCGTGACCAGTGTTGGCGACCCGTTCGGCGAGGACGGACCCGAGGTAGAAAGTGTCGTCGTCGAAGATCGCGATGGGGCCTTTGGGGAGTTGCTCGGGGCCATTTGCCATGAGGGTATCGGGAGAGCAGACGTTTGGTGCGTTAAGGAATGGTAGTGGGCGCTTGTGGGTCCGGCCTACGCCGTCGGTGCGCCATGTGCTGCCTGTGGCGAGGGCGACGTTAGGGATGCCGTAGGCGAGGATATCGTCGGCGGTGAGCGGGGATTGGGTAAAGAGTTGCGCGTTGGGTTTGTCGTTGAGTTGACCAAGACGCCAATCACGCACGCGGGCCCATTCCGCAAGGCCGGGGAGGCTGGATTCGAGGGTGACGCGACCGCCGAATGTATCGCGGGCTTCGGCGAGGGTGACGTCTGCGCCGCGTTGGGTTAGCGTCCGAGCCGCCTCTAGCCCAGCGGGGCCGCCACCGATGATGAGGTGTCGTTTGGCGGATGTGATGGGTTGTACGCGTTCGGGGTGCCAGCCGCGCCGCCATTCTTCGCCCACTGTCGGGTTTTGAGTGCAACGCATCGGGACGTTGGTGTTGTCGCCTGCGGTGCAGATGTTGCACCCGATACATTCGCGGATGTCGTCGATGCGGCCTTGCGAGATTTTATTGGGCAGATGCGGATCAGCGATGGAGGGACGCGCCGCGCCGATGAGGTCTAGGTGGCCAGATTTAATCAGGCGAACCATTGTATCGGGGGAAGTATAGCGGCCCACGCCGACAACGGGTTTGGTGGTGACGGATTTCACAAAGGCGGTGTAGGGCTCTTGAAAACCTTCTTTGGCGAAGCGAGAGGTTTGGCTGTCGTTTGACCAATCCGACAGGTTCACGTCCCACAGATCGGGTTCTTCGGCGAGGGCTTCGATGACATCGCGGCCCTCCGCTTGATGTTCAATTCCGTCAGCGCCCATCAGCTCATCTACGGCAAGGCGGATGGCGATGGCACATGTGTCGCCGACCGCGTCTTTTAGGTCCGCGACCACCTCACGGAACAGGCGGAGGCGGTTATCAAAGCTACCGCCGTATTCATCAGTGCGGTGGTTGTGACGGGATAACAAAAAATGTTGCAGGATGGTCATGTCGTGGCCTGCATAGGCGTAGACGATATCGAATTGGGCTGCTTTGGCGCGTTTTGCGGCGGCCACGTACCAACCACGAAGGGCGCGGATATCGGTTAGATCCATTTCGCGCGCTTGTAACGGGCCGCCCCAATCAATCGGGGTTGGCGACGGGGCGATAGCGGTTTCGCGAGAATAAAGGTTCGGGGAATGAGAGCCGCCGTGGACAAGTTGAACGGCGGCCAAAGAACCGTGTTCGTGAACGGCGTCTGTCATCAAGCGCAGGGCGGGGATATCTTGGTCGGACCAGAGGCGGGCCTCGTTTGCGGGGGACAAATCGGAGGTGGGATGGATTTCGGTTTCTTGGGTAGACACAACGCCCCAGCCTCCCTCGGCCTTTACGCCGCGATGGGCTGCTTCGGCGTTGGGGTGACGATAGCCCATGCCAGTGCAATGGGGCACTTGGTAAAAGCGATTGCGCGTGGTGTGTGGGCCGATTTGCACGGGTTCGAACAGGATATCAAAACGAGGATCGCGCATGGGTCAGGTTCCTGTCTGGTCGTCGCAAAATTGGGTGTAATGGAGGTGGTAGTCTGCACCGTTTAGGGTGAGGACGCCGAGTTGCGGTGCTTCAAGAGCGGGGGTAAATGTGTCCCAGTTCCAAGCAGGGATTGGCGGTGGCACTTGGTACAAGACAGAGCGCATGGTGGCGAAAGGGATGGCGTTCATGGTGCCAGTGATCGGGCGGTGAACGTGGCCGATGAAGAGATGTTTGATTTGGCGGTATCGTGCGAGCATGTCTAGAAAAGCATCGCCGTTTTCCATGCAATCGGCGTCTTGCATCGGTAGGTCGAGCGGGCGTGGCGGATGGTGCATGAACACGTAGGTGGGTGTTTCAGGGTTTTGGTTGAGGTGGAGTTCGAGCCAGTTGGTGCGGTCTGGGTAGAATTCACCTGCATCGCTGCCTGTTTTTTTGGTGTCGAGGCAGATGATTTCGCCGTTTGGCGTCGTTATGCTGTATTGGACGAAATCCGGCATGGCCGTTTTTGGCAGCGTAAAGTGTTCACGAAGCAGATCACGATTGTCGTGGTTTCCTGCCATGGGGAGCATCGGAACACTGAGGGATTTCAATTGGCTTGCCAGCGCGGCGTAGTCTGGCGAAGTGCCGTGATTGACGAGATCGCCTGAGATGATGCAGCAATCCGCGTCACTGTGATGGGTGTTGATGTAATCAATCGCGGCTTGCAGGCGGATACGTGGGTCGTGGCCAAGGACCAACCCGTTGGCCGTGAAATGTGGGTCACTGAGCCAGATGAGTTTGTTCATTCGGCGTAGGGCCATTCATTTTCGGACAAAGCAGAAAGTGCCGCGATAATGCGATCAAAGCTATCGCGCGCACGTTTTACGGTTGTGCGGGCGCGCAGGTAGCCGTGGACAAGGCCAACCTCATTGAACCAAACGACGTTGACACCTGAGGATTGGAGAGCATCGCGGTAAAGGCGGCAGCCATCTGTGATAGGGTCGCATTCCGCCGAGATGATCACAGTTGGTGGTAGGTTTGCAAAGGTAGTGTCTTGGAGCGGGACTGCCGTAGGATCGTTTTCGGGTTTGGCGCCGTCTGTGTAACGGATGCCTTCGTAAAAGACGATTTCGTCACGCGTAAGCAGCGGCGCGTTGGCGTGCTCAACGAATGAACCAGCGTCGATGTCGCCGCCGAGACCAGGGTAAATGAGAACTTGGCCGATAAGGCGAGGATTATCGCGCAAGGTGTGGGCGACCACGGCGGCGAGGTTGCCACCCGCGCTGTCTCCAGCAAGAAGGATGGGCTGCGTTGTGGTCGCAAGGATGTGTTTCGTTGCAGCCAAACAATCATCGTACATTGCGGGGTGTTTGTGTTTGGGAGCCATGCGGTAATCGACGGAAACAACATTCAGGCCTGTACGATCGCAAATTTCGGCGCAAACGTCATCGTGAGATTCTAGACCCCCGACAACAAACCCGCCGCCGTGGAAATACATGACGGTCGCGCATGCATCACCCGATGTATATTGGCGCGTCGGGATTGCGCCGATGTAGTGATCGGTAACAGTGACGCCGTCAGGGTAGCCCTGAAAGAATGCGCGGCACATGCGGTCATAAATTTCGCGTTGCTGATCAACGGTGTAGGTGATGGTTTCTGGGGGGTAGTATTCACCAGTTTTGTTGATGAAGTCCCAAGTTTCGGCGTCTATTCTTGTGCTGTAATCCATCCCAAGAGATTAGGCAGGAGATTTGTTGGAGGCAAGGGAAAGCGCGGGTTTTGTGCCAAATTTAGGCGCGACGAGACATTGCGAAAAGCACAGTGGTGAGCGCAAGCACGATAAGGGATGCGAGGGGTAAGATGGCGGGCCCGAATGAGGTGTAAACGATCCCACCG
Source organism: Paracoccaceae bacterium (assembly GCA_018607905.1). Classification (GTDB taxonomy): domain Bacteria; phylum Pseudomonadota; class Alphaproteobacteria; order Rhodobacterales; family Rhodobacteraceae; genus Amylibacter. Next base: position 19,600 of record JABBAP010000074.1, on the reverse strand, counting down.
CCCAGTGCGCCGAGGCCTTGGCCGCCAAAGAAAGCAGTGGCATTCAAGGCAAGCGCCAATTGCGCGAGAGGACCAGCGGTTTCCATCAGACGGGCTTGTAAAGGAGCGAGGCAAAGCGCCCATCCGACGCCAAAGCAAACAAATGCAGGGTAGGATAGGATATATAAATGCGGCATCGCCCAGAGGATCAAGAAACACAGGGCCGTGAAGCCGAGGCCCGCGACGATTGTGCCTTCGCGACCAAACAGGCGCACGACGTGGGATGAAAATGCGTTGCCGATCATGGATGCGATCCCTGAGACCAGAAGCGCAGATGTTAGCGCACTGCGCGGTGCGTTACCGACTTCGACAAACCAAAAGGCGATCATGGCATAGGTGATAAAGCCGCCGCAAATCAGGAGCGCGGTGGTTGCGATCGTGAGGCCTGTTGCGCGATTGGACAAGACCGTGATCATGGCACCAAAAGACGCGCGTGTTCCCGTAACTGTGGTGCGCACGCCAAAGGTAACGCCAAGTGCTGCTGTGAGAGCGGCGCCACCGGCGACGAACCACGCGGCGCGCCAACCCGCGGCTTCGGCCACCGCACTTGAAATGGGCATCGCGATGACAAGCGAGGCTGTGAGGCCGCCAAAGACCACGGACATCGCAGCGGGGCGTTGTTCTGGCGTCACAACAGATGCGGCAATAACAGAAGCTGTGGGCATCACTGAAGCGGCACCAAGTGCCATCAGAATGCGCGCGATCATGGCCTGTTCCCAGCTTTGCGCGAACCCCAACCCGATTGCACCAACTGCGAGCAAAAGCAAAGAGGCCAAAAGCACGAGGCGGCGTTGCCAATGGCCGATGAGAACCTGAGCGACAAGTGCGCCAAATGCGAGAGACAGTGAGAAAACCCAAACAAGGGCGGCGATATCTGATGCAGTGACACCCAGACCTGCTCGCATTTCGATTTGCACCGCAATAAGCGCAAGAGATCCCCAACTGGCGCAAAATTGACAGAAACCAAGTACAATGAGGATTGGCCAAGCCCGTCCCATGGGTATTCCTTCGATCGAATAGGTTTGAAATAAACCGATTAAATCAAAGGAGGCCAATCAAAGGAGCACGTCAACTTCGCCGTTACGTCCGTTGGTTTCTATTAGCCTTGCATTCGCTCATCTACCATCGCTTCTTCGGCGATTATGGCCTCAAGTTGGCGTCTGAACCGAAGCTGACCCCCATCTATGGGGAGGTCGATGTGAGGTGTGGTTTTTTCGGACATACCGATTTGAACCTCGTTTAGAGCTGCGCGGTCTTCTTCGAATGCATGTTGGACGTCTTCTGTCATCAGTTGGGATAGACGCAGGTTTTTTGCCAAAGGGCGCGGACTTGTGAGCGGTGTTTGTAAAAGTGAGCTTAGTTCCCCAAAATCGTTGGTAAACGAAGGCCGTTTTCGCGGGCGCATTCAACGGCTTCGGCGTAGCCTGCATCGGCGTGACGCCACACACCAGACGCGGGGTCGTTCCACAAAACACGTTCTAGGCGACGGGCGGCGTCGTCGGTGCCATCGGCGCAAATGACCATGCCTGCGTGTTGTGAAAAACCCATGCCAACGCCGCCGCCGTGGTGGATTGAAACCCAAGTCGCGCCAGACGCGGTGTTAATCATGGCATTCAAAAGCGGCCAATCGGACACGGCATCAGAGCCATCTTTCATGGATTCCGTTTCACGGTTCGGAGAGGCGACGGAACCTGAATCAAGGTGATCGCGCCCGATAACGACAGGGGCTGACAATTCGCCTGTGCGCACCATTTCGTTGAAGGCGAGGCCTGCTTTGTGTCGATCGCCAAGCCCGATCCAGCAGATGCGGGCGGGCAATCCTTGGAAGGCGATGCGTTCTTGAGCCATGTCGAGCCAATTGTGTAGGTGTTTGTTTTCTGGAAACAATTCCTTCATCTTGGCGTCTGTTTTATAAATATCTTCGGGATCCCCTGACAGGGCAACCCAGCGAAAAGGGCCGATGCCGCGGCAGAACAATGGGCGGATATAAGCAGGAACAAAACCCGGGAAAGCGAAGGCGTCGGTAAGGCCTTCTTCCAGCGCGACTTGGCGGATGTTGTTGCCATAATCAAGCGTCGGGATGCCCATGTTGTGGAAATCAACCATTGCTTTGACTTGGATTTTCATCGATGCACGGGCTGCTTTTTCGACCGCTTTTGGATCAGATTCCCGTTTGTCGCGCCATTGGGCCATCGTCCAGTTTTGTGGCAGGTAGCCGTTGATAGGATCGTGTGCGGATGTTTGATCGGTGACCATATCGGGTTTGATTCCGCGTTTCACCAGTTCTGGAAAAATGTCAGCGGCGTTGCCAAGAAGACCGACCGATTTAGCCTCGCCAGCGGCAGTCCATTTGTCGATCATTGCAAGTGCTTCGTCGAGGGTATCTGCCTTTTCGTCGAGATATTTTGTGCGCAAGCGAAAGTCGATGCTTTCAGGGTTACATTCGACCGCGAGGCATGATGCGCCTGCGAATACAGCCGCAAGGGGTTGTGCGCCGCCCATACCACCGAGACCGCCTGTAAGGATCCACTTGCCTGTCAGATCGCCGTTGTAATGTTGGCGCCCAGCTTCGACAAAGGTTTCGTAGGTGCCTTGAACGATGCCCTGCGCGCCAATGTAAATCCATGACCCAGCGGTCATTTGGCCGTACATCATCAGGCCCTTTTTATCGAGTTCGTTGAAGTGATCCCAAGTGGCCCAACGCGGCACAAGGTTGGAGTTGGCGATAAGCACGCGGGGTGCATCAATTTGAGTTTTGATCACGGCGACGGGGCGGCCAGACTGTACGATCATGGTTTCGTCGTCTTCAAGATCTTTCAGTGTCGCGACCATCGCATCGAAATCCTGCCACGTACGGGCGGCGCGGCCGATGCCACCGTAAACCACCAATTCATGTGGATTTTCTGCCACGTCAGGATGCAGATTGTTCATCAACATGCGCATGGGAGCCTCGGTCATCCAAGATTTCGCAGTGAAATCTGGGCCCGTTGGTGGATAGATGTCGCGCGCGTTTTTACGGTCGTTCATATTGAATCTCCTTATAGGATCGGCAAGTTGGATTGGGCCGTTGTGAATGCGCCAGAGCTTACAAGTTTGCTGGCGGTTTCGATATCGGGGGCGAGGTATCGATCTTGGTCCAATGGTGGGACCGATTTTCGCAGAGTTTTGATGGCTCTTTGGAGCGGTTCGCTGGTTTTTAAGGGGGTGCGGAATGCTATTCCTTGGGCGGCGCACAGCAGTTCAACGCCAAGGATGGTGTTGAGGTTTTGGACCATTGGCGTGAGGCGGCGGGCGCCGTGGGCGGCCATGGACACGTGGTCTTCTTGGTTGGCTGATGTTGGTGTGCTGTCGGTCACGCAAGGATTTGCCAAGTGTTTGTTTTCAGACATTAAAGCGGCAGTCGTGACTTCGGCGATCATCAGCCCAGAATTGAGGCCGGGTTCGGGAGTGAGGAAAGGGGGCAAATCAAAACTGAGGGTTGGATCAACCATTAGCGCGACGCGGCGTTGGGCAATTGCGCCGATTTCAGAAACGGCTAACGCGATGATATCAGCGGCAAAACCAACAGGTTCTGCGTGAAAATTGCCGCCTGAGACGATCAGGTCTGCATCGGTAAGCACGAGGGGGTTATCGGTGGCGGCGTTTGCCTCGATCTCTAGCGTTGTGGCCGCTTGGCGCAGGATATCGAGCGCAGCACCTGTGACTTGGGGTTGGCAGCGGATGCAGTAGGGATCTTGGACGCGGGTGTCGCCCTCAATATGGCTCTCGCGGATTTCTGAACCAGCGAGAAGCGCGCGCATTGTGTCGGCGGCTTCGATCTGGCCGCGATGACCACGTAGGGCGTGGATTTCTGGTTGCAACGGGGCGGTGCTGCCCATGATGGCATCGGTGGACATGGCCGAAATTAGAAGCGCGTTTTGTGCGGCGTTCCACGCACCGAACAAGCCGATAAGCGCGAGTGCGGTTGAGAATTGAGTGCCGTTAATCAGGGCGAGGCCCTCTTTTGCGCCAAGAACGATAGGGCTGAGGTTGGCATTGGCAAGGGCGTCGGCGGAGGGCATGCGTTTGCCGTTCAGCTCTGCTTCGCCTTCGCCGATCATTGTTGCGGCCATGTGGGCAAGTGGCGCGAGATCGCCCGAAGCGCCGACGGAGCCTTGCGCAGGGATGATGGGCGTGACGCCCGCGCCAAGCATGTCTTGGATCAGCTCGATTAACTGCCAGCGCACGCCAGACGCGCCGCGCCCAAGGGAGAGGAGTTTGAGGGTCATCATCAGGCGGGCGTGGGATGTGGGGATCGGATCGCCGACACCGCAACAATGGGACAAGATTAGGTTGCGTTGCAGGGCTTCTGTGTCTTCGGGCGCGATTTTCATGCTGGCGAGTTTGCCAAAACCGGTGTTGACGCCGTAGGTGGCTTCGTTCGAACTGGCCGCGCGTGCGATGCGTTCTGCGGCGCGTTCCACTGCGGGTTTGCAGATCGGATCGAGCGTTGCAGCCGCGTCGTTGGTGAAAAGGTCGGACAAATGTGCAAGTGTGGTTGCGCCGGGTGTAAGGATCATAATTGGCCTGCGAAAATACGTTGTTTCAGAGGATTAAAGCCGATGCGATAGGCGAGCTCGGCGGGGTGTTCTACGTTCCAAACCGCAAGGTCTGCGCGTTTTCCTGCCGCGATTTCACCGCAATCAGAAAGGCCAAGGGCGCGGGCGGCGTTTTGGGTGATGCCGCGCAGGGCTTCTTCTGGTGTGAGGCGAAAAAGTGTGCACGCCATGTTGAGTGTGAGCAGGAGTGAGGTAAGTGGGGAGGAGCCAGGGTTTGCGTCTGTGGCGAGTGCGATGGGGATGTTTGCGGCGCGAAGTGCGGCAAAAGGCGGGAGCTGTGTTTCGCGCAGGGTGTAGAATGCGCCAGGCAAAACGACGGCGATTGTGCCTGACGCGGCCATTGCATCAACGCCTGCTTGATCGAGGTATTCGATGTGATCTGCAGACAGAGCGCCGTAACTGGCTGCGAGGGCTGTACCGCCGAGGTTTGAAAGTTGTTCGGCGTGAAGTTTTACGGGCAGATCAAGAGATTTTGCGACATCAAACACGCGGGCGATTTGGGCTGGTGTAAAGGCAATGCCTTCGCAAAAACCATCAACGCAATCCACAAGATTTTCGGCGTGTGCTGCATGCAGGGCGAGAATGCAGATGTTGTCGATGTAAGCATCTGCGTCGATGTTTGGGGGGACGGCATGTGCGCCTAGGAAGCTAGTTTTAACACGGATCGGGCGCAGGCGTTCGATGGTGCGGGCGGCGCGGAGCATTTTAAGCTCGGTTTCAGTATCGAGGCCGTAGCCTGATTTGATTTCGATGGTTGTCATGCCTTCAGCGATCAATGTGTCCACACGCGGAAGGGCGTTGTCGATGAGGGATTTTAGGGAGGCGTCACGGGTCGCTGTTACAGTGGAAAGAATGCCGCCACCTGCGCGGGCGATTTCCTCGTATCCCGCGCCGTTAAGGCGCATTTCAAATTCGCGGGCGCGGTTGCCGCCCCAGACGATGTGTGTGTGGCAATCAATCAAGGCGGGGCTAACGAGCGCGCCGTTTTGATCGTGTTTTTGAGCGGATGCGTATTCTGCCGGGAGGCTTGCGGCAGGACCGACCCACGCGATGAGTTTTCCGTCGAGCACGATGGCTGCATCATCGATTAGATCATAGGGTGTTTCGCCCGTGGTAAGGCAGGCTGCGGTGCAGTTTGTAAGAACAGAGACGGCCATTGATTCCCCCGAGAGTATGTATGCTGGGATTTAGGCGCGTTTGAGTTATTATGTCTAGTCATAATATTACGCTGGGGATGACAATTTAATTCACATGCCCTCGGCAAAAGTATTTTAACGAAAAAGAATGAGGGGCGTTAGGCTTTGCCTTCGAGGCCATCGGCGGCGGCACCTGCACCTGGGATACGCATTTCAAACACGTCATCGATCACTGCATAATCATAATATCCCATGCGTGCGATTGGGCGAATTTTTGGGATATCGAGTTTGCCGTCGGGCGTTAGTGCGTGATCGGCCACATGGATATGCTCAACACGACCAAAGACGATATCGACGGTTCCGACAGGAGAATTTCCTGGCAGGCGGTGGGTAGAGATATAGGAGCATTCAAAGTGACAGGGGCTTTGGGCGACCATTGGGCCTGGAGCTTGTTTCGCGACTTGTTTTGATATGCCAGCATGATCAAACTCGTCAATATCAGCATCAAATGCTTGGGCTGATTTGTTGACGGCTTCGCGCAATTCATAGGTCGCCATATTCCAAACGAACCAGCCTGTTTCCTCGGCGTTGCGAACGGTGTCTTTGCGACGGCCATCTGGGTATTGGTTGGCGGCAAACATTACCATTGGTGGATCAAAGGTAAGGTTTTGCCATTGAGAATAGGGGGCAAGGTTGCAAATGCCATCGGTTGAAATGGTAGAAAGCCAGCCGATGGGGCGTGGAACTGTGCAAGCTTTAAACGGGGAGTATGGAAGGGGGTTTTTTTCGGTGTTTAAGTTATAGTCCATGTGTCTGTGCTTGCCTTGGGTATGGTTCTTTGCGTATGACTATTATGTCTATACATAAAGGTGTCAAGGTGACTTTGATCTTAGCGAAGCGGGCGCGATTGGCGCAGGGTTGGGCCAATGATGTGGCAATTGAGGTATTGGATGAGCACATCGCAGCGATTGAAGTTGGTGCGTCTTCGGGCGACGTAAGGGTGGATACGCTGTTACCGTCGATTGCGAATTTGCACAGTCACACGTTTCAGCGCGCGATGGCAGGGATGACGGAGTATCGCGCGGCTGGGAGAGAGAGTTTTTGGACGTGGCGCAGATTGATGTATCAGTTTTTGGATCGTTTGACGCCCGAGCATGTAGAGGCAATTGCCGCGTTGGTTTTTGTTGAAATGCAAGAAGCAGGTTATGCCAGCGTTGGCGAATTTCATTATGTGCATCACCGTACAGGCGGCGCGCGATATGACGATGTGGCGGAGTTATCGGGGCGGATCGCGGCGGCGGCGGAAACAACAGGAATTGGGCTAACGTTGTTGCCTGTTTTGTATTCTTACGGAGGGGCACAAAAGCAGGTGTTGGCGGGTGGGCAATTGCGATTTGGCAATGATGTGTCGCAATATTTGGAATTGGTTGATGGCGCGCGAAAGGCAGTTTCTAGATTGCAAGATGGTCGTGTCGGGATTGCGCCTCATTCTCTGCGTGCAAGCTCGCCCGAGGATTTGGTGGCTCTTTTAGCGGCCGTACCTGCTGGGCCCGTGCACATGCATATTGCGGAGCAGCCAGCCGAGGTGGAGCAGATTGAAGCGTGGCTTGGAGCGCGGCCGGTGGCCTGGGCGTTGGATAATCTGGATGTGGATGCGCGGTGGTGCATGATCCATGCGACGCATATGACGCAGGCAGAAACATTGGGATTGGCACGATCAGGGGCGGTTGCAGGGTTATGTCCGATTACGGAGGCGAATTTGGGAGATGGGCCATTTAACGGGCCTGCCTATCTGAATGCAGGTGGTGCGTTTGGTGTTGGATCAGACAGCAATGTGCGGATTTCATTAACCGAGGAATTGCGGACGTTGGAATATTCGCAACGCCTGCGCGATGTAGAACGCAATGTAATGGTTGTTGGCGAAGGATCGGTTGGCGAAACGCTGTATCTGGGGGCGGCCAAGGGTGGCGCGCAGGCCGTAGGTCGCGACGCGGGGGAAATCCGCGTTGGGGCGTTGGCGGATTTGGTGGCCGCGGACAGTAGAGATGTTAGCCTTTGTGCGTTGGGGAATGATAAGCTGTTGGATGGATTGTGTTTTGCTGCCGATGACCAAGTTGTCACGGATGTTTGGTCTGGTGGACGCCATAAGGTGCAGGGTGGACGACATGTTGCGCGTGAGGCGGTTGAAGCGCGGTACCGCGTGGCGGTTGCGCAGCTGGTGGCGGACATTTGATGGGGTACCGCGACATTCACGGGGCGTTATTGGCACGTATTCGCAGTGGTGATTTGTTGCCGGGGGCGTTGTTGCCAAACGAGTTGGAATTGGCTGCGGAATTTGGGGTGGCACGGGCTACGGTTAGCCGCGCGATGAAAGAATTATCAGATGAGGGCGTCATTGAACGGCGGCGCAAGGCAGGGACGCGAGTGCGGGCAGCACCTGTGCGCCATGCGCGGTTTGAAATGCCGATGGTTGCTGAAGAGGTCGCGGCGAGCGGGGCGGAATATAGCTATCTGTTGTTGTCACGAGAGGTGATTGCGACGCCTGATTGGGTGGCGGCGCGGTTGGATTTGGATGTGGCAGAGGTTGTGCACGTTAGGTGTTTGCACAAGGCGGATGCCGCGCCGTTTCAGGTGGAAGATCGCTGGATCAACGCGGATGTCGTTCCGCGCGTATTGGCAGCAGATTTTATGAATGAAGGCCCAAACGGGTGGTTGGTGCGCGAGGTGCCGTTCACGGATGTGGAAGTCGCATTTAGTGCGGAGGCAGCATCAGGTTGGGTGGCGCAGGCCTTACGCGTGGCCGAGGGTGAGCCAGTGTTCTGCACGGAGCGGGTGACGTGGTTGAACGGGCAACCCGTAACCTTGGCGCGTTTACGATTTGGGGCGGGTTATCGGATGGTCAGTGCGCACTCGATGGGGTAAATTGATGGCGATTGATCACGAGGACGAACGATATGGCGATTTCACTGGCGGACGGGCAGATGACCAAAGGGTTGTTTGGAGACGGCGAATTGTCGGTTTTGTTTTCGGACAGTGCCGAAGTGCGGGCGATGTTACTGGTTGAAGGCGCATTGGCAGCCGCGCAGGGCAAGTTGGGCATGATACCTGAAGACAGCGCAGCAGTGATAAGCGCGATGTCGCGAGAAGTTTTGATTGATCCCAGCGTATTGGCCGCTGGCATGACGCGCGATGGTGTCGTTGTGCCATCATTGGTGGCAAATTTTGTGGCTGCGATGGAAGAAAGCGAACAGGGCAAAGGGCATTCGGGTTTTGTTCACAAAGGGGCTACGTCGCAGGATATTCTGGACACGGCGTTGGTGCTGCGGTTGCGGCGGGTTTTTGACGTGTTTGATGGACGGATGAATACGTTGCTGGGCGCGCTGAAAACGCAGGCTTTAAAGCATCGTGAAACACCGATGGGCGCGCGAACGCGGCATCAAATTGCGACGCCAACGGCGTTGGGTGCGCGGGTTGCAAGTTGGGGGATGCCGTTTGTGCGGCACGTTACACGGCTGGAGCAAATGCGCGAGCGGGTGCTGGTTCTGTCGTTGGGTGGGGCATCAGGGAACTTTTCTGCATTCGAAGGACATGGGTTTGAATTGGCAGATGTGATGGCGGCCGAGTTGGGATTGGGTGCCGCTGAAATTCCTTGGCATTCTACGCGTGATGGAATTTTGGAGTTCGCAAATCTATGCGGATTGATCTGTGGATCGCTGGGTAAAATTGCCCAAGATTTATTGTTGTCTGCGCAAATTGGAGATGGCGTTCGCGCTGGTAATGCGGGTGGATCAAGCACGATGCCCCATAAAGCAAACCCGACGGGCGCCGAGGCTATGTTGGCGTTGGCACGGCAGGGGCAGGGATTGGTGGCGCAGATTTCAGGTGCGGCGGTTCATGCGCAGGAGCGTGATGGTGCGGCCTGGGCGCAGGAGTGGTTAGCGTTGCCGTCATTGGTCGTGGCGACGGGGGCAGCACTGCGACATGGGTTGGAATTGGTGGAATCGTTGCAGGTTGATGAGCGTGCTTTGGCAGCTATTTTCGAGGAAACGAATGGATTAATGATGGCGGAATCAGCGAGTTTCGCCTTGGCCAGGCACATGGGAATGACCGAGGCGCGTGCGATTGTTAAAAGTGCGTGTGCCAAAGCCGTGGCAAGCGGTGAACATTTGCGCGATGTTATGGCACGTGAAACGGTTTTAGCGATTGATTGGAGCGCCGTATTCGATGCGCGCAATGCACTGGGTGAAAGCGGCACGATTGTGGATCGGTTTGTGGCTACTGTTTAAAAATCAGATAGCTTTGAGAGTTTGTTCAGCAAATTTATCAACTGGGGTTTGCCAAAGGCTTCTTCCAGTTCTTCGTAAATTTTGCGGGCCTCTGGCGCGATAATTGCGATGAGGTCTTGGCCTGCTTTGGTCAGGTGGATGATCTGTTTGCGCTTGTCAGTCGGATGGCGTTCGCGACGTATCATTGCCCGCTTTTCAAGGATCGCGAGGATGCGCGTGAGGCTGGGTGTGAGAACCACGCAGCGGTCGCCAAGTTCTGTGGGCTCTAGCGGGCCAACTTCGTCTAACACGCGCAAAACACGCCACTGTTGCTCTGAAAGTTCGTGTTTTGTGAGGTATGGACGGATGCGTTTCATCAAAGCTTCGCGGGCGCGTAACAACATGATGGGTAGGGATTCTTCGGTTTTTGCGAAAAATTTGCTCATATCTGTGGGTGTCCTGCGCGAGTTATCTAACAGGTTCACTATAAATAGTTGAGGCGTAAAGGAAAGCTGCGTTTTGATGCGGCGATCTGGTTGGACCGCCGCAGGATTTGCTAGGCTGGAAGGTGGATTTTCAGCATCTTGCGCAATGCGGCATCAAGGGTTGGGTCAAATTTTGCCTTTGAGCCCGCGTTGAGGATTTCTTCTTTCCGTTTAACCGCTTTTTCGATCAGGTTTGGCTTGTCGAGTTCGGCCCATTCTTTCGGGGAGGTGCGATCGCCAAGAGTTGGATAGACGTTATCGGCTTCCATGCGGCTGAGGGTTTGGTTGGTTCCTAGGTAATGGCCCGGGCCGTTCATGCAAACATCTGCCATTTGATCGAGCGCAAGGGTTTCGTCGTTCACTTCGATGCCACGTACACAGCGCAAGGCCTGACCGATCACATCGTCGCCAAGCACAAGGCTTTCAAGGCAAAAACCGAGGAGGGAAGCGTGCATTCCGGCGGCCTCATATACCATGTTGAGACCCGATAAGCCTGTCATGACATTAGAGCACATCTGTTCCCAGCCAGCTTGCATATCGGGCATTTTGGAATCCGATGCACCAGCGGCCGCGCCACCTGGAAGGCCGTAGAATTTGTGCATTTGCGCGCAACCTGATGACAAAAGCGCCTGTTCGCCAGAACCTACGGTCATGGCGCCCGTGCGCAGATCAAGGCCGAAAGGCCATGTACCGAAGATGGCGGGGTGACCGGGGGCAATTGCGTTAACGTAGACAAGGCCTGCGAGGCATTCGGCGGTGGCCTGTGTGATTGCACCTGCGATTGTTGACGGGGCTGTTGCACCAGCCATACCAGCAGACAGCAGCAAAACGGGCATGCCGCCGCGAATACAGGCTTCCATGACTTCGCAGGATTCAGTTGCGAATTTCATCGGGGGCACAACAAAGCAGTTGGAATTGGAAATCCACGGTTTGGCGCGGTAGTTAGCTTCCCCGCCAGAGATTTCGTAGATCATTTCAAAGGCGCCCGGAACAAAGCTGGGTTCAGTGAAAGAGGTGCCGATGTGTTTCGTTGTGCCAGACGCGCAAGCGTAGATGGTGTTGAGGTCCATCTCGTAGTTGTCAGGAATATCGCGGCACACCATCGGGCGCTGTAAAAAGTGGATGTTGTCGAGGCGATCAACGATACGCGCGGCGTCATGCAGATCTTGGACCGTACATTCGCGGTAGTTGTTGCCAAGCACATCGACAATGTGAACCGCAGCGCCAGCGGTGCCGTAATGCACGCGATTGCCTGACAATTCCAGATCGTTTTTGCCGTCGCGACTGTGGAGCGTAATGGATGTGCGGGCCTTGGAAAGCATGTCCTCAACAAGCGCGCGAGGGAAGCGAATGCGGCCATCGTCGCCCTGGATTGCACCTGCATCTGTGAGAATTTTTACGCCTGATGGTGGGGCGTCTGCAAGGCCGATGGTTTCGAGAGCTGTAAGGGCGGCGTTGTGAATTTTGAGCACATCTGCGTCAGATAGGGGTTTGTATGTGCCCCCTTCCATGCCTGCGCGAATTGGACGGACATCATCTGCGAGCGGAGATGCGCGAAGGGCTTGGCGGGCGGAGCGGCCACCTGAGCGGCGGGTACGGGTTTCTGACATTTTGGTATTCGCTTTGATTGGATTTTTGGACAGGGGTTCAGGTGTTTAAATCTGCGGCGATCCGCGTGCCGCACGCCCACGGTTCGCACCAATAGTGCGTGAAACGAGGGCTGTCATCCAATTGAGGTCAATCATGTCGTGGCTCTGCTTTTGTGCAATCAGATTGCGACAGTTCGTAAATTTCGACAAGCCTGTTTGCGGCAGAATGGTCGTTTTTGGACCTTTACCAACTGCCGCCTGCACCGCCACCTGAGGACGAGCCGCCGCTAAAACCACCACCGCTGCCGCCCGAAGAGGAGGAGCTTTTGGTGATGCGCGGGATCGTGACCATTTCGTCGTATTCATGTTTGCAGTTTTTGCAGTTGTAATCGACACGGGCTTTGCCTGAGCGCGATGTGGTTGCCGAGGTTAAAACCGTGCGTGTCGAATACATGGTGATGTGATTGCATTTTGGACAGGCGGAGTATGATGAAAACCAGCCTTTGTAGCCTTCGATTTTGGTGTGATCGTCGTAGGGGCAGTACCAAACATCATAATCGACTGACTTTAGCGCTTCTTCGACCTGTTGGCCTTGGGCGAGGTAGCTGTCGTCTTCAAATTCGGCCAAACGGCGCATTTTGCGCCCACAGATGGAACAGGTGCGGGGCTTAAGGCGGAGCCAACGGCGCCAAAGTTTGACGCCGTAACCTGTGCTCCCGATCCCAAATAAGCCAAGCATCCACGCCCAAAGGCCACCACTGCGGGCGTTTTCAACAACGTGTGAGCCTTCGTTTTTGATACGGGATTTTAGGGTGGCTCGGTTGTCTGGACCATAATCAAGGGCGAGGCGTTTGAGCGTTTCTTTTGTTCCAGATTCGATGCCGCTCGCGTATCTATCTTGTTTGAAGTAGGGTAAAAAATAGCTATCGATCACGGTTTTCGCGCGATCATCGTAGCGGGCAGGGTAGCCATCCCCAAGAACGATGCGCATTTTGCGATCGCCCTTGGACACCAGAATCAGGATGCCATCGTTTCGCAGTGCGTTGCCGATGCCCCATTTATTGAACAGACCAACAGCGAAGGTTTTAAATGAGCCTGTGCCGCCGTAGTCGCTTTGCCGGTCGATGGTTACAACCGTGATTTCAAGGTCGCGGTCTTTCTTTGCGGCGCGCAACATGACTTCGATGCGTTCTTCTGATTGGGCGCCGATAATATTGGCAAAATCATTCACATAGAGCGATTGTGGATTGGGGTAGTTTTGAGCCTGCGCCGAAAGCGGCAGCATTAGAGCGACAAAAAACACAAAAGTCAGTTTGTTGAAAAATTTCATATTGTTAAATTATGGATCGGGCGCGGGATTTCAAGTTTTTTATGCGGCGCGTTAGGGAGCTGCGAGTTCGGTGATGACATCATAAGCCATCATCACATCGTCGCGTGTGCAATCAAATTGGCCCGCAACGAAGCGGATCACGAATGCACCTTCGTGCAGGGTTTGTGTCAGGTAAATTCGACCATCATCGTTAATTTTTTGCAATAGCTCGGCGGATGCTTCGTTTGGATCACTGCCCTTTGGTGTGTGCTGAAATGTGAACAAAGACAGTCGACTGGCTGTTGTGATTGTAAAATCTGGGTGTTCTGAGATTTTTGCTTCCAGCTCTTGCGCCCATTTGACGTGATTGCGCATGCGGTCCCGCAAGCCTTCGAGCCCGTAGGCGCGAACTAAGAACCAGAGTTTTAGGGCGCGGAAACGGCGACCCAACGGCACAGTCCATTCGTTAAAATTTGTGATTTCAGCGGCTTGTGGTGTTTCGAGGTACGACGGCCGAAGGCCCATTGTGCGGCGCTGAATATTGGCATCTTTAAGGAATTGGATGGAACAATCAAAGTTCGCGCCGAGCCATTTGTGTGGGTTGAACACGATGCTGTCGCAATCCCCTGCGCCGGCCCAAATATCACGTAACTCGGGGCAAATCATGGCTGATCCTGCCCAGGCGGCATCGAGGTGGGTGTAGAGGTCCTCGCTTTGGGCGATTTTGATGAGGGGCGGGAGATCATCGCAAGCACCGATGGATGTGCCACCTGTGCACAGGATTAGGCCCGCCGGAGTGTGGCCTGCAGCGCGGTCTGCATCAATGGCTGTTTGCAGTGCGGTCGGGTCCATTTGGTACTGCGAATTTGTTGCGATCTTGACCAAATTGTCTTGGCCGATACCTGCAACCCAGCAGGCTTTGTCGATGGAGGAATGCACCTGTTCAGAGCAGTAAATGCGCATTTTTGGCTGGCCTGAAATACCCTGATCGTTGCCAGTGAAGCCCGTGGCGCGTTCGCGGATTGTTAGGACTGCGGACAAGGTCGCCGAGCTGGCGCTGTCTTGGATGACACCTTTGAAACCTGTCGGAAGGTCGAGGGCTTGGCGGAACCAATCGATCATCACTTCTTCTATTTCGGTGGCGGCGGGGGAGGTTTGCCAAAGCATGCACTGGGACGCGATTGCATTGGTAAGTTGTTCAGCGATCATGGACGCAGGGGCAGCATTTGATTGGAAATATGCAAAGAAACGCGGGTGTTGCCAATGGGTTATGCCATCTGGAACGATGCGTTCAAAATCCGCAATGATGGTTTCCATGTCTGTCGCAGCTTCGGGCGGAGATGCAGGAAGGCGTGCCGCGATTTCACCGATCTGGGTTTGCGCGCGCACAGGTTTTTCGCGCAGGGTTGCGAAATGCTGTTCGATCCACTGTGTGGCGCGGTTGGTCCATTTGGCGTATTCAGAATATTTCATTTCGGCATCTCGCTAACGTGTTAATTAGTTTTAGCTAAGTCCCGGGCCAGACGCAAGCATTGCGTCGATATCGGTCTTTGAGGCGCCTTCGGCGAGCGCAGACATATCGCCGTCACTTAATATCGCGCCAGCTACGTCCACGAGGGCTTGGTGCGTTACCCGAGCAAGTGCGGAGCCGAGTGAAATGCGCGCCACCCCCATATCGGCGTAGTCTTTGCGGGTGAGTTGGGTGAAAACAGGCCCAGCGGCTAACGCATTGATTGGTTTTTTTGTACAGGCAACGATGCGACGAAGATCATCGATGGATTTGGGGAATGGAGCATAAAGACAATCCGCACCTGCTGCATCGTAGGCTTGGAGTCGTCTAATTGCCTCGTCGATATCGTAATAGCCATTCATAATGCCATCGGCGCGCGCAACCAAAACAAAGTCACGCGGCAGGGCGCGAGTGGCGGAAACGGCAGCTTTGATGCGTTCAACCGAAAGATCGAAATCATAGGCTTTGTCAGCGTCAAAGGCAGTGTCTTCGATGGAGCATCCTGCGACGCCGGCTTCGCAGGCCAATCGGATGGTTTCTGCGACAACTTCGGGGGCATCGCCGTAACCGTTTTCAAAATCGCCTGAAACGGGGAGGTTGGTTGCAGCAACGAGGTCTGCCGCGTGGGATAGGGATTCGTCACGGCTGATGGTGCCCATGTCTTGGCGCCCGAGTGTGAAGGCATGCCCGCCTGATGTGGTGGCAAGGGCTTGTGCACCAAGGCTGGCGAGGACTTTGGCACTGCCTGCATCCCATGCGTTTGCGAGGATGAACGGGTTGCCTGATTGATGTAGGGCGCGGAATGCGGGGCCTGGATCGTGGGTCATGGGTTAGCCTTTCATTTCGGATGGATCATAAAACATGTGGGCGGTTTGGATTTTACCTGCGTCTGAAACGGTGAATGTGTTCCATCCGCTGAGTTTTGTGAAGGCGTTGGTTTCGGAGTGGTGGCCGTACAGGGTCCATGATTGCAGGGCGTTTGCGCCTGCGATGCGCGTGTCGTCGGCCATGTAATGCAGGTCTGGGAACAGGGTGATGAACCCTTGGGCCACGTCTGCGATGGATTTTGGATCCGTGGCGGGAGTGCCGTTTACGACTAGCTGGCCCGTTGGTTCGAAATGTTGCGCGATGTCAAAGCCGTCGCGCGCTGTCCAAGCGGCGGCGTAGGATTTGGCAAGGTCGGCGATTTTGGCAGAGGTAAGAGGCATGTGTCAGGAGACCTTTGATTTGGCGAAGGCGATGAGGCGGGTGAGGGCCTTGGTGAATTGATCGTCGGGGATGGTCATCGCAACGCGGATGTGGCCTGCGGCGGATGCGCCAAAGCTCTCGCCAGGCATAACGGCGATGTGTTCTTGATCGAGCAGTTCAGTGGCGAAATCGTCGCCTGAAAGGCCTGTCGCGCGGATGTCGAGCATGAGGTACATCGCACCTTGGGCGGGGATGAGGCGGACGTGATTTTCGCCTTCAAGAATATTTTCGGCGAGCTTGAGGCGGTTGCGGAACACGTTTGCGACTTCGGTTTCGAGCGCGGAGCCGTTGGTCAGCGCAAAAGTGGCGGCGTCCTGGATGAAGCCCGGCACGCCGTAGGTGTTGATGGTGGATAGATCGAGGATGCGTTCAATCGCGTGTTCTGGGCCGATGATCCAGCCAACGCGCCAGCCTGTCATGGCGTGGGATTTGGACATGGAACCGATGACAAAACAATTGTCGGACATGTTTGGCAGGCTGCGGGGTGAAATGTGCTCGCCGCTCCAGACTTGGGTGTCGTAAACCTCGTCTGAAACAAGCGTGACATCGTTTTCACGGCAGACATCGCAAATCATTTGCAGGGTTTCGCGTGAGTAAATCACACCTGTTGGGTTGTTGGGTGAATTGATCAACAAGCATTTCGCCGTTTTGGCGAGCGGTTCAAGATCGGCGCGTTGGGGTTGGAAGTTGTGATCGGAATGGGTTGGGACGGGCACACCGTGGGAGCCGATTGAACGAATACCACCAGGATAAGTGGCGTAATACGGATCCATGAACAGGCCTGTATCGCCTTGATCGAGAAGGGCGAGGTGGGCAGCAAAAAGGGCGGCTTGGCCACCAGTTGTGACGATGACGTTATTGGCAGATGTTGGAACGCCCGTTTGCAATTGGACACGGGCGGCGATGGCTTCACGCAGCACTTGGCTGCCTGGAACAGCGGCGTAGCCCGTGTTACCCGCTTTCGCGCTTTTGTACATTTCTTCGATGATAGTGGGATCGGTGCGATTGTCGTGTTCGCCGATCGTAAGTTCGAGGACAGGGATGCCAGCGTCGATCATATCGCGTGAGCGGTACAAGATATCCCAACCGTCAGAACCGTCGCCTGTGATGGATTGAATGCGGTTTGAAAGTTTCATCAGCGTTGTCCTTGATCGTGTTGGGGGGAGCGCAACACGGTTTGCGCAGATTCGGCAAGAGCCAGTGATCGAGGCGGAATAGGATTTTGGATATTTTGACCAAAAAGCGCAGGTGAGCGTCGCAAAATTTGCAGGGTTGTTTTTTATGAACTCTGAAGTATGGTCGCCTTCATGAGAAACCAAAGCATCATTTGCTGCATTTGTATTATCCGCTGACGGTGTCAGGCGGACTGCTTCTCTATTTCCTAAACAGATAACGAGTGATAGGCCCGCCACGGCAGAACTGCGTGTACGTGTGAGGAAGACCAATGACTGAGATCAAGCTGTATAACACGAAGACCCGTTCAAAAGAGGTGTTTAGCCCTTTGGATGTAAATGACGTGCGGATGTATGTCTGTGGGCCAACGGTTTATGATCGTGCACATATTGGGAATGCGCGACCCGTGATTGTGTTTGACGTATTGTATCGGTTGCTGCGTGAAAAGTATGGCACCGATCACGTGCGATATGCGCGCAATTTCACGGATGTGGATGACAAGATCAACGCAACGGCAGCGGCGCGTAAGGCGGCGGGGGCTGTCGGCACGTTAGAGGAATTGGTTCAGGAGCGGACTGATGAAACCATTGCTTGGTATCTGGAAGACATGGGTGCGCTGGGCAATTTGGAGCCTGATCATGCGCCCCGCGCGACAGAATATATTGACGAGATGGTTGCCATGTCGGCGATGCTGATTGAGCAGGGCCATGCGTATGAAGCCGACGGGCATGTGTTGTTTGATGTGACGTCGTATGAAAATTACGGCTCGCTGTCAGGGCGATCTGTCGATGACATGACCGCGGGGGCGCGGGTTGAGGTTGCGCCTTATAAACGCAATCCGATGGATTTTGTGTTGTGGAAACCGTCTGACGAGGGGCAACCTGGATGGGATAGCCCTTGGGGACGTGGGCGACCGGGGTGGCATATTGAGTGTTCGGCGATGGCGGAAAAATTGTTTGGAAAGCGGTTTGATATTCACGGTGGCGGGCTGGATTTAGCATTTCCGCATCATGAAAATGAAAAGGCGCAAAGCTGTGTCTGTGGGTCTGAGGATGATTTCGCACAGGTTTGGATGCACAATGAAATGTTGCAGGTTGAGGGCAAGAAGATGTCCAAAAGCCTAGGCAATTTCTTTAGTGTGCAGGAATTGCTGGGCAAAGGTCATGCCGGCGAGGTTATTCGGTTCGTGTATTTGAGTACGCATTACCGCAAGCCGATGGATTGGACGGATCGTAAGCGCGCGGACAGTGAGCGCACGCTGCGCCAATGGCGTGCGCAAGTGAGTGGTGTTGATGCCGCTAACACTCCAGACGCAGAGTTTTTGCTGGCTTTGGGGGACGATTTGAACACGCATGGAGCAATTCAAGTTTTGCACAAATTGTCCCGTGCTGGGGATGCCGCTTTGCTGAAACGATCAGCGCAGGTTTTGGGGCTTTTGACGGACGAGTTGGACGGCTGGATCACGCAATCTGGTGCACAAAGTGGTGATCAAGAACGAATTGAACAAGTCGAGGATTGGCTTCGAGCCGCGCGAAATTCCGCTATGCTAAGTGGGAACTTTGAGAGTGTGGATCGATTGAAAAGTGCGGCGCGGAATGCGGGCTTAGAGGTGCGTATGACCAAAGAGACTGTTGAGTTGATTCCCGATGCAGGTTTTGACGCAGAAAAGCTGTATGAAATCAAACGAGGGGATGCGTGATGACCCGCGAACGTCTTTACCTTTTCGACACGACCCTGCGCGATGGCCAGCAAACCCAAGGCGTGGATTTCACAGCTGAAGATAAGGTTTGCATTGCGCATTCGCTCGATGAACTAGGGCTGGATTATGTTGAGGGTGGTTGGCCCGGTGCCAATCCGACAGACAGCGATTTCTTTGACGCAGCGCCAAAGTTAAACCGTGCCACGTTCACGGCGTTTGGGATGACCAAGCGGTCTGGACGGTCTGCGGCGAACGATGATGTGCTGGCGGCAGTGATGAATGCGAATACGCCAGCGGTTTGTCTTGTGGGTAAAACGCATGATTTCCATGTGACCAAGGCGCTGGGCATTTCGCTCGATGAGAATATTGAGAATATCCGCGATAGTTTTGCGCATATTGTGGCGTCAGGCCGCGAGGCGCTGTTCGATTGCGAGCATTTCTTTGATGGGTATAAGGCAAATCCTGAATACGCGATTGCGGCGGCGACAGCAGCGTATGAGGCTGGATGTCGGTGGATTGTTCTGTGTGACACCAATGGCGGGGCGTTGC
>JABBAP010000071.1 GCA_018607905.1 Paracoccaceae bacterium | reverse complement strand
GCACTGGAGCCGACACGAGTGAAGTACAAGAAGTTTACGCGGTAGGTTTAAACCAGTGACCACAATGCTGGTTTTTCGCCATTGTGTATCAGCAATCCCTTACCCTTCATTCGCGTGAGGTAAGAACGGAATGTCGATTCTTTAAAATCTAAGTGCACTTTATCTAACTTGGAAAAGATATCTTTTGCTTTCATAGGTTTGCTAGATGACTTTAGGGCTGATATGATCCGCTCCTCTGCCAAACCACGCTGAAAAGAATTTTTCCGCTTTGTAGTTTGAGCAAATCCTGGATAAAGGTCTGCTTTGATCAACAGACGTTCTAGTGCATTCCGTTCCTCAAGAAGTTTGTTAATCTCAAGGCTCAAACCTTGGATTCGATCTTTTATTCGGTCATTTAACGCTTCACTCATCTTGCTGCACTTGTCAATTTGCAGCAACTACTGCAATTTCAAAAAAATTAACATTCTGTTATTAAAGATATATCTTCGTCTTGACGAATGCAAATATTTTTCTATAAACACATATGTGTTTATAGCTTATATTTGCAGCGATATCAATCATGAAATGAACAGATCCCAGATGGCTTGTTAAATTAATTCCTTCATTTAATTGTAACGATGAGCGGAGGGTTTACGTGTAAATTTGCGATGTAAACTAGATGTCTGAATTGTGCTCCCCTTCCACAAGGGAATTAGTCTAAAGACTCTAGGTTACCACTAGTTATGGCTTCCAACCCATTTCTTGTAGCCCACTCCGCCTCAACACACCCTGCCTTCAAATCCCGATGAATGCTCGACCACTCCCAATCCACAACCTGTACCACATACCCATGCTTCACGGGGTTCCTCCAACAATACCGCACCTTGGTTAACCCTCCATCGCCCTCACCAAAACAACCTCCCCATCCCCTTCCAACACCCCATCACACCAAACCACCCCATGCCTTCCAACTCCCGCAACCTCACCACCTAAAACAAACACCACATCCCCAGCCCGCGCCTCACTCACCCCACACACCCGCACCTCAACGTCCATCCGCGCCGCATCCCAAATCACATTGAAATTCTCCACCGCGCCATCCAGCAATTCCCCCGTCAGCGGCAGCGCGCCGTCCCACGTCACAGGCTCCAGCGGTCTCAGCAAAATCTCCCCGCCAGCATGCGCCAAATCCATCCCCGCGCCAGACACCACGGTCGTGCTGCGCTTCATCCCGTCAAACGCCGAAAACACGCAATCGCCGACCACCTCGGCCAAGCTGATCCGCCACACAGTCCTCCCGTCCTCGACCATATGAAACACCTCATGCGCCACGCCCTGCCCGTTCGGCCACGGCATCGTCTTAAACTCTGATCTGTGCATCACCCGCATGATATGCTCCCATGTTGTTCCACATCAAAGACCACCGTCTTTGCGTCCTCTATTCTGACACAAAATCAGGAAAAGGATCACCGCCATGTTTACCAAAATCGTTGTTGCCGTCGATGGGTCAAAGCCAGCGAATAATGCGCTCAGAATTGCCTGCGATATCGCCAAACATTACGAGTCCGAAATTCACATCGTGCACACCCCGCAAGTGGACACCGCCGCGCTCGGGATGGGTGCTAGCGTTTACACAATCGAGGCAACGATGGATCAGATCATTGATGCGGGCCGAACTGTCGCCAAAGAGGCAACCGCTCTCGCCATTGAATGCGGTGTGAAGCCAACCTCGACCGTTCTTGGCCGTGGCAGCCCCTCCTCCGAAATCCTCACGGTCGTGAATGACGTCTCTGCTGATTTAATCGTTTGTGGTCGTCGCGGCCTTGGTAATCTGTCCACGCTCATCCTTGGCAGCACCTCGAAAAAGATCTCTCATGATGCGGATTGCGCGGTCCTAACGGTCAAGTAACCGCGAGCAGAATGTAACAGATGGAAAAAATGCGTGATTTCTGGGCCTACATCGGCAAAGTGATCTCATGATACGCTTGATCCCAACCTTAATCGCCCTGTTCATCCCCATCGGCCTTGCGTGGCTCGGCCTGAGTAAGACCCTTGGCGCGCATATTTCGTGGGATGTGAAAACGATCATCATCGGCGCACCGCTCGGCGTGATCCTATCTTTCTTCCTCGCCGAAAAATGGGATGATTGGCTCAAGCGAACCGTCGTCTGGATCGCCCTATTGATCGCGGCCTATGTTTTGGCGCTTTATGGTAAAACCGTTTTCGTCCAATCCTACGGCGACAACCAAATGGCAGGAAAGCTGTGGTACTTTGGCTGGATCGCCATGGGCACCGGCGCGGGTGGGCTGATTTACTCCGCGCTCAAACGCTAACGCAACACTGTTGCCAATCTGCCGTTAACTTTTGGTGCCATACAAAGTGCCATACGCCTGCCATACGCTTTGCATACCGTTTGCATACGCTTTGCGGACGTTTTCACCCTGTGGTAAATTTGCAAAATACTGTGACCTTAACGCAGCGTGCGCGCAACAAAAAGGCGGCATCAAAGGCCGCCTTTTCAAGGTCAGATGTGCGGAAATTTAGATCGCCAGATACTTGTGGCGCAGATCTTCATTGTCCAAAACTTCTTTGGCCGTACCGTCGAAAACGACGTTGCCGGTATCCAAGATAACCGCGCGATCCGCGATCTTTAGGGCAGCCACTGCGTTTTGTTCAACGATGATGGTTGTGATGCCTTCTTCGCGGATTTTTTGCAGCGTTTTTTCGATCTCTTGCACGATCACAGGGGCCAAACCCTCGTAGGGTTCATCTAGCAGTAACAGCTTGATATCGCGGGCTAATGCGCGGCCAATGGCCAGCATTTGTTGCTCCCCACCAGACAGCGTCGTGCCCTCTTGTTTACGCCGTTCGCCAAGACGCGGGAACAGCTCATAAATGCGTTCAATCGACCAGCCAATCGGCTTTTCGATTTGGGCCAACTGGATGTTTTCCTCAACCGTCAGGCCTTGGATAATGCGACGATCCTCTGGCACCAAAGACAGCCCCAATTGCGCCGCTTGATAGGCTTTCATCTCGTGCAAAGGATGGCCATCGAGCCAAACTTCGCCCTGTGTCAGCATTGGATCGTCCAGCCGCGCAAGTGCCCGTAAAGTAGAGGTTTTTCCCGCTCCGTTCCGACCCAAAAGTGCCAAAATTTCGCCTTCTTGAACCTCCAACGAAATCCCCTGCACGATATAGCTTTCGCCATAATAAGCATGGATATTGTTGGCCCGAAAATAGGCAGGTTTCGCTGATGCGGAGGCGTTGTTTGTATCACTCATATCCTGCGTCCCTTAATCTTCTGCTGCTGTGCCGAGGTAGGCTTCTTTCACCCGTGGATCACTGCGGATCGCATCTGGCAAATCTTCGGCAATCACAGTTCCCTGCGCCAAAACCGAGATCTTCTGAGCCAGGCTAAACACCACACCCATGTCGTGCTCGATGATCGCCATGGTGATCTTCAAACGCGCTTGAATTTCCTTCAGCAGCTCAATCGTGCTTTCGGTATCCGCCCGCGCCATCCCCGCCGTTGGCTCGTCCAACAGCAACAATTTCGGGCTTTGGGACAGGCACATCGCCATCTCTAAACGGCGTTTATCACCGCGTGACATAGACGAGGCAATCATGTCGCGTTTGTCTATCATATTCACGTCGATCAACATCTGCTCGGCACGTTCGCGAATGTCACTTTCACGGGTAACTGGCTTCCAAGCGTTCAGCTCGAACGAACCATCGCGCTTAGCAAAACACGGGATCATCACGTTTTCAAAAACCGTCAGATCGGTGAAAATCTCGGGTGTTTGAAACACCCGGCTAACGCCCATTTGGTTGATCTCGTGGGGCTTTTTTTGTAGCAAGGATTGCCCATCAAACGTCACTGAACCCGTGTCAGGAACCAGCTTACCAACAAAGCAATTCAGCAGTGTCGATTTACCCGCACCGTTGGGCCCGATGATCGCGTGGATCGTGCCTTCTTCAACCTTAAGATTCACGTTTTGCAACGCTTTCAAACCGCCGAAGGATTTGTTTACATTCTGGACTTCAAGAATACTCATCGTTCCAGTCTCCCTTATTCAGCAGGCGTTTTTGCGTTTTTCTTGGCCTTACGACCCCGAATTGCTTCACGGATACGGTTTGCGCCATCCATCAGACCACCCGGTAAGAAGATCACGATAATCATGAACAACAAACCCAGCGTCAGATGCCAGCCTTTGCCCGTGAACCAGTGCAAGACCCAAACGAGCGAATTCTCCAGCCATTCAGGCAGATACTGGAACCAAGCATGCAGAACATTGTCGTTGATCTTGGACAGAATGTTTTCGAAATACTTGATGAAACCAGCGCCAAGAACCGGCCCAAGCAACGTGCCAGCACCGCCAAGGATCGTCATCAAAACAACCTCACCAGATGCGGTCCACTGCATGCGTTCAGCACCTGCAAGCGGGTCCATCGAGGCCAGCAACCCGCCAGCCAACCCTGCATACATGCCAGAGATTACAAATGCTGCCAGCGTGTAAGGCCGCGTATTCAATCCCGTATAATTCAGACGTGTCTGGTTGGTTTTCACCGCGCGCAGCATCAGCCCGAAGGGAGAGCGGAAGATGCGGATCGACACGTAGAAC
Organism: Paracoccaceae bacterium; assembly: GCA_018607905.1. GTDB lineage: Bacteria > Pseudomonadota > Alphaproteobacteria > Rhodobacterales > Rhodobacteraceae > Amylibacter. The sequence goes on along the minus strand of JABBAP010000071.1, from coordinate 23,260 downwards.
ATCAAGATCATCACAACCGCGCTGACGTAATATCCGACGTTAAACTGAAAATCCCAAGCCCCAAGCGTTAGCTCGTAGGTCGAGTTCATCTTGACCCCAAACAGATGCGGCGTGGTCAGATTTTCCACCTTAAACAGCTGGATATCATCCGCGTAAACTTGAAGCCCAGTTTCGCCGTTTGTCAGGTTAAACTTGGGGTTGGACAGAACGGAATAGGCAATCGCAAAGCTCATCTGCGCAAAGGCAAGTGTGAGAATCGAGAAGTAAATCCCAGATCGCCGCAAACACAGAAAGCCGATAAAGAGCGAGAAAATTCCGGCGATAATAACGGACAAAACCAGTGCAGGTATGATGTTATAGCTGAGCAGTTTGAACATCCAAACAGCAGCATAAGACCCCACACCCAAAAAGGCGGCATGACCAAAGGATAAATACCCTGTCAGACCAAACAGAATGTTAAACCCAATGGCAAAAATACCAAAGATAACAAACCGTTGCATAAGGTCAGGATAGCCCGCGTTGAACTGCGCCATGGCGCTCTCGGTTGGGAACGGGTTCATAACAAACGGCGCAAGAACCGTAATGATAATGACGAACAAAAACGTGCCCGTGTCGCGTTGGTTTAAGTTCAACATGATTATTCCTCCATCACGCCAGCGCGGCCCATCAATCCGCGTGGACGCACCAGCAGAATGATAATCGCAACAAGGTAAATGATGATTTGGTTGATACCAGGGATCGTCGTCGTGGCCCAAGTTGTGGACGCAAAGCTTTCAAGAATACCGAGCAAAAATCCCGCAAGAACGGCACCAGGTAAAGAGCCCATCCCGCCAACCACAACCACAACAAAGCTAAGGACCAAGAAATCCATGCCCCAGTGATAGTTTGGTGGGTTAATTGGCGTGTACATCACGCCTGCAAGGCCAGCAACCGCAGCCGCGATGCCAAACATGATCGTGAATTTCTTGTCGATGTTAATTCCGAGCAAACCGACCGTTTCGCGGTCCGCCATGCCAGCCCGCACAACCATCCCAAAGGTGGTGAAGCGTAAGAAAGCAAAGACACCGCCAATAACAGCCATCGCAAAGAAGAAATAGGTGATCCGCCAAACGGGATAGGACAGTTGCAAGCCGATTGCTCCCCCCAAATCCATCACGCCATCCAACGCATCTGGCGCTGGCGTTTGAATCGGGTTTGCACCAAAAAAGGCTTTTACGACTTCTTGCAGAACGATGGCCAAACCGAACGTCACAAGGATCTGATCGGCATGGGGACGTTTGTAAAAGTGCTTGATCAAGCCGCGTTCCATGATCACACCAATCGCCAGCATGACCGGAATGGCGAAAATAATCGCCAGTGGAACGGACCAGTCAATAATGCTTTGTCCCGCTGCCTCCCCGAACCATGATTCAACGTAGGGCGTTTTAACCTTTAGCGGATTTCCCAAGAAATCCTTCTGAGTCGCGTCCAACGTGACGGTCGAAAGGTTCAGAATTTTGTTCAGCGTCACGGAACAGAAAGCGCCGATCATAAACAATGCACCGTGTGCAAAGTTGACCACGCCAAGTGTACCGAAAATCAGCGTAAGACCCAAGGCGATCAACGCATAAGCGGAGCCTTTGTCTAAGCCGTTTAAAATTTGTAGGAGGAGTGCGTCCATGTCCCCGACCCTTCTTCTTGTTCAGAGGGTTGCGTGTAAGGTGGCCACGGCGATTGGATCGCCGTGGCCATAGTTTTAGGTCAGTCGCTTACGCGCCTGGGTTACAAGCACCCAAGTCACCGCCAGCAAACATTGGGTGATCCGGTGCGTACTCAACTTGCGCACGTGGTGTCACTTCAACAACTTCCAGCACGTCAAACTCGGATGTTGGGTTCTCTTTACCCTTCACAACCAAAACGTCCTTAAAGCACTGGTGATCGGCAGCACGGTAAGTGGTCGGGCCGTTGCCCAAGCCATCAAACTCAAGGCCTTCCATTGCTTCAACAACACCACAAGGGTTGAATGTACCAGCGGTTTCACATGCGTTCGCGTACAGCATTGTTTGGCAATAAACTGTGTGCGCTGCCTGTGAAGGAGGGAAGCCGTATTTTGTACCAAACGATTTAACAAACGCTTTGGAACCTTCGTCCTGCAAGGACCAGTGCCAGTTTGTTGAACCGAAGATACCTTTAACGTTTTCGCCAGCACCACGAGCCATCAGGCGTGAGTACAATGGAACAACGATTTCAAAGTTCTTGCCGTTCACTTGTTTGTCACGCAGGCCAAATTGAACCGCAGAAGTCAGCGAGTTGATCATGTTCCCGCCGTAGTGGTTCAGAACCAAGATATCAGCGCCAGAGTTCAGAACCGGAGCAACATAAGACGAGAAGTCTGTTGTTGCCAGTGGTGTCAGAACGTTGTTCGCTGTTTTCCAACCTTTAGCTTCTGTCGCAGCTTGGATGGATTCTTGTTGCGTCCAACCCCAAGTGTAGTCAGCAGTCAGGTGGTATGCTGTACGGTCTGCACCATACATTTTCTCCAGCACTGGTGCCAATGCAGCAGCAGACATGTAACCGTTAAAGAAGTGACGGAAGCCGTTGGCTTTCTTATCTTTACCAGTTGTGTCGTTGGAGTGTGTCAGACCAGCCATAAAGATTACGCCAGCTTCTTGGCACAAACCTTGAACAGCAATCGCAACACCAGAGGAAGACCCACCAGTAATCATGATTGCGCCGTCTTTTTCGATCATGGATTTAGCAGAAGCACGCGCCGCGTCAGATTTAGTCTGCGTGTCGCCTGTTACGTATTTTACTTCTTTGCCAAGGATACCATTGCCCTTAAGCATGGAATTCCCGCCGGACACTTTGAAAGTATTCATCATGCCGCCGTCGCCGCCACCATTCAGGTGCTCAACAGCCAGTTCGTATGCACGTAGCTCGTCCGCACCCTCGTCCGCGTATGGACCAGATTGTGGTACGTTGAAACCAAGCGTTACATCCGCGCCTTGTGGGGCGTTCGTGTAGCCAGCGTGGCTTGCAGCTGTAAGGATCTGTGGCATTGCTAGGCCCGCACCCGCAAGGGCACCACCTTTAAGCACACCACGACGTGTTGTATTTTTCAGAGTCATAGTTTTCCTCCCAATGAACTCAATTCTTGACCGACCGAAGCACCCTCCCAAGGATACACGCTCGGACTTGCAGTCAAATATTGACACTTCGATCTTCCTGTCAAATTGTGAAAATTACAATAAACACTTGCTTTCGCTACATTTTTTTGTAAAGATTTTCTCACTTTTCACGCTGTGTTTGTAAATTTGTTAACGAAACCCTTACAACAGCAAGCAATCAAAGGATAAATCCGATGGCGCGCACGTTGATGGGAACTCGCATTCGGGAACGACGGCGCGCAAATAAGCTAACGCAAACTGCGCTCGCCAAGACTGTGGGAATATCCGCAAGTTATCTGAACCTAATCGAACACAATCGCAGGGGAATCGCAGGGCGCACGATGCTGTCGATTGCGCGGGAATTGGGCATGCAACCCGCCGACCTGACCGAAGGCGCGGATGCAGCCCTGATCAACACACTAACCGAATCCGCCAAAGCCGATCCAAAGGCCGCGCCTGAAGTAGACCGCATCGAAGAATTTGTCGGAAGATACCCCGGCTGGGCGAAACTGCTCGGGAGCATGGCACGCACCACCCACGAACAACGCGAAACCCTGACGGCAATGACCGATCAGATGGCGCATGATCCTTTTGTGTCTGAAACGATGCACCAGATCCTGTCCAACATTACCGCCATTCGCTCGACCGCTAGCATTCTAGCAACCGAAACAGATATTCCAAAAGACATGTATGAGCGGTTTTTGGGCAATCTTCACAGCGACAGTCAGCGCCTCTCGGATACCGCGCAAAAGATGGTGGATTTCTTTGACAAAGAAGACAAATCAGATCCAAGCGCCCCGACAACGGCTGTGGCACATGATTTCTGGGCAACGCGCGATTACGTCCTAACCGATGAACCCGAAACCAGCCATTCACCCAATCCACAAACCGCCCCAATCGTCCAAGATAGCGTTCAACGATTTGCGCAATTGGACAAGTTAATGCCAGTCGAACCGTTTATCGAAACGGCTGAAAAATTGCATTTCGACCCAATCGCGCTGTCCCAAGCCTTTGACGTCGATCTGATGCAAATCCTGTTTCGCATGGCACAAATGCCCAGCGACGCGCCATTTCCAACCTTTGGCTTAATCGAGGTCGACATGTCGGGCGCTGTTTTGATGCGCAAACCAACCCCCGAACTGGCCCTGCCGCTCTACTCCTCGGCCTGCCCGCTTTGGCCGATTTACCGCGCCTTTGCCCAACCCGCGCAAATCTTGCGCACGGTTATGGAAATGCCGTCAGGAGACCGCGTTCTGGCCTATGCTTTGGCGCAACCAAAAGGCGCAACAGACTACGCGCTTCCGCCGATTTTACGATCCACAATGATTTTCAGCGCCGACCCAAAGGTGCTGGGCAAAGAGCAACGCACACCAATCCTTGCGGGCCTGCATTGTTCCGTTTGCCCGCGCAAATCCTGTGATGCACGGCGCGTCGACTATATCCTTGCGTAATTTGTCGCCTTTGCATTACGTTCTGTGACGCAATCAGTTGGGAGCCTGAGATGCACGAACGTGTCTTATTGATCGAGGACGAGCCTCACATTGTCGAAGCGCTCAGCTTTTTGCTGACCCGAGAAGGCATTTCCGTCAGCACCCATTCCGATGGGATCGATGCCGCCCAAACCGTTGCACGGCTGGCCCCTGATCTGGTCATTCTGGATGTGATGCTTCCGGGCAAAAGCGGTTTTGATATCCTTGCAGAAATTCGGCAAGCCGAGGCGGTCGCCAACACGCCCGTTTTGATGCTGACAGCCAAAGGCCAATTACGCGACCGCGCCGCTGCCCAAGCCGCGGGCGCATCTTTGTTCATGACCAAACCCTTTTCGAACAAGGAAATCATCGCCAACGTAAAGTCATTGCTGAAATGACAACGCCGCAATCCCGAGCTGCCCCTACCAAAGCGCCAGGCCGTCGGTTTCGTGATTTGGCGACCCTCCTGCCAATTCTTGGCGTTTTATTACTGGCCACACCCATCGTTTCGATCTTCACTCAATCGGGGCAAATTTTCGGATTGCCCTCGCCGATATTTTACATCTTTGGCATTTGGGCTGGGCTGATTGTTCTTGCCTTTGCGCTGGCACGACGGGCGAACAGGGCCAATCGCTGATGGGGTCATTCAACCTCCTCGTTTCGATCTGTTTGATCTATGTTTTGGCGCTGTTTCTCATCGCTTACGTCGCCGAACGTGCGGCCGATCGGGGGCGATTCAATTTCCTACGTTCCCCACTGGTCTACACGCTTTCAATTTCCGTTTATTGCACCGCATGGACCTATTACGGCGCAGTCGGCTCTGCCGCGCGAAATGGGTTGGAATTTATCACAATCTATCTTGGCCCAACATTGGTTTTCATCGGTTGGTGGTGGGTTTTGCGCAAATTGGTGCGCATCGGGCGTGAACAACGCATCACCTCAATTGCTGACCTATTGTCATCGCGTTACGGCAAAAGCGGCCCGCTCGCCGTGCTTGTCACCCTACTCGCGGTGATCGGCACAACGCCCTACATTGCACTCCAACTTCAATCCCTCGCGCTCAGCTTTGAAGTATTCACAACCTCCGGCGGCGAAGAAGCCCCATCGCCCACATCAACCGCGTTTTACGTGGCGGTCGGATTGGCAGTCTTCACCATCGTTTTCGGCACGCGAAATCTGGATGCAAATGAACGCCACCACGGCGTTGTCACCGCAATCGCAGTAGAGGCTATCGTCAAACTTGCAGCCCTGTTATCCGTCGGGATTTTTGTAGTTTGGGGCGTCGCCAACGGCCCTACCGATATCTTCACGCGCATGGATCCAGAACTGCTAAACGCGGGTGAAATTTTCAACAAACGCTGGCTGACGCTGACCTTATTGTCCGCGACCGCAATTCTGTGCCTGCCCCGCATGTTCCAAGTGATCGTCGTGGAAAACGACAACGAAAGAAACCTCGCCACCGCCAGCTGGGCCTTCCCGCTCTACCTCTTCTTGATGAGCCTTTTCGTCCTCCCCATCGCAATCGCGGGCCTGTCCACATTGCCTTCAAACGCCAACCCCGACCTTTTCGTCCTGACGGTTCCACTGGCCCAAGGCCAAAGCACGCTGGCAACTTTCGCGTTTTTAGGCGGGTTTTCCTCTGCCACCTCAATGGTTATCGTGGCCTCCATCGCGCTGTCTACTATGATGTCCAACCACATCGTCTTGCCCCTGTGGCTGCGCGTCAACGCCAGCCGCAATCCCGCCAGTGACGATGTTCGCCTTCTGCTGCTGCGATCCCGTCGCGTCAGCATCGCAGTGGTTTTGGCGCTCGGTTTTTTGTACTTCCAATTCACAGGCGGCACAGGTGCGCTGGCCTCAATCGGGTTGATCGCCTTCTTGGGCGTGGCCCAAGTTTTACCGGCAATGATCGGCGGCCTGTTCTGGTCCAGCGCCACGCGATCTGCTGCCATCACAGGGATTTGCGTCGGCTTTGCGTTTTGGGCCTACACGCTTTTCCTTCCCAGCTTTGGCGGCTCGTTTATCCTCACCTCGTCTACCCTTGCAAACGGACCGTTCGGAATTTCTGGACTAACCCCTCACAACCTGTTGAATGTCCAAATCAATGATCCGCTGGTCCACGCGGTGTTCTGGTCACTGGGCATGAACACATTTGTCTTCGTGCTGGTGTCCGTGATGACCACGCCAAGCGCGATTGAACGGTTGCAATCGGTCCAGTTTATCAACGTCTTTGGCCAAATTTCCGCCCGCCGCGGGATCACACGCAGCACCCCGATCGAAGACCTGCTGGTTTTAGCGCAGCGCATTTTGGGCCGCGAAGAAGCCATGGCCCTGTTCAAAACACAAGCCGTCGCCCAAGACACAGACACGCCGCTGCCCGACCCCACCAGCGAATTTATCACCACGCTAGAGCGCGAAATCGCCGGTAACGTCGGTGCCGCAGCGGCCCACGCGATGATGGGCCAAGTCACGGGTGGCGCCGAAATTTCGTTCGAAGACATGATCGCGGTGGCCGATGAAACCGCACAAATTATGGAATATTCCGCCCGCCTTGAAACGCAATCAACCGAGCTGGCGCAAACGGCCGAACAATTGCGCACCGCCAATGACAAGCTGACGGAACTGAGCAAGCAAAAGGATACATTTCTGTCCCAAGTCAGCCATGAGCTGCGCACGCCGATGACCTCGATCCGAACATTCGCTGAAATCCTGCGCGACAGTGATCCGCTGGAACCAGAACAGCTGAATAATTTTGCCTCGATCATTCACGATGAAAGCATTCGCCTCACGCGATTGCTCGATGATATTCTTGATCTTAGCTTTATGGAAAACGGTCGCGTGCAACTGCACATGGAAACCGTTCCGCTGAGCAAAATAATTGATCGGGCGCTTACGACAACGCAGGCGCAGGTGAACGATCAGGGCGCCAAAATTTTGCGTGATGCGGACGCAGAAAAAATGATGCTCTACACCGACCCGGATCGCCTGTCGCAGGTACTGATCAACCTTGTCAGCAACGCGTTAAAACACTGCGGCGCGGATCAGCCAGAAATCGCAGTCCTCAGCGGAATTTACGGTGATCAACTGATCATTGATGTGGCGGATAATGGATCTGGGATCAGTAAAGATGACATCGAGATTATCTTTGAAAAATTCGCCAAGCTGTCCAGCAAGGTGACCGCAGGAAGTGCGGGGCTCGGCCTGCCGATTAGCCGTGAAATCGTTAAAAATTTGGGCGGCACATTGTCCTACGAAGGCACCCAAAATGGCGCAATTTTCCGCGTCGCACTGCCCATCGCAAACGAACACCAACAGGCGGCGCAATAACTAGCCAACTCCACGGGGGAAACCCCTTGCCATCCCCGCCAAACCCGCAATGATCACGCCAAACAAAATAGGCAAATACCATGACCCGCATCATCGAGAGCTTTTCTGAAATTTCGCGAAATTATGATGCCGTGTTCTGTGATCTGTGGGGCTGTTTGCACAATGGAAAGCGCCCATTTGAAGCCGCAGTTTCAGCCCTTGAAGCATTTCGCAGTGACGGTGGATTTGTCCTGCTGCTCACGAACTCACCGCGCCCAAAAGCATCTGTTGAAACGCAACTCGATGGCATCGGCGTATCGCGTGATTTGTACCAAGAAGTAGCCACAAGCGGGGACAGCGCCCGCGCGGCATTGGCATCGGGCGCGTTTGGCACGAACGTGTTTCACATCGGCCCTGAACGCGATCAGCCGTTTTTCGCAAGCGATGATATCCCTGATTTGGCCAAAATAAACCGCGTGCCGTTGGATCAGGCCGACAGCATTGTCGTCACGGGCCTCTACGATGATCAAACCGAAACGCCCGAGGATTACGCCAGCATTTTCCTAGAAGCCAAAAGCCGTGGGTTGGATTTGTTGTGTGCCAACCCCGATATCGTCGTGGATTTGGGCGACAAACGGATTTTCTGCGCAGGCGCTTTGGCCAAAGATTATACCGAACGCGGTGGTGCATCGCATTATTTCGGCAAACCGCACGCCCCGATTTACGATCTGGCCCGCAACCGTATGACAGCCGCAACGGGCCGCGTTTTCGACAATAAACGCATTCTATGCATTGGTGATGGCATCCTCACGGATATCTTGGGTGCAGTGAACGAAGACATGGACAGCCTGTTCATTTCGGGCGGTCTCGCAGCAAAGGATACCGCTACAAATCCACAACCTGATCTCGAAAAATTGAACCGTTTTCTGCAACTGCACACACTGACACCGACAGCGACGATTGGGCATTTAAGGTAATTTAATTACGTTCGAACGCGGCATTTTAACGTAATATTACACTTAAGTCTTGCAGACTCACAGGTCTCCTCCTAGGTATTGTGCACTTGCAGCAAAAGGCTAATCCCGTGATGTTAGATACGCCAAAACACAACCATCCGACCGGTACAATTGTTATCGAAGATTTGGAAATTGGCATGTCCCGTTCGGTTTCAAAAACCATCGGCGACAAAGAAATCGAAATGTTCGCAGAACTGAGCACGGATCATAATCCCGTCCACATGGATGAAGAATATGCGCAAGACACCATCTTTCAGGGCCGCATCGCGCATGGCATGCTGACCGCTGGTTTGATCTCGGCTGTGATTGGCGAACAACTGCCAGGTCACGGAACGGTTTACATGAAACAAGACCTCAAATTCATGGCTCCTGTTCGCCCAGGTGATCGTGTGGATGCCGTCGTGACGGTTGCGGAAATTGACTATGCAAAACGCCGCGTGACCCTTGAATGTGCCTGCTCGGTAGGCGATACCGTTGTCCTGAAAGGCACGGCGCTCGTTTTGGCCCCAAGCCGCAAATTCGACTAAGGGCCTGCGGGCCGATCTAGGCCCAAATGCAACGACACCAAACTTTCACTAACCTGCCAGACACCGCCAAAGGAGCGTCTGTCGCGATGGGTAATTTTGACGGTGTGCATCTTGGCCATCAGTCGGTTCTTGCGCTTGCGCGAACTGCCGCCGCATCTATCAGCGCGCCTTTGGGTGCGGTGACGTTTGAACCCCACCCCCGCCGTTTGTTCCAACCTGATGCGCCCGCTTTCCGCCTGATGTCGGCGGATACCAAAGCCAACCAATTTGAAACGCTCAACCTCGATCATCTATATGAAATCCCCTTCAACTTCGATCTTGCAGGCCTGCCGGCGGAAACATTCATCAAAGATGTGTTGTCAGATGGCCTTGGCATCAAACATCTTGTTGTTGGCGCAGATTTCAAATTCGGCAAAGGGCGCACAGGGGATGTGGATATGCTTACCGCGCTTGGGCCACAGTACGGATTTGAAACCACCATCGCGCCATTGGTCAACGATGCCGCTGGCGAGTTTTCATCCACCGCAATCCGCGCTGCCCTAAGCGAGGGCCGCACGGCAGACGCCACGCGCATGCTCGGCCATTGGCACCGCATTGAAGGCGTTGTCGAAAAGGGATTCCAGCGGGGGCGCGAAATGGGTTTTCCGACAGCCAACATCCCCCTAACCGATTTGCACCTGCCAAAATACGGCGTCTACGCAGTGGTGGTCGATGTTTTGGATGGTCCGCACAAAGGCAGCTATCACGGCGCGGCATCCCTCGGCGATCGGCCAACTTTTGCAGACAATGACATTCCCAACCTCGAAGTTTTCTTGTTTGATTTCAGCGGAGATTTATACGGCGCAACACTGTCCACCGCCTTGGTGGAATATCTGCGTCCAGAATTGAAATTCGACGGAATGGACAGCCTGATCGTCGCGATGAACGCTGACTGCGACACAGCCCGTGAAATCCTATGCGCGATTTAGGTCTTTAGCAAAGCCACCACATCGCAGTACGTTTCCAACGCCGCAATACCGTGAGGACGCAACCCGTAAACACCGCGTTCAATCCGCTCAAACCAACCGTAATGATCCGCCTGCAAAATCGCTGCGGCCTTAACCACGCCCAAATCATCCCGCGCCACCGACGGTTTAACACTGCCAACATCTGCAATATGCATCGCAATCCGCAGCGCGTCTTGGCGATAGGCCGTGATAATCTTGCGCTTTACCTGCCCACCTGTATTGGGATCGCCCACACGGTTCTGAAATTCGCGCAGCAGCAAGTCGCGCCGCTTTTTATATTTGCGCGGCGCATACGTGCCAGGATCAAGATGCGCCAAAACGGCACCATTGCGCACGCTCAGCAGCCCCAACCCAAGGCGACGACACAACCGAACCGCGTCTTTCACTTGGCCCCGCCAACGCGCACCTTTGCCTTCGGGCACGGCAACATACACATGATCAGAAATGCTCTGGCGATCCACGCCTTGTAACAATAACGCCAGTGACAATTGCAGCTTTAACTCCACAATCACAGGTTCCGCCCCGTCTCGCACCGCGACCACATCGCAATCCTTGATCTCGGATTTCACCTCATAGCCCTGCGCTTCTAGGAACGCTTTGACGGGGGCGTATAATTCGGTTTCCCGCATTTTTTAACTCCTGCTCTCGGCTTTACCCTAGACAATCGGGGCGATCCGCTCAACAACAACTCCATGAGTGCAAACATCAACAGAACGGGCCTGCGCAAGAATTTTTGGCGCACAACCGACATGACCAACATGACCAAACCAGAGTGGGAAGCCCTGTGCGATGGCTGCGGGAAGTGCTGTTTGCTGAAACTCGAAGACGAAGACACGCTCGCGATTAAATACACCACAATCGCTTGCCGTTTGTTTGATGACAAAACCTGCTCGTGTGGCAACTATCCGTTGCGCAAACAAATGGTGGCAGGCTGTGTTGTGCTGACCCCCGAAAATATTGATCGAAACGCGCACTGGATGCCCTCGACCTGTGCTTATCGGCTGGTGCACGAAGGCAGCGCCTTGCCCGATTGGCATCCGCTTTTGACGGGTGATCCAAACAGCACCAAAACAAGCGGAAATTCGGTGACAGGACAGACCGTTCCCGAATACGATATCGAAGAAGACGATTACGAAGATCACACCACCGAAAGGTTCGCCTGATGTATTTTGCCTCTGACAACTCTGCCCCTGCAGCCCCCGAGGTCATGACCGCGATGACCAAAGCCAATGAAGGCTACGCCACGTCTTACGGCTCTGACGAAATTATGGATCGGGTAACCGCTCAAATTCGCGACATTTTCGAGGCCCCTGACGCCGCCGTTTACCTTGTGTCCACGGGCACAACCGCAAACGCGCTGGCGCTTTCGATGCTTGCCGCCCCGTGGCAAACGATCCTGTGTCACCGCCAATCCCACATCGAGGAAGACGAATGCGGCGCGCCCGAGTTTTACACGGGCGGTGCAAAGCTAACGCTGTTGGACGGGCCAAACGCAAAGATTGATCCAGCGCAATTCGCGCAAGTTGCCGAAAAAACGGGCATCCACGGCGTTCACAACATCCAACGCGGCGCGGTTTCAATCACCAACGTCACCGAGCTTGGATCCGTTTACACCTGCGAAGAAATCACAACACTTTGCAAAACCGCCAAAGACCTCGGCATGGGGACCCATCTGGACGGCGCACGTTTCACCAACGCGCTGGTCGCGCTTGACTGCACACCAGCAGAGATGACCTGGAAAGCCGGCATTGATGTCGTCAGTTTTGGGGGCACGAAAAACGGCTTGCTCGGTGTCGAAGCGGTGATCATTTTTGATCCTGCCAAAGCGTTCGAATTTGAATTGCGCCGTAAACGGGGTGGGCATTTGTTTTCCAAACACCGCTACCTTTCAGCGCAAATGGAGGCCTACCTTACCGACGATCTGTGGTTGCGCCTTGCCAAGCAAGCGAATGATGCGGGCGCAAAACTGGAAGCTGGTCTCACCAAAATCAATAGTTTTGAAATGAACAATCCGCGCCAAGCAAACATGCTGTTTTGCAAAATGTCTCGTGCTGCACACAATCGCGCCGTCGATGGTGGCGCGATGTATTACATGGAACGATCCGATGGCCCTGACGATGAGCTGATTGATTGCCGATTGGTCTGTAGCTGGTCCACGACAGACGCGGAAATCGACCAATTTGTAGCGTTGGCAAAAGGCTAAAGCCCCCAAAACATGCGTAAACGCGCCGCGCATTCGCCGTGGTGCGTGATCGGCAACATGTGCCCTGCGCCGTCCAAAACCTGCCCCTGCGCGTTTGGCATCGTTGCGCAAATCACATCGCTCAGCGCCTCCATAATCGGGGGGCTATTGTCGCCGTGCATCACCAGCGTTGGGCAGCTTAGGGTTTCCAACTTATCCAATCGCATCCGCATTGGGCCGTCTTCGATCATCCCGGGGGCTTGCGCGGGGATCACCCACATGCGGCTGGCCATACCTTCGCGGGCCGCATCTGGCATTGCGTCCCATTCACCGGGCAGCCCCCAACGCGTAAGAAACGCTGCAGCCGCGCCCAACATATCACCGCGTTCTATCGCATCATTGAAAGGGCGTTCTTGTGCTTGGCTTGCATCAAAACCCGCGTGCCCCGCATCATTCAACAACCCAAAATACACAGGTTCAAACAACACCAGCGAGCGCACCAAATCTGGGCGTTGTACTGCAAGTGCCAAAACGACTGTTGCCCCAAACGAATGCCCGATCAAATCCTGTGGTCCGCCACTTGCCTCAATCTCGGCTAAACAGGCGGCAACACATTGCGCGTGATAATCGCGATCCATATCTGGCATCGCCGATTTACCCTGCCCCGGCAAATCAATCGCCGCCATAGTCATTTCAGTTTCAAAATGCCCCATCAATGGCATCAGATTTTTGCCCGACGACAGCGAACAATGTGCAAAGAATGCGCGGCGCAGCCCGCTCCCTGTGCGACGAACGACGATTCCATCCATCAAAATTATCCTTGCTCGGCCAGATAATCATCAAGATAGCTCAACCGATCTTGGCCCCAGAACATCTGGTCATTCACAACATACATTGGCGCGCCAAACACACCTTTTTGGATCGCTTCTTCTGTGTTCTTTGCAAATGCCTCAGCACCGCTTAGCAAACCACTGTCGGCCAGCGCAGGATCAAATCCATTTTCCTCCAGACAGGCGCGCACAACTGCATCATCGCCCACATCTTTGTCTTCGGCCCAACACCCCCGCATGTAAGAATGCGCCAACCCGCCCACATTGCCACCACCAGCATTTTGTGCTGCTATCAGCGCGTAACAACTTGGCGCGGGATTGGTTGGGAAAAACGCGGGCTTTAGATTGATCGGCAATTCACGCCGCTTGGCGATCCGGGCCAATTCTTGCAACCGATACGCTTGGCGCGCGGGGTGACGATCCGCTGGCGCAACACCGCCCGTTTGGGAAAAAACCTGAAACAGGTTGCACGGTTTGTACGTGATCGTGGCGCCATGCTTCTTGGCTACCTGCTCCAGCCCGTCCCCAGCCAAATAGCAAAACGGCGAAAGCGTGATCATGAAGTAGTCAATATCTGCCATCGAATGTGGTCCTTTAAGAAGATTTAGACCTGATTAACCCGCCAAAGCACCTATGCAAACCCTCGATGGTTTGTTACTCCCTCGCCTAACAATATTGTTGCGATCTGCCGCGCAATAACTGGACCATTGCTGGGGAGCAACTGCCATGAACTCTATCGTCGAACCGAAACTTATCGCGGGCAATTCCAACCAGTCTTTGTCACAGGCCATTTCGCGGCGCATGTCGATGCACCGTGGCAAAGCTGTTAAACCCGTTGATGCGCGGATTGAACGGTTCAACGATCAAGAAATCTTTGTCGAGGTGTACGAAAATGTTCGCGGCGAGGATATGTTCATCGTCCAATCCACATCGAACCCTGCCAACGACAACCTGATGGAATTGCTGATTATTTCTGATGCTTTGCGCCGTTCTTCTGCCAATCGTATCACCGCTGTGATCCCCTATTTTGGCTACGCCCGCCAAGATCGCCGCTCCAAAGCACGCACACCGATTTCTGCGAAATTGGTTGCGAACTTGATCGCCGAGGCAGGTATTGAACGGGTTCTGACGCTGGATTTACACGCGACACAGATCCAAGGCTTCTTTGATATCCCAGTGGATAACCTCTACGCCGCCCCTGTTTTTGCGCTCGATGTGAAACACAATTTTGGCGATCTGTCCGACGTCATGGTCATTTCCCCGGATGTTGGCGGTACGGCCCGCGCGCGTGAATTGGCCAAACGCATCGGCGCACCGATGGCGATTGTTGATAAACGCCGCAATGCACCGGGCGAAATCGCCGAAATGACGGTGATTGGCGATGTAACGGGCAAGAAATGTATCATCGTCGACGATATCTGCGACACGGCTGGCACCTTGTGCAAAGCCGCCGACACGCTGATCGAAATGGGCGCAGTTGAGGTACATTCCTACATCACGCACGGTGTTTTGTCTGGCCCCGCGGTTGAGCGGATCACCAAATCCTCGATGAAACAGCTTGTCATCACCGACAGCATCGAGCTGACCCCAGAAGTGATCGCATGTGATAAAATTCGCTCCGTCCCGCTCGCGCCAATGTTGGCCCAAGCGATCATGAACATCTCGAACGGAACATCGGTTTCGTCCTTGTTCGATGAGGAAACACTCGGCCCGATTTACGACGGATATTACAAATAATTTTGGCCGAAACACCGAGGTAAAAGCGTTTCGGCCAACCCTAATCAGGTTAGGGTATCCCTAGGCCCGCCAGAACGGCTTTCTGGCCTCAAGATAAACGGCATCCCGTGTTTGGCCAAGATCGTCCAAACGATGTTGATCCATATTGCGCAATATCGTTCGCGCCTTTTGGCGATCATTCCAAACCAGCACCAGATGCGCCACCTTAAGGGCCATGCCAGATGTGAAAGGAATGGTTGCGCGCGAACAGAGATCCTCTGCCAGCGCGACGTGTCTTGCTTGTACTAGTGTCATATCGCGCTCCATATTTTTGTGTTGATACAATTTGTACATTGTGTACAATTAGTTGATACAATCTTAAAAATCCAATGCTAGGGAAACATTGTAATGGGTACAATTTGGCCACCTGACCTAGAAAGTATCACAGGGCCCAAATACCTCGCCCTTATCCAAGCACTGCGCGAAGCCATCGCTGCAGGTGAATTAACGCCAGGCCATCGCCTTCCTCCAGTCCGCAATCTTGCGTGGGACCTTAAAATTACCCCAGGGACGGTCGCGCGGGCCTATCGACGCGCGACTGACGATGGATTGCTTGATGCAGCCGTCGGGCGTGGCACTTTCATCGCCGAAACACGAAACAACACCCAAGCAATTCAGCGCGACTCACTCCACCTTGGTTCTAGCAACTCAAAATACGATCTACGAGGCACCAAAACTCCTGATTTCGGCCAAGACGCCATGATCCGAGAGGCCCTTGCGAACATCATCCAAACTGGCATTCATGACTTCGCCGATTACCCGGACCCAGACCACAGCAAACCGGCATTACAAGCCATCGCAGACTGGTTGAAATACACCGACATGCAACCCGATCCTGAAAACATCGCACTGACGTATGGCGCACAAAATGCGATGTTGATCGCGCTGCAAACCATCCTTGCCGGCCCTGCTCCGGTAATTGTCACAGATGAGTTGGTTTACCCCGGATTGCGCCACGCCGCCAACATGCTGCGCGCTGAAATTGTATCCGTGGAACGCGACACTGAGGGGATGATCCCTGACGCTCTTGAACAAACCTGTCGGCGTCATGGACCGCAGGTTTTGGTTAGTTCCTTTACAATTCATAGCCCAACGACCCAAACAACCACGTTAGAACGGCGCATTGCCCTGGCCCGTGTCGCCACCAAATATGAGCTGCAGATCATAGATGATGATGCCTTTGGGATATTTTCATCAGACACGCCATCGATGCAAACCATTGCACCAGAACGGCTGTGGTATATTGGTGCGCTGTCTAAATCTGTCTCAACTGGGTTGCGGATTGGGTATCTGATTACACCAACGGGCCATGGTCCTGCCGCACGCACGACGGTCCTGTCGAATTGTTACGGTGTGTCGCAGATAATTTGCGATCTGACCACGCACCTTATTCGCAGCGGCAAAGCAGAGGCGATCCGCCAACGCATGCTCGCATTCAACGCGCACCGCTCACGAATTGCCGCAAATATTCTTGGCCAGTGGAACATCAACTGGAACCCAAATGTGCCCTTTATCTGGCTTCAAATGCCCTCTGGCTGGCGCGCATCATCGTTTCAACGCGCGTGCGAGCAGCAAAATGTACTGGTTCGCCCCGCGGACGAGTTTGCGTTGATAGATGGCAAAGCTCCCAACGCCGCACGCGTGACCTTCGGCTCAAAACTCTCGGACAGTGAGTTTGAGGCTGCCCTTTATGCAATTGCGAAGGTGTTAGAAACACGCCCTGCGATGAATGAATTATAATGATTAAAAAGCCAGCAAAATGAAAAGGGGCGGCAAATGCCACCCCGTTACTCGCTACTGATAAACTCTATTTTTGGTCGAACACGAACCGAATGGTTACGGGTATCGTACGGGTAATCCCGGGCAACTTTGCCAGTTCCATCAATTTGTCGATACCAGCCGAAACACCCAAATCTTCTGTACTCACAAAAATCATATCGTTGGTCGTGACCAAGACTTTCGTCTCGCTCATACGCGCCACAAACATTTCTGTTTCAATTTCAACAGTCGCGCCCAGAAACGCCAAGGCCCCTTCGACATCCAACACCGCCATGTCACCCACGCTCAAGGCGTTGACTTCTTCCATATCAAGCGTTGCCGTAAGCGTGGCCTTGGCGGTGCCACCAAACACAAATTCCATAATGCGTTCGTTGCGAATGTCGATGAAGGTTTCCAAAGACGTCAGATCAATCTTGATCTCGGCCAGACCGTCACCGCTCACCGAGCCGGAAATCGCTTCAAAAGAATGCACTTCCCCGACCGTATTTTTCTTGATCGACCCAAATGCCAGTTTGGAATTCTCACCATCCAGCGTCCATCCTTTTGCATGACCATCGGAAACCGCCATTTGGCCTGCAAAAACAAATGCGCCAATGGCTGCAGCGGTGATTAACTTTGAAAATTTCATGGTTTGGGCCCTCTTTTCTGTTAAATTTGCATGCCACTGTGAGCTGCATATAACGAGAACACCTTTGGGGCGAAATTTATTCACCCGAAATAGGCAAAGCCATCAACTGCCGTAGTCGATATCCCAGTCTTCATCGCCTTTGATTTCACCAATTGCGATCCATGCCGCCGTTGCACGCGCAATCCGCGTATCACCCCAGGTTCGCAAGACGGCGTCAAACCCAGCTTCGGTAATATTTTCAGCAACAGTAACCGTCCGGTGGTTTGCACCTGAATGCAGATCCAACAATTCGAGCGTGATAAAAACAGACGGTTTCGTTTTGAAGGTTTCGGAAAATTCCACCGGCATCCAACGCTCGCGCTCACCGGCGCCAGACCACATTTCGCCACCGTCTTCAAAGTCGGAAAACAGCTGAACCGCCCCTTGATCGATCCCTGTTACGGATGAATATAATTTCTTCATGACTTAAATGCTCACTGCTGCCAAAGCGGAGGCTAAAAACAAGTAAACCCCGCGTCAAGGCAGGGTTTACTTAATGTTTTGGGCAAGATTTTGTCAGAACTTAGATTAAGCTCAACAAAGCCTTTGTGTCTGCAACACGCTTGTTCGCCAAGTCCAATTCTGGACCAGACAGGTTTTGCGCCGCTGCTTCTGCATCTGCGATCAACCCGTTGATCATATCTTCTGAAACTTCTGCGCGTGGTACGGCTTGTTCGGCCAAAACCGACGTCGCTTCAGGTGAGATTTCAACGAAACCGCCCGTAACCATATATTCCGTCACATCAGAACCCGCCTTAACTTTTAGCAAGCCAGGACGCAGTGTTGTTAGAACAGGCGAATGATCGGCCATAGCCGTAAAGTCACCTTCAGCGCCAGGGATCTCGATCTCTGTTGCCTCAATAGATGCCAGCTTACGCTCGGGCGATACCAGATCAAATTGCATGGTAGCCATGTGGAACCAATCCTTTGTTAAATCGTCTGACCGAACGGTTTCCGGTCAGACAAGATGTGTCGCTTAAGCAGCGTCAGCAGCCAATTTTTCAGCTTTTGCTTTCACTTCGTCGATGCCGCCAACCATGTAGAAGGCCGCTTCTGGGAAGTGATCGTATTCGCCTGCAACAACCGCTTTGAACGAAGAAATCGTATCTTCCAAAGCAACCTGTTTGCCGTCTGCGCCAGTAAATACTTTCGCAACATCGAAAGGCTGGGACAAGAAGCGTTCAATCTTACGCGCACGGGCCACAGCCAGTTTGTCGTCTTCTGACAGCTCGTCCATACCAAGGATGGCGATGATGTCTTGAAGAGATTTATAACGCTGCAAGATTTGCTGAACGTCTGTCGCAACTTTGTAGTGCTCGTCACCAATGATCAGCGGATCAAGAAGGCGCGATGTTGAACCAAGTGGATCAACCGCTGGATAGATGCCTTTTTCCGAGATGGAACGATCAAGAACCGTTGTCGCATCAAGGTGAGCAAACGATGTCGCAGGTGCAGGGTCGGTAAGGTCATCCGCAGGAACGTAAACCGCTTGTACCGACGTGATGGAACCGTTTTTCGTGGATGTAATGCGTTCTTGCATCGCGCCCATGTCGGTTGCCAATGTTGGCTGATAGCCAACAGCCGATGGGATACGACCCAACAGCGCGGAAACCTCGGAACCAGCTTGTGTAAAGCGGAAGATGTTATCAACGAAGAACAGAACGTCAGCGCCTGTATCGTCGCGGAACTGCTCAGCCAATGTCAGACCAGACAGGGCAACACGCATACGCGCACCTGGAGGCTCGTTCATTTGGCCGTAAACCAGCGCAATTTTAGATTCTTCTAGGTTATCAGGAACGATAACACCGGATTCGATCATCTCGTGGTACAGATCGTTCCCTTCACGGGTCCGCTCACCAACACCAGCGAACACAGACACACCAGAGTGCACTTTCGCGATGTTGTTGATCAATTCCATGATCAAAACTGTTTTACCAACACCAGCACCGCCGAACAGGCCAATTTTGCCGCCCTTTGTGTATGGTGCCAACAGGTCCACAACTTTGATGCCTGTAATCAGGATTTCAGATTCAGTCGCCTGATCCGCAAATTCTGGCGCAGGTTGGTGAATCGAGCGACGGGCCTTCGTTTTCACGGGGCCTTTTTCGTCAACTGGTTCGCCAACAACATTCAGGATACGACCCAAAGTTTCTTTGCCAACTGGAACCATGATCGGTCCGCCTGTGTCGGTTACGACAGTGCCGCGAACCAAACCTTCAGACGCGTCCATCGCAACGGTACGTACAGTGTTTTCACCAAGGTGCTGCGCAACTTCGAGGATCAATTTGTTCCCGTTGTTTTCGCACTCTAGCGCGTTAAGGATCTCTGGCAGGTCGTCGCCGAACTGAACGTCGACAACAGCGCCAATCACCTGTGTAATTTTACCTACAGCTTTAGCCATAATGTGTTTCTCCTACTTAGAGCGCTTCAGCGCCCGAGATAATCTCGATCAGTTCGTTCGTAATCGCGGCTTGGCGGCTACGGTTGTACTGAATGGTCAATTTGTCGATCATTTCACCCGCATTGCGCGTCGCATTGTCCATCGCGGACATCCGTGCGCCTTGCTCTGATGCTGCGTTTTCCAACAGGCCGGTAAACACCAGCGTTGTCAGAGCACGAGGCAGCAGATCAGCAAGAATTTCATCCTCACCAGGTTCATACTCGTAAAACGGCTTTTCAGCGTCTGCATCTACTTCGAATTTAGCAGGGATCAGCTGTTGTGCCGTTGGGATTTGCGAAACCACCGATTGAAACTCTGCAAAGAACAGGGTCGCAACGTCGAATTCACCCGCATTAAAGCGGTTGATAACGTCTCCAGCGACGTCCTGAGCATTTACATACCCCAGACGTTTCACTTCGGACAAATCAACGTGGTCAACCATGTTCGCTGCGAAATCCCGTTTCAACTGTTCGCGGCCTTTTTTGCCCACGGTCAGCATTTTCACGGTCTTCCCAGCAGCCAGCAGCTTTTCAGCGTGAGCGCGTGCCATTTTCGCGATTGACGAGTTAAAGCCACCGCACAACCCCCGTTCGGAGGTTGCAACGATTAACAAATGAACGTCGTCTTTACCGGTTCCAGCCAGAAGCCGTGGCGCGCTCTCAGAGCCCGCCGCAGCACCTGCCAGATTGCCCATAACTGCATTCATACGCTCCGCAAAAGGGCGGGCCGCTTCAGCAGCTTCTTGAGCACGGCGCAACTTAGCAGCCGCAACCATCTGCATGGCCTTGGTGATCTTACGAGTGCCTTTGACACTCTCGATCCGCATTTTTAGGTCTTTAAGGTTTGCCATCAAGCAAACTCCTTGTTCCTAAGGGCCAATGTTTAGGCGAAGCTACTTGCGAATGCTTCGACGGCGGCTTTCAGTTTATCTTCGGCTTCGCCTTTGATTTTCGGGTCTTCTTTAGAAATGAAGTCCAGAACATCTTGGGCATTGCCGCGCATGTGTGCGAGCAAACCAGATTCGAAACGACCAACATCGCCAACAGGGATCTTATCAAGGAACCCTTTTGTGCCAGCGTACAGAACAGTAACCTGCTCCGCGTTTGTCAGTGGTGAATACTGCTTTTGCTTGAGCAATTCTGTCAGACGCGCACCACGAGCAAGCAAGGCTTGTGTAGAAGCATCAAGATCTGAACCGAACTGCGCAAACGCAGCCATTTCGCGATACTGAGCCAATTCCAGCTTGATCGAACCCGCAACAGATTTCATCGCGTTTGTTTGTGCGGATGAACCAACACGAGAAACGGACAAACCTGTGTTCAACGCAGGACGGATGCCTTGGTAGAACAATTCAGTCTCGAGGAAGATCTGACCATCGGTGATCGAAATCACGTTGGTTGGAATAAACGCAGACACGTCACCGCCCTGAGTTTCAATAACTGGTAACGCAGTCAAAGAACCAGAACCGTTGTCTTCGTTCAATTTCGCAGACCGTTCCAGCAATCTGGAGTGAAGGTAGAACACGTCACCTGGATACGCTTCACGCCCTGGTGGACGACGAAGAAGCAGGGACATTTGACGATACGCAACAGCTTGTTTTGTAAGGTCATCATAAACCATCAGGCCGTGCATGCCGTTGTCACGGAAATACTCGCCCATAGATGTCGCAGCATACGGTGCCAAGAACTGCATCGGTGCAGGGTCGGACGCAGTCGCGGCCACGATGATTGTGTATTCAATCGCGCCTGTCTCTTCCAGTTTCTTAACCAGCTGAGCAACGGTTGAACGCTTTTGACCAATCGCAACGTAGATACAGAACAATTTTTCTGAATCGTCTTTTGCAGCATCATTGTATGATTTTTGGTTTAGGATTGTATCCAGCGCGATGGCTGTTTTACCTGTTTGACGGTCACCAATGATCAGCTCGCGCTGGCCACGGCCAACTGGGATCAAAGCGTCTACAGATTTCATACCAGTGAACATCGGCTCGTGAACCGATTTCCGTGGAATGATGCCCGGCGCTTTAACTTCAGCTTGCATCCGCTTTTTGGTTTTGATCGGGCCTTTGCCGTCGATCGGGTTACCCAGACCGTCCACAACACGTCCCAACAATTCCGGACCAACAGGAACGTCCACAATCGCGTTTGTACGCTTAACTGTGTCGCCTTCTTTAATGTCGCGGTCAGAACCAAAGATAACAACACCAACGTTGTCTACTTCAAGGTTCAGCGCCATTCCGCGGATACCACCGGGGAATTCAACCATCTCACCAGCCTGAACATTGTCCAGCCCGTGTACACGCGCGATACCATCACCCACGGACAGAACACGGCCAACTTCGGCCACTTCAGCTTCTTTGCCAAAGCCTTTGATCTGGTCCTTGAGGATCGCAGAGATTTCTGCAGCTTGGATACCCATTATCCGACCTCTTTCATTGCATTTTGAAGATTGGAGAGCTTGGATTTGATTGAGCTATCAATCATCTTCGAGCCCACTTTAACGATCAAACCGCCGATGAGGCTTTCATCAACGGAGACATTTACGATTACATCCTTGCCAACAGACGCTTTCAGCGTTTTGGCCAGTTTGTCAGTTTGTGCTTTGGTCAACGCCTTAGCTGACGAGACCTCTGCGCTTACTTCGCCTTTTTCATCGGCAATCATGCCTTTGATTGTAGCGACCAATTGAGGCAACACGAACAAGCGGCGTTTTTGCGCCATCAAGCCCAGTGTATTTGCAACAATAGGAGTAAGTTTCATTTTTTTGCCAATGGCGGCAACCGCTGCGGCAATCTGATCGCGTGTATAAACGGGGTTGGTAATCAGTTCACCGAAATCGGTGCTCTCTTCCAACGCAACGCTCAACGCATCAAGATCTTTTTCCAAAGCGGGGAGTTTTTTGGCTTCTTTCGCCAGTTCAAAAACAGCTGTCGCATAACGCGCAGCAATTCCTGATGATATCGAACCAGTATCTGACACGAAAACCCTTCCGAATTTCTCAACCGTTACCGCTCATCGGTAACTTTGGACTTGCACACTTGGCGGGCAAGCGTTTGCCTACCAAGTTAAATCAGCGCGGTATTAGCAAAGCAATTGCTGCGGCGCAACAATTCATT
>JABBAP010000021.1 GCA_018607905.1 Paracoccaceae bacterium | reverse complement strand
TCTCACGCCACCACCGTTCTTCTTTATTGTCGGTATTTTTGCACTTTCTGGATGCGAATCCTGTGGGCGCCTGTAACCTGTCAAAAAGTGAGGAGCGCCGAGATGGCCAACATTCTGTATGACGCATTGTTTGGAAAACACGCTGGCTGTGACACGCCGTTTTTGTGGTTGCCCGATGGCTCCAAAGTTACGCACGCTGCATTTTTGAAGCAGGCCGCGCAATTTGCCCATGTTCTAACGGACGCGGGTTTAAATGTTGGCGACCGCGTTGCGATCCAGATTGATAAATCAGGCGCATCACTGGCGATTTACGCAGCCTGTGTGCAAGCAGGGTTTGTTTTTTTACCCCTGAACACGGCGTATACCGCGGATGAGGTTGAGTATTTCGTTGAAAACAGCGGCGCGCGTGTTTTTGTCTGCGATCCTGCGAATGCGGACGGCTTGCAATCGGTGGCAGACGGCGCGGGAGCGCAACTGGAAACGCTCGATATTGATGGCGTTGGTAGCTTTGCAGATAAGGCAGCAACGAAAGAAACCACTTTTGTGACGGTGGATCGCGGTGCAGATGATCTGGCGGCTTTCCTGTATACTTCGGGCACCACAGGGCGTTCAAAAGGCGCGATGCTAAGCCATAAGAACCTTTTGTCGAACTCCGAAGTGCTCGCGGATTTGTGGCAGTTCACCAGCGACGATGTGTTGCTGCACGCGCTCCCAATTTTCCACACGCACGGTTTGTTTGTGGCCAGCAACATCACTTTGCTTGCGGGTGGTTCGATGATCTTTTTGCCGAAATTTGATGTGGATGTGGTGATTGATAAATTGCCACAGGCCACAACGATTATGGGTGTGCCGACGTTTTACACGCGCCTGCTAAACGATGACCGCTTCTCCAAAGAGCTGGCATCAAAAATGCGGTTGTTTGTGTCTGGAAGCGCGCCTTTGCTGGCGGAAACACACATCGATTTTGAAGCGCGCACAGGGCACCGCATTCTGGAACGCTATGGCATGACCGAAACCAACATGAACACGTCAAACCCATTCGAGGGCGAGCGCCGTGCGGGAACTGTCGGATTTCCTCTGCAGGGTGTTGAGTTGAAAATCACGGACCCAAATACAGGCGAAACACTGCCAAATGGCGAGATCGGTATTTTAGAAGTCCGTGGCGACAACGTGTTTCAAGGCTACTGGCAGATGCCTGAAAAAACCGCTGAAGAACTGCGCGAAGACGGGTTTTTCATCACCGGGGACATGGGTGTCATTGACGGCGACGGATATGTTCAGATCGTTGGGCGCAACAAAGATTTGATCATCTCGGGTGGGTTCAACATTTATCCAAAAGAAATCGAAGAGGTGCTGGATGCGCAGAACGGTGTTTTAGAAAGCGCGGTGGTCGGCGTGGCCCATGCCGATTTTGGTGAAACACCCGTTGGCGTGTTGATCCCGAAAGCCGGCGCTGCACCCGATTTAGAAGCAATCACCGCCCATTTGCACAATACACTCGCGCGTTTCAAACATCCGCGCAAATTGATCCTAATGGACGCGCTTCCGCGAAATACGATGGGCAAAGTGCAAAAGAACATCCTGCGCGATCAACTGAAAGATTTGTTTGGCTAAACAACGATGGGTGGAGCAATCGTTTCGACGTTTTCCATCCGTTCGATGTAATACCAATCGTCTTCATAATTTTCGCGCATGCCATCGGTCAATTCAATCGGCCAATGTAGATCGTGATTATGGCCCAAATGGCTCGGAAACTTTTGATCAAACGCGCTGCGTACATTTGCAAATTCCGCCCGCGTGTTGATTTGATTTTCGCTAAGATACATGTGCATCAAAATGGCGCCGCGCAAAGATAACCCTGCATTAACAGTTTCAGTTGTTCCAACCAATTCTTCCCGATTTTCAATGCCGGTAAAAGCCTGAACAACATCTCGCCAAATAAAAGGATAATCTTCGTAACGCCAAATAGTCATCGGAAGATCGGATTTTTTCATCTGGGCGCGGTGCAGAAAATCAGACCAGCGCAGGCCTTGAAGGTTTGCTTCGGCCACGAATTTTTCAAACGAGACATCAGGTTTGGATCGAATCCCCGTGCTGTAACACGACGGGATAAACGTCGCGGGATTGCGAATACCCACAAACAAGCGCGCCGGCAGACCCTCGAGCGCGGAAATGATCCGTGAAATCGTGGTGCCAATGCGCGGGTAAAAGAATTCTTTGCCGATAGGACGCATCAACGTACCAGCGATGTTTGGATCAATCATCACAATACGGCGGTATTCTTTGTCTTTTGTCAGCGCCGACAAAAGATCTGCGTTAATCTTGCCAATGTCGTCGTTGGATTTCATCTGGCGCACGGCGCGCGCAAATGCTTTCTCTGCAAGTTCCGCACTGGGGACGCAAACACCCGCGTCGATCATCAGATCGCTATTTAGCGCCAACATCTTACGCAGATGCTGAGTTCCCGTGCGATGCACGCCAATGTGTAGTCGAAGATCCATACCTGTCCTAATATCAGACTTAGCTTAGATTTGATGTACCAGAGTAAACTCAAATGAAAAAGCCCGAGTGGACACCGAAATAGCTTTGGTTTATGCGCGGAACAATGGCTGATACATCAGATATACCGCCTGTCACTTCAGGGCCACGTGTACCGCCGGCGCGCCGATGGCTGCCGTTGGATGGCTGGGCGTTGATTGGGCTTATTATTGCAGGGTTGGTTATTTTGCCAATCGCGACAGTATTTTGGCTCGCACTGTTCCCCGCCGAAAACATTTGGCCCCACATGATTGCCACCACCCTGCCCCGCTATCTAAAGAACTCCATCCTTATGATGACGGGTGTTGGTGTATTGGCAGGCTGCATCGGGACCCTTACGGCGTGGATGGTCGTGATGTATCGTTTTCCAGGGCGCAATGTTTTGCAGTGGGCGCTATTGCTACCTTTGTCATTGCCCGCCTACATTGCCGCCTTCGCGGTTGTCGATTTCCTTGAATACGCAGGGCCACTACAAACGTGGCTACGCGACGTTTTTGGCTGGGCAACACCGCGCGATTACATGTTTCCCGAAATTCGATCCCGTGGCATTGCAATTCTAGTGCTCGCCTCCGCGCTGTATCCCTACGTGTATTTCCTAACACGCAGCGTTTTTCGCACCCAATCAGGTGCCGCGATAGAGGTCGCGCGCGCCCTTGGCTGTGGCCCGATAGGCAGCTTTTTGCGCGTTGGCCTGCCGCTGGCGCGCCCAGCAATTGCCGCCAGCGTGGCGATTGTAATGATGGAAACGCTGAACGAATTTGGCGCGATGGAGTTTTTCGCGGTCCAGACTCTAACCACGGGAATTTTCTCGGTCTGGCTTGATGGAAATAACGCGGGCGGTGCGGCCCAATTGGCCTGTGTCATTCTGGTGTTCGTGATGGTTCTTGTGGTTCTGGAAAAATCCAGCCGACGGCGGCTTAAATTCCATGAAACTGCGCGAAACATGCGCCCACCTCAGCCCCTTGTTTTGTCAAAAGTAGCCGGGCTGATAACCTTTGTTTTTTGTATCGTACCAATCCTCACGGGGTTTGTGTTACCAATGGCCATCTTGTTGGATCATGCGTTTGGGCATCTAGAACTGTGGGCTGATGCTGATCTGTGGCGTGCAACATTGCGCACGATAACACTGGCGGGGATAGCTGCGATTTTAACCGTGGCGGCGGGGGTTTTGTTGGTGTTCAGCGTTCGCCTAATGCGCAATGGTTTCATGAAGCGTTTGCTGCCTGTCGCGACCATTGGATACGCCGCACCGGGCGCTGTTTTGGGGTTGGGGATACTCTATCCGTTTGCCGCGTTGGATCACACCCTTGCCGACATCATTTTGTGGGTCACAGGATTTGATCCAGGCTTACTGCTGGTCGGATCAATGGGAGCTGTTATTCTGGCCTATTGCGTTCGATTTTTCGCGATTTCTGTTGGCACGATTGACGCTGCTTTTACCAAGATTTCACCCAGCTTAGGCATGGCATCCCGATCCCTTGGTAAAACACCACGCCAGACATTGGCAAAACTGTACACCCCCCTGATCAAAGGCAGCATTGCGACCGCAGGACTGCTGATTTTTGTGGATGCGGCCAAAGAATTACCAGCGACGTTGTTGCTCTATTCACAAAACACATTGGCCACGACTGTCTATGCCAAAGCCTCGTTAGAGGACATCGAAGGGGCGGCATCAGCGGCCTTAGTGATCGTGCTAATAAGCCTAGTTGCCGTTGCAATCGTCAGCATTGCAAACCGCGACTAATTTTTTACAAAAAGTCGCGAAAACTGCTTGCAATCATCGCCATCTTCCCCCAAAACGCCGGCCAGTGCCCCTATAGCTCAGCTGGTAGAGCAACTGATTTGTAATCAGTAGGTCC
>JABBAP010000069.1 GCA_018607905.1 Paracoccaceae bacterium | reverse complement strand
CAATTTTGGAGTAGGCGTCGATCATATCGAGTGCTTTGACAAAACTGTCGCCTAGATTGTCTTTTACAATGTAACCGGCAATGTTGTTGGCATAGGCGGCGGCGACGTCCCTTGGTGCATCCGAGGTCGAAAGAACAAAGATTACGGCCCGTTGCAGTGAGGAGTCTTTGCGAATCTCTTCTAAGAATTCGAACCCGTTCATGCGCGGCATGTTCAAATCCAAAGTGACCAAAAAGGGTGGTGTAAACTCGGCCCCGTTCTTTTCGCCCCTTAATATCTCAAGGGCTTGTTGGCCATCTTTGGCCACTTGTACGGGGTTGACGATCTTGAGCTTTTTGAGCGCCCGTTTCATCGCCATGACACTGACCATGTCATCGTCGACGATAAGAAATTTCACCGTTGACGTTGTCCTGACGCTTGCTGTTTCATCGCTCATTTTATGAAAAGTCCTTATTGTTAGGCTGCATTTTGCAGCTCCGTGCTTTGGGCCGACATTTCGGGTAAATCGAATGAAAAGCTGCTTCCCCGCGTCGTTTCCGGCTCGGATTTAAGGCGGATTTTGCCCTTGTGATGCTCAAGTGACTTGCGAATGATCGCAAGACCCAACCCCGAACCTTCGACCTCGTCACGTGGTTTCAGGGTCTCGAACAGACCAAAGACGCGATCTTGATATGCTGTTGGAATGCCCGGCCCGTCGTCTGAAACAGTGATGTGAATCCGGTCATTCTCCAGATGCGTATGAACGGTGATTTGACCCTTTGTCTGGTCATGATGTTTAACGCCGTTACTGATCAAGTTGAGAAGGATTTGGCGCAAAGGCGTAGCATAGGTTGTTACAGGCTCTGGGTGGCCAGAATACGTAATGGCGAAGTGTTTTTCGGGATCAACAAGATCCGAAATTTCGCGAACGACTTTATCCAACGATAGTTCAGATAGGTCCTGATATTCTTGACCGACGCGCGAATATTCCAAAAGATCAGATAACAGCAGGTTCAAACGCTTTATTCGTGCCTGCAAGAGGGCCATGTTGGCCTGTCCGTCTTCTGAAAAAACGTTTTCCTCATCTTCTAGCGTCCATTGCAAAAGGTCTTGGATTGCACGCAAAGGAGAGCGCAAATCATGAGCTGCGGCATAGGCAAATTTTTCTAACTCGACGTTCGATCTGTTGAGCTCTTCGGCATTGGTCTTAAAAATTTCTAATGCGCGGGCGATTTTTCCCAATTCGTCAGGGCCAGACACGTTGACATCATAGGTGGTATCGCCTGCCGCAATAGATAAGACTGCGGTCGTCAATTGCCCCATACGTCGATTAATTTGATGCTCAACCACAAGAATATTGGCAGAACCAATCGCGAGCAGCGCGGTCAGCGTGGTTAGGGCTGCAACAATAATTAGATTTCTTGTCGCGATGTTCAGCTCATTTCTGGATTTCTGAACGCGGTTCGTCGCGCGCTGATTTAGCAGTTGAGAAAGTGAAGAAATCAAGGTCATGGGTTCGTTTTGGGCAACCAAAAGTTGGTTTAGGGTCTGCAATTGTTCGGTTTTGGCAAATACTTCAGGGACAAGTCCGTCTTTTGCGATGATCAAATCTCGCAGAGAGCTTAACGCATGGACCAATTCAAGGCGCTGCGGGTTTTGTTTGAGCAGACTTGTGAGGACAATGACCCCTCTTAGATCAAAGCGTAGTTCTTGTTCTTTTT
The DNA here is from genome assembly GCA_018607905.1 of Paracoccaceae bacterium. Lineage (GTDB taxonomy): Bacteria > Pseudomonadota > Alphaproteobacteria > Rhodobacterales > Rhodobacteraceae > Amylibacter. The sequence goes on along the minus strand of JABBAP010000069.1, from coordinate 2,767 downwards.
GGTTTAAGGCATCTAATGACGAAAGATTTTTAAAGCTGTTTGCTTTGACTATGATCGCTTCAAGTTGCAGTGCGATTGTTGTCAGCGTATTGGATAATGCGTGGCTTTTGTTGATATTTTCGTACGACAGGGGAGAAGACCTAGCGTTTTGCTCTGCTACCGTTTTGATCGCGTTTTCGGTGTCTTTTGTTGCCTCAAATGATAGGCTGTCGAGGATCAAACGTATTTTTGGGGCGATGGTTTCGAGTTGCTGGCTAAAGTTTTGAATTTTGACCGTGTGAGTTAATGAGGCCCGCTTGGCCAGCGCAACATTTGAAGCGCCTTTGTCGATCGTTTGAAGCGCCGTGCTCATGTTGGTGCTCATTTCAGCATCGATACCTGCATCGGCGATTTTGGCAACGATCGTGCCAAGATCAGATAGTTTTTGATCGAGCTGCGTTTTTAAAGCAGGCAAATCTTGCTCAGTTTTTACGGTATTAATGCCTTGTAAAAGCAGAACTAAGTTCTTGAGTTCACGTTCAGATTCCTCAGTGATGAGGAATATATTGAGCGCGGATCGTGTTAGATCATCAATAGATCGATTTAGCGCGCGCGACAGTGTTATTCCGATGAACAATTGCGCAATTAGAATACCCGCGACGACAATAAATGTTATCCGCAAACGGGGCACAATTCCCGTTGAAACTAGGCTTGTTTTGTCCTGCATATATCCAATCCGAATGCCCCGTTCTATTCGGATAGGTGGTATTCGTTAAGGTTGTATTAACCGTGATGGGGAACCTGTTTACGAGCATTAATGATAAGTTAATGGTCTATGAGCGATACTGAGAGTTGCTCAACATGAAAGCGATCAGACATGACAAATCGATCTTTGACCGCGAAGGGAATTGCGCGCCGTACCGCGCTTGCAACGATTGCGGCTGGTGTGGCGCTGCCGTTTCAATCTGCGCGCGCAGATTTTGTTGCGCCATCAAAAATGGTTGATGATGTTGCAGCCCAGGTGCGTGCGTTGGCTGGATCGCGTCAAATTACGTTGAAGGTTTTGTTACCACAGGGGGCCGGCGGAAACTTGAATCCGGTAATCGCGCGGTTTGAAACAATGACTGGTGTCAAAATTATTACGACGGAAACGCCACCTGATGACATCAATACAGAATTATTGCTGGATGCGATGACGCAATCGCAACGCTTCGATGTGGCTTTGCCAGCGACCTTTGGTCTCCCAGATTTGGTGCCTGCAGGGGCGATTTTGCCCATTACTGATTTTGCGAACAAATATGAACCCAGTGGTTTTCGCGAGGATATCTTGTTTGGCGTAGGCGATAGCTTTGATGGGCAAACCTATGGCTTTCAAACGGACGGCGACGCCTACATGATGTTTTACAACAAGGCGATGCTCGAAAACTCGGAAGAACAGGCGCGGTATGCTGACGCGTATGGAACGCGGCTTTTCAAGCCTAGGACTTGGGGTGAACTTGACCAGCAGATGGCGTTTTTCCAACGACCAGATAAAGACCAGTGGGGCGGCTTGTTGTTTCGCTCGCCAGGGTATGTTGCGTGGGAATGGTGGGTTCGATTTCACGCCAAAGGGGTTTGGCCGTTTTCGAAAGATATGGACCCCCAGATCGCATCCGATGCAGGGATTGAAGCATTAGAAGACATGATCCGCGCAACCGAAAATTTGCACCCAAAGGCCAAACAATTGGGTTTGTTTGAAAACTGGGAAAGGTTCAGTAAGGGCGACATTTATTGCAACATCGGCTGGGGTGGATCGCAGAAATATTTGAATGGTGCGTCGTCCAATATGCGTGGCAATATGATTTATGGGCCGACGCCAGGTGGTATGGTCGACGGTAAATTACTGGTGACGCCGTATTTTAACTGGGGATGGGATTACGTTGTCACAAGCAACAGTTCATCCCCAGAGATTGCCTATCTGTTTGCGTTATTTGCTTCAACGCCTGAAATATCCACATTGGCTGTGCGCCAAGTAGACGGCTTTTTCGACCCCTTTCGCCCTGAACATTATGAAGACGAGGGCATTCAAGCGGCCTACTCCCCAGAGTTTTTAAAGGTGCATCAACAAAGCCTTGAGAATGCGATTCCTGATTTATACCTCAAAAATCAAGGGGGATATTTTCGGGCATTGGGCGAATGGCTTCATCGCGCGTTAGAAAAAGAGGTTAGTCCGAAAAAGCACTGGAAAGGACCGAAATTCGCTGGCGATTGATCACCAATAGTTCTGACAAGGCGATGCAGAAACAGCGATGGAAACAGTTGCGCAGCAAATACCCCCAACACACTCAAGAAAGTTTGAAAGACATTGTCTAGCAACCCAGCCAATAAAGAAGACGAGCTGCCCATCGGTAATGGCGCGCAATTGCATGTTGTTCGCCCAGTTGAAACCGCCGCACCACAGAGCGAAGTGGCCCAAGCAGCAGCCGAGTTTGACGAATTTATTTACGTTTTAAGCCATGATCTTCGCGCGTCTATCCGTACATTGGTAGAAGTCCCCCAATGGATTGGCGAAGATTTGGTTGCCGAAGGGCATGCGGTATCTGAAACGATGAGTGAAAATTTGTCGATGATGGAGGTTCATGCCCATCGTTTGGACCAGATGCTGGTTGATCTACTCGCGTATTCGCGCATTGGGCGGATGCAAAAAATCCAAGACGTCAGCATTTCGCGGGCCATGAGTTCGGTGATCACGAGCCTAGATGTGCCCGCTGGGTTCGAGGTGGTGCAAAATATTGCCCATGATCAAATC
>JABBAP010000064.1:6600-29014 GCA_018607905.1 Paracoccaceae bacterium | reverse complement strand
GGATTTCAAAGCCAAAGCAGCAGAGCACAGCGAAAACCTTGCTGCTTGCATGATCACCTACCCATCGACCCACGGCGTATTCGAGGAAACCGTTCTTGAGGTGTGCAAAATCACCCACGACAACGGCGGACAAGTCTACATTGATGGCGCGAACATGAACGCGATGGTCGGTCTGTCGCGTCCCGGTGATTTGGGCGGCGACGTGTCCCACCTGAACTTGCACAAAACATTCTGCATCCCGCACGGCGGCGGTGGCCCGGGCATGGGGCCAATCGGTGTGAAAGAACACCTGATTGCACACCTACCTGGTGATCCAAATGGCGGCGAAGGCGCGGTTTCCGCCGCACCGTTCGGCTCTCCATCCTTGCTGCCAATTTCATGGGCCTATTGCCTGATGATGGGCGGCGAAGGTCTCACCCAAGCCACCCGTGTTGCAATTCTAAACGCCAACTACATCGCCAAACGCCTAGAAGGCGCGTTCGACGTTTTGTACAAAGGCCCGACAGGTCGCGTTGCTCACGAATGCATCATCGACACGCGCCCATTCGCCGAAAGCGCGCATATTACCGTGGACGATATCGCCAAACGCCTGTCTGATTGCGGCTTTCACGCCCCAACCATGTCTTGGCCTGTTGCGGGCACGTTGATGGTTGAACCAACCGAATCCGAGGCCAAGGCAGAGCTGGATCGGTTCTGTGATGCCATGCTCGGCATTCGCGCGGAAATCCAAGCGATTGAAGACGGCACGATGGACGCGGAAAACAACCCGCTGAAAAACGCGCCCCACACAATGGAAGACTTGGTCAAAGACTGGGATCGACCTTACAGCCGTGAAACTGGCTGCTTCCCAGCGGGCGCATTCCGCGTTGATAAATACTGGCCACCGGTGAACCGCGTGGACAATGTTTGGGGCGATCGTAACCTGACCTGCACTTGCCCACCAATGGAAGATTATTTAGAAGCAGCCGAATAATCTGCCCTAAACACATCAAATTCAGCACCGTTTTGCGCTAATACCCAGCAACAACGGTGCTGAAAATTACAGCTACACCCCCAAAAACCCAATAAAGTATCACCCCCCGAAACACCAATTTTTACCCGTGTAAAATAGGAGTTTGGCGATTCTCTGATCGCCATTTGATTCACAAATTTCCTACACTTACCCCCAAAAAACGCTATAAAATGTGAAAATCGTATGTACAATTGATGGAATCATATTTGTCACTGCACCGCCCGATATCGTTAAAATTTCCGACGAAGATTTGGATTGGATCGCACCCAAAAACGTGCCCGTTGAAGAAAAAATCGCAGCATTGCACCAAAAAGGCGCGATCCTCGTGATCCTAACAAAGTGCAGTGCAGGGGCATCCGCCCACGCCATCGGATCAGGTGCAGTAAACGTCGCTGCACCCAAAGTTACAGTCGCCGATACCGTCGGCGAAGGCGACACATTCAACGCTGGCTTCTTGGCGCAATTGTCCAACACAGGACTGTTAAATATAGAAAAAATCGCAAAACTATCCGCTGTCGAGCTAACAGCCGCGCTCAAATATGCCGCCAAAGTTGCCGCAATCACAGTATCGCGATCTGGTGCAAACCCGCCTTACTTGGCCGAACTTTAACCGGTAAATTCCCACTTAACTGCCGCCGTATGCGCCCCCAAATCAGGCACATCTTTCGCTGTTCCATTCGCCGTGCCAACAGGCAACGCCGCCATTTCGACACGCGCGCCACCGATCACACCCTCTGCATTTGTTAAAAACGGATGCTCGGATAAATCAGCCACAGAATTCAAATTTGCATTCGCAATTCGCGCATTATCCAGCGCTGCCACAACATCACCACGCGACATTTCACCAAACACGCCATTCACAATTGCATCCAATTCAACACGATTTGCATACCGATCTGGGTTCTGTGCAAACCGCGCATCCTCCGCCAATTCGGGCATCGCCAAAACCTGCTCACAAAACGCCGTGAACTCTCGGTTATTCTGGATGGACAGCAAAACCTGCGCTCCGCCCGCGCAGGTAAATGCCCCGTAAGGCGCGATAAAACTGTGCTGCAAACCCGATCGTTCAGGCGCACCACCGGTATAGCGATGCTGCAACAGCGGCATGTTCATCCAATCGGCGACCACATCAAACATCGACAGTTTGATATCGATACCGCGCCCTGTAATCCCGCGTTTTATCAAGGCGCGCAAAATCGCAGAATACGCCGTCAGCCCCGTCGATAAATCCGTAACCGACAGCCCGACACGCGATGGTTGTTCAGGCGTGCCCGTCACCGAACACACGCCCGTTTCCCCCTGAACCAAAAAATCATAGGCCTTCTTTTGTGCGCCAGCCCCGTCCTCGCCGTACCCCGACAGCGTCACACAAATCAGCCCTGCATTCTCGTTGCGCAACACATCGCCCGATAACCCCATCCGCGCCACAGCACCGGGCGCAAGGTTGCTCACAAACACATCCGCGCGGCGCAGCATTGCCCGCATCACGCCCAGATCACCCGCATCTTTTAAATCCAAACACACGCTCTCTTTGCCACGGTTCAGCCACGCAAATATCGCGCTTTGCCCATCTGCCCCCGCGTCATACCCTCGCGCAAAATCGCCCTCCGCGCGCTCGACCTTGATCAAGCGCGCACCCGCATCCGCCAACAATAGCCCGCAATAGGGCGCGGCCACCGCTTGTTCCAAAGACACGACCAACAGCCCGTCCAACTCATTGCCTAATTCTTCCATAACGGAACTCTAAAGCGTTTTGCGATGAAGCAGAAGCAAATGCGTTTCGCAAAACGCACATAAATGCGGGGGAATATTATGTTTCCAGTACGACTAACTGCCAAATGGACAAATGCGAACCGCTATAGACCAATCCTGATCGGGCTGTCATCATACCCCAAACACTGGGAGCCTAAAAAATGTCCGACCTCTGGAAACTATCCGCCACAGAAATCGCCGCCATCGTGCGCGCCAAGCAAATTTCCGCAACCGAGGTCGTGAAATCCCACCTTGCTCGTATCGATGCCGTGAACCCCACGCTCAACGCAATCGTCCAGCACATGCCAGAAGAGGCATTAGCCGCCGCCGCCGCCGTAGACGCCAAAATCGCGAGCGGTGCAGACGCAGGCCCAATGGCAGGCGTACCCGTCACCATCAAGGTCAACATTGACCAAAAAGGCCATGCCACCACCAATGGCCTCAAACTCCTCAAAGACCTTGTCGCAACGCAAGACAGCCCGATTGTCGCCAACATGCGCAAGGCCGGCGCGGTCATCGTGGGCCGCACAAACACCCCTGCATTTTCCCTGCGTTGGTTCACCAAAAACGATCTGCACGGCCAAACCCTAAACCCGCACGGGGCAGGGATCACACCTGGCGGCTCGTCTGGGGGCGCATCATCATCCGTTGCATCTGGCATGGCCCCCGTTGGCCACGGAACCGATATCGGCGGCTCCATACGCTACCCCGCCTACGCCTCTGGCTTGCACGGATTGCGCCCAACATTGGGCCGTTTACCTGCCTATAATCCGTCAGGCGCAGATCGCCACATTGGCGGGCAAATGATGGCTGTCGGCGGCCCGCTCACCCGCACAATGGATGATCTAGACCTGTCGTTTCGCGCCATGGCAGCCGAGGATTTGCGGGATCCGTGGTACACACCCGCCCCGTTTGATCAAGGCGCATTCCCCCGCCGCGCCGCCCTGTGCGTGCGCCCAGATGGCATGGATGTCGCGCCCGAAATCGAAACTGCGCTGCGCGCCGCCGCCGACGTGCTCGCCGCCGCGGGTTGGGAAATAGACGAGGTTGAAACACCGCCCTTACAACCCTCTGCGGATATCAACGCGCAACTCTGGCTCGCGGAAATGCGCCAAGGTGTTGATAAATTGGTGGAAAAGGAAAACGAACCTGACAGCAAACACGTTTTCGCGGTCATGCAATCCCTATCCGATCCGGTCGATCAAAGTGGCTTGCTAAATGCGCTGCGCGACCGCGTCACCCACCTGCGCGAATGGCAATTATTCTTGCACAAACACTCCGTCCTGTTGTGCCCAATCTCTGGTGAACCCCCCTTCGATCAACAAGAAGACGTGAAATCCGCCGAACGCTTCAAAGAAATGATGCGCTCCCAACTCACCCAACTTGGCATCCCCGCGCTCGGCCTGCCGGGCCTTGCCGTTGCCACAGGGTCAGCCGCAGGAAAACCAATGGGCGTGCAACTGATCGCACGTCGCTTCCGCGAAGATATCCTCATCGCCGCTGGTCGCGATATCGAAGCTGCTCATCCTGCCATCGCGCCAATTGATCCGCGCCCTTGAACGCTACGGCACATCTTGGCGGCGCTCCCGATCACCGATACCGTAGCGCCAACTTTTAACATTGGAGAGACCCATGACCACCGCCAAACACGTCGCCCTCGCATCCCGTCCAAAAGGCTGGCCAACGCTCGATAATTTTCGCTACGAGGACAAAGACATCCCCGCCGCCGGTGCAGGCGAAGTCGCCCTGCGCACAATCTGGCTGTCCCTTGATCCCTACATGCGCGGCCGCATGAATGACGCGGCATCCTACGCTGATCCCGTGCCAATTGGCGGCACAATGGAAGGCGGCGCAATTTCTGAAGTTACCGCATCTAACAATGACGGCTTCGCAGTCGGCGATATCGTTGTGGCCCGCACTGGCTGGGCCTCCCACGCCATTTCTGATGGCTCTGATATCCGCAAAGTCGACCCAACCATCGCCTCGCTGTCCGCCTACCTCGGCGTGCTCGGAATGCCGGGCATGACAGCATGGATCGGCCTCAATGAAATCGGCAAAATGCAGGCTGGCGAAACAGTCCTCATTTCTGCGGCAACGGGCGCTGTTGGCGGCCTCGCAGGGCAACTCGCCAAGGCAAAAGGTTGCAAAGTCATCGGCGTTGCAGGGGGCGCAGAAAAATGCGCCTACGCTGTCGCCGAGCTTGGTTTTGATGTCTGCCTCGATCACAAAGCCGCCCCAGATGCCCGCGCCCTTGGCAAAGAAATCCGCGAAGCCGCCCCCCAAGGTATCGACGTGTATTTCGAAAATGTCGGCTCCAAAACCACCGAAGCTGCCATCGCCAACATGAACATGTTTGGCCGCATCGCCATCTGCGGCATGATCGCATGGTACAACGGCGACAACGTGGCAGACGCCCAGCCACTGCCTGCTGTTTGGTCCGCAATCCTCGTGAAACGCCTGCGCGTGCAGGGCTTCTTGTTCCCCGATCACCAAGAAAGCGCGGGCGCATTCTTCAAAGAAGTCGCACCACTCGTTGCCAGCGGCCAAATCAATTTCCGCGAAACAGTGACCGAAGGATTGGAAAACGCACCAAAAGCCTTCCTAGAACTGCTAGAGGGCAAGAATTTCGGCAAACAGCTCGTGCGCGTTGGCGACGACCCGTAAGCTAACCCAAAGATATTAAACAGAAAGAGCCCCGCGAGGGGCTTTTTTTATGCGTCAGCCCCAACGCGAACCATCCGTTTGCCCCGATTGTCGCCCGCCAACAAACCGATCAACGCCGCAGGCGCATTTTCCAGTCCCTCAACGATGTCTTCCTGAACTTTGATCGCACCAGACGCGACCCAATTTTGCATTGCGCGAACCGCCTTGGCATCGTCAGCAGCAAAATCCATCACGATGAATCCTTCCATCCGCAACCGTTTCACCACAATCATGCCGGGCAAATTGCGCGGTCCGCTTGGGCGGGTGGAATCGTACTGGCTCACCGCGCCACAACACACAATCCGCCCCCGTTCGTTCATCCTGAACAACACAGTTTCCAGAACACTGCCACCGACGTTATCGAAATAAATATCGATACCTTCAGGACAAGCGGCCTTTAACGCCTTGCTCCACGCAGGATCGCGGTAATCAACGCAGGCATCAAAACCCAGCTCATCCACAAGCCAAGCACCTTTTTGCGCGCCACCCGCAATCCCAACCACACGGCAGCCCATCGCCTTGGCAATCTGCCCGACATAAACCCCAACAGACCCCGCCGCCGCAGACACAACAACCGTTTCTCCGGGCACAGGTTTGCCTACCGAAATCAGCCCATGAAACGCTGTTTTCCCTGCAATCCCAAACACCGACATCAGATGCGATAATTGCGGAACACGCGGCATTTTCGCAGCTTTGCGCGCTGAAATCACCGAATGATCCGCCCAAACACTCTCGGCAAACACAATATCGCCAACAGCCAGCCGAGTCGATTTGCTTTCCATCACCTCACACAGGCTACCAGTGTGCATCGCATCGCCCGCTAAAATCGCCTCGCGGTAGGTCGCACCTTGCATCCAAGCACGGTTCGCCGCGTCAATCGACATCAGGATCGTACGTACCAAAACCTCGCCATCCTGCACCGTTGGCAACTCGGCCTCGGACATTTCAAAATGGTCCTCAGACAATGAACCCTTTGGCAATTCCTTCACAATAACCTGACGCGTGCGCATATCTTATTTTCCTTTAAATTCTGGTGTCTTCTTCATCATAAACGCCATCGCGGCATTGGCAAAATCTTCGGTGTGCAACGCGCGCACCATCCGATCGCCTTCTTGCAGCATCGTCGTTTTCAAATCCGCAACCATCGCCAAATTGTGGTTTTCTTTCATGTACCGCAGCGCAATCGGCGCGCCCTTGGCGATACCTGCGGCCATCTCTTGCGCGGCATCTCGTAAATCTTCGGCGGGGACTACAGTGTTGAAAACACCCAACATTTCCGCCTCTGCCGCCATGATATGACGGTTGGTGTAATACACTTCTTTCGCGCGACCAGGCCCAATCAGGTTTGATAAATACCAGCTGCCACCAAAATCACCCGACGCGCCAATCGCGCCAAAGGCAGGGGCCAAATACGCACTGTCCGCCGCAATCCGCAGATCACAGGCCAGCGCCAGCGACATGCCAGCCCCCGCCGCAGGGCCGGGCAACGCCGCGATTGTCGGCTTGGAAAACTGGTAGAGCGCCAGCGAGCTGGCCTCTTGCGCCTCTTGCAAACCCGCGATCTTTTCGTCCAGCGTGAGCTTCGCCGCAGGGCCGATCTTTTTGCCCATATTTGCGATGTCACCACCCGAGCAAAATCCTTGCCCCGCACCTGTCAAAACCAGAACGCGCACATCATTATCCGCGTCCAAATCCACCAGCATTTGCGCCAGCGCGGGCATCATTTCTGCCCCCATCGCATTGCGTTTTTCAGGACGGTTCAGCGTCAGCGTTGCCACATGATCCGTCACACTGCACAGCAATTCCTGCGTGCCTGTATCTATGTCGCGTGTCATTAAATATCTCCCCAATGTTTCATCGCAGCGGTCGCAATCGGCCCGCCCCATTCTTGCACAAAATGCCCCCCATCCGCGATTTTCATCGGTTCAGGGCAGCCTTTAATTACATTTTTCAACCATTCCATCACAGGCGGCCCCAGCACGGGATCTTGCATGCCAATGGCCATAAAGCTCTCGCCAGCCCAGTCATTTTGATAGAACTGCACGGCTGCTTTGGAATGCTCGACGCCTTCCATTTCAGGGTCGGTCATCACCATATCTGGGAACCGACGAACCCCTGCTTTAAATGTGATATCAGGGAAGGGCGCACCGTAGGCGGCTGCTTCACTTTCCGTCAAAATCGGGGTGGCCCGCGCCATTAGTGCCGCGATATCCATGTCTGGATTGGACTTGTTATACGCGCGCCAATCACTGAACCCTTTGCCCGCAGGCGTGCCAATCGCGATGGCCGTGTTCATGATCAAAAGCCGTGAAATCCGATCAGGCATCACGTGGGGCAGGGTCAGGCCCAGCACACCGCCCCAATCTTGCACGACCAGTGTAATATTCTTCAAATCTAACTGTTTAATGAATGCAATCATCATGTCGCGGTGGAAATTATAGGTGTAAACATCGTCGCCCGTCGGCTTATCAGATCGCCCAAACCCCAGCCAATCAGGCGCAATAACTCGCGCCCCAGACGCGGTAAATTCAGGGATCATTTTGCGATACAAAAACGCCCAAGACGGCTGCCCGTGCAGGCATAAAAACACACGATCCGCATCTTTCGGGCCCTCATCGACGTAATGCACGCGCAGGCCCCCGTAGCCCGCCAAATCCTCCACATAATTGGGGGCAAAATCCCAATCAGGCAGGTTTTCAAATCGTGCATCAGGGGTGCGGACAGCATCCATCGGGCATCTCCAGTTTGACGGCAACAGGCATCTGTGAAAAGCCTAGGGACAGATACGCAAACCTGTCAATCAAAGGCCAGCTACGACGTGGCGGCACGTAAGGTAAAGAATGACCAAAGAATACCACCAACACCGTTTCGAAGTCCCCAAGGGTGCTGTCGACGTGATTTTCATCCGCCATGGCGAAACAATTCCCGCTGTTGCAGGCGTCAGTTTCCCGATGAAAGACGGCCACGGCGATCCGCAATTACACGAACGCGGCGAGGCTCAAGCCATTGCCGTAGGGGAGCGTCTAAAAGACGAGCATTTTGATGCGCTTTACGTCACATCGCTGCGTCGCACGCACCAAACCATGGCCCCACTGGCCGCGCATAAAGCTATGACACCGATTATCGAGCCTGACCTGCGCGAAATCTGCCTTGGGGATTGGGACGGCGGGTTGTACCGCATCAAATCAGCCGAGGGCGCGCCAGAGTTTATGAAAGCCAAAGCCGAGCACGAATGGGGCCATATCCCGGGCGCAGAAACCACCGCGCAACTTCACGAACGGGTCGAACGCGGCCTCTGGCGCTTGCTAGAAAATCACGCCGACCAACGCATTGCCTTTGTGGTGCACGGCGGCGTCATCGGCGCAATCATGTCCATCGCCACAGGCTGCAAACCCTTCGGCCTGATCGGCGCAAGCAACGGCTCGATCCACAATGTAGTGCTGACGAAAGATCGGTTTTTCGTGAGGTCGTTTAATGATTGCAATCATTTATAGGCGATAACGGGCGATCCAAAGGATCGCCCCAAACCGACAGGATCTTTGCAAAGCAAAGTCCGAGAGGCTTAAATGTTTACCGCTCCCCCATCTAAAAGAGCGGTAAAAACTCCTACCCCACCTCAATCACAACCTTGCCCAGAACCTTCCGATCCTCCAACATCTTCAACGCATCGCCTGCATCCTCCAACGCGAAACTCGCGGAAATCTGTGGCTTAATCAAACCCTTACCCCACCAATCAAACAGCTCGGCCATATTCGCTTTATGCACTTCTGGCTCCATCCGCGTGAACGCGCCCCAGAACACGCCAACTACTTGGCAATTCTTCAACAGCGTCAGGTTCAACGGCAGTTTCGGTATCCCCGCAGGAAAACCAATTACCAAAAACCGACCCTCCCACGCCAATGCACGCACTGCAGGTTCGGCGTAATTGCCGCCAACGGCGTCGTACACAACATTCACACCACCAGCGCCCGCCACATCCTTAATCGCACCAGAAAACGCCTTTTGCGCATCGCGGTCCATTTCGCGGGGATAAATGATCGTCTCATCCGCACCCAGCTTTTTACAAAACGCCGCCTTTTCCTCCGACGATACAGCCGCAATCACCTTTGCGCCCATCGCTTTGCCCAGCTCAATCGCCGCCGCGCCAACACCGCCAGCGGCTCCAAGAATCAACAGCGTCTCGCCTTTTTGCAACTGTCCCCGCTGTTTTAACGCGTAATGCGACGTGCCATAGGTCAGCAAAAAACAAGACGCCTGATCATACGGCATCGCATCTGGAATGGGGATCACACCCGATTTATGGGCCACAACATGGGTGGCAAATCCGTTAAACCCTGGCACCGCCAACACCCGCTGGCCCACACTCAGATGGGTCACACCGTCACCAACGGCCTCAATATCACCGGCCACTTCACCACCGGGGGCAAACGGGCGTTCGGGCTTCATCTGGTACAAATCACGAATGATCAACGTGTCGGGAAAATTCACGCCAGCGGCCCGCACTCGGATCACAACTTCGCCCTTTTTCGGGGCAGGTGTGTCCACCTCAGTCATTACCAAGGCGTCTGGCCCACCCACTTCAACACTCATCATCGCACGCATATCTGCACTCCCAATTCTAAAATGACGTTACATCACCTAACACGATTGGCGCAGGCCAATGCCTTGTCAACGCAGAAGTGGAATGCAATTCTGCTAGGCGGAACATGACGTAGCGTTGAGAGCGATCTGGGAGGATAGCATGCCATTCGATACAACTGACATGGAAACATTTCGCGGAGAAATCCGCACTTGGCTTGCCGCAAATTGCCCCGCAGGAATGCGCGATGGCGATATGACCCAAGACAGCATTTGCTGGGGCGGCAAAAACTGGGTCTTCGAATCCGACGATCAAAAGACCTGGCTCGAAGTATGCGCCGCCAACGGCCTGACCTGCCCAACTTGGCCTGTGGAATACGGCGGCGGCGGCTTCACCCGCGATCAAGAAAAAATCTGGCTAGAAGAGCTGGAAAACATCGACGCCCGCATGCCACTTCTGTCTTTCGGCATCTGGATGCTTGGCCCAGCCCTGCTGCACTTCGGCTCGCACGAACAAAAACTCCACTACCTTCCACCGATCTGTCGCGGCGAAATCCGCTGGTGCCAAGGCTATTCTGAGCCGGGCGCAGGTTCCGATCTGGCCTCTGTTCAATCCAAAGGTGAAAACAAAGGCGATCACTGGATCGTCAACGGCCAAAAGGTCTGGACCTCCTACGCCGATCAAGCCGACTGGATTTTCGCCCTCATTCGCACAGACGGAGAAGCCGCCAAACACAAAGGCATTTCCTTCCTGCTGTTCGATATGCACGGCGGCGGCGTCACCACACGCCCAATCAAACTGATCTCTGGCGCATCGCCGTTCTGCGAAACATTCTTTGACGACGTCAAAGTCCCCAAAGAGCAAATCGTCGGCACCGAAAACAAGGGCTGGGATGTTGCAAAATACCTGCTCACCCACGAACGCGAAATGATCTCCTCCTCTGGCTCCAGCCGTGGCGCAGGTCGTGGCCTTGGCAAAGTCCTATCCGATGCAGGCAACGGCGAAATGGATGCCTCCCTTCGCGCCGAAGCAATGGCCTGCGACATCGAGGAAATGGCGGTTGAGTTAACCATCGAACGTTACAAAGACCAAGCCGCAGGCGGGCAGGGCGTTGGCGATGCCTCTGCGATGTTGAAATACGCAGGCACCGAACTCAACAAACGCAAACACGAGCTGTTCATGTCCGCTGGCGGATCAACCGCACTGGCGTGGGACGGCGACACGGGTTCACTGCCCGCTGATTGGCTGCGCACCAAGGCAAACAGCATCGAAGGTGGTACATCAGAAGTGATGTTATCCATCATTTCCAAGCGTGTTTTAGGGCTTCCGGGGTAAATACTATGACAAATCTAACATTAAGCGAAGACGAAGTAATGCTGATCGACAGCGCCCGTGGCTTCCTTGACGGCGCGTCTCCCGTCGCCAAATTCCGCGAATTGCGCGATGCAGGACAGGCGTATAATTCTGACGTTTGGAAGCAAATGGCAGAACTCGGTTGGACAGGCGTTCTGGTTCCAGAAGAACAGGGCGGCATTGATATGGGCCATTCCGCTGCCAATTTATTGGCGCAAGAAATGGGCAAAACGCTGGTTTCCAGCCCCTTCATTTCCACTGCCGTCATGGCTGCCACGGCCCTGCGCCAAGTGGCAGATAACCCACGCGCCGCCGAAGCTCTCGGCCAAATTGCATCAGGCGATGTAACCTACGGCCTCGCGATTGACGAAGGCCCAAAACACAATCCTGCCAACACGCAAATGGCCGCCAAACGGGTCGGCAACGGGTTTGAACTCACGGGCGATAAAACCTTTGTCGTGGACGGCGCAAACGCGGATCGTTTGCTGGTGCTCGCCAAAACCGAAGACGGCCTCACCCTGTTCGATATCCCAGCGGATCGCGCAGGCATTACCCGCACCGCCCAAAACATGATCGACGCACGCGACAGTGCCGCCATCAATTTTGCTGGGGTCGAGGCCACAGGCGAAGATATCGTCGGTACCGTCGATAACGCGATGGATGTGCTGAAACCCGCGTTGCAAGCAGGCCAAGCAGCCCTTGCAGCCGAAATGGTCGGCCTGTCATCAGGCGCATTCGGGATGACCGTCGATTACCTCAAAGAACGCAAACAATTCGGCATTCTCATCGGCCAATTCCAATCGCTGCAACACCGCGCCGCGCATCTTTGGTCCGAAATAGAGGTCACATCATCGACCATCCTGAACGCAGGTCGGATGCTGGACGAGGACCCAGAAAACGCCGAACTCTCTGTGTCACTCGCCAAAGCACGGGGCGCACAAACCGCAAAATTGGCGGTGATGGAAGGCGTGCAAATGCACGGCGGCATCGGTATGACAGACGCATTCGACATGGGTTTCTTCATGAAACGCGCCCGCGTCGCACAAGAATGGCTCGGCGATTACGGCTACCACGCCGAAAAAATCGCGGCTGCGAAAGGATATTAATCAATGACAATCAATTTTAACGGCAAAGTCGCCATCGTCACTGGCGCGGGCATCGGCCTTGGGCGCGAACACGCGCTGGGCCTTGCAAAACGCGGCGCAAAAGTTGTGGTCAACGATCTGGGCGTCTCCCAAGACGGGCAGGGTAAATCCTCCTCCGCTGCAGATGCGGTGGTTGCCGAAATCATCGCACTGGGCGGTGAAGCCTTCGCCCACGGCGCAGATGTTTCATCGGAGACCGACGTCAAAGACATGGTCGCACAAACCATGGAAAAATGGGGCCGCATCGACATCCTCATCAACAACGCAGGCATCCTGCGCGACAAAACATTCTCAAAAATGACGCTGGACGACTTCAAAAAGGTCGTCGATGTGCACCTCATCGGCACGGCAACCGTCACCCACACCGTCTGGCCAATCATGCGCGAACAGGGCTACGGTCGCATCGTGCTCACCGCCTCTTCCTCTGGTCTTTACGGCAATTTCGGCCAATCCAACTATGGTGCAGCCAAAGCCGCGATGATGGGCCTGATGAACGTTCTGCACCTAGAAGGCGCGCGCGACAATATCCGCGTCAACGTCCTTGCGCCCACCGCCACAACCCGCATGACCGAGGAGCTGTTTTCCCCCGAAGTCGGCGAACTGCTCGATCCCGCCACCATCACCCCAGGTGTGCTTTTCCTCGTCTCCGAGGACGCCCCATCGCGCGTCATCATGGGCGCAGGGGGCGGTAGTTTCGCACAAACCCGCGTCTATGAAACCAAAGGTATCACACTGGCGGGCGACGACATTACCCCCGAAAATGTGGCGGCCCAATGGGCGCAAGTCACCGATCCAACCGATCAAGAAATGCTAACCCAAGCCTTTGAACAAACAGGTAAATACGCCAAGAACGCCGCCGATATGGCTGGCATCAAACTCGAAAAGTAAAGGAATATATCATGCGTGACGCAGTCATCGTTTCAACAGCAAGAACTCCAATCGGCAAAGCCTATCGTGGCGCTTTTAACGCAACAGGGGGCCAACAATTGGCCGGCCACGCCATCCATCACGCCGTCGCACGCGCTGGCATTGAAGGCCATGAAGTAGACGACGTCATCATGGGCGCGGCCCTGCAACAAGGCTCCACCGGCACCAACATCGCACGCCAAGCCGCCGTTCGCGCGGGCCTCGGCATCACTGCACCGGGCATGTCGCTTGATCGTCAATGCGCATCCGGCATGATGGCCATCGCAACAGCTGCAAAACAGGTTATCACCGACAATATGGACATCGTCATCGGCGGCGGCGTTGAATCCGTTTCCACCGTCCAAGGCCCCAAAATGTTCGTCGAAGGCGACCCGTGGTTCAAGGAAAACCAGCCAGACATGTACATGTCGATGCTGGAAACCGCTGAAACCGTAGCCGCCCGTTATGGCGTGTCGCGCGAAGCTCAGGATGCTTACGCTGCACAATCCCAAGATCGCACACATGCCGCCCAACAAGCGGGCAAATTCGACGATGAAATCGTGCCTTTGACCTCCATCATGAAGGTGATGAACAAAGAGACCAAAGAAATCACCGAACACGAAGTCACCCTAGAAAAAGACGAAGGCAACCGCCCGGGCACAACGGCTGAATCCCTTGGCGGCCTACAGCCCGTTTTCAAAGACGGTCTTGTGATTAAAGAAGGCAAATTCATCACCGCTGGTAACGCAAGCCAACTGTCAGACGGCGCATCTGCATCCGTTGTGATGGAAGCAAAAGTCGCTGAAAAGAAGGGCCTGCAACCCCTTGGCCGTTACGTCGGCATGATGGCCGCTGGCCTTGCACCCGATGAAATGGGCATCGGTCCAATCTACGCCGTGCCAAAACTGCTCAAGGCGCACGGCCTCAAGGTAGAAGACATCGGCCTGTGGGAATTCAACGAAGCCTTCGCCGTCCAAGTCCTTCATTCTGCGAACACAATCGGCATCCCGAACGAGCTGATGAACGTGAACGGCGGCGCAATTTCCATCGGCCACCCCTACGGCATGTCAGGGGCGCGCATGGTTGGCCACGCGCTGATCGAGGGCAAACGTCGCGGCGCAAAATACGTAGTCTGCACCATGTGTGTCGGCGGCGGCATGGGCGCAGCTGGATTGTTTGAAGTCCTATAACGAAACAAAGTTTCGTGCAGCGGTGATGCCAAACACCACCGCTGCACGGCCGCTTTTTGCTCGCAAAACGCGAGAGTATTAACACTCGCCAATGCCAAAATATTTTAGAAAGAACACGCCAAAATGACCCGCCCTTGGAACGCCACTCACCCCGACGCTCACCTGCCCAAAGCCCTACAAGGCCTGCGCATCCCCGCTGTCGGTTCGCCGCTGTTCATCATCTCGGTGCCCGCACTGGTGATTGCGCAGTGCAAATCAGGCATCATCGGCTCTTTCCCCGCTCTGAACGCCCGCGAAGGCGAGGGCGAACACCCGCTTCTCGACACGTGGCTTTCGCAAATCGACGAAGAATTGGACCGCCACAACCAAGCCAATCCAGACACCCCCGCCGCTCCGTTTGCGGTAAACCAAATCGTTCACCGCTCCAACGCGCGCCTTGAACGCGACATCGAAATTTGTGTCCGCCACAAAGTCCCCGTCTGGATCACATCTCTTGGCGCACGGGTCGAAGTTAACGAAGCTGCCCATTCCTGCGGCGGCATCGTTTTGCACGACATTATCAACAACTTCTTTGCCAAAAAGGCGATTGAAAAAGGCGCGGACGGCTTGATCGCTGTCGCCGCTGGCGCAGGGGGCCACGCAGGGCCACAATCGCCCTTCGCGCTCATCCAAGAAATTCGCGAATGGTTCAATGGCCCACTGCTGTTGTCAGGCTCGATTGCCACGGGCCAAGCCGTGCTTGCAGCCCAAGCAATGGGCGCAGATATGGGCTACATCGGGTCGCCTTTCATTGCGACCGAAGAAGCAAACGCGATGCAAGGCTACAAGGACGCAATCGTTGATGGCACAGCCGCCGATATCGTCACCTCCAGCTTGTTCACGGGCGTTTCTGGCAACTATTTGCGCCCTTCGATCGAGGCCGCAGGCATGGACCCGGACAACCTGCCGTCCGCAGACAGCAAGTCGATGAATTTCGGTGATGGATCAAGCAAACCAAAGGCTTGGAAAGAAATTTGGGGCGCTGGGCAAGGCATTGGCGCGGTGAAATCCGTGGAACCCGCCGCCGCACTGGTGGATCGCATCGCGGCTGAATATCACGCAGCGCTCGCGAAACTTTCGGGAGCATAAACGTGGCCGAACTCATCATCATTCGCCACGGCCAAGCCTCTTTTGGGGCGGCGAATTATGATAAATTATCTGACCTTGGCCATGTGCAATCAGGGCTGGTGGGGCAGGCGCTCAAAACACGCGGCTGGACGCCTGATCGCATCGTGATTGGCGGCCAAGTGCGCCACCGCGAAACGCTCAACGGGATCGGTTTCAGCGACGCCGAAGTGGACGCAGGATTTAACGAATACGATTTCCACGATCTGTTGGTCGCACGCTACGACGGCGATGTGCCAAACCTTGTCCTTGGGGATCGCAAAACCCACTTTCGCACCCTGCGCGAAACCGTATTTGAATGGCAGGCGGGTGGTCTGCCAAACGCGGCTGAAAGCTGGCTCGATTTCACCACCCGCATCGAAAACGCAGTCACACACGCCACGCGCGACGGCGCTGAACGCATCCTTGTGGTTTCATCAGGGGGCGTAATCGGCCAAATCACCGCAGACACAGTAGGTGGCCCTGCAAAAATGATGATGACCTTGAATTTGCAGATAAAAAACACGGCCATTAACAAGTTCATCGTTTCTGGAGCCAAACGCTTTTTGCACGAATTCAACGCCACGCCGCATCTGGACACACCTGAAAATGGCGATAAGCTGACCTATAGTTAGGGGACATCATGACCGACACACAAACACTCGACGCAGGCGTCGTTGCAGATTACCTTTGCGACAAAATCGAAGGTTTTTCTGGCCCGATTGAGGTTGAGAAATTCCAAGTCGGTCAGTCAAACCCAACCTTCCTGCTGAAAACCCCCGCCAAAAACTTTGTGCTGCGCCGCAAACCGCCGGGTATTTTGCTAAAATCCGCCCACGCCGTTGATCGCGAATTTCGGGTGCAATCCGCGCTGGCAGGATCAGACGTTCCCGTCGCCAAAATGTACCATTTGTGTGAAGACGACGATGTCATCGGCTCGATGTTTTACGTCATGGATCACGTGAACGGGCGCAATCACACGATGCCGACCATGCCAGATGAAGACAACGCCATGCGCACGGGCGTGATTGGCGAAATGAACCGCGTGCTTGCTGCGCTGCACGATGTAAATATCGACGCGGTTGGCCTGTCTGATTACGGCCCACCCGGCAATTATTTTGAACGCCAAATCGGGCGTTGGTCCAAGCAATACCGCGCCTCTGAAACCGATAATGTGCCTGCGATGAACAGCCTCATGTCGATGCTCGCTGAACAAATGCCCGCAGATGACGGCCAACGCACATTGGTGCACGGCGATTACCGCATCGACAACATGATGTTTGCCAAAGACGGCCCAGAATGCCTCGCGGTTTTGGATTGGGAACTCAGCACAACAGGCCACCCCTACGCCGACCTCGCGGCCGTGATAATGCAGTGGCAAATGCCCTCAACGTCTGAAGGTCGCGGCCTGCAAGGCATTGATCGCGCCGCCCTCGGCCTGCCCACAGATGGCGAATTTATCGGGGCCTATTGCAAACGTCGCGGCATCGGTGAAATCGACAATTTCGGCTTCTACCTCGCGTTCAATTTCTTTCGCATGGCCGCTATTATCCAAGGCGTGTTGAAACGCGCGCTTGATGGCAACGCATCGAACCCAGAACGAGGCAAACAGATGGGCCAATACGTGCCCGTCTTCGCCAATGCGGGCCTGCAAGCCTTGCAAGAAGGATAGCGCAGATGGCCAGCATTCACCTCGTTCCTGATCTTGAAGAAGACAAAGATCGCAATTTTATCACCGCATTGGCCCGTGGCCTCGATGTGCTGCGCTGTTTTCGTCCCCATGAAACGGTGCTGAGCAACGCGGATATCGCCAAGCGCACGGGATTGCCCAAACCCACCGTGTCGCGCCTGCTTTATACCCTTTGCAAACTCGATTACCTCGCGCTTGACGAGGCCTCTGGCGGCTATCGCCTCAGCACCGGCGTTCTGACCCTTGGTTTTGGGGTTCTGTCGGGCATGGAAATCGCGGATCGTGCCAAAGACGTGCTGCGTGATCTGCGCGATGGCCCCAACAAATACATCACCGCTGCGGTCGCGCAATGTCACCTCACGGATGTGGTCTACATCGCCGCCGAACGCTCGCGCGAAGAAATCTCTCTCGCCATTTCCATCGGCTCGCGCTTGCCACTGTTTTTCTCGGCCATCGGGCGCGCCATTCTTGTTGGCATGTCGGACGCAGAGCGCGAACAAGCCTTCGCAAATGGCGCGCTTCATTTGCCAGACAGTATCGCCGCGCAAAAAGACAGCTACGCCACCGCCAAATCCGAATTTGATGCGCTTGGCTATTGCACCGGCTACGGCGATTGGCGCTCTGATGTGAACGGAGTTGCCGTACCGATAAAATCCCTAGATGGGCGCGTGTTTGCCATAAATGTCGGCGGCCCCGCCTTTAATGTGAAACAAAAACAGCTTGAAACGGTCTATGCCCCGCGCCTGATCGCCGCTGCGAAAATGCTAAGCCTTCAATCATGACCGATACCAAAGATCTGCTCGAAGATCCGTATGAATACCAAAAACTGATTGGATTCGAGATCGTTGAATGGGCGCAAGACTTTGCCAAATTGCACCTGCCAATGGCGGCGAAACACGGCAATCGCTACGGCATTCCGCACGGCGGCGTTCACGCGACGCTGCTCGATACCTGCATGGGGTTCGCGGGCTGTTACACGGGCGATCGCGACACACCGCAACTCGCCATGACCCTATCCCTGACAGTGCAATACCTGTCGCGCCCCAGGGGCAAAATCCTGATCGCAAGTGGCACAAAAACCGGCGGCGGTCGCAAAACCTTCTTTGCAGAAGGCCAAATCACCGATGAAACAGGCGAACTCATCGCCAAGGGCACCGGTACCTTCAGATATCGCTCCTAGTTTCTTTTACATCAGTCGGCTTTGCCCCCTTGGGCAAAACGAGCTGACCCGCTAGGGCTTTGCAAAGCAAAGGCCGTTAGGGCGACCTAGCTATCCCGTGCAGCAATCGCCTCAGCAAAATGTCCTAACAGTTTGTGCTTCAATATCTTCCCGGTCGCCGCGGCGGGATAGGCATCCACCAGAAACACATGGCTTGGCACTTTATACGCCACCAGCCGCTCTTTCAGCCACGCACGCAACTCTGCCTCGCTCACAGCGCCGCTCGCTTTCACAAACGCCAAAATCTCTTCGTTGCCGGGGACAGATCGCCCGATCACCGCCACTTGATACACGTTTGGATGCTTTGACAGCATCGCTTCAATCTCGGGGGGATGCACGTTGAACCCAGATCGAATAATCAGCTCCTTGGATCGCCCGACAATGTGCAAACCACCACCTTCATCAAATGTGCCGAGGTCACCCGTGCGGAAAAAACCGTCTTCCGTCATCACTTCGGCGGTCTTATCGGGCGCACGGTAATAGCCGCGCATCACGTTGTCGCCGCGCACTTGAATCTCGCCAATACCATCGGCGTTGGGTTCAAAAATCCGCACATCAATCCAGTCATACGGCACACCCACACCCACGTCGCTGCGCGGATGATCGTTGTGCGTGCTCGAAATGGAGGGCGAGGTTTCGGTCATCCCGTACCCATTATTCAGGGCCAACCCAAACACCTTTTCCACCCGCGTTTTCAAACCTGGATCCAGCGGCGCACCGCCCGTGACCAAATTCATCAGGGCAGGGGCGTTTAAATCCTCACCCGCTTCGTCCAAATGTTGCATGATTGCGGCAAACATCTGGGGCACGGCAGGGAAGCGGGTCGCGCCACCGCGCAGCATCGACAACACTTTGCCCACGTCAAAACGGGGCACAAATTCCAACGACGCGCCTGCGATCATCGCGGGCAGAAACACCGAGCTGAGCGCGTAAATATGGGTGCCAGGTAAAACCCCAACCACACGATCCTCGGGGATCAAACGGTTGAATTGCGCAGAATAGCTGGAACAGAACAGCAGATTGCGATGGGTCAACATCACACCTTTGGGTGCGCTTGTTGTGCCTGTGGTGTATAACAATACCGCCACCTGACTGCCATCTGCGTCAACGGGCTCCACATCCACATCTGCCACCTTGGTCGCCCAAACTTCACCGCTCGCCAGTGCGCCAATCTTGCTCGCACCCATGCGCGCTGCGTGGTTGCGCGCGGGTTCAGAAACATCATGCGTGTACACCACACAACGCGGCGTGGCGTGAACTTCAATCGCGGCAATCTCATCTGCGGATTGGCGTGCGTTCACCAATATTAGCCACGCATTCAACTGGCTGGCCGCAAACACCATCGCCGCAAAAAATACCGAATTTTCGGACACCAAAACAATGCGATCGCCACCACGAACACCGTGCTGTTTCAGGATCGCCGCCAGCGCCGCCGTTTCCAGTGATAAATCGCCGTAGCTTACGTTTGTGCCATCGTGATCAATCAACGCCAACGCGCCGCTAGGTTTTCCATCCAGTATTTGATGCAAACGATCCATAGAATATTCCTTTAAACGCAGCTTAGGTGTCGGCCCAAACTGTGAAACAAAATTCCGCACTGCGAAAGGGTTCAATCCTTGTCAAACCCCAAGACGTAGCGGATCAGTGAATTATGACCCTACGTCATAAATCGTCGAACCCTTGACTTATATCCTCAATATGCAAGTCTTTTCCCATGCCAAAACAGCGTCTGCTGCGTTTTGGTTTCATATTCTGGGAGGAATACTATGATTAAGAAGACAAAGCTCGGCATTGCCGTAACTCTTGCCGCCGCGCTCACCGCGTCCGCAGCATTTGCAGAAAACATCAAGATCGCATTCGTTGACCCGCTTTCAGGTCCATTTGCAACAACAGGGACCAACGGCTTGGCCGAATGGAACTTTGCTGCAGACGAACTGGTAAACAAAGCTGGTGGCGTTTTGGGCGGCAAAAACTTTGAAATCGTTTCTTTCGACAACAAAATGTCCGGCAAAGAATCGTTGATCCAAGTGCAGGTCGCAATCGACCAAGGCATCCGTTTTATCGCACAGGGTAACTCCTCTGGTATCGCTGCTGCGATCACAGATGCGGTGAACAAGCACAACAAACGTAACCCTGATGACCGCGTTCTGTTCTTGAACTACTCTGCGGTTGATCCAGCGCTGACGAATGAAAAGTGTAACTTCTGGCACTTCCGTTTCGATGCAAACGCTGACATCAAAATGGATGCGCTTACAGACGTGATGGCGAAAGACGAAGGTCTTTCAAAGGTTTACCTGATCGGTCAGGACTATTCCTTTGGTAAAGCGGTTGCTGCTGCGGCGGAACGCGATATTGCTGCAAAACGCCCTGACGTTGAAATCGTTGGTAACGAATTGCACCCAATCGGCAAAGTAAAAGACTTCACACCTTACGCACGTAAGATTGTGGCTTCTGGCGCGGATTCAGTGATCACAGGCAACTGGGGTTCTGACATGGTTGGTCTTGGTAAAGCGATCATCGAAGCTGGTTTTGAAGGTCAAATCTATACTTACTATGCGGCATCAAACGGTATCACACGTACCTTTGGCGAAGATGGTAAAGGCCACTTGAACCTTGTCCACGAAGGCAAAGTAAACCCACCTGTTTCTGATCGTGCCTCTGCTTATGTTGATGCGTTCGAAGCGAAATATCCAGATCACGATATCTCTCAAGCTCGGATTGCAAACGCAGTAGAAATGCTCGCAAAAGCAATCGACGCTGCGGGCACTGCAGACGATGTTGTGCCAATTGCGCTAGCGCTCGAAGGTATGGAGCACGACAGCATCTGGGGTGGCAAAGTCTTCATGCGCCCACAAGATCACCAAGCGATCCAAGATGTTCACATCGGCGCACACACGGATGAAGGTATCCGTCACCCGATGGATAACTCTACGTTTGGTTTGTTGGACTCTGTAACTGTCGAAATGGCAGCGATGGACAGCCCAACAACATGCGAGATGGAACGCCCTGAATAAGGCGACGTTTTCGGCCCGCCGCTAACTTTTTGTTGGTGGCGGGCCATCTTCTTCACACATACAATAATCGAATAATTGTCTTGCGAGGGGTATGGGCATGGACCTGATACTGGTGAATCTAATTGACGGGCTGGTGTTCGGCCTTCTGCTCTTTATGTTATCGAGCGGCCTGACGCTGATCTTCTCAATGATGGGTGTTTTGAACTTTGCGCACGCCAGCTTTTATATGCTTGGCGCCTACTTCGGATACCAAATCTCAACCGCGCTTGGCATTGGATTTATCGGCGGGCTTATCGTTGCCCCGATCATCGTCGGCGTCGCAGGTGCCGCCATTGAACGCTACGGATTACGCCGTGTTCACCAATACGGCCACGTCCCCGAACTTATCTTCACTTTCGGCCTCGCGCTGTTGATCCAAGAAGTGGTCAAACTCTTCTGGGGCCAGAACCAAATCCCTTATTTTGAGCCAGCATACCTTGATTTCGCGCTGTTCTCTGTGGGCGACAACGCGATCAAAGCGTACAAAGTGTTCATGATCTTCATCTCCTTGCTGATCTTTGGCGGCCTGCTCTACGTGCTCACCAAAACCCGCATCGGCATGATCATCCAAGCCGCGCTTTCATACCCCAAAACAGTCGAGGCACTGGGCCACAACGTGCCCTTCGTCTTTATGGGCGTGTTCGGCGTGGGTACAGCCCTCGCAGGTGT
>JABBAP010000064.1:0-6500 GCA_018607905.1 Paracoccaceae bacterium | reverse complement strand
ACGTGCCCTTCGTCTTTATGGGCGTGTTCGGCGTGGGTACAGCCCTCGCAGGTGTCGCGGGCGTTATCGCTGGCCCCGCCCTTGGCACATTCCCCGGCATGGCCTTCACCCTTGGCTCCATCGTGTTCGTGACAATCGTTGTCGGCGGCCTCGGCTCACTTTGGGGCGCACTCGTTGCCTCCCTGCTGATCGGCTGGATGACCACATTCGCCGCCTCCTACAACGTAGAAATGGCGACCATCCTACAAGCCATCGGCTTCACCGAACCCGAAGTCCTCTCTGACAGCTCGTTCCAAGACCTCTGGTCGCTAACGCTGCCACAGATCGGGCCAATCTTGCCTTACCTCCTTATGGTGCTGATCCTCGTGTTCCGTCCACAAGGCCTGCTCGGAAAGCGTGAATCATGAGCGTTGCTTCTACAAACACCCGCAAATACGGCGCTGTCACACTTGGCACACTTATGCCGTGGATCGTCTGCGCCCTTATCCTGCTGATCTTGCCACAGGTGCTCGACTCGCGTGGGCAACTGACAATCATGTCGCAAATGTCGATCATGATCGTCTTCGCGCTGGCCTATAACATGTTGCTGGGGCAGGGCGGTATGCTCTCCTTTGGCCACGCGGTTTACGTCGGCATGGGCTCGTTCCTCTGCCTGCACGTCATGAACTCCTCTGGCTTCAGCTCCATTCCACTGCCAATCTTGCCGCTGATCGGTGGCCTGTTCGGCCTTGGCTTTGCAATGATCATCGGCAGCTTCTCAACCCGATCCGCTGGCACAGTCTTCGCGATGATTACCCTTGGCATCGGTGAATTGATGGCGGCCTGTGTGCTGATCATCGTCGTGTTCTTTGGCGGCGAAGAAGGCATCTCTGGCTACCGCGACGAAGGCCTACCGTTCTTTGGCCTCGATTTCATCAGCCACATCGAGGTGTTCTACCTCATCGCATTCTGGCTGTTTACCTCTGCTGCACTGATGTTCTTGTTCTCTCGCACACCCGTTGGCCGCATGGCAAACGCTGTTCGCGACAATCCAGAACGTGCGCAATTCTTGGGCTATTCATCGCGCTGGGTGCGCTTTGTATCCTTCTCGGCCTCTGGGTTCTTCTGCGGTATCGCAGGCGGCTTGTCGGCGATCCTGTTTGAAATCGCCACCGAAAGCGATCTGAATGTCGCTGCCTCTGGTGTGATCCTTCTGATCGTGTTCTTGGGCGGTGTCGGCGTCTTCTGGGGGCCCGTTATCGGTGCCATCGTTTTCATCCTGCTGCAAACGGTTCTCGGGTTTCAAACCCACCTTTGGGAACTCTATGTCGGTGTGATCTTTGTGGGCATGGTGATGTTCTTCCCGGGTGGCATAGCGGGGCTGATCGTCGCCCACGGCGTCGCGATTTCACTTGGCAAACTAAACCTGCTGATACGACCTTACCTCACTTGCGTTCTACCAGGCATCATCGGCGTTCTTGGCCTGTGTGGTCTGATCGAAATGATCTTCCATGTGCGCGAAGCGCCAACAGGGGAATATGAAATGACCCTGTTCTGGACAGACCTAAACACCCATCACGTTTGGCCGTGGCTCATCTTTGGTGGCATCGCGCTGGCCGGTATTTTGATCGCGCGCAACCAAGCACCCGTGCTCAAAGAAGCATGGGCCCAAGCCAATACAATCGATGGAGAGCCTTCATGACTCCTGCTCTTGAACTTGACGATCTGCGCAAATCTTTTGGCAAAGCCGAGATTATTCGTGGCCTAAACCTCAAGGTTGAAAAAGGCGAACGCCACGCGATCATCGGGCCGAACGGGGCGGGTAAATCCACCATGTTCAACCTGATCACGGGCCGTTTCCCGCAAACATCGGGCCACGTGCGCCTGCACGGCACAGACCTCGCGGGGCTGCAACCGTTTCAGATCAACCGCCTTGGCCTGTCACGCTCGTTTCAGATCACCAACATCTTCCCAAAGATGACAGTGTTCGAAAACTTGCGCTGCTCGCTCCTGTGGTCTTTGGGCTATAAATACAGCTTCTGGAATCTCGTCTCACGCTCACGCGCCTTGAACGAAGGGGCCGAGGTCATCTTGGAACAGATCAACCTCACCGCGCGGCGCGATCTACCAGCGGGCGTTTTGTCCTACGCCGAACAACGCGCACTGGAAATCGGCATCACCATCGCAGGGGGCGCAGACGTGATTATGCTCGATGAACCCACAGCGGGCATGTCGAACACCGAAACCGATTACATCGTGAACTTGATCGAAAAAGTAACCGAAAACAAAACCCTCATCGTGGTGGAACACGACATGGGCGTGGTGTTCGGCCTTGCGGATCGGATCAGCGTGTTGGTCTACGGCGAGATTATCGCGACGGGCACACCCGAAGCGGTTCGCGCAGATCAAAAAGTACAAGAAGCGTACCTCGGTGCCGCTCTGGAGGAAGAACACTAATGTTGGAAGTTCGTGATCTACACGCCTATTACGGCAAATCCCACATCCTTCAGGGTGTAAACCTCAATGTCCAAGAAGGCGAAATCGTCGCCCTTCTGGGCCGCAACGGGGTAGGGCGCTCCACCACCTGCAAAGCCATCATGGGCGAGGTGGAACCCCACGGTTCCGTCATGTTCAAAGGCCAAGAATTGGCTGGCAAAAAAGCGTTTGAAATCGCCAACATCGGCCTTGGCTACGTTCCCGAAAACCGCGATATCTTTCCGGGCCTTACAACCCGTCAAAACCTGATCCTCGGCCTTAAGCCTGGGCAAAAGGACGAAGACGGTCGTTGGTCTATGCAAAACATGTTCGACATGTTTTCTAACCTCAAAGAACGCGCAGACGTCGAAGCCTCCGTTTTGTCGGGCGGCGAGCAGCAAATGTTGACCATGTGCCGCACGCTGATCGGTGATCCAGAATTTATCATGATTGATGAACCCACCGAAGGGTTGTCACCACAGATGACCCAACGGGTGGCCGAACTGCTCAAAGAAATCGCCAGACGCGGCGTCGCAACTTTGCTGGTGGAACAAAAACTCTCCATCGCGATGGACATCGCAAACCGCGTTTACGTCATGGGCCACGGCCAAGTGGTATTCGAGGGCACTCCAGCGGAACTCAAAGAGCGTGAAGACGTGCGCAAAGAGTGGTTGGAAGTTTAATAGGTATTAACGGCTTCTAGAGCCGTTAATACATTCGTTAATATTAACTTTTGAAAAAGTGCCATACAGGTGCCATACGCTTTGCATACCGTTTGCATACGCTTTGCAGCCTATTTTCGGGCGATTTTTGCGCCGTTAACAAAGCGCGTTAACCGTGGTTAACGATCCACTCGATCATCTCATCCAAGCTGTCTTTGCCAAAGAACGGTTCGTCCCCGACAAACATCATTGGCGCGCCAAATGCACCGCGATCCACGGCTGCTTGCGTCGTTGCAAACAGCCCTTCCTTGGCTTGCGGCGATTGAATGCCTGCCATAATCTGCGCCGCAGGCAGGCCTGCTTTTTCTAGCGTGTTTTCAATCACTTCCAGATCACCCATGTTCAGCTGATGTTGCCAAACAGCGTCAAAACAAAGGTCCAAATACTGCCCGTAATAGTCCTTATCCTGCGCGAAAATCGCCCCCCGCATCACAGGTGTCGTCATCACTGGAAAATGTGGATTGAACTGAAACGGAATGTCATATTTTTCAATAAATCGCGCCATCACCCGTCGGTTATATTCGATCTTTCCTTTAACGTCCTTAAACTGCACCAAAGGCGGTGTATTTTCCGTTAATCGAAAGATTCCTCCAAGTAAAACAGGCACATAACGCGCCTTTGCCCCAGACCGATCTTCGATCTGCCCCATGATCTTATGCATCAAATACACATTTGGACTGGCAAAATCGTAAATGAAATCAAAGCTTTTCATGGTGTTTTTTCCCTTAATTTGACGCCAACCTAAAAACCCAGCCGCCCGCCTGTCAAACACTCCGCTGCGTTATTTTCACATTGCTCGAAAAAGCCAAAGAATCCTACTTACAAGGCCACATAAATGCGTAAACTAACGGAAATTTAAGGGAGAGATGCTATGCAAGGTCTCATGATGAACCGCCCACTTCGGGTGAACGATATTCTAAATTTCGCAGCGGAGGTGCATGGCGATAGCGAAGTTGTTTCAGTCACCGTTGAAGGTGGGATTCACCGCACGAATTACCGTGGAATCGAAAAAAGAACGCGAAAACTCGCAAATGCGCTTCAAAAACTTGGCGTCACCCAAGGCGACCGCGTCGCAACACTCGCTTGGAATGGCTACCGCCATCTGGAATTATACTATGGTATCGCTGGCATCGGCGCAGTTTGCCACACGATAAACCCGCGTCTTTCTGCGGAACAGATGATCTATATTATCAACCACGCCGAAGACAAAGTTATCTTTGTTGATCTTACATTTATCCCTATTCTCAATGCTTTACAGGCGAATTTTCCCAAAGATTTGATCTATGTCGCGATGACCGATCGCGCCCACATGCCCCAAACGGATATCCCAAAACTGCTCTGCTACGAAGACTTGATGGACGCGGAAACCGACGAATTTGAATGGCCAGAATTCGACGAAAATACCGCCTGCGGGCTTTGCTACACCTCGGGTACTACAGGCAATCCCAAAGGCGCATTATACTCTCATCGCTCCACAGTTCTACACGCGATGATGGGCGTCATTTCCCTGCAAACCTGTCTGCGACCGGGCAAACGCATCCTTCCCGTTGTGCCGCTTTTCCACGTCAACGCTTGGGGTTTGCCCTACGCGGCCCCGCTTTCTGGCGCGTCGCTAATTTTCCCAGGTGCGGCAATGGATGGGCCCAGCATTTATAAACTTATGGACGATGAGAACGTCTTTTCGGCTTGGGGTGTTCCAACTGTTTGGATGGGTCTGCTTGCAGAAATCAAAGCACAGGGCGGCAAGCCAAATTCCTTTGGTGAAGTCATCATTGGTGGCTCTGCTGCACCGCGCCCAATGATCGAAGCGTTTGAAAACATGGATGTTTCTGTCTGTCATGCTTGGGGTATGACCGAGATGAGCCCGATTGGTACGGTGGGTGTATTGAACCTAGAACAAGATGCACTGCCAATGCAGGAGCGTATTGATCTTAAGGCAAAACAGGGTCGCCGCGTGTTTGGAGCCGAGTTGAAAATCGTCGATGAAGACGGCAACAGAATGCCCCATGACGGCGTTGCACAAGGCGAATTATTCGTGCGCGGTAACGCCGTAGTTTCGGGTTATTTCAAGAACGAAGAGGCCAGCAAATCCGCCGTAGATGGCGAGGGTTGGTTCGGCACTGGCGACGTGGCCAAGATTGAACCCAGCGGCATGCTGACGATCACGGATCGCGCCAAAGATCTGATCAAATCGGGCGGCGAATGGATCAGCTCCATCGACGTTGAAAACATGGCGATGGCGCATCCAGATGTGGCCAACTGCGCCGTGATCGCGATCCCTGATCCCAAATGGGATGAACGCCCGCTTTTGATTGTTGTGCCGGCTGAGGGCGCACCACATGACGCGGCCAGTATTTTGAAACATTTGGCGGGGAACCTTGCGAAATGGCAACTGCCTGATGATGTTGTTTTTGTTAGTGAATTACCACTTACGGCAACTGGTAAGGTATCCAAACTGACGCTGCGCCAAAAACACAACAACGGAACATTGGTGGGATGAGTAAACCCGATTTCACTGTCGAGGATTTAGGGGGTGGCATCATACGTTTGATGCTGCACCGCGCGCCAGTGAACGCGCTAACGCCTGCGTTTTTGGACGATTTATCAGGCGTTTACGACCGTTTAGAAACGGACCCAGACGTACGTGCCATCATCGTGGCAAGCGCGCAAAAGGTGCTGTCAGGCGGGCTCGATCTGAAAGAGGCGCAAGGCTTTGATAAAGCGGATGAAATGGAAATCGTGCGGGGGTTGAACCAGAGCTTTACGAAGCTGTACGGCCTGCCAAAACCGACGATTTGTGCCGTGAATGGTGCTGCAATTGCGGGCGGATTTTTCTTTGTTCTTGGCTGTGATTTCCGCATTGGAAGCCCCCGTGCAAGCGTTGGTCTGGCAGAAGTGCGCGTTGGTGCGACTTTGCCCACTGGTCCAGAAGAAATCGCAAAGGCGGAACTGCGTCCCAGTGATTTGCGTAAATTGTTGTTAAGTGGGCAACCGATGAATGCGGAGCAAGCGTTAGCCGCTGGAATTCTGGACGAGGTTGTCGGAGCGGATCAGCTGGCTGAACGTGCGATCAAAATCGCGCAAAGCTTTGCCGCCTTGCCGCCAAAAACATATGTGGCGGCCAAACGGCAACTGCGTCAAGAAACCGTGCAGCGTATTGAAATAGCAATGAAAAATGGGGCGAACACACCCAAAGGCGGTTGGTTTTCCGATGAAACAAAGCCGGCAATGAAAGCAATGGTTGCCCCGAAATAGCCCATAGAAAGATCGAAACATGACCCCATCAAATCTTAAGTTTGACCCAGCACGATTGCAACGGATTGC
>JABBAP010000059.1 GCA_018607905.1 Paracoccaceae bacterium | reverse complement strand
CCGATGGATGAAATGGCCAAAACAGGTCGTCGAAAATTGTCTTCAATGATTTTTGCCTAATCAAACCAAAGAGCTATGTCAGCAGTATGAACAATTTTTCTGACCTTCCAAAAACCATCCCCGTGTTCCCGCTTCAGGGTGTGCTGCTGTTGCCCCACACGAAACTGCCGCTGAACATCTTTGAGCCGCGTTACATCACGATGATTGATGATGCGCTAAAGACGGAAAATCGGCTGATCGGCATGGTACAACCGCGCGAAATGCCCAGCGGAAACGACGATGCCTGCCTTCAGCACATCGGCTGCGCGGGCCGCATCACCTCATTCTCCGAAACCGAAGACGGCCGCTACATGATCACCTTGTCAGGCCTCAGCCGTTTTCGCGTTTCTAACACACACGAGGGCTTCTCGCCCTACCTCACCGCAGATGTGGACTGGACCAGTTTCAAAGCAGATCGCGGCGGCAAAGACATCGACACAAAATTCGACCGCCCCAAATTCCTCAAGACACTGTCACGATTTTTCGATGCCACGTCTTTGTCAACCGATTGGGACAGCCTGAAAGACGCCGACGAAGAATTACTGGTCAACTCACTGTCGATGCTCTGTCCGTTCGAACCGCAAGAAAAACAAGCATTGCTCGAAGCACCCAACCTGACAAACCGTCGCGAAACACTGGTGACATTGATGGAAATTGCCGTGGCGGGCGATCCAAGCGAGGATTTAATGCAATGAGCACACCTCCCGCAAAATCCGACCCAAAGATGCTCGAAGCCCTGATATGCCCTGAAACCCAAGGCACGCTGAGCTACGACAGCGAGGCCCAAGAGCTGATCTCAAAGAAGGCAAGGCTCGCTTTCCCGATCCGCAACGGCATTCCAATCTTGTTGGTAGACGAGGCCCGCACGCTCGATTAAATCATGCGCCCTTGCATCAATTTGGGTAAATCTCCCGTCAAACCCGCCGCCTGTCGGATCATCGAACGCCGCGCCGCAGGGGCCGCGTTAACCGCACCCAGCGCCAAATCACGCGCGGCGCGCAACAGCGGATTGTCGTTCGAAAACACACGGTTAATCCCATCCGTCGCAACTGCCAGCGCCGCCGTGTCAAACCGTCGCCACTGTTCATAAGGCTGCAATGCGTTTGACGAGCCAATGTCCTGCCCGCGCCGCGCCGCGTCTGCCAGCACTTCGGCCAATGCTGCCACATCGCGCAAACCAAGGTTCAAACCCTGCCCCGCCAACGGATGAATCCCATGCGCCGCATCCCCAACCAGCGCCACACGATCCGACACAAAAGACTGCGCCAACGACAGGCCAAGCGGATATTTAAACCGGCCACCTGCCAACTGAACATCGCCTAAAAACTCGCCAAAACATGGGCGCAAACAGGCCAGATATTCCGCATCCGAAAGGTCATGAATGGCATCCGCACGCGCGCTACTTTCTGTCCAAACAATCGAAGAGCGATTGCCAGGCAACGGCAAAATCGCCAACGGCCCAGAAGGCATAAACAACTGATGCGCACATCCATTATGGGGCAGTTCATGCTCCACAGCACAGACCAGCGATGATTGCGAATACTGCCAGCCGGTACGACGAATACCACTGCGCTGCGCGACCTGACTTTGCCGCCCATCACAGCCAACCAACATACGCCCACGCAACTCACGCCCATCATCCAGCGTGACGGTCACGCCACCTGTTTCAACGCTATGCGCCGTAACTTTCACACCCGATAAATGCGTCACACGATCCGTATCCGCCACACGATCCAACAGCGCACGGCGCAAAAAGCGATCCTCGATCATGTGCCCCATCGGGCCTTCTTCAATCTCGTGATGATCAAAATGCAGGAAATACGGCGATGCCCCTTCACCGGGCCGCCCATCCGAAACCTTGATATCCAGAATAGGCTCGCTCTCGCCCCTAATTCCGTCCCACACACCCAGCACGTTCAACATCCGTTGCGAGGTCAGAGCCAGCGCATAACCGCGTCCGTCAAACGCCACGTCCTTGCGCGTATCAACGGGCAACGCATCCACAACGGTGCTGTCAAATCCAACCTGCGCAAATGCCAGCGCCAGCGCGGTGCCATTCAGCCCGCCGCCCACAATCACGATATCTGTATCAAAACTCATACCCCAGATATGCGCCAAACGCTGGGATTGTCCATTGGGCATTCCGCCGCTACGGTTTCGAAAATTGAACCGAAGGGATATCTCATGTCAGACACTTGGCTTACCGCAACCGCATCCGACCTTGGCCGTGGCATTGCCGCTGGCGATATCGACCCAATCGCGCTGACGGAAACCTATCTTGATGCAGCAGAATCCCACGAATTCAGCATGCGCATCTACACCCACGTCACCTATGACCGCGCGATGTCCGAGGCCAAAGCCGCCAGAGCACGCGCCGATGAAAACTTGCGCCATTCCCTGCTCGATGGGGTTCCAATTTCATGGAAAGATTTGGTGGATACCGCTGGCATCGAAACCAAAGCTGGCACCAACCTGTTGTCGGGCCGCATCCCAACACACGACGGTGAATGCCTGCAAAACGCCACCCGTGCAGGCCTTGTTTGTGTCGGCAAAACCCACATGTCCGAACTCGCGTTTTCGGGCCTTGGCGTGAACCCAATCACCGCCACACCGCCCTGCGTAAACGATCACGATGCCGCACCCGGTGGCTCCTCCTCTGGCGCTGGCACATCCGTTGCATTCAATACCGCCGCCGCTGGAATCGGGTCTGATACAGGCGGTTCTGTGCGTATTCCCGCCGCTTGGAACGATCTTGTTGGCCTAAAAACCACCGCAACACTCGTTTCGCTCAAAGGCGTTGTCCCGCTCGCGGAATCCTTTGATACAATCGGCCCGCTTTGCCGCTCGGTTGAGGACGCGGCACACCTGTTAGGCGTCCTGACAGGTGGCACAATCCCCGATTTAACAAACGCCTCCCTTGCAGGCCGCCACTTCGCCATTTGCAAAACCTCCGCGCTCGATGATCTGGAACCGAGCGTCGCCCAAGGGTTTGTCACCGCCGTCGCCAAACTCGCCAATGCAGGGGCAAAAATCACCGAACTCGACATCCCTTTCATGCCCGAAGCCCTCAGCCTATCCAGCGTGCTGTTCACCGCCGAAGCCTACGCAGAATGGAAAACCGAACTTGAAGCCACGCCCGAAGTGATGTTCCCAGAGATCCTCGAACGGTTCCGAATCGGCCTGTCCCATTCCGCCGTCGATTACGTGCGAAACCACAAACGCATGATGCAATTGCGCAGTGAATACAACGCACTCACCGCCCCTTTTGATGCAGTCCTCATGCCCACAGCCCCCGTCATGCCGCCGAACGTCAAACGCCTCGAAACCGACAGCGAGTTTTACCAACGCATCAACCTGCTCGCATTGCGCAACACCCGCATCGGCAACTTGATGGGCCTCTGTGCACTCACCCTGCCAACAGACGAGAAAAGCGTTGGCCTCATGGCTCTGTCTGCCCCCTTTAGCGAAGCAAAGCTGTTGCGCGTCGGTGCGGCAATGGAATCCGCCCTGCGCAATTAGCACCCTTTAGGACAAAAAAGCCACAGATCGCCCGCCTTCGCCAAAAGACGTTTGGCGTAACCCCTTCTTTTGGCTAATGTATTGGGAAACGGGGCGCTTAGACCCCAGACCCTGAGGCAGATATGCAATTTCCAGAGCGGTTTTCGGACCTGCCAGAGTACGCTTTCCCGCGTTTGCGCGCGCTGTTGGATGTTCATCCAGCAGGTGGTGACGTTTTGCCCATGTCCTTGGGCGAACCCAAACACGCATTCCCAGCTTTCGTAACTGAAGAAATCGTTAAAAATGCTGCGGGTTTTGGCAAATATCCACCCAATGATGGTGCGCCAGAACTGCTGAGCGCGATTTCCGATTGGGTACACCGTCGCTACAGCGTGCGCATCGACGCCGCCACACAAATTATCTCGCTCAATGGCACACGCGAAGGCTTGTTTAACGCCTGTATCGCCACCTGCCCCGAGGCGAAAAAAGGCAAACAGCCAAACGTGCTGATGCCCAATCCGTTCTACCAAGTGTACGCTGTGGCCACGATGACCGCAGGCGCGACACCCGTGTATGTGAACGCCACCGCAGAAACTGGTTTCTTGCCAGATTTCGCTACGGTCTCCGCAGAAACGCTCGACAACACATCCATCGTCTACCTGTGTTCACCGTCTAACCCACAAGGTGCCGTTGCCACATCGACATACTGGCGCAACCTTTTGGAATTGGCCGAAAAACACGATTTCCGTGTCTTTGCCGATGAATGCTACTCCGAGATTTATCGCGGCACCGCACCCACAGGCGCAATCGAAGTTGCACAGGAAATGGGCGCGGACCCAGAACGCCTGATCATCTTCCATTCCTTGTCCAAACGCTCCAATCTTCCGGGGCTTCGCTCTGGCTTTGCGGCCAGTGGCCCAAAGAATATTGCGGCG
Source organism: Paracoccaceae bacterium (assembly GCA_018607905.1). GTDB lineage: Bacteria > Pseudomonadota > Alphaproteobacteria > Rhodobacterales > Rhodobacteraceae > Amylibacter. The sequence continues at coordinate 25,554 of JABBAP010000059.1, read as the reverse complement.
ATGAAACAGCTTCGCAATTACGCAGGAACACCCCTGCCAACGCCTTTGCAACACGCCGCGATCCGGTGCTGGAACGACGAAGACCACGTCATCGAAAACCGCGCGCTGTACGGTGCGAAATTTACCGTGGCAGATGAGATTTTTGGCGACGTTGCGGGCTACGTTCCGCCACAAGCAGGCTTCTTTTTATGGCTTCCTGTAAAAGACAGCGAAGCAGCCGCGTTAAAACTTTGGAAAGATTCTGGAGTCAGAGTCCTTCCTGGGGATTACTTGGGCAGAGACGTGAACGGCCAAAATCCGGGGGACGGTTACATCCGTGTCGCGATGGTCGCACCAATTGATGACATGACGCGCGGATTGAAAGAAATCCACCGTCATTTGTACGAGGGATAGGGATATGGCTTATCAAACGCGGTCACGCGATCCATTGCTGGAAACACACATGCAAGAGGCGATCCGCAAACGCGGCCGCGAACTTATCGGATTGGCTATGGTTGGCCTGTCGATCCTATTCGGCGCCATGTTATGGAGCTATTCTCCGACCGATCCCAGCTGGTCTTCTGCCACATCCGCCCCTGCCCAAAACATGCTCGGCGCGTTCGGCGCTGGCATTGCGTCTAAACTCATCCTCGCAGTTGGTTGGGCCGCTTGGTGCATGCCGCTCCTCCTCTTCGTTTGGGGCACTCGTTTCGTTCTACATTTGGGCGACAATCGCCTGCTCAGCCGCGCCGTTGTGATCCCCGTATTCCTCGCAATCAGCGCCGTTTTCTTTGCCACGCACGTTCCTCCAGCCATTTGGCAGCACGGCTTTGGCCTTGGCGGCCTGTCTGGTGATGCCGCGCTCGGTATTTTGATGGATCTGGTTCCGCTAGGCCTGACGATCCGTTTGATTGTTCTGTCATTGGTGTTAGGTGCGCTTTTCCTTGTAACTGGCCTGTTTACGCTGGGTTTTTCTAAAATTGAGCTGCGTTACATCGCGCATTATTCAACTATTGCGATCATTTTGACCTATGCGTCTATTGTCGCAGTCCTCAGTTTTGTTCTGCGCGGAGGTGCCAAAGGCGCAATCGCTGCAAAGGCAACCATTGATGCCCGCCGCGAGGCCCAAGCCGATGAAAAGGCAGTGGAATCTCTGCGCAGCATGCCACAAGAGGCATCCACAGGTGCAAAACCGACCGAACAGCCCGCCACAGCAAAATCTTGGTCAGTACCCAAATTCAACATCCCAAGTTTCCGCAAATCCGCACCGCTGCCAGATGAGGACGAGGTTGTTGATCTGATGGCAAACGAGGACGACGGTGAACAAGATCGCGTTCGTAGCCGCATCAACGACGCAATCAAATCCAAAGTTCTGCGTGCCCGAACGCTTCGTGTTTCTGACGAACCAGCAGTTACAGAAAACATCTTCCGTGAACTGCGCGATGACACCGATCCGTCCGCGCCCGCCCTTGGTGGCGCGTCACGCGGATACGATGACGGCCCCGCGCCAGCTTTCGCATCGTCGCGCCGTCCTGCGTCTTATGAAGAGCAAAAATCTGTTGTGACACCACGCTCACAAGCCCCTGTGAAGCAAAGCAAAAAGGCCAAAGCAGAGGCCCAGCCAAGCCTGTTCACAGGCCCACAGGTAGATTATGAAACACCGCCGCTGGAATTGCTGGCCAACCCAACAAACATCGTGCGCCATCAACTGTCTGACGAAGCGCTAGAAGAAAACGCGCGCATGCTCGAAAGCGTTCTGGATGATTACGGCGTCAAAGGCGATATCGTATCCGTGCGCCCTGGCCCCGTTGTAACGATGTACGAGCTTGAACCTGCGCCAGGCCTCAAAGCCTCCCGCGTGATCGGTCTTGCAGATGATATCGCGCGCTCCATGTCCGCGCTTTCCGCGCGTGTTTCTACCGTTCCGGGTCGTTCCGTCATCGGCATCGAGTTGCCGAATGAAAACCGCGAAACTGTGCTGTTGCGCGAATTGCTGGCGTCGCGTGATTACGGCGATGGCGATCACGGCCTGCCCCTTGCGCTTGGCAAAGACATTGCTGGCAAATCGGAAATCGCGAACCTTGCGAAGATGCCTCACTTGCTGATCGCGGGTACCACGGGTTCTGGTAAATCCGTTGCGATCAACACGATGATCCTGTCACTTCTGTACAAGCTGTCGCCAGAAGAATGCCGCATGATCATGATTGATCCAAAAATGCTGGAACTGTCCGTTTATGATGGCATTCCGCACCTGCTGTCCCCTGTTGTGACCGACCCGAAAAAGGCCGTTGTGGCGCTGAAATGGGTCGTTGGTGAAATGGAAGAACGCTATCGCAAAATGTCCAAAATGGGCGTGCGGAACATCGGTGGCTACAACGCCCGCGTAGAAGCCGCACTTGCCAAAGGCGAAGATTTCACCCGCACCGTGCAAACTGGATTTGACGAGGACACGGGCGAGCCAGTGTTCGAGACAGAAACAACTACACCAGAAAAAATGCCATTCATCGTCGTGATCGTGGATGAAATGGCCGACCTGATGATGGTCGCTGGTAAAGAAATCGAAGCCTGCATTCAACGCCTTGCCCAAATGGCGCGTGCATCTGGTATCCACCTGATCATGGCGACACAACGCCCATCCGTTGACGTTATCACAGGCACAATCAAAGCGAACTTCCCAACGCGGATTTCGTTCCAAGTGACCTCAAAAATCGACAGTCGCACGATCCTTGGTGAAATGGGCGCGGAACAACTGCTCGGTATGGGCGACATGCTTTACATGGAAGGCGGCGGTAAAATTACCCGCATCCACGCGCCATTTGCATCCGATGAAGAGGTCGAAGAAGTCGTCAACCATTTGAAAGCATTCGGCGAACCAGAATATGTTTCTGGCGTAGTTGAAGGCCCAACCGATGACAAAGAAAGCGATATCGACGCTGTTCTTGGCCTTGGCGGCAATACAAACGGCGAAAACGCGCTCTACGATCAGGCCGTTGGCATCGTGATCAAAGATCGCAAATGCTCCACCAGCTATATTCAGCGCAAACTGTCGATTGGGTATAACAAAGCCGCCAAATTGGTTGAGGAAATGGAAGACCAAGGCATCGTCTCTCAGGCAAACCACGTGGGCAAACGCGAAATCCTCGTTCCCGAACAACACTAGGTTATGGGGCGAGAATCCGCCGCGTAACGAATTTCACGTTTCTTTGTTCGCCTTCGGGGTTTTTTCCGCGCACCCGACACACTATGTTGTTCATATGAAACGTAGATTATTCCTCGGAGCCCTCGCGGCGCTCCCTCTTGCGACACCTGCTTTTGCGGCATCAAAACCGTTGTCGTTGAACGAAATTTCCAACTACTTGAACAAGCTTTTGAGCGCGAAGGGCGCGTTTACGCAAGTGAACCCCGATGGCACGCTGTCCAAAGGCACCTTCTACATCAAACGCCCGGGGCGCATGCGGTTTGAATACGAACCGCCAAATGACGCGCTGGTTATCGCAGGCCAAAGCAAGCTGGCGATTTTTGACAATCGTTCCAATGCAGGGCCACAGCAATATCCGCTGTACAAAACGCCGCTGCATATCATTTTGAAAAAGAATGTGAACCTAAACACCAGCGGCATGATCACCGCCCATCAACATGATGGCACGTCCACGTCGATCACCGCCCAAGATCCCGAGCACCCGAATTACGGCAACGTCAAACTGGTGTTCACAGATCAACCAACCGAATTGCGCCAGTGGATCATCACCGATGAAAGCGGGCAAAAAACCACGGTTATTCTGGGTAAGTTAGACAAAAAAACCCGCCTTCCCGGCAGGTTATTTGATATTGATCGCATCGTTAAAGAAGGCGACAACCGCTAGCACCAAAACGGCGGAGTTTATCTCCGCCGACAGGTTGCCAGTTGATTGCCGTACATTGCGGCCCGTTCACGTACTTTGGACGCGACGTTGGTCAGCCAAGTTTTGCCATTATAGCTCCCTCGGTTATAGCCCGTATGCCCTTGATGATACGCTAAATATTGGTTGTAGGCGTCGGATTTAGCCACGCCGGTCTTTTTCTGCGTAACGGTCATGTACCAACCCATGAAATCAACCGCATCGCCGAACCGATCGCGCCGCGCTAACCGTTTGCCAGTTTCGCGTTTGTACCAATCCCATGTGCCATCCAGCGCCTGTGAATACCCGTAAGCAGACGATTGCCGCCCCATCGGGATCACACCCAATGTGTACTTGCGCGGTGTGCGTGCTTTGGCCACAAAACGGCTTTCGTGATAGATAGTTGCAAGGATAACCTCACGTGGAACACCCCATTTGCGTTCCATTGATTTCAGGTCCTTAGACCAGCTTTTGCGCTCTTTTAACATCGAGCATGCATTATCAAGATTACGCGGGGCATCTGACCGCCCACCCGAACAGGCGGCTAGGATCAAGACCGCAAAAAGGATCGTGCTATATTTCATGTCTGCCTCATTTTCCGATCTAACGTCGGTATTTAGGCCCTTTTACAGCAAATTCATTTCAAAATAAAGACTTTGTCGTCGTCCTCTAAACCAAAAACGCCAATGTGATCGGGATGGTCACAACTGACAGCAAGGTCGATACAACAACAAGGCCAGCCACCTCGCCCGACTCCGCGCCGTATTTCTCGGCCAACAGATAGGAGGTGACAGCGACAGGTGTTGAAATCTGCAGAACCAGAACCGCCAGCGCAATCGGCGCAAGCCCAAAGAATTGCCCGACACCAAACGCGATAACCGCACAGAAAACCACTTTGATGATCGACAAAATCACGGCGCGGATAATATTTTCAGGGGTCAATCGCGCCAATGCCACACCGAGCGTAATCAACATCAGCGGGATCGCCATTTGCCCGACCAATTCCAATGTGTTTGTCATCCAAATCGGCGTCGTCCAGCCCTGCACCATGAACAACCCACCCAGAAGCGTGGCCCCGACCAACGGCTCTTTGATCACCTTAAGCGGAGAACCGCCGCCAGAAACCAGCCAGATCCCAAAGGTAAACGAATAGATGCCCATCACCGCAAAAACCACGACGGCATAGCCCAATCCGACCTCGCCAAATGCAAAGAGCGCCAGTGGTAGGCCAAGGTTCCCTGTGTTGCCAAATATCAGTGGCGCAAGGAAGGTCTGTACGTCCAGTTTGCCCAACTTCACCAACAGGAAAAAAATAACCGTAACAGCGCCGTAGGCGGCACAGGTCGCCCAAACGGTGTCAAATAATGCATCGCGTTCAATTTCGGTTTTCATCAGGGATGTAAAGATCAACGCAGGCACGCCAATGGTCATTGCCAGCCGCGTCACAAACGCCACGCGGTACTCGTATCCCAGCTTAACCCAGACCACGCCAATCAGCGCCAAAAGGAACACCGGCGCCACGATTTGCAAAACTGTTAAGAAAAGCGCCAACAACTGTTTCCCTAAAATTACTTGCAATCAATCCCTCAATTTAAGACATATTGTCAATCGGATCTCTGGATTCGGGTTTAGGGGAAATAAGCTGAGTAGACTCGATATGCTGCACGCAGAAGCAAAATTCACAATTGGACAAGTCGTCCGCCACCGCAAACATCCGTTTCGTGGCGTGATTTTTGATGTCGATCCTACATTTTCCAACAGCGATGAATGGTGGGAAAGCATCCCAGAAGATGCCCGTCCGCGAAAAGAACAGCCGTTTTATCACCTGCTGGCAGAAAACGATTCCTCTTATTACGTGGCTTATGTTTCCGAACAGAACCTCGAAACGGATACCTCGGGCACGCCGGTCGATCATCCAGAAGTTATCGCAATGTTCGGAGAATTGAACGACGGCCAATATCGGCTCGACGTTCAGATGAACTAACCCAACCACCTAAATTGGACACCACAAATCTTGCGGGCCACGGGCCTGGGTTTCTGTTTTGTGTGGGACGTTAATGACCCGACGCAGCGATCAAGGGTGGGGGCTGTTATGACCGCCGCGTCGGGTGCAAGCAATATTTCAGCTCTGGTTACAGGTTTGCCCCCCAATCGGGGCGAAGACAGGGAAAGAATATGGCAATATTGTGATTTATTTTCTCTCACGTAACTAAATCGCAAGAATATTTAAAAACCATACCTAAAAAATGCGTAAAATGAGCCGAGAAAATAGCCCCGCCAGTGTCACCAAAACACGGCAATCTGTACGGGACTGTTACTCGTTACTCACTTTACGCGTAGGGCCTGTATGATGCTGGAACGCGACGATTCTGTGATCCAATTGGGGCAAGATAGAGGTTTTTTCGCGCCTTGAATCCGACAATGAATTAACTTGCCATTAACGAATCCACGCCCCAAACTGAAGTTATGAACATGCACACCGTCACCCAAATGCCTGCTGGTAAGACGCCAGAGGCCATTCACTTTCACAGAACTGAACTTGGCCCGATCATTTCTTTATATGGCCGAATGGTGGCAGCAGGCGAATGGCGCGACTATGCCATTTCTGCGCTGCGCGAAGTCGCGATCTTCTCGATTTTCCGCCGATCTGCCGAACACGCGCTTTATCGCATCGAAAAACGCCCCAAATTGCAGGCCAAACAAGGTATGTACTGCATTATCGGCATGGATGGCCGCATTCTAAAACGCGGCAATGATCTAAAGGCCGTGTTGCGCGTGCTAGAGCGCAAATTGATCCGCGCAATTGATTAAAGCGTTTCGAGAATAACTTAAAACATCATGTTCACGAAACGGTATCAGGCCGCGCGTAAAACGTGATGTCTTTATCTTCAGCAGCTTTGATCCGTTCCGCAACCAACGCCAAAGGCTCCACCGTTGTCGCCATGTGATGCCCGTTGGCATGAACCAGCGTTTCCCCATCGACTATTATGCCCACATGACCCTTCCAAAACACCAGATCACCCCGTCCCAAATCACCGTCAGCGGGCGCAAAAAACGCCTCTTGCTGGTCGCTGTCACGGGGGCAATCCCGCCCAGCCGCGCGCAACGCCGCATGAACCAATCCCGAACAATCAACCCCGAAATTACTGTCCCCGCCCCATAAATACGGCACACCCAGAAACCGCAGCGCAGTCGCCGCCAAATCTGGCTCCAATGCGCCAACCGAAACAACCTGCTGTTCTGGCACATAGCCATCTGCAACCCGCCAAAACCCATCCCCTTGATCCACAGCCGCCACCTGCGCGCCAAACGGCAAGGCCATCACAGGCACAGTTTTGATCGAGCGGCTGGGGTAAACATGCGCGCCCATCGTCACCACACGGTGACTTGGCGTAACCCCAGTTCGCAAATCATCAATCGCGAGATAGCCTACAAATCCGCTTGGTACAGCAAACCCAAAGGCGAAATCGTTACCCTCTTCCAGCACACAAAACCCGTCGCCATGCACCAACTGCCGATCCAGTTTGCCGTTCGGCCCCGTCAGCAAATTCGCGACAGATGCCGCGACACTGCGCAAATCCCCTTCGACGAAATCGACACCGTCAACCTGCCCCCGCAGGCTTTCATGCGCCACCGATCCGTTGCTGCGATGTGTTCGGCGATCCATCACTCCACCACCCGCGCCTCGATCACTTCCAGCATCGCACGGGCAGACATGCACGCCCCGCCTTTGCTGCGGCCTGGTTTCGCGCTTGGCGTCCAACCATAAATATCGAGATGCACAAAATTCGCGGTCTTTTCCACAAACCGACGCAAGAACAGCGCCGCCGTAATTGATCCGCCAAACCCACCCGCAGGCGCGTTGTCCAAATCCGCCACATCAGGTTCGATCATCGCCTCATAGGGGTCCCAAAACGGCATCCGCCACATCGGATCGGCCACCGCCGAACCCGCATCCACAATCTCTGCGGCCAGCGCATCAACATTGGTATAAAACGGCATCACATCAGGCCCCAGCGCCACACGCGCCGCCCCCGTAAGCGTCGCCTTACAGACCAACAAATCAGGCTCTTCCTCATCCGCCAACGCCAGCGCATCCGCCAACACCAACCGCCCTTCGGCATCGGTATTGTTAATCTCAACGCTTAGACCTTTGCGCGAATTCAGCACATCTTGCGGACGAAACGCCCCTGCCGAAATCGAGTTTTCGACCGCTGGCACGATCACCCGCAAACGCACCTTTAATCCAAGCGTCATGATCATATGCGCAAGGCCCATCACCGTTGCCGCACCGCCCATATCTTTCTTCATCAACCCCATCGATGCACCCGGTTTGATGTTCAAACCACCCGTATCGAAACACACGCCTTTGCCCACCAGCGTGATTTTCGGGTCATCCGCATTGCCCCAAACCATGTCCAACAAACGCGGTTCTTGATCGGACGCACGCCCAACCGCGTGGATCATCGGGAAATTCTGCACCAGCAAATCATCGCCCAAAACCACATCCGATTTCGCGCCGTGATCTCGCGCCAGCTTTAAAAATGCCGCCTCCAACATTTCTGGCCCCATGTCCGATGCAGGCGTGTTGATCAAATCGCGCGTCAGATAATCGCCAGCAACAATCGCCTCAATCCGCGCCGCGTCCACAGGTGCAGGCGCAACCAACCGCGCCTTAGGCGCCGCCTTCTTTTTGTAACGATCAAAAACATAACCCGCCAACAACCACGCCAACGCGGATTCTTCCAACTCAGGCCCGTTCAAACCCGATGCAATCTGGTACACGCCCTCAGGCAGCTGTGTCGCTGCGATCCCCATAAACAACCGCCCACGTGCCCGTTTTGCGGGCGTACCCCAACCAACAAGAACCCGCGCAATGCCAGCATCGGCGGGAACACACAGAACCTCGCCCAGCTTACCCGTGAACCCATTCGCCGTGGCCCAAGCCACCGTTTCGGCTGGTGCGTGTTTCTCAAATTGGTCGAACTGATCCGATGCAATCACATCAATCGGAATGGCGGCTTCGCTCGGGGCTGCAAAAGTGGCGGACATGGAAACTCCTGTAGATTTTCCCACAGGCTACACCCATTCCGACGTTAGAATAAATCCTTAATCGTTCGGCAGCGGCGGCGCGGCGGGTGTGCCAGACAGGATCGTCACATCACGGCGCGGGAACGGAATTTCAATGTTATTTTCCTTTAGCACATCCCACAGCGCCAAATACACATCACCGCGCACGTTGGTCAGGCCAGCGGTGCTATCCCTGATCCAAAACCGCAGCGTGAAATCAATCGAACTGTCGCCAAGATTGACGATATGACACACTGGTTTTGGTATTTTCACCACCCGCGCAACCTGCAACGGTGCCTCAGATGCCAACCGTTTAACCTCGTGCGGGTCACTGGCATAGGCCACACCGAACTGAATTTCCAAGCGCACCAGATCAGATGAATGGGACCAGTTCACAACTTGGCTGGTGATAAAATCCTCATTCGGGATCAAATATTCACGCCCATCACGCGTAAGCACAGACGCATAGCGCGCGCCCAATTGCGTGATCCAGCCAAACGTCCCGTCCAGTGAAATCACATCACCGGGCTTGATTGATTTATCCAGCAAAATGATCACGCCAGACACAAGGTTCGACACAATCTTTTGCAGGCCAAACCCGATGCCCAAACCAATCGCACCAGACAACAGCGCCAGATTGCCGATATCAAAACCGACCATCCGCAGCCCCAGCAAAAACGCGATCGTGTACAGGCCCAGCTGCAACGCTTTGTTCATCAACACACGGATCGACGGCGACATATCCTCGATGTCGTTGATCCGTTTCGATCCAGCCTTGGACAGAAAGCTCGCCACAATAAACAGCACCGCCAACGACACCACGGCGATCAAGATCGTCAGCAAAGAAACCCGCGTTTCACCCGTATCCAGCGCAACAGTATCCAGTGCATTGGCCGCTGTTTCACGCAGGCCAAAGATTTCCAGAACAACAAAAATGCCGATACAATATCGCACAACTGTCCGTGCAGATTTCGACTTAATCAGCCGCGTGGTGACCACCACAACCAACCACCACAGCGCGAGCGTCGCTGCCATCGAAACGAAATAGGATCGGCTCGGCCACGTAATTTCGCGCATCACGTAAACGGTGGCCCAAGACAGAACAACAAATATGAAAAGCCACAGCCATTTTGTCAGCAGCGAACAAAACCGCAAAAACCATTTTGGCAATCCGTGCGATCCACCAACAGCGGCCCGAATGCGCGGGCGGTAAAACCATGCGATACAATAGGCCACAAACATCAGGCCCAAAATGATCAGCAACTGATACCCAGACCAAGGCTGCGTTAACCGCGTGATCAATTTGTCAAACATCTCGAACAGCATGGCAGATTGTTCGGCAACAGACGGCAGCTCTTTTGCCACTTCTGGTGTTTGCTCAGCTGTCGTGACAACCGTTTCTGCCGTGTCTTCTTCCAACGAAATTACTCCCAATGCGCGTCGCGCTTTAAGATAGCCCCTTTTGCAAAATTAGTAAGGCTAAATCCAAAAGGCCACAAATCGAACCCCTCTTGCGAGAATCCCCGCCACGCGGTATTCCCTGCTCCCATGACCCCAAGACTCACATTGCGAAAAATCACACTGGATGACCGCACCCGCCTGCCGTGGCGTTTCCACGGCGGCCTCGTCGCGCGCATTCACGGGCTCCTTGCGTAACCCCGTTTCGCACCGCCAATCCATTAGCCATTTATTTCAGCCGGAGGATATCATGTCCGCACCTAAAACAATCTATGACAAAATCTGGGACGCTCACGTCGCCCATGAAGCCGAAGACGGCACTTGCCTGCTCTATATTGATCGCCACCTCGTTCACGAAGTGACCTCGCCGCAAGCCTTTGAAGGATTGCGCATGTCAGGGCGCACCGTTCGCGCCCCCGAAAAAACCATCGCTGTGCCAGATCACAACGTGCCAACAACCCTTGGCCGTGAAGATCCAGAAACAATGCCCGAAGACAGCCGCGTGCAAATGGCCGCGCTCGATCAAAATGCCAAAGAATTCGGCATCCACTACTATCCAATGAATGACGTGCGCCAAGGCATCGTTCACATCGTTGGCCCAGAACAGGGCTGGACTTTGCCCGGCATGACAGTGGTTTGCGGCGACAGCCACACCGCCACCCACGGCGCGTTCGGCTCTCTTGCCCACGGTATCGGCACATCCGAAGTGGAACACGTTCTGGCCACGCAAACGCTGATCCAGAAGAAATCCAAAAACATGAAAGTGGAAATCACTGGATCGTTGAAACCAGGTGTAACCGCCAAAGACATCACCATGTCCGTCATCGGTGAAACGGGCACAGCAGGGGGCACAGGTTACGTGATTGAATATTGCGGCCAAGCCATCCGCGAACTGTCTATGGAAGGTCGCATGACCGTCTGCAACATGGCAATTGAGGGTGGCGCACGCGCTGGCCTTATCGCCCCAGACGAGAAAACCTATGTATACTGCAAAGGCCGTCCACACGCCCCGAAAGGCGCGAACTGGGAATTGGCACTGATCGCATGGAAAGACCTGTTCACCGACGAAGGCGCACATTTCGACAAAGTCATCACGCTCAAAGGCGAAGACATCGCACCTTCTGTCACATGGGGCACATCGCCCGAAGACGTGCTGCCGATCGACGCGCTGGTTCCAAGCCCAGAAGATTTTGAAGGCGGCAAAATAGACGCTGTTCGCCGCTCGCTCGATTACATGGGCCTGACACCTGGCACAAAACTGTCGGACATTGAAATCGACACAGTCTTTATCGGATCGTGCACAAATGGTCGCATCGAAGATTTGCGCGCCGCCGCTGGCGTGTTGAAAGGCAAAAAGGTCAAAGACGGCCTGCGCGCCATGATCGTCCCAGGTTCTGGCCTCGTTCGCGCCCAAGCCGAAGAAGAAGGCCTTGCCGATATCTTCAAAGACGCTGGCTTTGAATGGCGCATGGCGGGTTGCTCCATGTGCCTCGCGATGAACCCCGATCAGTTGGCCGAAGGCGAACGCTGCGCCTCCACCTCCAACCGCAATTTTGAGGGCCGCCAAGGCTACAAAGGACGCACCCACCTCGTGTCCCCCGTCATGGCCGCCGCCGCTGCGATAACGGGTAAACTCACAGACATCCGTGAATTCGGATAAGGAACAGAACAATGGAAAAATTTGAAAACGTATCGGGCGTCGCTGCCCCAATGCCTTTGGTTAATATCGACACCGATATGATCATCCCAAAGCAGTTCCTCAAAACCATCAAACGCTCGGGCCTTGGCGCGAACTTGTTTGATGAAATGCGCTTTACCCGTGACGGCGCAGAAATCGAAGACTTCGTTTTGAACAAACCTGCCTACCGCAAAGCAGAGATTATCGTCGCTGGCGAAAACTTTGGCTGCGGCTCATCACGCGAACATGCCCCTTGGGCCCTGCGCGATTTCGGCATCAAAGTGGTTATCTCAACATCTTATGCAGACATTTTTTATAATAACTGCTTTAAAAATGGCATCCTTCCAGTGGTCCTTCCCAAGGAAGCAGTCGATATTTTGATGGAAGATGCAGAGCGTGGCGAAAACGCACGGATCACCATTGATCTGGACGGTCAAACAGTCTCTGCAACCGATGGAACCGAGTTCAAATTCGAAGTCGATGAGTTCAAAAAACATTGTCTTATGAATGGCTTAGATGATATCGGCCTTACCATGCAAAAGGTCAAAGCTATCGACAGTTTTGAGGCAGAATACGCCGCGAAAACACCTTGGGCCTGATATAGGCACACACTACATATAGATATGGCCACGATTAATTGTGGCCATATTGTGGTGGTGCAATCTTACTACAGACTCGCCTCAAAACCCACTGATTCATAACAATTTTATCTACCTCACCTTGATCGGAAAACCAATTTCGGTTTCATTAAGGCATAAATAAGGCTTAGGCCTATACAAAAAGCCCGGCATGAACTGGGTGAGAGGATGATAGCAGTGTTGACGAGGCTTGCAGGCGCGTCCGTAAGGGCCGCTCTAGTTGCCGCAATGATTGTATTGCCGGCTATAGTATTACCAGAAATTTCGCACAACGCTGCGGATCTTGCGATTTTGTCGGCTGCAATTGCTGCCGCATTCGTGGTGTTTGAATACGGATTCACCACACCCAGCTTGATCGAGTTCCGCTTTGCCGCGCCCTACAATCGCATCCGCTTTGCACTTCTTGCATTGCTGCTCACGGGCATCGCGTTTGCCTTCCGGGGCCCCGTAGAACAAACCGCAACAACAATCGCCGTCTCTTCCTTCGCTGTGACCAGCGCAAGCATCTGGGAATTCACCGGCAGCCCGCTCATGTTTTTCAACGGCATGACCAAAGAACTTGATGCCGAAGGCCGCCTGCTTTTGTCAAACGCCGCCGCATTATCGCTCAGCCTAACTGTCTTGGCCCTGATTGTTTTCAGCGCCGTCATCTGGATGTTCCACTGGCCGCTAAAGGCGCGCAACTTTAACCTCTGGGTTAACATGCCGAATTTCGACAGCAATGTCGGCGTCGAAACGCAACAAATTCTGCGCCAATCCGCACTTGTCAATATGATCATCGGCCTTTCCCTACCGTTCCTAATTCCGCAAGCCGCGCTTACCTTTATGGGCCCGCTAGAACCGATCAGCTCCACCAACAGCCTGCTGTTGCTTTGGATGATCGCGATTTGGTGTTTTGTGCCTGCCGCGTCTATTTTGCGCTCCATCGCGCTTTACAAAGTTGCGACCCTTATCAATGAAATGAACTTAGACGAAGATCAGGACGCCTAGAATGTTTCGCTGGGCACTGGCGGCAGCATTCGCCTGTGTCAGCGCCGCCTCCTTCGCAGAACCGATCCGCGTCGCAACTTTCAACACATCGCTAACTCGCAAAGGCCCCGGCCTGCTACTGCGCGATATCCGTAAATTGAAAGACAGCCAAATCCGCAACGTGATGGCAATCATCCAAACCGTGCGCCCTGATATCTTGTTGATCAACGAATTTGATCACGATTACGAAAACCTCGCGTTGCGCGAATTCCTCGATCTTCTGGCCCAAGATGCAGGTGAGCGCAAAGGCATCCGTTACCCCTATTTTTATGCGCCCCCCCAAAACGTCGGTGTTCCCAGCGGATTGGATCTGAACGGCGATGGCAAACTTGGCGGCCCAGCCGATGCCTATGGTTTTGGCAACTTTCGCGGCCAATACGCAATGGCGCTGGTTTCAAAATTCCCAATTCAAACAGACGCAGCCAAAGATTTCTCCGAAGTTCTGTGGAATCAAATCCCCAACGCAGAAATGCCCAAGGCGGCCGATGGCTCCGATTTCCCCAGCTATCCTGCACTCCACATCATGCGCCTGTCCTCCAAGGGCCACTGGGACGTGCCAATCGCCCTGCCATCGGGTGACACACTCCACATTTTGGCATCCCATCCAACGCCACCCATTTTTGATGGACCAGAGGACATGAACGGCAAACGCAACCGCGCCGAAATCCTGTTTTGGGACACCTACATCCGCACCGCCCTTCAGCCACACACAGATAAATACGTTGTGCTTGGCGATCTAAACGCCGACCCATTTGATGGCGAAGGCAGCCACGACGCGATATCTGTTTTGATAAACGGTCGCTACCTAACGGACCCCAAACCACAATCTAACGGAGCGCGGATTGCATCCAAAACGCAGGGCGGCGTAAACACCAAACACAAATCAGACCCAGCCACCGACACCGCAGATTGGCGCGATGATCGCGGCCCAGGAAACTTGCGCGTCGATTACGTATTACCGTCCAAAACGCTCACGCTTTCGGATGCTAGCGTATTCTGGCCAGCATCCGACGAGGCAGGGTTTGAATGGATCGGATCAGACGGTCGCGCGTCCTCGGATCACCGGCTCGTTTGGGTTGATATTGAATGATGCCGCGCGATGTAACGCTTCGTTCACGGGTGTTTCACGAAACTCTGGCAACAGCGCACGCAACGCCGCACCGTCCACTTGATGGGGCATATCCCACAGATACCGCATTTCGATGATATGCCGCCCCACATTCCAGAACGGCGCCACCAAATAGATCGGCAACCAGTTCATCCGCTTCGCCGTCACACCTAAAATCTTGGCCATCTGCGCACCGCTTAACGTGTACCCCTCATAATTTAGCGTGGTGAAAACGGGCAATGTCGCGCGCTTCTCAGCCAACATCACAAACGCACGGCACATATCTGGCAAATAGGCCCAAGTGTGCGGAATGTTGCACTCACCGGGATAGGTGAACACGCCTTTATGCAGGTTTTTCACGATGATCTTGTCAAACCAATTGCCCGACGGTTTGGTATCCAGAAAATCACCGCCGCGCAGAACAATCGTTTTCACACCGCTGCTGGCAAACGCGGCTTCCATATCAACCCGAATTTTCCCCAGCAAATTTCGCGCATTATGGGGCGTATCCTCGGTAATCACAGCGGGCGACTCCGCGCCGTACACGTACATATTTCCGGGGATAAGAACTGTCGCACCCGATGCACGCGCCGCTGCGATAACGCGCCTGGTCAAACCGGGCACCTCTTTCGCCCATTTCTCATAACTTGGATGCCAACCCTGCACGATCACATCCGCGCCAAGGGCCGCCGTATCCAAATTATCCGTTTTGCGATCAAATCGACGTACGGCCCAACCCGCCGCCTCAAATGCGTTTGCCATGTTGCGGCCAAATCGGCCAGTTGCGCCTAAAACGAGTACTGTCTGTGTCATTGCGTGTCCTTTCAAGACTAACTGACACAAACTTAGCCATCACAAAAACGTATGGAAATTCCCGCAAAATGCATTATCGTTATTCACAAATGAATGGATAAATCATGCAAACCTTCGATTGGACCCTGCTGCAAAGCTTCCTCGCTGTGGCCGAAACAGGCAGCTATTCCGCCGCCGCGCGGGCATCACAGCGCAGTCAGCCCACCATCGGGCGGCACGTCGAACAGCTGCAATCCCAACTTGGCGCAACGCTGTTTCAACGCGCCTCAACAGGCTACGTGCTCACCCAAACAGGCACCGCCCTTGTCGATCACGCGCGCGCAATGCAGGCCGCTGCCGCAAAAATCAGCCTGATCACCGAAGGGCGCGCCGAAGATGTGCGTGGAACAGTGCGCGTCACCGCATCCGAAATCGTCGCGACCTACATCCTGCCTGAAATCTTCGCGCAATTACTGGCCCAAGAACCCGAGCTGCAGATCGAACTTGTCGCCACCAACAGCACCGAAAACCTGTCCCTGCGCGAAGCAGATATCGCCGTGCGCATGGTTCAGCCCGAACAACAGGATCTGATTGCGCGTAAATTGGGCGACATCAACCTCGGCCTGTTTGCTGCACAAAGTTATCTTGATCGCGCAGGCCACCCAACCAGCCTAGCGGACATCGGCAAACACATCATCATCGGTTACGACAAATCCGATCTGATGATCCGTGGCATGCTCGCCTTTGGAATGGCCGCAAAACGCGAGGATTTCGCCTTTCGCGTCGACAACCAAGTCGCCTACCTCGAAGCGGTTCGCGCGGGCGTCGGCATCGGCGCATCCCAGCAACGCCAAGCGAAAATTTACAACCTAATCCCCGTCCTCCCCGACCTTATCATCCCGCCGCTACCTGTCTGGCTCACCGCCCATTCAGAACTGCGCACGTCCGCCCGCGTGCGCCGTGTATTCGATTTTCTGGCCGATCATTTGCCCAAACGGCTGTGAATCAGAGTATTTGGGGACCAAAGAAACCCAAAACCTTGACCCCTCGCCCCCTGCGCAATAGGGAAAGCCCAAGATATTTTGCAAAAGGACGCGCACCATGAACACCCCATCAATGTTGATCCTACCAGGCGACGGCATCGGCCAAGAAGTCATGACCGAAGTACAGCGCGTCATCGAATGGCTCGGCGACAAGCGCGACATGAAATTCGACGTGTCCGAAGACCTCGTTGGCGGCGCCGCATACGACAAACACGGCACGCCGCTCGCGGATGCGACAATGGCAAAAGCGCAAGAAGTAGACGCCGTTCTGCTCGGCGCTGTTGGCGGCCCGAAATACGACGAGCTGGATTTCTCCGTAAAACCAGAACGCGGCCTGTTACGCCTACGCAAAGAAATGGACCTGTTCGCCAACCTGCGCCCCGCACAGTGTTTCGATGCCCTGTCCGATTTCTCCTCCCTAAAACCAGAACTCATTGCTGGCCTCGACATCATGATCGTACGCGAGCTGACATCAGGTTCGTACTTTGGCGAACCACGCGGCATCTTTGAAGAAGACGGCCAGCGCGTCGGCATCAACACACAACGCTACACCGAAGCAGAAATCGACCGTGTTGCGCGCGCCGCATTTGATCTGGCCCGCAAACGGAACAACAAAGTCTGTTCGATGGAAAAAGCCAACGTGATGGAAAGCGGCATCCTGTGGCGCGAAGTTGTGACCGCCGTGCACAAGGCAGATTACGCCGACGTGGAGCTGTCTCATATGTACGCCGACAACGGCGCGATGCAGCTGGTCCGCCAGCCCAAACAGTTCGATGTGATCGTCACCGACAACCTGTTCGGCGATATCCTATCTGATTGCGCCGCGATGCTCACAGGCTCGCTCGGCATGTTGCCATCCGCGTCCCTTGGCGCACCGATGGCCAATGGCCGCCCCAAAGCCATGTACGAACCGGTACACGGCTCCGCACCAGACATCATGGGCCAAGGCAAAGCCAACCCGTGTGCCTGCATCCTGTCGCTCGCGATGGCGCTGCGGTATTCATTCGATCAAGGCGAAGAGGCCACCCGCCTTGAAACCGCGATTGAGACCGTGCTCGCCAAAGGCATCCGCACAGGCGATCTGATGCAAGCAGACGGCGGCAAACCCGTCAGCACTTCGCAAATGACAGACGCGATCCTAGCTGAACTACAAGCCAGCCTTTGATCTGCAATCACATCCAAAAGGGGGCGGCATGACGGCCCCCTTTACCATCATTCAAGGCTTGCCCGAAGGCCATGAACAGGCCGCCGCGATGCTCTATTGGCAGGCGTTTGGCGAAAAACTCGGCAAACTGCTCGGCCCTGCAAAACGCGGCACTGAATTCTTCGCCGCCACGATAAACCCACCCGCAATTTTCGCCGCAATCAGCCCTGACAACACACTCCTCGGAGTATCTGCCGTGCAACTCAACGGCAAAGGTTTCACTGATGCTGGCGCAAGCGATTTGTTCCGTCACTACGGCCTTGGCGCGCTTTGGCGGATGATCCCACTCGCCATGCTGGAACGCACGCCACCATCCGACACCTTGCAAATGGACGGCATCTGCGTCAGCGAGACGGCACGCGGCATGGGCGTCGGTACTGCCCTGCTCGATGCAGTATTTCAGTGCGCGCGCGACAACAACCTCACCAAAGTCACCCTCGACGTGATCAACACAAACCCTCGCGCCAAAGCCCTGTACGAACGCAAAGGATTCATCGCGATATCGCAAGAATCCACCTCCATTCTGCAACCTCTTCTAGGGTTTCAATCCGCGACAAAAATGGTCAAATCGGTCTGAACTAAATTAGACCTTCCCTCTCCCGCCATTTCCCCGCACAAAGAACGCGACCCCAACGAAAAGCACGCACATGGCCCTTCGCGGCATCCTCCTCTCTCTCTTGGCCTTTGCCGTTTTTGCAACGCATGACGTGTTCATCAAATACCTCGGCGCGCATTATTCTGCGTTTCAACTGATCTTTTTCTCGTCACTCCTGTCCTTCCCGCTCGCCACACTCATGCTGATGCGCGATTCAACTGCGGGCACCTTGCGCCCTGTAAATCCGGGGTGGATCGCGCTTCGAACACTCTCCAGCTCGATGGGTGCAATCTGCGCCTTTTACGCCTTTTCCGTCCTGCCGCTGGCCCAAGTCTACGCGCTGATCTTCGCCATGCCCCTGCTGATCACCGTCTTGTCGATTCCCATCTTGAAAGAGAAAGTCAGCGTCCATCGTTGGTCCGCCGTGTTGATCGGCCTCGCAGGTGTTTTGGTGGTCCTGCGCCCCGGTTCATCCGAATTCACACTTGGCCACGCCGCCGCTCTTGCCGCTGCCTGTTTTGCCGCCCTCGGTTCTGTGATCCTACGCCGCGTCGGTCGCCAAGAACGCTCCGTTGTGATCATGCTTTACCCGCTTCTCACCAACTTTGTCGTATCAGGAATTGCGCTTTCGTGGGTCTATAAACCGATGCCGATCGAACACCTCGGCATGGTCGGATTCATCGCTCTCTTCGCCTTTGTCGCGGGCCTGTTGTTAATCGCCGCCTATAATGCAGCCGAGGCCGCGATCGTCGCCCCGATGCAATATTCGCAAATCATTTGGGCCACCTTGTTCGGCTATTTTCTGTTCAGTGAAACCATCGACACACCAACCCTTATCGGCTCGTCCATCATCATCGCCAGCGGCCTGTACATCGTGTTCCGTGAAAGCAGCGGTAAATCGGCCAACACGCCCGTGTTGCGCACCCGCCAACGCTCCCACTCACCGGGTGCGATGCGCGTGTCGTTCTTTCTGCGCCGCAAAAAGAAGCCCTAGCTCAGCCGACCCGCGCACCTTTTGGAATGGTTCGCGGCGCTGCATTTGTCGCCTCGATCCCGAAACCCGCAGCGGCCTTATACTTTTCCGCATGGGCCACCAGCTCTGCTTTTGGGATCACGTCTTCGATATCCTCGAACACGCCGCCACAACGATCTTCCACCGTTCCAAGGATCGAATCTGGCCCCGACCCACGGTTCATCAACACCACCTTCGATGTCGGCGGCAGCATCTTGGCCTCATAGGCCTGCAACGCATTTGCGTTCACGCCATGCGCCAAAAACGCAGCACCCAATTGGCGCGCATCAATAATCGCAGACCCCGCCCCGTTTGATCCAACAGGATAGGCAGCATGAGCCGCATCCCCCATCAGGGTCACATTTCCATCCGTCCAGCTATCAATCGGATCACGGTCCACCATCGGGTATTCGTACACCGTTTCTGCCCCTGAAATCAGCGCAGGAATGTCTATCCAATCGGCCTCCAGTGTCGATAACTGTGGCAAGAAATCATCCAAATCCGCCTCACGGCTCCAGTCTTCTTTGTTAAAGCCACCGTCAGGATTTAACTTTAGTTCCGATATCCAATTGATTGTTGCTAAACCCGTTTCTGGGTCTGCTTCACTGATCGGATAACTCACAAATCGCAAATCGGTATTGCCAATCATCACCATCGACGCGCCACTTTTGAACGGCTTGGCTTGCGTCGTGCCACGCCACAAAACATGGCCCGCCCAACGCGGTTCTCCTTGGTCGGGCTGCATCTGCTGGCGGATCGTAGAATGGATGCCATCGGCCCCCACAGCCACCGCACCCTGTTCTATTTTCGTCGTCCCATCACGGTGTTTCAAATGCAACGCAGCGCCATTTGCGGTATTTTCAAACCGCTCCACCGACCAACCCGTTCCAACGCAATCTTGCCCCGCCCGTTCAATCAACGCGTGATACATCATCATGTGCAACGCACCCCGATGCACAGAATATTGCGGCCAGTTATACCCGGCCCACATACCGCGCGGCTCGCTCCAAACCTGCAAACCCTTCTTGGAATGCATCGAATAATCACGGGTTTTAACACCGATCGTCGGCAGCCGATCCTCCAGCCCCAGATCAAACAATTCTCGCACCGCAGTAGGCTGCAAATTGATCCCAACGCCCAGCGGTTTAATCTCGCGCACGGCCTCGAACACTTTGAACGGCACACCGATTTGATGACACGTCAGCCCCAGCGCCAACCCCGCAATTCCGCCCCCTGCAATCAAAACTGTCATCACACACTCCTTCAATCGGTCCACTCAGTGTGGCCGAGGTTTCAGAAAATATCCAATGAAATGCAGAGCTATTTAGGCAAAAAACGCTCTTTGATCTTTTGGGTAATTTGATCGCGAACCAACCGATACTGGTTCAACTTCGCCTCTCGGCTGTCGCCAAACCCACTTGGGTCCATCGTCTGCCAGTATTCAACTTCTAACGAATAAAACCGCGTGTATTCCAGCGCACGGCGCTGCGCAGCTGGCGACAGTGCAACGATCAAATCATAGCTGTCCAGATCATCGCCCCATTCCATCAGATCATCGAACGAACGGGTGCGATGGCGCGACAATTCCACCCCAACTTCTCGGCAAACATTGATCGCAAAACCGTCGATCTCCATATCGCCCTTCACACCAGCGGACTGCACAAAAATCGACGTGCCGATGTGCTGCTTCATCAATCCTTCGGCCATAGGCGAGCGGATCGAATTGTGGTCACAGGCAAACAGGACCGATTGGGGTTGGGTTAATTCTGCCATATCACCCGCGCATGTGCAGAACGCAGATTAACGTGAACAACCGCCGCGCCGTTGGCATGTCGGTTTCAATCTTGCCGTCCAGCCGTTCCAACAGCTGGCGCGATCCTTCGTCGTGAATACCCCGTCGCCCCATATCAATCGCTTCAATCTGCGCAGGCGGGAGTTTTTTCACCGCATCAAAATAGCTTTCGCAAATCTGGAAGTAATCTTTGATCACCTGTTTTAACGGCGAAACTGACAGATGAAACTCCGACGCGGGTAATCCATCTTCTGTGCGCACATCACACACCACACGGCGGTCTTTGATTGACAGCATCAACCGATACGGCCCCTCTGGCACAGGCTTATCACCGCGTGAAACCAGCCCAAACACGTTCTCTTCGATCAAATCAAACAGCGCCACTTTGCGTTCGCGTTCTACTTCTGCTGTTGGGGCAGGCAATCCATGATCGTCTAATTCCACATGGATCAGCTTTGATAATTCAGCCATTATTCGTCACCTTCATTCAACTGGTCCAACCTTGCGCGAACCGCCAACCCATGCGCCTGCAAACTTTCGGATTTGGCCAGCGTTTCTGCCGCAGGCCCAATCGCACGCAACGCTGCTGGCGTCATCCGCGCCAACGTCGTCCGCTTCATAAAATCGAGGACATTCAGCCCAGAAGAGAACCGCGCCGAACGCGCCGTCGGCAACACATGGTTTGGTCCGCCGATGTAATCACCAATCGCTTCTGGCGTCCACGCCCCAATGAAAATTGCGCCCGCATGGCGTATCTTTTTGGAATAGGTTTCGGCATCTGCAACACACACTTCCAAATGCTCTGGCGCGATCCGATCCGACAGCTTTGCCGCCTCGTCCAAATCTTTCACCACAATCACCGCCCCGAAATCACGCCAGCTGGCCCGCGCGATATCTCGCCGTTCCAGCGTTTTCAGCGCAGTTTCAACAGCATCCGCAACCGCCTGCCCGAACGCCGCATCATCCGTGATCAAGATCGACTGCGCACTTTCGTCGTGTTCGGCTTGGCTCAACAAATCCATCGCGATCCAGTCAGGATTGTTATCCTTATCCGCGATCACCAAAATCTCCGACGGCCCCGCAATCATGTCGATCCCGACAATTCCGTAAACCCGCCGTTTCGCCGCCGCGACAAACGCATTGCCCGGCCCCGTAATTTTATCAACCTTCGCAATGGTTTGCGTGCCAAACGCCATCGCGCCAATCGCCTGCGCGCCGCCAATGCGGTACACCGTTTCCACACCCGCCAACCGCGCTGCCAACAACACCAGCGGGTTCACCACACCGTTTGGTGTCGGCACACAAATCACCAGATTATCAACGCCCGCCACGCTCGCAGGGATCGCGTTCATCAACACGCTGGATGGATAACTCGCCAAACCACCGGGCACATACAGACCAGCCGCCTCAACCGCGCTCCACCGCCAACCCAACTGCGCGCCACTTTCGTCTGTCCACCACGCATCTTCGGGAAACTGCCGCTCATGATACGCCCGTATCCGCAACGCCGCCAATTCCAGCGCCGCCCGTTCCGCTGCTGGCACAGTTTCAATCGCTGCATCAATTTCTTGGGCGGTAAATGCCAACGTGTCAGGCGTCAGCTCCAGCTTATCAAACTTAGCCGTCAGCTCGATCACCGCGCCGTCACCCCGCGCCTGAACATCCGCAAGGATATCGGCAACCGCCGCATCCACATCCGCATCAGATTCGCGCTTCATATGCAAAAGCTGCTCAAACGCGGCATCAAAATTGGAATCGGAACTGTTCAAAAACAAAGTCATCGGCATTCTCCTGCCGTGGTCTTACCCGCGCACGCGAGCAGGCTCAAGCGTCGAGCCGACGCACCATATGCAACTCGTCAGAATAGACACCTTCATGGCACAATGCGCGCGGGATTTGACCGCAGGTTTCAAACCCCTTGGCCTCATAGGCTTTGATCGCCCCAACATTGCTGCTCACCACGCGCAATTCCAACTGCACCACTTGGCCTGTTGCATCCGAAATTAGCGCATCAATCAACCGCCCAAGGTGCCCCACCCTGCGGGCCTCGGGCTGCACATAAGCGGCAATCACATTTCCAGAATGCGCAGTCGTGGCCGAACGCCCTATGTGCCAGCCAATTGACCCAATCAATTCACCGTCAAACGCGCCAAGAATGGTCACATTCGTCAGAAATTCCTGAAAATACGCGACGGGTTGATCAACTACATCTGCCAAAGTTGATCCAAACATCGTCGGATCATTGGACAACATCTCAAGGCGCAGCTTTCGCCAAATCTCTGCGTCTTTTGGTGTTAATACCCGGATCATTCTGGATGCGAAGGAACCTTGCCCGACGGCGCAACATAGGGCCGCGTCACATCCGCCAAAGTTACCTCAACACACTCCACGTCCAGCGCAATCGCACCATCACCCGCCAGCGTTAAAACAACCGTTCCAGCACCATCTTCTTTGGGTTCAAACGTCATCGAAAGAACAGAAATTACCTGTTCCTTGTCTTTCATATCCAAACCCGAGGATCGCACACCCACAACACTGTCAAAAACCACAACAGCCTGCACGCGCTCAACCGCCCGTTTTGATGACGCCGCCGCATCCGCATCTTCCCAGCGAAACCGATTGGCGAGCAGTCCAAAACGCTGCTCCTCGCGCTGCCACTGCATTTCAGAAACAGGCAAAACAGCGTCTTGCAACACCGTCGAAATCGCCACCAGATCATCCCCGTCCTGCGCTTTTAAACGCAGTGGTTTTTCGATCCCATCTTCAAAGCGTGCATCTTCAACCATTATGTTGTTATCCGTTCAATTTGTGCGCCTATCCCACTGAATTTACGCACAACTTTCTCATATCCACGATCAAGGTGATAGACACGGCTCACAACCGTTTCACCCTCTGCCGCCAATCCCGCAAGGATCATCGAAACCGATGCCCGCAGGTCTGTCGCCATCACAGGCGCGCCCTTTAACTGGTCCACACCCGTTACCGTCGCCATACCGCCAGACACTTCGATATTTGCGCCCATCCGCGTCAACTCTGGAGCGTGCATAAAGCGGTTCTCAAAGATTGTTTCTTCCAGCACAGACGTGCCCTCAGCGGTACACAACAACGCCATCATCTGCGCTTGTAAATCGGTCGGAAACCCTGGGAAAATCTCGGTCTTTACGTTCACGGCTTTCACGCGCGAACCCTTGTTTTTCACCAGCAAACCTTTGGCCGTTTCCGTCACCGAAATATCGGCTTCTTCCAGCTTGTCACAGAACGCTTCCAACAGGTTACGTCGCCCGCCCAGCAGCTCCACCTCGCCGCCCGCAATCGCAGGGGCCAGCATGTAGGTTCCGAGCTCGATGCGATCCGTCACAACAGGATGCGTGGCCCCGTGCAACCGATCCACGCCCTGAATTTCGATGCGGCTGGTGCCCTCGCCCTCAATCTGCGCACCCATTTTGCGCAGACATTCCGCCAAATCCACGATCTCTGGTTCTTTGGCGGCATTGTCGATCACGGTCGTGCCTTTGGCCAAGGTCGCCGCCATCAAAATATTCTCGGTCGCGCCAACAGATGCAAACCGCAGCTTGATCATCGCACCTTTCAGCCCGCCGTTGGTTTTGGCGTGCAGATACCCGTCTTTCAATTCAATCGTCGCGCCCATCTGTTCCAGCGCATCTGTGTGAATATCCATCGGCCGCGCCCCAATCGCACAGCCCCCCGGCAAGGACACAACCGCATGCCCCATCCGCGCCAACATCGGCCCAAGCACAAGGTTAGACGCCCGCATTTTGCGCACAATATCGTAATGCGCCACGTGGTTGGTAATCTCTTTCGTGCCCAGCGCCTGAACGGTGCCATCCTGCAAACCCGCCACTTCGGTCCCGAGCGAGGCCAGCAATTCCGCCATCGTCTTGATATCCGAAAGGCGCGGCGCGTTCGTTAGTGTCAGCGGTTCTTCGGACAACAACGTCGCAGGCATCAGCGTCAAACACGCGTTTTTTGCCCCTGCAATCGGGATTTGCCCATTCACTGGGCCGTTGCCCTTAATTACGATGCTGTCCATATTACCTTGCCCCTTAGGTTCTTATTCTTTTGGTTCCGCGTCGCTTTTGCGGGCGCGCGTTTGTTGTTTTCGACGTTGCAGATTGTCGCGCAACTGCTTGCGCAATCGCTCCGCGCGTTCGGCGGCTTTCTTTTCTTTGTCCGACATCGCTGCCGTCTTATCTGCTTGTGTCTTGCTCATGGAAACGTCTGTACATCACGCATTCGCAGACGTCTAGTTTACGCTTG
>JABBAP010000062.1 GCA_018607905.1 Paracoccaceae bacterium | reverse complement strand
TGTTCGATAATCATAAATTCACCAGCTATATGGCGGCGCGCAGATTTGCCCTGCGTTTTATGAAAACTGGTGACACCGAAATAACCGACTTTCTCGGAGAAAGAGTAAAAAACGCTCTTGAGATTGTCGAAAGTCATATGGCCGGCAGAGATTTTATTGCCACGCCAACGCTCTCAATCGCGGACATTTCTATGTGCGGATATCTCTATTACGGCGATGAGTTGGAGCAGAATTTAGGCAGCTATGCAAATATCAACGCCTGGCTAGATCGCATTGCAGCAACAGATGGTTGGAAACATCCCTATGATCTGATGCCGCGCGCTTATCCAGCGTAGAGCACTTTCGAACTCTCTGACTGAGCAGAATCTCAGAAATCGCTATAAACCATGCCGCGCGAAACAGTTTTGCTGAACACGTTTTCTTGAAAAGCACCCGTTCGAACAATACGCAATATCCGTCACTTTGGGTTCTCTGCTGACTTTCCTTGCGCTGCAGAAACGCTACATTTCGGCGTCTTGGATAACGTCCATTTCGGCCCATTCCTGCCGCTCGGTTGAAGCAGACGCGCCGTAGCGCAGCGTCCCCAAAGCGGACATTTAACCGTTACGCAGCATATCGACGGCCCAGAGGTTTGCTTTGCGGCACAAAGCGACAGATTGGAACTACGGCACTAACGACCCCTTTATTGCATCGCACCCCCACCAAAGCCATCTTTCATCAATGAATCTAACATTGGGCATTCTGCCGATCCATCATCGCTATTCTTGCTGTTTGTAAAAAAATTTGCAGATTGATTTTGGTTTTTCAGTGTTGTGAGTTTCGGCTACCTTGCACGTCTTGCTGTCGTTTCGGCCAAGTGGAACGGATGTAAGCCAATACGTCCCAGATTTCATCA
This sequence comes from Paracoccaceae bacterium, assembly GCA_018607905.1. Taxonomy (GTDB): domain Bacteria; phylum Pseudomonadota; class Alphaproteobacteria; order Rhodobacterales; family Rhodobacteraceae; genus Amylibacter. The sequence continues at coordinate 3,890 of JABBAP010000062.1, read as the reverse complement.
TCAGTTAATACGTCACCAAAACCATCCATACCACTGTTGAAGCCCGACACGCCACGGGCTCCCAATGCGCCTTGACCGCCGAGTTTTGTGTATTCAAAAAGCAGTGCATTATCGTGATGCCAAGTGTGTCCTGACTTGTCATGTGGCGGAGCAGGCAAAACACCATTTTCATCAGGGGATTGCCAGTTGGGCTGCCCTTGCAAATTCGCACCATGACAAACAGCGCAATTATCTGCGTAGAGTTTTTCACCCGATATCAAATCACGGTTATCAAGTTCGTGATCCGCACATGCAGGAATACCGGATAAGCACTGCAGAGCCGCAGCAACCACAATCGTTTTCATATTGAATTCCTTCGCCATTATCACCTAATTGATCCCGTTTTCTCGCTGAACTTCGCGGATATAGGCAACAACGGCGCCAACATCCGCCCGGGTCAAACCTTCAACGGGTGGCATGTCACCAAAGGGCCAATGATGGGATCGCACACCCAGTTTGGCCGCCCTTTGGAAGGCTTCATCGCCATGATGGCTTGGCTCGTATATCTTGTGAATAAGCGGTGGGGCGATACCATCCTGACCTTCTGCATTGTTCCCATGACAGGACGCGCATTTCGCATCATACGCTTGCTTTCCCATCTTCGCAGTTGCCGACAATACATCAGGGACATTCACAACGACAATTGCAGCGCCTTGCGGACTCGCCGACGCATCAATATCTTGTTTAACGCCCGCTGAATTCGAGGCGTAAAAAGCAGCGATACCAACAGCTATAACGGCGCATAAAAGGAAAAGGGAATTACGGTTCATGGTTTCACTTCCTTGATTTTATTCGGTATTTTTGTAGGTATTGTCTTCAAGTCGCCCTGCCCGCCCGTGTGGTGGATGGCTGGCTTGACCCAGCGTAGACGGAGTGCGTTTGACAGCACAAAGACGCTTGAGAGTGCCATCGCGCCAGCTGCCAGAACGGGAGAAAGGAGAAGGCCACTGAACGGGTATAAGGCACCTGCAGCGACAGGAATGAGGACGATGTTGTACCCAAATGCCCAGAACAGGTTTTGCTTGATGTTTCGCATTGTGTGGCGGCTAATATCAAAGGCATTTACCACGCCGCGCAGATCACCAGACATCAGGACTACATCTGCCGTTTCAATGGCGACATCGGTACCCGTGCCAACGGCAATGCCAACATCCGCCGTAGCCAATGCGGGTGCGTCGTTAATCCCGTCACCAACAAAGGCCAGTTTTTCAGCCTGCCCCCGAAGCGCGTTCAAAGCATCTACTTTTCCTTCGGGAAGGACTTCGCCAACGACGTGATCAATACTAAGTTGTTTGGCAATCGCCTTTGCCGTGGCTTTGTTGTCACCAGTTATCATGGCCACTTTCAATCCAAGATCATGCAATGCATCAATAGCCGCGCCAGTGCTTGCTTTTATCGGATCGGCAACTGCGATTACGGCCGCAAGTTTACCGTCGATTGCCGCATAAAGCGGGGTCTTTCCTGCTGCGCCGTAACTCTGGGAAATTTCAAGTGCCCCACCAAGCGCGATATCTTCCCGCTCCATAAGTCTGTCGGCACCAATCAAAACTTGATGCCCCTCGACCGTTGCTTGGACACCGTACCCTGTAATTGAATCGAAATTCTGGATTGTTGGCAGGCCCAAGCCCTGCTCCAATGCAGCAGACACAATTGCTTGCGCGATGGGGTGTTCAGACGTCGTTTCGACAGCCGCAATCAAGCGCAAAACGGCTTGCTCTTCAAAATCATCAGCGACTGTGAAATCAGTTAGTTGTGGTTTGCCCTCGGTCAACGTCCCCGTTTTGTCTACAGCGACCACTGTTACGTCCTGCAAAGATTGTAACGCGCTTCCTTTGCGGAAAAGCACGCCCAGTTCGGCGGCACGACCAGTGCCAACCATAATTGATGTGGGCGTTGCCAACCCCATTGCGCAAGGACACGCAATGATCAGAACGGCCACGCCTGCAACCAACGCATAGCTGAGGGATGGCGATGGGCCAAAGAAGAACCACACAGCAATAGTGATCAGCGCCACAAGCAGGACCGCCGGAACGAACCAAGCGGTGATTTTATCAACGACACCTTGTATTGGTAACTTAGCACCCTGTGCCTGTTCCACCATCGCGATGATCTGGGCCAGCAATGTATCGCTGCCAATTTTGGTTGCGCGAAAAGTGATCGCCCCTGTACCATTCACGGTTCCTGAAACGATAGAACTGCCTTTTGTTTTGGAAACAGGCACGGGTTCACCCGTTATCATGCTTTCGTCCAAATAGGACGACCCAGACACGACTTCGCCGTCTACAGCGATTTGTTGTCCTGGACGAACATGAACAATGTCGCCCACGACAATATCCGAGATTTCAATTTCTATTGGTTCGCCATTTCGCTCCACCAATGCAGTTTTAGGTTGGAGCCGCACAAGTTTCTGGATCGCCTGCCCTGTCCTGCCCTTTGCGCGCGCTTCTAAGAAGCGGCCCAGCAAAATAAGAACGACAATGACAGCAGCGGCTTCGAAATACACGTTGGCAGTGTTTTGGGGCAAAATGTTTGGTAAAAATGTCGACACGACCGAAAAACCATAAGCCGCTGATACACCAACGGCGACCAGTGAGTTCATGTCTGGTGCGCCCTTGAACAAGGCGGGAAATCCGATTTTAAGGAACCGCAATCCTGGGCCAAATAGAACTACAGTGGTCAGAACAAATTGCAAAACACGACTGGTTTGTATGCCGATTGTGTTTGCAATCAGATGATGAAACGCAGGTATCAAATGCGATCCCATTTCCAGCACGAATACTGGCAACGCGAATATGGCGGCGATTGTGGTAAGCCGTCGAAGGTGTTCAAGTTCTTCAGCTTTGCGTTCTGATTTATCTGGCGCTTGGGCTGACTGCGACGTTGCTTTATATCCCGTTGCCAAGATGGTTTTTGCGATCTCAGCAGCATCTGTTGCACCCTCCGCATAGGTTACCACTGCTGTTTCTGTGGCTAAATTTACCGACGCGCTTAAAACCCCTGTGGAATTCAAAATTGCTTTTTCAACACGACCAACACAGGACGCACAGCTCATCCCTTCAATTGCGAACGTCATCTCGTTTGTTGCCATCGGATATCCAAGGGATTTTAACGCTTCCGATATTCCAACGATTGTTTCCGATTGACCAAGATTCAACTGCACTGTTTCCGATGCAAGATTGACCGCAACGTCCGATACATCAGGAAGGGCTGTCAGTGTTTTTTCAACGCGACCAACACAAGATGCACAGGTCATCCCGTCGATTTGGAACGCTATTTGATTTGAATCTGTCATGACTTTTCCATCAATTTTAAGATCGGCTTTATTCATAAGTAATGCTTCCAGTTACTGGAGGGTCAAGGCCGCAATGTAGGAATTTTCTGGGTAGATAAATTTGGGTAGGATCGAGGGTGCTGGTGTCATATGCTTCGATCCCCGCATGAGGTACCCCATAACGTCGCCGTTTCGAATTCTGACATCTTCCAAAGACTGGGAATACCGAAACAGCTCTTTCAATGGCCACAAGAAATCTTTGTGGGCGGCAAGCACAGCAATATGCTAAATAGTGTCCCACCATGAAAAATAGGCATCGCCAAACTGCTGGCGAACGCAAGAATGAATTGTTGGTTTCTTGCGGAGCGATAGATGTATTTGAAAACGCTGCTCTCCATTCCCGAAGCAATTCTAATTGGAATATCCGTTGATCCGACAAATTTATGCCGCACTAAACTCACCAACTTACGACCCGCCCAAACGGCAATACCGCTAAGCAAAAGCGACGACGCAAACAACATCGATACGTTTCTACTCAATCCGAATTGATATGGTAGGGCAGCGGTAATGCTGCCCTACC
>JABBAP010000012.1 GCA_018607905.1 Paracoccaceae bacterium | reverse complement strand
GCAACGCTTTTTGGTAGCGCAGATCGTAGGTTCGAATCCTACCGACCCAGCCAACCACTTTCGCATATCGAGACGTCGCAAGGTACATGCAAGATAACTGCGTTTTATCAAACGGTTGTGGGATGTGACGCCTCACGCAGACTCCAACTGGGCCTGTTGAACTGCGCCAAATGAGCAAAAGTCTGGGAACGCCATTTCCGCGATCCGTGGTACATGTTTGACGGCGTTTTAGAGAGTCGCGAACAAGACGCGTTGGGCATTCCAATCTGATGGAATCGCGTGGCGCATGCACCAATCGGATGTGAACCCGAGAGGCTGTTTGCCTTGCATGACTTGCCGCAAAAGATCGGGAGCAAGGAAGGCTAGACCAATCATCTTTTGGATACGGTCTGAAGATGTATTTTGGGATTGGGCAATAATTTTAAAGGTTTGGCCTTGCTTCACCAACCCATACCATTGGTTCGCCTTGGCGATGTTTTGGATAAGAGCTTCATCTATTCCTGTGGGCGCATCTGCGATGATGATCTTTGTTTCAACACCACGTTTGCGCAGTTGGAACGGCGTTCGGATTGTTAGGTGTTCGGGGTTGAGCTCATCTGCACTTCGCTCCAGAAGATTTGCAATGTGGACAATTGAGAGTTTGGTCTTCAAATTGCCGGGTGCGAGATTAATGCGTTCGACCAGTTCTAGCTTCTCCCTTGCTCCTTTTTCTGTGTAATCTTTCAGCTTTGTTCTACAGCGCTCTCTTTCAGTTGCATTCAAGCCGACCAAGATCGTTGCATAAAAACTCGGGTTGAGCAGAGTGTCCTTTGCAACTTGTGTCACTTTGGTTTCGAACTCTTTTGCCGGTAGGCGCCATCCATCCAAGTTCTGTTCTCCGCTTCTTTTGATCAAGCGATGAGATACATAGTATCGGAGCCGTGTCCCCGCTCGTGTCTTGGAGTGTGAAGGTGTAAGCCTATCACCCGTTTGATCGAAGAGTTTGCCGCAGAGCAGTGAAGATTGTTTTGAGGTTCGCTTTTGTCGGTTTTTGGTAGCACCCTCTTTTAACTGCTCTTGAATGGCGTCCCATCTATCTGGGGCAATGATTGCTGGATGTTGTCCCTCAAACACCTTGGTCTTATGCCGTATTCGCCCTGCGTAGATTGGGTTTGTGAGGATGTGATGGATGTGCCCGCGATCAAAGGCTCCTCCTCCGCTGACTTCGCCTGATTTGCGAGTTCGTTTTTTTGTACGAAGACAAATGCGATCCGCATCCTCTTTGACCGCCCGTACAGATTGTTGCTGTTCGTAAAGCTCATAAAGCCGGCGGATCCTCTTTGCTTCAGGTTCATTTATCTTCAGTGTTCGTCCATTCGCCTCATAACCCAATGGAACATTACCACCCATCCAAAGCCCCTTGCGCTTTGACGCCGCAATCTTGTCTCGTATTCGCTCGGCGGTGACTTCGCGTTCAAATTGAGCAAAACTCAGCAACATGTTCAGCGTTAATCGCCCCATACTTGTTGCTGTGTTGAACGACTGCGTGACTGAGACGAAGGACGCCTTGGCAGCATCCAACACATCAACGATCTTGGAGAAGTCCGCAAGCGAACGCGTTAATCGATCAATCTTATAGACAATGATCTGATCCACCAATCCAGCGCCAATATCTTTGAGAATCTGCTTCAGAGCAGGTCGCTCCAAAGTGCCACCAGACAAACCGCCATCGTCGTAATGTGTCGGAAGAAGAACCCAGCCTTCATGCTTCTGGCTGGCCACATAAGACGCGCAGGCTTCACGTTGTGCATCAAGAGAGTTGAACTCTTGCTCTAAGCCTTCTTCGGAGCTTTTGCGAGTATAGATAGCGCAGCGGATCTTCTTCATGTTGTTCGCCCTGCCGCTACTTTGCTTAATCCAAAGAATCTAGGCCCCGACCAAGTTGTTCCCGTAATGTGTTTGGCGATGGCGGACAGGGATTTCCATGTCTTGCCATCCAAAACAAAACCATCTTTGGCAACTTCAACTTGATAGGTTCGTCCATTCCAGTCTCGAACTAGATGTGCACCTTTTGGAATTGATCCCAAATTGACTTCCGATACGGGTTTACCTTTTGCAATTTGTTCAAACTGCCGACGAGTTGCCGCAGGATATCCTCCCGTCTCTTTACATTGCCGTTCAAATTCCAAAGCAGCCTTCATAAACGGGACGCTTAAAAACGCCGGTGGTGCAGCTCCTATCTGTTGCACCCAGGCTGCCTGAAGCCGTGGTCGTTCAGGGTTAGGGGTTCCCCGCTTTTTAACCGCGTTGGCTGCGATCATCATCTTCTCCTCTCCTACTCACAAGCGCGATGTTACGTCTTGTACCGAGAGGAGCCCGGCAAGCGGGCGGAGAAGATATTCGGTATCATAGTCAGTAGCGCTCAGAAGCAAGCGACAGTCCAGTCTGATTGTCACGAACGGCCCAAAGCTGCCTATCGGCAATAGGCAAATTTCTGTGGCGTAACTTTCGCCTAGCAGACTTTCGCTGCTTTGCAGCGACTAAAAATCTGCCGGAGTTAATATTAAGGGACTAAACAGCCATCTGTGCAAATATTCGAAGGGTTGGTAGGTGCGCTGATTGGACTTTTACTTAGCAAAATAGTTAGTTGCTTGCTTTCTTGTCATAAGCCTCGCGCGCTCCATCGATCTTGGCGAGATTATCTAGCGCCCAATTGCCCAACACACTAACCGGCTCACGAAACGATTGGCCCATCTTAGTTAGATTGTATTCAACCTTTGGCGGGATCGTAGGGTGGTATGTCCTATCAACAAGGCCGTCGCGTTCCAGCTCTTTTAGCGTCAGGCTGAGCATGCGTTGCGAAATGCCCAAGTTGCGTTTTAGTTCATTGAAGCGCAGCGTCCCGTATTGAGCGAGAGAGATTACGACGAGCACGCTCCACCGATCACCGACGCGCGACAAGACCTCATTGATGCGGTGGCAATCTGGGCAGCGATCATCGTCCAACATGGTGGTTCCCTTTTTGTAACCAAGGTTCAAACATGTGCCTTCTTGCGGCACGTTTCGGTGTCCATTAAATAGTCGGTTACAAATGTATACTACCCCTAGTGGGTTCTGACAATAGGATGAGACACATGACAACCAAACCACTGGACGACCTTTTGAACTGGCGCTACGCCACCAAGAAAATGGACCCATCAAAAGCAGTTCCACAGGAAAAAGTGGACGCCATCATCGAAGCAATCCGCATGTCCCCTACATCCAGCGGCACTCAACCTTTTGAACTGTTGGTTGTGACGAACCCAGACATTCGCAGCCAGATCGCTGAAGCCGCAGGTGGACAAGCACAGATCACAGAAGGCTCGCATGTGCTGGTATTTGCCGCTTGGGACAATTACACTGCCAAGCGCATCGACGAAGTTGTAGACCTGAACGTCAAGGCGCGTGGCGATCTGCCAATGTTGCACGCGTATTATGGCAACCTGAAATCCAACTACGTTCCCCGCGACGCAGAAACCAATTACGCCCATGCTGCTCGCCAAGCTTATATCGCTTTGGGCATAGCCCTTGTCGCCGCAGCCGAGCAAGAAGTCGACAGCACACCGATGGAGGGCTTTGACCCCGATGCCGTGGATGCAATCCTTGGTCTGAAAGAACGTGGTTTGCGGTCTGTTGTCCTTTTGCCGCTGGGCTATCGTGACGAGTCAAGCGATTGGCTGCTGCCGATGGGCAAAGTGCGCAAATCTCGCGAAACTATCGTTACAGAGGTCAAATAATATGGGCCTCATCCGTAAACTCTTCGGCGCGACACCGACACCCACAGCGGACGGCGCGTTCAGCCCATCGCCCCTAGCAATTAAATTGGGCACATCAACAACCACGGATTACGATGGTGGGGCTTACGCCAAACCCTATGAGGGCAGCAAAAACCGCGTGCTTATGGTCTGCACTGAAGAGCGCAATATGACGATGGCCAATGGCAAGAAATTCTCAACAGGGAACCACCCTGTTGAGATGGGGCTGCCGATGCTGCATCTGATGAACGCGGGGTTTGAGATTGATATCGTCACCCCGACAGGCGCACCCGCCGCAGTCGAGGCATGGGCGATGCCAGCGGACGACGCGGATGTCCAAAAACTGTTCCGCGACATTGAAGGTGCGTTGCAAAACCCCGGTAGCCTTGCCGATTTCGCTGCAAATGACATGATGGACGATGCACCTTACGCTGCCGTTTTCATTCCTGGTGGCCACGGCGCGATGCTTGGACTGCCTGACAATGCCGACCTGGGCAAAGTGCTTCGTTGGGCTCATAAAACGGGGCTTCACACTCTTGCGCTTTGCCACGGCCCTGCTGCGCTGTTGGCTGCAAAAACCGACGCGACTTTCTTGTATGACGGATATAAGATCACCGCATTCCCCGATGCTGTGGACAAACAGACGCCAATGATCGGCTACCTGCCTGGTCCAATGCCGTGGTGGGTTTGCGAGAAATTGAGCGCGCTAGGTATGGAAGTCATCAACAAAAAGGCAGATAATTCGGTCCATATTGATCGCCGCCTATTGACAGGCGCTAGCCCAAAGGCTGCCAATGATTTTGGCAGGCTGGCCGCTACGACCTTGCTGAAACGAACTGACGCGAACACTTAAAACCAAAGGTGCACATCATGGCTGATACAAAATCCCAGCTCCGCATTGATATTGTCTCGGATGTGATGTGCCCATGGTGCATCATTGGATACCGCCAGCTTGCGACCGCTTTGGATGCAAGCGGCACGGACCATGAAATCCATTGGCATCCATTTGAATTAAACCCGAATATGCCAGCAGAAGGACAGGATGTGGGTGAACATTTAGCCGAGAAATACGGCACCACGCCCGAACAATCGGCGGCCAATCGTGCGATGATGGCGTCACGCGGAAACGAACTTGGGTTTGAGTTTAACTTCGTTGACGGATTCCGGATGCACAACACATTTCACACGCATCAATTGTTGCATTGGGCGAATGAAAAGGGCCGCAAGAACGACCTAAAACAGGCATTATTCGCCGCGCACTTCACCCATGGGCGAAACTTGTCTGACGATGCGGTACTAGTCGAAGTTGCTGGAGAAATCGGCCTGGATCACGTCGAGGCCAAGGCCGTACTCGCGGATCAAAGATTTGCAAGTGCGG
>JABBAP010000025.1 GCA_018607905.1 Paracoccaceae bacterium | reverse complement strand
GCGTATTGCGCCGTGTTTTTGCAGGCATCACCGCAGGTTTGGCGACCGTCGGTCACAACTACGATATCTCCGCCGCCGCGATCACGCAAAACATCTACCGCAGCATCAATGGCTTGGCTCATCGGAGTATCGCCTTCCGGTTCCACGCCAGAAACCTGCGCCAAGATGTCCAAATCTGCGTTAACTTGCGGCATCAAACGAACATCGACATTTTCACAAGGGCCCAGCGGACCCGGCCCATAAACCACCAGCCCAACACGGCGATAGGGCACAATGCGGGGCAGGGATTGCGCCAACGCGTTTCGTGCATCATCAATGCGGCGCGAAAACGGCGCCTCCGCCGCAAGGGTCGCCATCGATCCTGACCCATCAAACACCAACATCGCATCGCGCGAACAATCCGCGCCAGATGCGCCAATCGGCAGGGCGCAAACCGCCAATGCAAGTAAACCATGTTTCATACCTGAAAACCTAGCACACTGACGCCACAAAAAAAGGCGCTCCAAATTGGAACGCCTTTCAATTTAAAAACCACTAAAATTAGCAGGAGTAATACATGCCAAACTCAACAGGGTGCGGTGTGTGTTCGTATGTGTACACTTCTTCCCATTTCAGCGCCATGTAACCTTCGATTTGTTCGCGCGTGAACACGCCGCCCTCGGTCAGGTAATCCATGTCTTTTTCCAGCTCGTCCAAGGCTTCGCGCAAAGACGAACAAACCGTTGGGATACCCGCCAGCTCTTCTGGTGGCAGATCATACAGATCTTTGTCTGATGCTTCGCCCGGGTCGATTTTGTTTGTGATCCCGTCAAGGCCCGCCATCAACAGGGCCGCAAAGCACAAGTATGGGTTGGCCGCTGGGTCAGGGAAGCGTGCTTCTACACGTTTTGCCTTGGGGGATTCAGACCACGGAATACGCACACAACCAGATCGGTTGCTTGCGGAATAAGCGCGCAAAACAGGGGCTTCAAAGCCAGGGATCAGGCGTTTGTAGCTGTTTGTCGCGGGGTTCGTGAACGCATTCAGCGATTTCGCGTGTTTCAGAATGCCACCGATAAAATATAGCGCTTCTTGGCTAAGATCTGCGTATTTATCACCTGCAAACAAGGGCTTACCCTCTTTCCAGATCGACATATTCACGTGCATGCCCGTGCCGTTGTCACCGTAAATCGGTTTCGGCATGAACGTCGCAGACTTGCCATAGGCATGCGCCACATTGTGCACGATGTATTTGTATTTTTGCAGCTCATCCGCTTGCTTGGTCAAGGAACCAAACACCAAACCCAGCTCGTGCTGACAAGACGCAACCTCATGATGGTGTTTATCAACTTTCATCCCGATGGATTTCATCGTCGACAGCATTTCGGAACGCAAATCCTGTGCCGCATCAATTGGGTTTACTGGGAAATACCCACCCTTAAGGCCGGGGCGGTGGCCCATGTTGCCCATTTCATACTGGGTGTCTGTGTTCCAAGACGCATCCGCTGCATCAACTTCGTAGGATACTTTGTTGATTGAATTGGAAAAACGCACGTCATCAAACAAGAAGAACTCGGCTTCTGGGCCCCAAAAAGATTGATCACCAATCCCAGTTGAAATCAAATACGCCTCTGCACGTTCCGCAGTGGATCGCGGATCACGCTCGTAAGATGCGCCTGTATCTGGCTCAACAACCGAACAATGCACGCACAGTGTTTTCTCGGCGTAGAATGGATCGAGGTAAACAGAAGACGGATCAGGGATCAGCTTCATGTCGGATTCTTCAATAGATTTCCAACCCGCGATGGATGATCCATCAAACATGAACCCATCTTCAAAGAAATCTTCGTCGATTTCATCCACAATGATCGTCACGTGCTGCAACTTGCCGCGCGGATCGGTAAAGCGAACGTCGACGTAGGCCACGTCTTCGTCTGCGATCATTTTCATGACGTCTTTTACATTCATTTCTACATTTCCTTACTGATAGATATTATGTCGTTCGCCCAACGCTACAGCGCTTCTGGGCCTTCTTCGCCGGTCCGGATGCGGATGGCTTGTTCAACGGTCGAGATGAAGATTTTCCCATCGCCAATCTTTTCTGTGCGCGCCGCGCCAATAATGGCTTCCACGGCGGCGTCCACTTGATCGTCTGCAATGACAACTTCTATTTTCACTTTTGGCAGGAAATCCACAACGTATTCTGCACCACGGTACAATTCGGTGTGGCCCTTTTGGCGCCCGAAACCCTTGGCCTCAATCACGCTCAATCCCTGAACACCAACCTCTTGCAAAGCTTCTTTCACTTCATCGAGCTTGAACGGCTTGATAATCGCTTCGATCTTTTTCATGTCGGTGGCCTCCGGATACGGGTTTCGTTTCATGCTGTTTGGCAGATTTGCCAGTAGTGGCAATTCCCAGAGTTTGCCGCAATAGTGAACACCAGCCGATTCCGAAGCTCCTGCACATTTTTTAGGCAAACTGCCTATTTTTCAATCAGAGAAGATTCCAACATGACCGAACTCCTGACCGCCGCCCAAATGCGCGCCATCGAACACGCCGCCATCGACAGCGGCAAAGTCACAGGATTGGAACTGATGGAACGCGCAGGGCAGGGCGTAGTTGAAGCGATTTTTGAAGAATGGCCAGACCTCAAAAAAACCAGTCACCGCGCCGTTGTTTTATGCGGCCCCGGAAACAACGGCGGCGACGGTTTCGTCGTCGCGCGTTTGTTAAAGGACTGGGGCTGGGAGGTTGAGGTATTTTTGTACGGTGATGCGGAGAAATTGCCAGCGGATGCGAAGGTGAAGCTGGACAGATGGATGAAACTCGGAGGCCTTCAAAAACACTCTGATTTGGGGCAGCGCATAGAAAATCCAGAACTGATAATCGACGCCATTTTCGGCTGCGGACTTAATCGCTCAGGGGTTGGAGAGATTTCTGATTTGCTTCGATGGCTGTGCCTAGAAGTAAGGTTAACAGGGGAAAATCCTGCAAAAATTGTGTCAATCGACCTTCCTTCAGGAATTTGTTCGGACAGCGGCCGAACATTGGAACACTGCTCGTCTGCCGACCTAACTGTGGCCACAGGAAGTTTAAAGCTGGGCCACTTTTTGCATGATGCTCCTTACTTCTGTGGCAAACTTTATCTTGCAGAAATAGGTGTTTCGATCTGGGATGATTTTGGAGATGCCCGCAAGGCCTTTGAAGGACTTTCGCAGCCAGCGCATCAAAACTCCCCAATCAATTGGATTCACTATTCTCAGACACTTGCAAAAGGGAATATTAGCGAACTTCATCACGGCACAAATAAATTCTCCCACGGTCACGCCCTCATTGCCTCAGGCCCAGCAACCAAAACAGGCGCTGCACGTCTTGCCGCACGGGGCGCGCTCAAAATCGGCGCAGGGCTAGTTACCATCGCCAGTCCCTCCGACGCGCTGCCAGAAAACGCGGCACAGCTAACGGCCATCATGCTGCGCAAAATGGACACGACGGATCAATTCAAAACACTGTTTTCAGACGATAGAATCTCCTCAATTTGTATCGGACCAGGGTTTGCACGCGAAAGTGAGTCTGGAGGGCTCGATTTCAACTTTACCCGTGCGATGGTTAAAACGGCGTTAAGAACGGGCAAAAACACCGTGCTTGATGCCGATGCCCTTACTGCATTCAAAGACACGCCCGACGATCTGTTCAAACACATCCACAAAGATTGCGTCCTCACCCCGCACGGCGGCGAATTCAAACGCTTGTTCCCTGACATTCACGTCAAACTCATGGAAACCGCCACAACAGGCCCCGCCTACAGCAAAGTAGACGCCACGCGCGACGCTGCCAAACGCGCGGGGTGTGTTGTGCTGTTCAAAGGCGCAGACACCGTCATTGCCGACCCACAGGGCAGGGCCTCCATCAACTCCGCCCATTACGATCGCGCTGCGCCGTGGCTCGCGACAGCGGGATCGGGGGACGTGCTGGCTGGTTTCATCGCAGGCCTGCTCGCACGTGGCTTTGATCCGATGCAGGCCGCCGAGACCGCCGCTTGGCTGCATGTGGAATGCGCGCTGAAATTCGGGGCGGGTTTGATCGCAGAAGACATCCCAGAACAACTGCCCGCCGTGCTCCGCGACCTCGGTTTATAGGGTTAACGAGTTGCCCTAGGCCCGCGCTGCTCGGTAAGCGTTCTGTGCATAATAATTAACGCAACACTGAAAAGTGCCATACACGTGCCATACACTTTGCATACACTTTGCATACGCTTTGCAGCCTTTTTCGCCCGAAAAGCAATTTTTGCGCAGGCTGGTGTTGCGCGGGGTGTTGCGTCCAGAAACAGGCCCACGCAACGCCCCCAGACGATTGATGAATTTTCCACTCGCCAAGCCTGAAAACACTTGTTAGAAGGACGCCGAATTGACGGGCAGCTTTTGGCTGCTCGACAAGGTTATGCGGGTGTGGCGGAATTGGTAGACGCACTTGGTTTAGGTCCAAGCGCCGCAAGGCGTGGGGGTTCAAGTCCCTCCACCCGTACCACGACTTTTTGCCTTTGCAAAAAGGAAGCCGGCAGATGTTTCAAAGAAACATCGAGAGGCGCAAGGCTTTGATAAGCCACCGAAATTCAAGGCTGATCCGATCAGCTAGACCATGTTGAACCGGACACCTCCGGCCTGATGAAGGAAGAAAAATGCAGGTAACTGAAACACTTAACGAAGGCCTGAAGCGCGGCTATTCGATCACGCTTTCCGCAGCAGAGCTGGAAGATAAAGTTACAGAAAAGCTGAAAGAAGCACAGCCGAACGTGGAGATCAAAGGGTTCCGTAAAGGCAAAGTTCCGATGGCACTGCTGAAAAAACAATTCGGCAAATCCGTTCTCGGCGAAGCGATGCAAGAAAGCATTGACGGCGCGATGAGCGATCACTTCGAAGCAACAGGCGACAAGCCAGCGATGCAGCCAGATGTGAAGATGACAAACGACGAATGGAAAGAGGGCGACGACGTCGAAGTTTCCTTGAACTACGAGGCGTTACCTATTGTTCCTGAAGCAGATTTCTCCGCAGTTAAGCTGGAAAAACTTGTTGCAAAAATCGATGACAAAGACGTTGACGACGCCCTTAGCAACCTTGCTGAAAGCGCGCAAAACTTTGAAGATCGCAAGAAGGGTTCCAAAGCCAAAGACGGCGACCAAGTGGTGATCAACTTCTTGGGTAAAGTAGACGGCGAAGCTTTTGAAGGCGGCGCTGGCGAAGACTATCCACTGGTGCTTGGTTCAAACAGCTTTATCCCTGGTTTTGAAGAGCAATTGGTTGGCGCAAAAGTTGGCGATGACGTTGAAGTTAAAGTGAAATTCCCTGAGGAATACAACGCTGAACACCTCGCAGGCAAAGACGCTGTTTTTGAGTGTAAAGTGAACGAAGTTAAGGCTCCGGCAGCAGCAGAAATCAACGATGAGTTGGCTGTTAAATTTGGTGCCGACGACCTCGCTGACTTGAAAACAAAGATCACTGAGCGTTTGCAAGACGAATACACCGGCGCGGCGCGCATGGTTATGAAGCGTCAATTGATGGACGAATTGGCGAAATTGGTATCGTTTGATCTGCCACCGACATTGGTAGAAAACGAAGCAAATTCAATTGCTCACAGCCTTTGGCACGAAGACAACCCTGAAGTTGAAGGCCACGATCACCCAGAGATTGAGACCACAGCAGAACACACTGGCTTGGCTGAACGCCGCGTTCGTTTGGGTCTGTTGTTGGCCGAGATTGGCTCTAAGCAAGAGATCACGGTAACAGACGCTGAAATGCAGCAAGCTGCGATGCAGCAAGCACAGCAGTATCCAGGCCAAGAGCGTCAGTTCTTTGAATTCCTTCAACAAAATGAGCAAATGCAACAGCAAATGCGCGCGCCTATCTTTGAAGACAAAGTCGTTGATTACATCATCGAGCTGGCCGAAGTAAAAGAAAAGAAAACAACCAAAGAGAATCTGCAAAAAGCAGTTGAGGATTTGGAAAACGACGCCTAAGCCGTTACAATCTTAAAGAAAAAGGCGCCCGTTTGTGGCGCCTTTTTTGTTTGGCACAAAGGTTGGCTTCTCAAACGGAACAGTCCTTTTCGCTGTTAACTATGTTTTGACGCCTTGAAGGTATCAACGGACCAAACTACAGTTAGCCAAACCCGATTTTCACATCCAAATACAGGCCTACAAAAATGAGAGACCCACTCGAAGTCTACGCAAACACACTTGTCCCAATGGTCGTTGAACAAACTGCCCGCGGCGAACGCGCCTACGATATCTTTTCACGCCTTCTGAAGGAACGGATCATTTTCGTGTCAGGCCCCGTGCACGATGGCATGTCCACCTTGATCGTCGCCCAACTTTTGTTCCTCGAAGCAGAAAACCCAAGCAAAGACATCGCGATGTACATCAACAGCCCAGGCGGCGTTGTTACATCTGGCCTGTCGATCTACGACACGATGCAATACATCCGCCCCAAAGTATCTACACTTTGCATCGGGCAGGCGGCCTCTATGGGGTCATTGTTGATGGCTGCTGGCGAGCCGGGCATGCGATTCAGTCTGCCAAATTCACGCATCATGGTTCACCAGCCGTCTGGTGGGTTTCAAGGGCAGGCGTCAGACATCGCATTGCACGCCAAAGAGATCCTGGAACTGAAAGATCGCTTGAACAACATCTATGTCAAACATTGCAACCAAGACATTGAAAAAGTTGAAAAAGCTCTGGATCGCGACAACTTCATGACCGCCGAAGAAGCCAAAGATTGGGGCCTCATCGACGAGATCGTTCAAAAGCGTGAAGAAGGTGCTGAAGAAGCCTAGGCACATCTAAAAGGTTTGTTCACAAATCGATGTTAAGTATCCGCAGTCACCTCGTGTGATTGCGGGGCCTTTGCTTATACGATCTCTGTTCGTCAAATCGTTGGAAAATCGGCATTGTACCCAGTTTATTTCTGCCATACGGTGGCAAGAATAAGGTGATAAAACACTGGCTAACTCGTCACTATGAACGGGATCGGGCAAGTAAAAGAGCGGAGAATTTTTATGGCTAATTCAAGCAACGGCGACGCGAAAAATACGCTGTATTGCTCTTTTTGCGGCAAAAGCCAGCACGAAGTTCGCAAATTGATTGCAGGTCCGACAGTGTTTATCTGCGATGAATGTGTCGAATTGTGCATGGATATCATCCGCGAAGAAGCAAAATCAGGTCTGGTAAAATCTGGTGATGGCGTCCCAACACCGCAAGAAATTTGCCAGGTTCTGGATGACTATGTCATCGGCCAATCTATGGCCAAACGCGTACTATCGGTGGCGGTACACAACCACTATAAACGGCTAAATCACGCCGAAAAGAACTCTGAAATTGAATTGGCAAAATCCAACATCATGCTGATCGGCCCAACAGGCTGCGGTAAAACACTGTTGGCGCAAACTTTGGCGCGCATTCTGGATGTTCCGTTCACGATGGCGGATGCCACCACATTGACCGAAGCAGGTTACGTTGGCGAAGACGTTGAAAACATCATTTTGAAATTGCTCCAAGCATCTGAATACAACGTTGAACGAGCGCAGCGCGGTATCGTTTACATCGACGAGGTCGATAAGATTACACGCAAGTCTGACAACCCTTCCATCACCCGTGATGTAAGCGGGGAGGGCGTTCAACAAGCTCTTTTGAAGATCATGGAAGGCACGGTTGCCTCAGTACCGCCACAAGGCGGGCGTAAGCATCCTCAACAAGAATTCTTACAAGTGGACACCACGAACATCCTGTTCATCTGTGGTGGCGCATTTGCGGGTCTCGAAAAGATTATCGGCCAACGTGGCAAAGGGTCATCCATCGGATTTGGTGCCGATGTTCAAAAAGAGGACACGCGCGGCGTCGGTGAGGTTTTCACGGATCTAGAACCCGAAGATTTGTTGAAATTCGGTCTGATCCCAGAATTTGTTGGCCGTTTGCCCGTGATTGCAACGCTGACCGATTTGGACGAAGATGCGCTTGTTACAATCCTGTCCGAGCCAAAGAACGCACTGGTTAAACAATACCAACGCTTGTTCGAGCTGGAAGATGCGCAATTGAAGTTCACCGATGATGCGCTGGTCGCCATTGCAAAACGCGCGATTGAACGCAAAACAGGCGCCCGTGGATTGCGGTCGATCATGGAAGACATTCTGTTGAATACGATGTTTGAACTGCCAGGATTGGAAAACGTTGTCGACGTTGTTGTGAACGAAGAGGCTGTCAGCCGTGTTGCTGAGCCACTCATCGTTTATGCAGATGTTGTAGAAGAAGAATCTGCAACAGCCAGCTAAAAAACCTCGGTTTTAGAATTAAAAAGGCGCCCTTCCAACGGCGCCTTTTTTGTACGTATATCTATTTCACACGCCCATCAGGGCTGGATCAAATGGGTAACTCGTTAGGTTTTCGTACCCATCTTCGGTAATCAGCACCTGATCTTCTAACTTAATCGAGAAATCACCACCATCTGGGCTAATCAAGGCCTCGACACATAAAACCATGCCAGCCTCCAGTTCATATTCAAACGCGCCTTCGACATATTTATCGGGATAGGCGATCAACGGCCATTCATCACACAAACCAACGCCGTGCATTTTACAACCGTATTTTAACCTTTGAAAATTCGGATCAAGCTGATGACCACCATGAACAAGTTCTTTGAACGAAACGCCGGGTTTCAGCATATCCATATTCGTCATGATGTGTTCGTGGCCGTGTTTCATGGCATCAACCATATCCTGGCGCGGTTTCAGATCCCCAACCCACCATGTCCGACTGATATCAACGCACATGCCGTACGATCCCACCAAATCGGTATCAAAGGCGACAATTTCATTGTTCTGAACAATGCGCGGACCACATTCTTGGAACCACGGATTTGTACGTGGGCCCGACGCCAAGAGCCGCGTTTCAATCCATTCACCACCACGACGAATGTTTTCTTTGTGTAATACCGACCAAATGTCATCTTCTGACATATTGCCCATTGGAACGCCTTCGCGGGTGGCGTTCTCCATTTCAAAACAAGCCGTTTCGCAGGCGTGTTGGGCGCAACGCAGTGCCAATATCTCGTCAGGTCCTTTTACAGACCGCGATTTCTCGGTGACTTCTTCACCCTCCATAACCTCAAAACCGGCGCGTTCTAAAGCGCGCAAACCAGGGACCATTATTTTGTCGACAGCCAGTCTTTTGTTTGTGCCTGCGTGTTCGGCCATCAACTCACTTACTTGGGCAACAAAACTCTCTGCGCCTTGCTCCACTTTGTCCCCAGACGAAAAATAGAACATCGACGCGCCAGATCGACTTTCTCTCACAAGTGGGTTGAAATCGGCCAAGAAAGGCGCGTTTTTGTAATCCCAAATCACCATGTACCCATCAGCGCACAGCAGAACGGCACGAAACGGGTTGTGGGTGTTCCACAGCTGCATGTTGGTGGTGTCAGTGGCGTACCGAATGTTCAGCGGGTCAAACATCAAAAGCCCGCCATAATCGCGATCAACCACGTGCTGGGTCAGCCGTTTATGGCGAAATTCGCGCATGCGTTGCAGGTTCGGCAGCGACAAGCCAGCGGCTTCCCATTCGCCAAATGCCAATTGCGTCGGGCCAATTTCAACACGATTGAGATCGTTTGGCGTTCCATCGCCAAGGGTCGCCCCCTTGGTCGGATCAATCTTACGGGTTTCCGAAAAATGTTGGTTCATGGCAGTCTCCTTAGGCTTGCCCCACCTGACCATAGCCGATTTACGCAGGCCAGCCTGTTTGCGGCGCATGGCTTGTCGCAAACAGACAAAATCACCGTGCCAGAATGGAGCCCATTCGAAACTTCAGCTTTGGTGGATCAGCCACATGTTTGTTTAATCGTTTGCTCACAAGGCCAAAGAACCCAACGATCAACAGGCTGCCAAGGATAAAATACACAGCAATGATCGGATAGGAAACGAACGGGTTGAAGGTGTTTTCTGCAAAGTAGTTTGCGTAATACAAACCATCGCCTTGCTGGCGCCACGCAGGAAATCCCGTGAAAAATATCAAGGCTGTTGAATGGAATAGAAAAATCGCTTCGTTCGAATAAGACGACCAGGCAAGACGCAGCATCGTGGGGAAAACGATCCGCCGAAATTTTGTGCGCCCGTTCATGCCAAAGGCGTCCGCGGCCTCTACGTCGCCCTTAGGAACGGCACGCAAAGCTCCTGTGAAAATCTCAGCGCTGTAAGCGGATGTGTTCAAAAACAGCACTATCAATGCGCCGAGCCATGCCTTTGTCAGCCAGCTGGTGTGGGCGGAGAGCACCATAAAACCGAGGTCAACCTCAAACCCCATGCGTGGGATTTGAACGAATAATTCATAGGCAAAGAAAAACTGAATAAACAGTGGTGATCCACGAAATACGAAAACAAAAGCGTTGGCTGGGATGCGCAATAACGGACCAGCATTTACGCGTGCGAAGGCAAGCGCCGTGGCAAATAGAAAGCCAAAAATGATGGCGACAACCGCGAAATAGACGTTCCAGATCATGCCACTGCCGATCAGAACGACCTGTTCGCAAAACGTAATGTCTGTTTTCGGCAAAAGCCGTTCGCCGTAGCCGAACGCTCGTAGGCCATAATCCCATAAGGTTTGAGAGCAACTCATGATGCCACCGACAAACCGCGCGATGCGCGTGCAAAAATACGATCAAAAGCGCGTTGGCTGACCCAAGTGAGGAACAAATAAAATACCAAAAGCGCGCCGAAATACCAAATGCGCCAATCTGGGTGGGCGTAAGTATAAACTTGCGTTTTCATGCCGCCGAGCTCTTTCGCCCAATAGACGATGTCTTTGACACCAAGCAGGAACAAAAGCGGCGTCGCCTTGATCAGGATCATCCACAAATTCGACAAGCCGGGCAGGGCGTAGACCCACATTTGCGGCATGTGAACGCGCCAAAAGGTTTGGCGCTCGCTCATGCCAAAGGCGCGGGCCGTTTCTAACTGGCCTTTTGGAACAGCGTTCAACGCACCGTGAAGGGTGTTCGCCGTGAAGGCTCCAAAAACGATGGCAAAGGTGATGACAGCAAGCGAAAACCCCCACGCCTCATGGTAAAATTGATCTGCAATACCCAAAGGCATTTTAGCGGCCTGACAGACCACAAAATCATTTCCTTGGTAAACAGGTTCAAGAACGTCGGCGCATTTTATTTTGTGACGGATGTATTCAACTGCTTGATCAAGCGCGATGGGGAAAAACAAGAAAAAGACGATATCGGGAACGCCGCGCACGATTGAAGTGTAGCCAACACCAAGCCAGCGAACAGGCGCAATCTTTGATCGCCGCGCCAGCGCGCCAGCAAATCCAAGGAACAGAATGGGGGGAACAACGGCCAGCAGCAATCCAAGCACGGTCAGGATGCTGTAATACATTGCAGCGTGTTTTGGCGTTGTGAGGTAACAGGAAAGCCACGTAAGCCCCTCAAGGCTGCGCGGTTCTGCGCAAATTTCAAACATGATTGTTTGGCCTGGCTACGCGGATAAAGCGTTTTAGATCATAAGGGTAGGGCGGTCGCATGTGCAACCGCCCCAGTCTTTTTACCACTGCGGTGCAGCGTCTTTGAACCACTTGACCAACATTGTGTTCAACGTGCCATCAGCTTTCATAGCGTCAATTGCAGTGTTCATTTTTGCCTTCAGTTCGCCGTCGCTTTCCCGCAGGCCCAAAGCAACGCCGCCGCCGATGGAAACATCGTCAGCGATGAATGCCAACATGCCACCGCTTTCAGCAACGATTGGCGCAAGGAAATCCTTGTCAGCCAGAACAGCATCCGCTTCGCCATTTTTCACAGCAGCAACTGTTTCATCTGGGGAGGCGAATTCAACCAGTGTCGCACCCGAAGACGCAACGTGGCCGGCTTGAATTGTATTGATCTGTGCTGCGATAATGCCTTTGGCAACATCAACAGAACCGCCAGCCAAACCAACATACCCGGATGGGGAAGGTGGGATGTATTCGTTTGTGAAATCAATCACTTCGTCGCGTTCAGCAGTTACGGACATGCCAGCGATGATCGCGTCATAGTTGCTGGAAACGAGGTTCGGGATAATACTGTCCCATTCGTTTGTGACCCATGTGCAATCAAGTGCTGCGCGTTTGCAGATTTCGTCGCCAAGTTCGCGTTCGAACCCATCGACTTCGCCTTTGTCATTGATAAAGTTGTACGGAGGGTAGGCGCCCTCGGTGCCTAAACGGACGGTATCAGCCCAGGCTGCGCCAGTGGCGAGTGCGGACAGGGCCGCTGCGAGTAGTAGTTTTTTCATTAGGTTTCTCCTTGGTTGAACTTATTGGGTTGAGCTTAAGAACTGCTGCAACCTCGTTGATTTTGTTTGCTTAAACACCTGATCGGGTGTGCCTTGTTCTTCGATCACTCCTTGATGAAGGAAGATGACATGGTTCGCAACCTCGCGCGCCATTTTCATATCATGCGTTACCAACAGCATAGTTCGCCCTTCAGCGGCTAACTCTCTGATAACAGTAACAACTTCAGCTTCAGTCTCAGGATCAAGCGCTGAAGTTGGTTCATCAAACAGCATCGCCGACGGTTCCATCGCCAAAGCCCGCGCAATCGCCGCGCGTTGTTGCTGGCCACCTGACAGCTGTGATGGGTACATATCTGCCTTGTCTGCAATACCAACTTTTTCCAAAAGGGCGCGGCCAAATGCTTCGGCGTCGGCTCTGTCACGGCCCAAAACCGTGACAGGGGCCTCTGTCACATTTTGCAAAACACTTAGATGCGACCACAGGTTAAACTGTTGAAAAACCATAGAAAGATTGGTTCGAAAACGGCGCACCTGGTCTGCATCTTTTGGCGACCTATTGGCGGTTTCATGGCTCCAAGAAACAGGTTCACCGCTGATGACGATATCACCTTGCTGCGCTGTTTCGAGCAGGTTCACACAGCGTAAAAGCGTGCTCTTTCCAGATCCAGATGAGCCGATAAGCGCGATAACGTCACCTTTATGCGCCGTTAGATCCACGCCCTTGATGACTTCTAGATCACCATAACTTTTGTGAATGTTACGCAGCTCAATCACTGGGGTTTCGGCAGGGCCGGTCGTATCTGTCAAAAGCTGGTCCAAGATGGCTGTGTTGCGATGTAAACCTTGGAACAGCACTTGGAGCATGTCAATCAAAGATCTCGGAATTAGTCATCTTTTCAGAAAATTTTTAAGTTCACTGTGCGATACAACTGTTTGATTAAATGAGTTAAAATACCGAATTTTGGCAGATGTGATTACCCGTAAGGGGGGTAATAAATGCGGCCTAAATCATACCACGGTTCAGTCATTGTTTAATCGCATAATGGATATTATGTTAATAAAAGACAGACCACAGACTAGGACCAAAACGCTATTTTGCAGTCCATCCGCCATCTATGGGCAAAGATGCCCCTGTAATCGACTTTGCGCCGTCGCTGCACAAGAAAACCGCCAATGCGCCGAGCTCGTCCAATCCGACGAAGGATTTGGTTGGCTGCGCTGCAAGGATCACATCCCGCACAACTTCTTCTTCGGTGATGCCGCGTGCCTTGGCTGTGTCTGGAATTTGTGCCTCGACCAAGGGCGTGCGCACGTAGCCTGGGCAGATTGCGTTACACGTGATGCCGTCCTGAGCCGTTTCCAACGCTGTCGTCTTCGTAAGCCCCAGAACGCCGTGTTTGGCAGCAACGTATGCAGATTTGAACGGCGATGCGACCAATCCGTGTGCTGAGGCGATGTTCACAATTCGCCCCCAGCCAGCGCTGCGCATGTGTGGCAATGCGGCCGCTGTAGTGTGAAATGCGCTGCTGAGGTTGATGGCAATGATGGCGTCCCATTTGTTTGTTGGGAATTCGTCGATTGGTGCCACGTGCTGAATGCCGGCGTTATTGACCAAAATATCTAGGCTGCCAAATGTCGTTGCGGCCGTCTCGATCATCGTGCGAATTTCATCCGGCTTGGTCATGTCAGCTGCATCGTAATGAGCCTGAATACCATATTTTTGTTCTAAATCAGCACGTTGCGATTGGATTTCATCAAGATCTCCAAATCCATTCAGAACAATATTTACGCCAGAATCAGCCAAAGCCTCGGCAACTGCTTTGCCGATACCGCTTGTCGATCCTGTAATTACTGCTGTTTTCCGCATCATCTGCTCCTAGGAATTCAATATGACATTCGGCGCAATATCGTCTGGGTCAATCACCAATTCAATCAATGCTCCGTTTGGTTTCGTTACTGCTGTAGCAAATGCCTGTGCGAAATCTTCTGTTTTTTCAATGCGTTGCCCCCAAAAACCATAAGCGGCGGCCAATTGTACGAAATCTGGGTTCACGATTTCGGTGCCCGATGGCCGGCCAGCGTATCTTCGATCTTGGTGGAGGCGAATTGTGCCGTATAAACCGTTGTTCAACACCAGAATGATTGGCTGCAATCCGTTCTGCAACATGGTGCCAAGTTCTTGAGAAGACATCTGAAAATCGCCATCACCAGCAAAACAAATGACCTGCCGCGTTGGATCAACAGCCTTGGCCGCAATCGCAGCGGGGAGCCCTGCCCCCATTGCGCCTGATTGCGGGCCAAGCAAACGCTGATCTTTGTGAAATTTAAGGAAGCGACCTGACCAGATAGCGAAATTTCCCGCACCATTTGTGACGATCGCATCATCATCCAAAACCTCGCGAAGATGGGCACAAATCGGTGCCATATCAACAGGCCCTTTGGACGGCTTTGGCGATAGAACTGTCTCATGCGCCGCTTTTATCTTTTGCAGATGATTCGTGTAATCTCCTGTAACCAATGGATTTAATGCAGATAAAAACAATTCTTGGGCAGATTGAATAGCGACATCGGCCTGATAGATTTTGTTGATCTCATCAGCGCTGCGATGGCAATGAATGATCTGCTGCTTCGGATTCGGAACATCAAGCAGCGTCCAACCATCCGTCAAAATCTCGCCAAAACGCACGTTCACAGCAAGAATAACATCCGCGTTTGTAATGGCATCGCGCAGGTGTGGCGGCATGCCAAAAGAAGCGTCGCCGATGAAGTGCGGGCCACGATTATCAATCAAATCTTGGCTGCGAAAAACAGTGGCGACTGGGATATTTATCTTTTCAGCAAAGGCACTTAGCTGCGCCCTGCCCTCGTCTGACCACGCGCCACCACCGACCACCATCAGAGGCGCCTTGGCGGTGTTCAGCAGGTCTGCGGCGGCGTGTACTGCATCCATGTCTGGTGCTGGTCGGAACGGTTTGACGGGCCTGCAAGGTTCGGCGTCGGTGGTGTCTGTGAGCATGTCTTCTGGCAGCGCGACAACCACGGGACCGGGGCGGCCAGATGTGGCCATTTGAAAGGCGCGCGCGACAAGTTCTGGGATACGGTCTGCGGAGTCTATTTCGGTAACCCATTTGGCTACTGTTCCAAAAAATGCCCTGTAATCAACCTCTTGAAAGGCCTCTCGGTCTTTCATATCGCGGCCAATTTGCCCCACAAACAGGATCATTGGGCTGCTGTTTTGCATCGCAGTGTGCACGCCAATAGACGCATTTGTGGCACCAGGCCCGCGTGTTACAAAGCAAATACCGGGTTTGTTCGTAAGTTTTCCGTAGGCTTCGGCGGCAAATGAAGCACCACTTTCATGGCGCGTTGTGATCAATTTTATTTGATTGGGCACATCATAAAGCGCGTCTAGCACCGCAAGATAGCTTTCTCCTGGAACCCCAAAAGCTGTATTAACCTCTTGTTCCAAAAGACATTTAACAAGGAGTTCTCCGCCAGTTCTCGTCGTCATTGGTCCCGCTTTCTTGGCTACACATTTTTCTTGGCTACACATTTTTTTCAATTTACTTTCGAAATGTGTGACATACCTCACTTTATTTACAATAGGAAAATGTATCCTGAATTTAGGCAAACGCGAAAGCGAATGACTTGCAGGTTCGGGGTTCAGTTCTTCCCGGTTCAAAATGCCCCGAACCTGCGTTAACCTTTCCAAAAAATCACGCAACACTAGGGCTGCAAAACGTATGCAAAGTGTATGCAAAACGTATGGCACCTGTATGGCACGGGTTAATTATTTCGAACCATTAACAGCGTTGCGTTTACCAAAAATAAATTTAATTTGAGGCGATGTCTGATCCTCTTCAATCCGCCGTTAGCCAGGTCGAATCCTATTTCGACCAAGGAATTTTTCAATCTGAACTTGCGCATTTGGTTGCCTATAAAACCGAGAGCCAAACTGGTGAACGGAGCGATGAACTTTACGCCTATCTTAATGAGGCCATCGGCCCACGATTGGTGCGATCTGATTTCGATGTTGAGGTTTTCGACAATCCCGTTGCGGGTGGCGGGCCAATTCTGCTGGCAACGCGGGCGGAGGATTTGGATGCGCCGACTGTTTTGATCTATGGGCACGGCGATGTGGTTCACGGGCAAGCGGGGCAATGGGCGGATGGGATGGAGCCGTTTGTTTTGCACGCGGCTGAGGATCGGTTTTATGGGCGCGGCGTTGCGGATAACAAAGGGCAGCATTTGATAAATATTGCGGCGCTAGAGGCCGTGATTGCACAGCGCGGGCGACTTGGGTTCAACGTTAAGATTCTGATCGAAATGTCAGAAGAGATTGGCTCGACGGGGCTTGAATCATTTTGCGCAAACCACCGCGCAGCACTGGCGGCCGATGTTTTGATCGCATCGGATGGGCCGCGTGTGGCTCCCGACACCCCGACCCTGTTTTTGGGATCGCGTGGTTCGGTCAATTTTGATCTGGCGGTGGATTTGCGCGCTGGGGCCAATCATTCGGGGAATTGGGGTGGATTGCTGCGCGACCCTGCGATGGTGTTGGCCCATGCGATTGCGTCGATTTCTGATGTGGATGGGCAGTTGCAGATTGCGGAGTGGCGCCCCGACAGTCTGAGCGATGCGGTAAGGGCCGATTTGGCAGATATTCCCGTTTCAGGCCCGATGATTGATCCCAATTGGGGTGAAGACGGATTAAGTGCCGCGGAAAAAGTGTTTGGTTGGAATTCTTTTGCGGTGCTTGCGTTGGATCACGGTGATCCTGACGCCCCGCAAAACGCGATTGCTGGGCAGGCCAAAGCCGCGTGTCAGTTACGGTTTGTCGTGGGGACGGATGGCGCGGATATCCTCCCTGCCCTGCGGCGTCTTTTGGATGCGCGTGGGTTTGAGGCTGTTCGAATTGTTGAGGAGCAAGGGGTGTTTCCTGCGACCCGTTCTGGGCGCGACAATCCGTGGGTTGCTTTGGTTGAAAAATCACTGGCGCGAACCACTGGAACGCCGCCCCATGTTTTGCCAAATTTGGCGGGGTGGATTCCGAACCATTGTTTCAGTGAGGTGCTGGGCATGGCGACAGTTTGGATACCCCATTCCTATGCGGGATGTTCGCAACATGCGCCAAATGAGCATGTGTTAAAGGATACCTGCCGTCAGGCGCTGGCCTGTATGGTTGGAGTGTTTTGGGAAATTGGGGATGGTTGAAGGGGTGGCTAATCCGCGAGCAGTGCCTGTTGAACGTCGTCTTCCCAGCCTAAGTACCAGTTGTCTTGGTCGTGGATGATCGGACGCGCCATGACTTTGGGTTTGGCAGCGACTTGGGCTTCGACTTCGGAGTTTTTGAGCCAATCATTGAGCGCGCGGTAATCGTTTGTGGTGCGATCCACCAAACGATCGCCAAATTCTGCGACCATCGCATCTATTTCTGCTTCGCTTAAAGGATCGGCGCGGACATCGCGAAAGGTGACGTTTACGCCTTTGGCTTCCAGTGCCTTTTGCGCCTTTTGACAGGCGGCGCAGGTGCTTAATCCGTAAATGAGCATGGTGGTATCTCCGCTAACAATATTCTGACTTTAACTAAAAAAGCGCCGCTTGCTAGCAGGGCTTTTCAATATTCTAGAAAATGAGCGGATTTAGATTTTTTCAGCGACAGTTTGGATACCCCATCCCTATCCGGGGTATTCGTAACATGCGCCAAATGAGCATGTGTTAAAGGATACGTGCCATCAGGCGTTGGCCTGTATGGTTGGGGTGTTTTGGGATATCGGCGCGGGTTGAAAAATACCAATGCACGCTATGTTCTGAACGGTAACTGAAAATAAAGGGAACGAAATGAATAAGTATGTGGCATTGGCCCTGTTTGTGGCGCTGTCTTTGGGCGGTGGACTGGTCATTGGGATGATGAACACGCCCGCAGAGTGGTACGCGGCGTTAACAAAGCCGTCTTTCAATCCGCCAAACTGGGTGTTTGGGCCGGTTTGGACGGTGCTTTATATCTTTATTGGGGTTGCTGGCTGGCGTATTTGGTCCCTTGCGGGAACGGGTGCGTCGCAGCGGGTCTGGTGGGTTCAAATGGCGTTGAATTTTGCCTGGAGCCCGATCTTTTTCACGGCCCAAAACCTTGGGCTGGCGTTGATGGTGATTGTGCCGCTGTTGGCCGCTATTGTGGCGTTCATTTTCATGGCGCGGCGTGTTGATGCGGTGTCTGCGTGGTTGTTTGCACCTTATGCTGCGTGGGTCGGATTTGCGACCTGTTTGAACGCGGCATTGTTCTGGTTGAACTAATTCAAACACGAAAAAGCCCCGCACATTGGCGGGGCTTAAACCTTAGAAGAAGGCATTTAGATTTTTCAGCCGAAGCCGAAAAATCTAACCGCCCATCGTTTTTGCAACTTCTGCTGCAAAGTCTTCGTTCTTTTTCTCAATGCCTTCGCCAACTTCCAAACGCACAAACGCGAGGATTTCTGCGCCGGCGTCTTTGGCAACTTGGGCAACCGTCTTGCTTGTATCCATAACAAACTTTTGTGTCTCTAAGCTTGATTCCTTAACAAATTTTGCAACCTGTTTGTTGGACCAGCTTTCGACACCAGCTTCGGATTTTCCAGCTTCTTGCGCTTGTCCAACGAAAATTATCTTTTCTTTGGCTAAAATTGCATCATCAATTTCTGCTTCGTTCAAAGCGATAGGGTTTGCAGCAGCGACGTGCATACAAATATTTTGAGCTAGAGTGATATCGCCGCCTTTGAGCGCAACGAGAACACCGATTTTGCCCATACCGTCTGCGGCGGCAGTGTGCACGTAGGTGCCAACAACATCGCCAGATACTTTGGCCATGCGCCGAACAGACATGTTTTCGCCGATTTTGGCGATTGCATCTGTCACAACTGTTTCAACAGTTTTGCCACCCATATCGGCCGCTTTCAGCGCGTCGATATCGTCTACGTTCATGGCGGTTGCAGCGATGCCGCCAACCATAGCTTGGAATTCAGCGTTTTTACCAACAAAGTCAGTTTCTGAGTTCACTTCAACCGCAACGCCAACGCCGTTTTCAACTTTAACAGCAACGAGGCCTTCGGCAGCCGTACGGCCAGATTTTTTGGCAGCAGAGGCGAGACCTTTGGTCCGCAGCCAGTCCATGGAGGCTTCCATGTCGCCGTCATTTGCAGTGAGCGCTTTTTTCGCGTCCATCATGCCTGCGCCAGATTTTTCGCGCAATTCTTTTACGAGTGCAGCTGTGATAGCCATCTGTATTCTCCTAGTAACAAAGGGAACGGGGGTGCATGACACCCCCGAAGTATCCGTTTTGATCGGGCCGATTAGGCCTCTGCAACAGCTTCTTCAACTGGTGCTTCTTCAGCCGCGCCGATGTCGATGCCAGCAGAACCCATTGCAGACGCCATACCATCCAATGCCGCACGTGCGATCAGGTCAGTGTAGAGCGCGATGGCGCGTGCTGCGTCATCGTTGCCAGGGATTGGGTAATCGATGCCTTCTGGTGCTGAGTTGGAGTCGAGGATCGCAATAACTGGGATGCCCAGTTTGTTGGCTTCTGCCACTGCGAGCGCTTCTTTGTTAGTGTCGATCACAACGATCAGGTCAGGTGTGCCGCCCATTTCGCGAACGCCGCCCAAGGATGCTTGCAATTTAGATTGCTCGCGTTCCATGCCCAACAACTCTTTCTTGGTGAGGCCAGACGCTTCGCCGCCGAGTTTTTCGTCGAGGTTCTTAAGGTGTGCGATACGCTTTGAAACTGTTTGCCAGTTTGTAAGTGTGCCACCCAACCAACGGTGGTTCATGTAATATTGTGCGGAACGCTCGGCTGCTTCTGCAACTGCTTTGGACGCTTGACGCTTTGTTCCGACGAACAAGATACGGCCGCCTTTGGCAACTGTTTCACGTGTCACTTGCAACGCTTGGTCAAGAAGCGGCACAGTTTGTGTCAGGTCGAGAATGTGAATGCCGTTACGCTGGCCGTAGATGTACTGGCCCATACGTGGATTCCAGCGGTGTGTTTGGTGGCCGAAGTGTACGCCTGCTTCGAGCAGTTGGCGCAATGTGAACTCTGGTAGAGCCATTGGTCTTTCCTTTTCCGGTTTAGCCTCAGCGGGAGAAGGAGAAACGAGTGTTTTTCCAACCGGTTGGAGCTTTGAGGATTTCTCCCTCAAAACCCGCAGACCCCGCCTGTGGATTTAAGTAAGGCGCGTATAGGGGGGATACGTGTGTGTGGCAAGGGGGAAGTTGGGGTTTGCGCCGCGCATTTGCGCGCGCCCTGATTGGTGATGGGATTAGTGCGGTGATTGGTAAGTATTTAAGCGAAAAAGAAGCCCAAGGTGCAGTTTTTCAATTGGGTTTCTTGCATCCTTTTTCAAATGCCGCCACAACACGGGGTATGACCCACCCTACCCCCATCCATTGTATCGGTTCCGTTTTGTGGGACATTGTTGGCCGTTCTGATCGTAAGATGAAGGCGGGGCATGATGTACCCGGGCGGATTTTGCGTATTCCGGGCGGGGTTGCGATGAATATTGCGATGGCGCTGCGGATGCATGATGTGCCTGTTTCGCTGCTCACCTCGCTCGGGGCTGATCCTGCGGGGCGCGATTTGTTGGAAGAGGCGACGCGGCGGGGTATGGAAACGGCGTTGGTGCATATTTCGGACCGCCATCCGACGGATCAATATATGGCGATTGAGGGTTCCAACGGGTTGATTGCGGCGATTGCGGATGCTCATTCACTAGAGGCCGAGGCGGACGCCGTGATTGCGCCGATGCGTGATGGGCGTGTGGGCTCGGTGGAGGAGCCGTTTGCGGGGTTGGTGGTGTGTGAGGGCAATTTGCCCGAGGCAACGCTGGAGTATATTAGTGCAGCGGCTGAGTTTCGCGGTGCCGATTTGCGGCTTGCTCCAGCCTCTCCTGGTAAGGCGGGGCGGTTGAAGCCGTTTTTTGGGCATGGGCATGCGACGTTTTACGTGAATTTGATTGAGGCGAATATTCTGCTTGGCACAAAATTGGACACCTCGGTTGAGGCTGCGGTGCAATTGGTGGACGCGGGTGTGTACCGTGCCGCGGTAACGGATGGGCCGAATTTGGCGGCCATTGCTGATGCAAACGGCGTTCACAGCGCGGTTCCGCCGAGCGTTGATGTTTTGCGGGTGACGGGTGCGGGCGATGTGTTTATGGCAAGCCATATCGTTGCGGAGACGCGCGGAATGGTGGGCGATGCCGCGCTCGATTTTGCACTGACGCACACTGCCACTTATATTTCTACGGAGACGCCACTGTGACTTTGCCCTTAACCTATTCCGCCGAAGTGCGTGCTGCGCGTGAGGCTGGCCGCCCGATTGTAGCGTTGGAAAGCACGATTATCACGCATGGGATGCCCTACCCTGCCAATCTGGAAACGGCGCAAGGGGTTGAAGATGTGGTGCGCGAAAACGGTGCGGTTCCGGCGACGATTGCGATTATGGATCACAAGATTCACATCGGATTAGAAGCCGCTGAGTTAGAATGGTTGGCGCAAGAAACCGATGTGATGAAGCTGAGCCGTGCGGATTTGGCCTTTGCGCTGTCCCAAGGGCGCACGGGTGCGACGACGGTGGCGGCGACGATGATTTGCGCGGCACTGGCAGGCATTGAGGTGTTTGCAACGGGTGGCATTGGCGGCGTGCACAAAGGTGCAGAGGATACGTTTGATATCAGCGCGGATTTGCTGGAGTTGGCGCAAACGCCTGTGACAGTTGTTTGCGCGGGGGCAAAGGCGATTTTGGATCTGCCAAAGACGCTTGAAGTGTTAGAAACAAATGGTGTGCCCGTGATCGGGTATCAAACCGATGTGCTGCCCGCGTTTTGGTCGCGCCAGTCTGATTGGCCCGTGCCTTTGCGCAGTGACACCCCTGTTCGCATCGCCAATGCCCATAAAATGCGGATGAATTTGGGGTTGAAAGGCGGGCAATTGATCGCCAATCCGATTCCGATTGAGGCGGAACTGTCCCGCGATTATCTAGCGCCGATCATCGCGCAAGCGGTGGCTGAGGCAGACGCCCAAGGTGTTGCGACGAAAAACGTGACGCCGTTTCTGCTGGGGCGCATTGTTGAGTTAACTGACGGTAAGTCGTTGAAGGCCAATATTGCCTTGGTTAAGAATAATGCCAAACTGGCGGCCCAAATTGCGCAGGCGTTGATATGACCTTGTTAAAACAGATTGAAGCAGGTGTTGAGCAGGGCAAAGTGAAGGCGTATTTGGTGCGTAAGGCCATGTCTGACAGTGATATCAACCTGCGCGGGCTGGGTTATGCGCTGTTGTCCGAGGATCATCTGCGCGCAATTCTGGTAGAGTTTAAGCCAAAGGCGAGCGACCCAGAGGCCTGTTTTGAATACCTGTTAGAGTGTATCAAGCTGGATTTGGAGTGGGACGAAGATTACGCCCATTCCCGCGAAGATGCGCTGTATGAATTGACTGGTGTGGTTGCGCCAAACTGGGTGGATCAGGGGGCTGGCGTGAAACCTGCGGATTTTTGGGCCCGTGTGAACGATGTGATGCGCGGGCTTGAGGGCGGCGATGTTGAGGTGTTTCTTGAAGGATGCCCGAAAGATGCAGGATTTACGTCTGCGATGAAAATCTGGTCTGGCGATCCTGTTTTGGCACAATACGTCGAAACCTAACTGGAAACGGCTTGTTTCTGGGATCATTACACTATTTCACCCCCAAGGGATTGCACGTGTTGGGCCGAATGCCTAAACCGTGGATCAACTGTTAAAGGGCCTTATCATGGCGAAAAAACCTGTTCCATCTGCGCGAAAAAGACCGGGCCTTGTTGCGCGTTTGCGTGGCAATTTTCTGACGGGTCTGGTGATTGTTTTGCCTGTGGCGCTGACGATCTGGATGATCTGGGCGTTTGTTGGCTTCGTTGATAATTCTGTGCTGCCACTGGTGCCAGATGCGTATAAACCATCAAGCGAATGGCGTGGTTTTGGTGTTATCGTGTTTCTGGTTTTCACCTCCATTGTTGGGGCGATGACCAAGGGTATTTTCGGCAAACAACTGTTGAAATATATCGAGAGCCTTGTGGATCGGATGCCGATTGTGCGCACGATTTACAACGGTGTGAAGCAGATTGTGGAAACGGTTCTGAACCAATCCAACAGCAGTTTTGAAAAAGCCTGCATGGTGGAATATCCGCGCCGTGGCATTTGGGCGATTGCCTTTGTGTCGACCTCAACCAAGGGCGAAGTATTGGCGAAATCGGGTGAGGATGAGATGATGTCGATTTTCTTGCCAACCACGCCGAACCCGACCTCTGGTTTTCTGTTATTCGTTCCAAAACAAGACGTTGTGATCCTTGATATGGATGTAGAGGCGGCGGCGAAACTGGTAATTTCTGCAGGTCTTGTGATGCCACCGACCAAAGAAGAAATCGCGGCTGGCAAAATGAAAGCCAAGGTCGTCGCGGCGAAATGATCGAGCCAGCGATCACGGGATTTCTGACTGGGTTTTCATTGATTTTGGCCATTGGCGCGCAAAACGCCTTTGTGTTACGCCAAGGATTGTTGCGCAGCAATGTGTTGCCGCTGGTTCTGTTTTGCGCAATCTCTGATGCGATTCTAATCGCGGCTGGCGTTGCAGGATTTGGCGCTTTGATGGCGCAGTTTCCAAAGCTGCCTTTGATTATGTCACTGGCGGGGGCTGCGTTTCTGTTGGTATACGGATTTATGCGGTTTCGCGCAGCGTGGCTTGGCGAATATGCAATGGAATTGGCGGGCGAAGGGTTGGCGTTGGGCCCTGCCCTTGCCGTGGTTTTCGCCTGTACGTGGCTAAACCCGCACGTCTATTTGGACACGCTCGGTTTGGTTGGGGCCATCAGCACGCAATATGAAGGGCCTGCGAAGGTTAGTTTTGGCGTAGCGGCGGCGGCGGCATCCTTCGTGTTTTTCTTCGCATTGGGATATGGCGCGGGGATATTGGCGCCCATCATGCAAACGCCGCGCAATTGGCGGATACTGGATATCGCGATTGGCTGCGTGATGTGGATGATCGCGTTCGGGCTGTTGTTGAGCCTTACTCAGCACTGACTTTAGAAAATAAAGCAAGTTAGTATTCGTCGTGCCGTTTTACCCATGCCATTGGGTGACCAAGCGCATCTTCGTCGCGACCTTTTGGAATTAAATCAAGGTATTGGTAGGCGACATTCATGTTATCAAGCCCACGGGCGTAGGTGGAATAGGTGTGGTAGACGGAGCCGTCATCATCCTTAGCAAAAACCGAAATTGCGGGCGCTTCGGTTGAGGGAAAGGCGTTTTCGCGAAAGTTGTAGTAGGTTTGTTTTGCGGCAACTTGCTCAGCGGTGAAGCTGGCAGAGTAATCTTGGTTGAAATCCGTTTGCGCGCAGGATGCCCAATCGAAATCCCATCCCATTCGCGATTTAAAGGCTGTGATCTTGGCGAGTGGTGTATTGGAGACGCAGGTGAATGCGGTATCGCGGGCCCCGAGGTGTTTTGTTGTTCCGCTAAAACCGTCTGCCCAGAAAGAACAACTGGGACAACCTGCCTCCCAATCGGGGCCCATCATAAAGTGTTGGACGATAAGTTGGGAGTGAGATCCAAACATATCGGATAGGGACTTGTCACCGTTATGTGTTTGAAATTGATAGTCTTTATCAACTTTTACCCAAGGCAATTCACGCCGTTTGGCGGACAATACATCGCGTTGGCGTTGGAATTCTTTTTCGGCAGCGAGCAATTCAACGCGTGCTGCGAACCAATCTTTGCGTGTCGCGACTTTGGGCATGGGTGGCTCCTTTCATAGGACGCCACCACCCTGCCCTAAAGGCACGTGTTGCGTCAACTCTCGCAGGATTTGCGGATTGCTTTCATGTTTTCACCGTAATGGGTGGGTGTGCCGCCTTTGAACACGGCAGAGCCTGCAACCATTGCATCAACACCAGCGGCCCACGCGAGGGGGGCTGTGTCTGGTGTAACGCCGCCATCAATTTCGAGCCAGATGGGGCGATCGCCGATCATTTTGCGCACGCGTTCCATTTTTGGCAGTTGGTTGTGCAGGAATTTCTGGCCGCCAAAGCCTGGGTTCACTGTCATGATCAGGATTAGGTCAATCTTATCAAGGCAGTATTCGATCACGTTTTCTGGTGTGGAAGGGTTCAGTGCTACGCCTGCTTTGCAGCCAAGAGAGCGGATAAACTGCAAAGAGCGGTCCAAATGCGGGCCTGCTTCGGCGTGGATGGTAATGATGTCGGCCCCTGCTTTGGCAAATGCCTCAAGGTACAGATCAGCGGGTGAGATCATCAAATGGCAATCCATCACGGTTTTGCAATGGGGGCGCAGCGCGGCGACAACATCAGGGCCGATGGTAATGTTGGGGACGAAATGGCCATCCATCACGTCGATATGGACCCAGTCACAGCCCTCTGCCTCAATCGCGCGGACTTCTTCGCCTAGACGGGCGAAATCGGCGGATAGAATTGAAGGGGCAATTTTAAGATTGCGGGCTGGGTCAAATTCGATTGGCATGGTGTGGATCCCGTTAAAGCAGCAGATGTTGGGGTGATAGGGGAAAATTCCTGTGCGCGAAAGCCCGCGACGTAGGGTTTTTTGAACAATTGATAGACCGTAGCCCCACGCGCTGCCTAGGGTTGAGGACACACGTCACTTTTGGGAGGAAACGACGATGATTGCACGTAAATCACTAGCATCTCTGGCCTTTGGCATAAGTATTATGGCAAGCCCTGTTTTGGCAGATGACCATGGGAGTACCGCCGTGAACCGTATTGATACTCAACGCCCTGACGCGCCTGCATTGGCGGCGTATGGCGCGCATAAAATTGGTGTGCGCACTGTGACGATTGTGAATCCAGATCAGATCGACATTCTGGCAATTGATCCTGTAGGCGAGAAACCTGATCCGATGCCGCGTTATGATCGCGAGCTGACGGTGGAAATTTGGTACCCTGCGGCGGCTGACGCCACGGGGGATACGGTCCTCACGGCCAATCTGCGTGATGGTAAAACGATGGTGCAGTTGCACGGTCAGGCCATGCGGGATGCGGCACCTGATGGTGCGAAATATCCGCTGGTGATGATCAGTCACGGCTATCCGGGCAATCGGTATTTGCTGAGCCATCTGGCAGAGAATATCGCATCTAAGGGATATGTTGTGGCCTCGCTCGATCACCGCGACAGTACTTATGCAGATCAGGCGGCGTTTGGATCGACGCTGGTGAACCGTTCGTATGACCAGTTGTTTTTGCTCGATCAAATGGCGGAAATGTCTGCTGGCGATGGGTTCCTGAAGGGTATGGTAGACACGGATAACACGGCATTGATTGGCTATTCGATGGGCGGTTACGGCGCTGTTATCACGGCTGGTGGCGGTGTGACGCAAGGGGCTGCAGATGCGCCGTTTGCGCCATTCGGAACATTGGGTGTGCACGTTGCCGGCACAGATACGCACAACGCGTTGCCCGATCCACGGATCAAAACAGCCGTGGCCTTTGCGCCGTGGGGCTTAACTTACGGTGTTTGGGATGGGGCTGGCTTGGCTGGTGTTCAAATTCCGATGCTGTTTGTTGCTGGCTCGGTGGATGATGTTTCAGGCTACAGCCCTGGTATTCGCAACATTTGGGAAGGCTCCGTGAATGTGGATCGTTCCTTGTTGACGTTTGACAATGCCAACCACAATGCGGCAGCGCCAATGCCTGCCCCAGCGGAGGCGTACACTGTCGCCGAAGGTGGACTTGCGCCTTACGATCACTATGCAGATGCGGTTTGGGATACGGTTCGAATGAACAATATCGCGCAGCATTTTATGACGGCTTGGTTGGGCAAATATCTGGGCGGCAACGGCGAAATGGACGCGTATCTAACGCTGACACCAAACGCCAATGATGGCGTTTGGGCCGCGAATGACGATGGCACGTTCAAAGAAGAGCACACCCATTGGACAGGGTTTCATGATCGTACGGCCAAAGGGCTGCGGTTTGAGGTTCTCCCCGCAGCCGAGTAAGTTTTTGACTTAGGACGCTGCAGATTTCGGCCCAGATGGTTTACGCCGTCTGGGTCGTTTGCCTTTTGGAGCGCCTTCGTTTTGATCAATGGCAACGATATTGCCGTTTGCATCCAGTTTAGACGTGCGCCGCTTGTGCCACGGCTTTTTGTTCGGGTTTCCACCCGGTACGCCTGCACCTTGGGCGGTGACTGCGCCACTACGGCCGCGGCTGTTTTTGTTCACTTTGCGCGGTGCTGGGCGATCCATGTTTGGTGCCGCTGATCCGTCGGCCATTTTGGCTGGGATCTGCATTTTGATCACTTTTTCAATGGCGCGCAGCAGTTTTTGTTCCTCGGGCGAGCAAAACGCCACGGCGAAACCAGAGGCCCCTGCCCGTGCGGTACGACCGATGCGGTGAACATAGGCTTCTGGCACGTTTGGCAAATCGTAGTTCACCACAACTTCGACTTCGCGGATGTCGATGCCGCGTGCGGCGATGTCGGTGGCGATCAGGACAGGTTTGTCGCCTTTTTTAAACGCATCAAGGGCGCGTTGGCGTTGGCCTTGGGATTTGTTGCCGTGGATCGCGTCTGCGCCGATACCTTCGGAGCCGAGTTTTTTCGCGACCTTATCGGAACCGCGTTTGGTGCGACAAAACACAATGACCCGTTTGCCCGGATGTTGTTGAACCAGTTTAAAGATTGCCGTTGGTTTCGCGCCGTTTTCCATGTGGATAACAGTTTGTTCAATCCGATCAGCAGTTGCGGAAACCTGTGCAACAGAGGCCTGAAACGGATCGGTCAGGTAATCATTGGCCAGCGAAGAGATTTCTTTTGGCATGGTCGCCGAAAACAACAAAGTTTGACGCTGTTTTGGCATTTGCGACAAAAGGCGACGGATCGCAGGCATAAAGCCGATGTCGAGCATTTGGTCGGCTTCGTCCAGAACAACAGTTTCGATGTTCTTGAGCGAGCAAGCCTTTTGCGAAATCAAATCTTCGAGGCGACCAGGGGTCGCGACAAGGATATCAACGCCCTCTTCGAGCTGGCGTTTTTGTTTGCGGATGGGAACACCACCGATCACAAAACAAGAGCGCAGGCCAAGGCTTTTGGAATATGTCCAGATCGCATCGTTGATCTGCGTCGCCAGCTCGCGTGTCGGTGCAAGGATCAACGCGCGCAGTTTGTGTTTCCCCTCAGGGATGTCTTGGGACAGGCGGTGCAGGATTGGCAGCGCGAATGCGGCGGTTTTACCAGTACCAGTTTGGGCCAAGCCAACAAGATCGCGGCCTTCCAGAACAACTGGAATGGCTTGCGCCTGAATGGGTGTTGGAGTTGTGTATTTGTTGACGGACAACGTCTTAAGGATCGGCTCAGAAAGGCCGAGGTCGGTGAAATTCACGCGGTTCTCTTTTCATGTGTGTGCGCAGGGGCAATACAATAAAGAAAGTCCAGCGCGGTTGTGGGCATAAGCGCCCGTTTCATGGTGCTACATAAGCCTGCGAAACCGAAAGTCAACCTTTTTCGCTGCAATGCAGCATTTGAGTTACTTTAATCGGCGCATCAAACTGGAGGTATCCCAACGCCCGCCACCCATCTTTTGCACATCACCGTAGAACTGATCGACCAATGCTGTGACGGGCACCGATGCGCCGTTGCTTTTGGCTTCATCCAGCACAATGCCAAGGTCTTTGCGCATCCAATCGACGGCAAAACCAAATTCGAATTCATCCTTTAGCATGGTGGTGCCACGGTTTTCCATCTGCCAACTGCCAGCCGCCCCCTTGGAGATCACATCGAGCACGGCATTTCCATCTAGGCCCGCTTTTTGGGCGAAATGCATGCCCTCTGATAGACCTTGGACAAGGCCCGCGATGCAGATTTGGTTGACCATTTTGGTAAGCTGACCTGCGCCTTGTTCACCCATAAGGCGGCACGATTTTGAGAAACAGTTGATTGCCTCTTCTACGCGATCGTATGTTGTTTGATCGCCGCCGCACATTACGGTCAGTAGGCCGTTTTCGGCGCCCGCTTGGCCGCCAGATACGGGGGCATCAATGAAGCCTATTTTCAAGTCTTTGGCAGCGTTTGCCATTTCAATGGCGACGGTTGCGGAGGTGGTTGTGTGATCGACAAAGATTGTATCGATTGCCATGCCAGCCAATGCGCCGTCTGCGCCGAGCACGACTGAACGCAGATCATCGTCGTTTCCGACGCAAGCAAACACGATATCCGCGCCTGCGGCTGCCTCGCGCGGTGTTTTTGCCGCTGCGCCGCCGTGTTGTTTGGCCCAAGCCTCGGCTTTGGAAAATGTGCGGTTGTAAACGGTGACGTCGTGGCCTTTTGCGGCCAAATGTCCTGCCATCGGGTAACCCATGACACCCATGCCTAAAAATGCTAGTTTCGCCATTGATCCAACTCCCGCTTTTACGCCGCAATTCTGTCGGCTGATATTGTCACGCAGGGTTTGGACTGTTAGGCCGCTGGGGTCAAGTTATGAGGGTTCGATGGCTTTAGCATTTCGCTGGTTGCTGCGTGGGTTTGTGGGTTCGGGAGTTTTGCTGCTGATCGGCTTGCTGTTGGTGTATTATTTCGCAACACGCTCCCTGCCCGATTACAATCAGGATTACACGCTGAACGGGCTGAATGGCCCTGTCGAAGTTGTGCGCGACACAAACAATGTGCCCCATATTTTTGCGGATGACGCCAAAGATGTGTATTTCGGTTTGGGGTTTTCGCACGCGCAGGATCGGTTGTGGCAGATGACGATGTTGCGACGCACGGCACAGGGGCGATTGAGCGAGTTGTTTGGCGAAGAGACGATCAAGATTGACGATTTTGTGCGGCGTTTGGATTTGGTTGCGCTGTCACGTGCGTCTTATGAATTTCAAACCGAAGAAGTTAAATCCGCGTTGTTGGCCTATTCGGCGGGCGTGAATGCGTGGCTCGGTGTGGCACAGCAAGATGCGCTGGGGCGTGGTGCGCCAGAATTTTTCCTGTTTTCACCAGAGCTGGAGCCTTGGACGCCGACCGATAGCCTGTCGATTATGCGGGTTATGGCGCTGCAATTGTCTGGGCATTTGCGATCCGAAGTTGTGCGTGCGCAGGTCACGCTGAGCGTTGGCCCCGAGCGCGTGCGGGATATTTTGCCAGATGCACCAGGGATGGGTGCGGTGGCGCTGCCAGAATTGGCGGCGTTGTTTGATGATTTGCCACGGGATTTTGCATCCCTTGGCACGCAACATGCGCTCGATCCTGTGAAGCCGTTTGATATGGCGGGCGCCAGCAATGCCTGGGCGGCGGCCAGCAGTCGCAGTGCGACAGGCGCACCGATATTGGCGAATGATCCGCACCTTGGCCTGTCTGCACCGTCTATCTGGATGCTAGCGCGGATGGATTTCCCGGATGGCGGTGTCATTGGGGGTACTATTCCCGGCATCCCTGCGGTTTTGTCAGGGCGATCAGAGGCGCTAGGTTGGGGGGTAACATCAAGTTATCTGGATGATCTGGATGTGTATATCGAACAGATTAACCCCGATAACCCCGAGGAATATTTGACCCCAGACGGATATAAACCGTTCAAAACACAAGACGTTTTGATCCGCGTGAAAGACCAAGCACCACGTACCGTGAAAATGCGTTGGACCCAGAACGGACCTGTTATTCCGGGCGATCATTACGGGCTGCAATCCATCACTCCGCAAGGCCATGTGACCAGCATTCGCTGGGCGGCCTTGGATGCAAATGATCAGTCGATGACAGCGGCGATAAACATGATGCGGGCCAAATCCATTTCGGCGGCCCGTGCGGCGATGGCATTTTACAAAGCACCGAGCCAGAACGTGACGCTGGCCGATAAAAACGGTGTGATGCTGCAAATGGTGGGCAAACAACCGCGCCGAAACACTGCGCATCGATCATTGGGGCGGTTTCCGTCACGGGGGTGGGTGAAAGAAAATCGCTGGGATGGGTACCTGCCGTTCGAGGATAATCCGGGCGCGCGCGATCCTGCCAGTGGGATTGTGGCCAACACAAACAACAAGATTACCGACGCCCCGTTCCCGCGCCACGTGAGCCATTCTTGGGGCGATACGTATCGGTATTTGCGGCTTACGTCGTTGATGAATGCTCGCGAAGTGCACACCCGCGACAGCTTTATTGAGGCGCAGTTGGACACGGGATCTGTGGGTGCGACCGCGCTGTTGCCGCTGGTGGCCAAAGAGCTGTGGTTCACGGGCGAAGCGGCAGAGGCTGGCACATCGGAGCGGCAACGCCAGATTGCGTTGGAGTTGTTGGCCGCGTGGAACGGGCAGATGGACGAGCATATTCCTGAGCCGTTGATTTACGCAGCATGGATGCGCCAGTTGCAGAACCGTTTGATCCGCGATGATCTTGCCAACCTGTCCGAGCATTTCCCTCGCCCCGACCCTGTGTTTTTGGAACGTGTTTTCCGCAACATCGAGGGCGCAGGCAGTTGGTGTGACATCAAGCAATCAACACGGCCAGAAACCTGCGCAGATATCGCGCGGATGTCGCTCGATGCCGCGATTTTGGAATTGACGGAGTTGTACGGCGATCGGATCGACAGCTGGCGTTGGGGCGAGGCCCATCAGGCCCATCACGACCACGAGGTGCTGGGCAAAGTACCTCTTTTGGCGTGGTTCGCAAATATTCGCCAAGATACATCGGGCGGCGATCACACGTTGATGCGCGCGCGCACCAGCGGGACTGGCGATGCGCCTTACGCAAATGTGCACGCGGCCGGGTTTCGATCTGTGATTGATTTTTCCGACCCTGACAGCTCGGTTTATATCATTTCTACGGGGCAATCAGGGCATTTCCTATCGCGTCATTACGATGATTTGGCGCAGTTGTGGCGGCGTGGGGAATACATTTTGATGTCCCTTGATCCTGACCTGGCCCGTGGTGGCGCGGTTGGGATTAGCCAGCTAAGCCCCGCTGAATAATCATGACAGTTTGGCGGCCACCCTCTGGCATTCGCGTGAAAGCGTTGGGGTTGCACTGGCGAAATGATGCGTTGCTGGTCATGGACGTGTTGGATGACGCGGGCAATCTGAAGGGCGTGCGCCCGCTTGGCGGGACTGTCGAATTTGGCGAAACTTGGCAGGTTACGCTGGTGCGTGAATTCAAGGAAGAATTGGACATTGATGTTCAGATCACCGGTGCACCGATGGTCTTTGAAAACATCTTTACCCACGAAGGGTCGGTTGGGCATGAGGTTTTGTTTTTAGCAGATGTTGCGTTTCCGAAAGGCGCGTTTGAGGGCCAAAAAGAGCTGATATTTGCAGAGGATAGCGGTGAATTGTGCCGCGCATCTTGGTGGACGTTGGACGATCTAAAAGCGCAAAATATTCCGCTTTATCCCGATGGATTGATGGACGCCTTGGCGAAACGATAAAAGCACGGCGGGTTAGGCCGTGCTTTTGATTGTTCTGCGTTGCGCAGTGGGTGCGCCTTGCCCTTAGAAGTTCAACGAAATGTCGCGGTGATGAGAAGAACAACTCGCCATGAACAAGGCTTGTTCGCGGGTCAAACCAGACTGCATCCGCAATCCGAGCGTACCTTTGATCGCGTCGAGATAGGTTTCCAAACCGCCGCGTAAAGATGTTTCTGCCTCTGCACGCCAAACTTTGCCCTTTTCAAAGGCAGCAATGGCTTTGTCGTATTCTTTGAGCGCCGCCTCAACATCAGGCGTTTTGGATTTCAACTTACGGCGTGCTTTGCCGAGCGCTTTCTTCACGTCATCCGTGGCACCAATTTTGCCGATGCGCTTGGCCAGATCATTGACCTGTTCTTGCGTTTCTTTCGGATCATCCGTTTCAACCGAACCACGCAGCGCCACAAGTTCGCTTTCAAATGCGAGGTAGGCTTGCGTTCCATCCATCGCATCAAGCGCTGTTGCGACTGTTTCGTAGGATGCATCTGCGTTGCGGCGATACTGACTACGCGCATCGTTTTCTGCTTTGGTCAATTTGGCAAATGTATCGTGCACGCCGTCCCATTCTGCTGGGATTTGCGTGCGCAGATCGGCAATCATGGCT
This sequence comes from Paracoccaceae bacterium, assembly GCA_018607905.1. Lineage (GTDB taxonomy): Bacteria > Pseudomonadota > Alphaproteobacteria > Rhodobacterales > Rhodobacteraceae > Amylibacter. The sequence goes on along the minus strand of JABBAP010000025.1, from coordinate 82,702 downwards.
TCTGAATTGGCGATATCTGCCGTCATGGCATCGCGATCTGGGCTGTCTGTTGGCAAACGACCGAGATTTATTTGCACTTCATCCAGATGCTCTTGTGCGCGGCGGATTTGTTTTTCAATCCGACGAACAAAGCGCAGTTGCGGGCGATACGCGCCAGATTCGGCTTGAACAGCGTCTGCGGCGGCGAAAGCGGCTGTCAGCTGCGCGATCGCCTCTTCTGCGTTGTCGACACCTTTGGAAACGGTCTTGCCCATCTTCTTAGGCAGCGCGCTGAAATCAAGCCCTTGCGCCGTTTTCACCGCACCTAGCGTTGCGCCATTGTCCCCTGCCAATTCGCCGGAAACGTAATCCTCCATGCAAAATTGCAGTTTAGGATTGCGCGGTGGGGGCGATTGATCTGACAGGAAACTAACGCGGTTTGGCAGGTAGTTCACCAGTGGTGGGTAGAACCCAACAATGCCAAGCGCAAAAAGTTGCAGGCCGATAAAGGCGATCACACCTTTGTACATCGCGATGGTTTTTACTGTCGCGGGGGCAACGCCGCGCAAATAGAACAGCGCAAAACCAAACGGCGGTGTGAGGAACGAGGTTTGGATGTTCAGCCCGATCATAACACCGAGCCATACGGCGGTGATGTTTGCACCGGGATCAGCAAGCAGGATTGGAGCGACAATTGGCACCACGACAACGGCGATTTCGATGAAGTCGAGGAAGAAGCCAAGTACGAAGATAACCGTCATCACGATGATGAACTGCATCCAGAAACCACCCGGCAAGGAATTGAGGAATTCGCGCACCAAGTCTTCGCCGCCAAAGGCGCGGAAGGCGGCGGTGAGCATGGCTGCACCGAGAAGGATAATAAACACCAGCGATGTGGTTTTCGCAGTTTCCAGCATCACCCCCTGAAGGGTGTTTTCTGTCTTAAACGCGCGCCAACCTGACCAGATAAGCGAGGTCATAAGGCCAAAGCTGCCGATCACGCCGAGCATGATGCCAACTTTGTCTTCGGGCGTCGACATCGCTTTGACGTTCATTTCGTATTGCGACAGCGCGAAGGTGATTAGCAACAACGAGCCAATCGCGATGAGCGCGGGGATATAGGTTGTTCGCACCCCTTCTTTTAGTCGATATCCCGCCATTATGAGCGCTCCCGCCGCGCCGATGGCGCCTGCTTGGTTCACTGTAGCGATGCCACCGATGATAGACCCGAGAACAAGGAAGATAAGCGCGAGCGGTGGGATCAACGTCATCAAAACATTGACCCAGAATTTCGCGTTAAAGTCGCCGCCGTATTTCACGGCTGGAGCGGATGACGGTTTCAACATTGCGAAGATCAGGATGTAGAGCATGTAGAGCGCAACGAGCACGAGGCCCGGGATAAATGCGCCGAGGAACATCTCACCAGCGGATGTAGAAGCCACATCAAAGATCGAAGGCATGGAGAGTTCGCCCGTGCTTTCTTTGTGAAGGGCTTTGCGCGCTGATGATGCTTGATCCGTTGCAGAGGCCAATTGGTCCGCGAGAATGATAAGTACAATGGAGGGCGGAATGATTTGCCCAAGCGTGCCAGAGGCCGCGATTGTGCCTGAGGCCAGTGACGGTGAGTAGTTGTTGCGCAACATTGCAGGCAGCGAAATGAGGCCCATCGCAACCACAGTTGCGCCAACGATGCCTGTTGTGGCGGCGAGCAGTGCGCCAACGAAGACAACGGATATACCAAGGCCGCCTGGGACTGGACCAAACAGTTGCGCCATTGTGACCAGCAAATCTTCGGCAATTTTGGAGCGTTGCAGCATAATGCCCATGAATATGAACAGCGGAATGGCAATGAGGGTATCGCGTTCTACCTCCCAATAGACGCCGCGCAGGTTGATCGTCCCTGCCGAGAGCCACTGTGATGGCCCGCCCGTGTGGAAATAGGCGTCCGTGCCGCCGCCAAACAAGTAGCCAGAGCCAGCCGCGAGGCCGAATGTGATGATGGCGGCACCCGGAAGTGCGAAGGCAACTGGATAGCCAGAGCCCAGAGCCGTGGCCATGATAAGAACCAGAATGGCGAGAAAGAGGAGTTCCATAAATCTAGGTCCTTAGTGTGCGACAGAGGCAGGTTTGCGGTGACCGGGTTCGTTCCGATAATCTGCAATTGCTTCTAAAAAGTAACTGGTGAATTGGATCAGCATGGTGATTGCGAAAATCGCCAAGAAAGCCGCCATTTGGTATTTCACAAACAAGCCATTGCCGCCCGATTGGGTAACTTCGAAGTTTAGGATCGGCGAGTTGATCATGGATTGTTTGCCGTTGATGCCAAGGGCGAGGATAATCCAGCAGGTAGATGCGCCAAGGAACAGCGAGCCGACTGCGTTGACAAACCCGCGTGTTTTATCGGTGAACCCTGCGTATAAAACATCGACGCGGACGTGGCCTTCATCAAACAATGTGTAGGCAGAGGCAAACAGGAATAGCGCGGCGTACCAGTAGCGTACAAGGTCACCCATGAAGGCCTGTTCGTAGGAGAATACAAAGCGGGTGACAACGATGGCGAGTTCGGCGGCGACGATCAGAAGGGCGAGCCATGTAAAGCCGAGCGTTCGGGTGAACAGCGCGATGACAAAGCCTGCGATAATCAGTGGGATGTGGATCGAACCGCCGACAAAGCGTGCGCTTTTGAGCGAGCTGATCATTTCAGGGGAAAGTGTGCTGCCCCACAGATCCTCGACGCGCATGAAGGCTATGCCCGTGTCGACAATGCCGACTAGAAGGACAGACCAGAAACAAGCGCGGATGATGTAGACGTTGAATTTATGAATGATATGCGCGTCCCAGCGCAGCGCCACTTGGCGGGTGCTAAAGACGTAAAGAATTGCGAGGCCGATTGCGACGGCGTAAACGATGAGGGGAACAAGGGCTGCGGTGTTGCCTGCGGTTATAAAGGTCGTTGCGCGGCCAAATCCGAAACCCACATCAAGCACGTTATTGATCAAATATGCGGCCAAAACGGCCAGCATCGTCCATCCAGCAAGACGTGCGATGGGCGCAGGTGAGCCGTATTTCTGAACGATGACAGAAGAAGCGTCGGATGCCATGATATTCCCCGTTGGGCAAAATGCCCGCAAAAACCATGCCTGTGGCTGTCAAAAAGACCTCCACTTCCCTGCAAAAGCTGCTGGGGTGGCGTATTTGACATGCGGGGCCGCAAAGCCCCGCATGAATTTAGGTTTGATAGAGTGGTTTACTCTGTGATGCCCAGAACGCGGTTACGCTGGTTCACGTATGTGACCTCAAACGCGGCCATAGCAGCACCATATTCACGCAATTTCGCTTGGAAATCGTCGTCAACTTTTGCAGCCAATGCAGAGTGTGCCCGTGTTTCTTCAAACACTTCTACCGCAGCTTCGCCCATAGCGTCCCACACATCGTCGTTGAATGCGCGGACTTGAACGCCCTGCTCTTCTACGAGTTTGTTGAGGTATTCGCCGTTCAGCGCCACTGTTTCTTCGAATTGTGCAGCGTGCTCTTCGTTCGTTGCAGCTTCGATGATTGCGCGTTCCCAATCGGAAAGCGAAGACCACCATTCAGCGTTCATGCCGAAGGCCAAACCACCACCTGGTTCGTGCATGCCGCCAGTGTAATAGAATTTGGCTGCTTCATAGAATTTCATGAAGTAGTCATTGTACGGGCCAACCCACTCTGTCGCATCAATCGCGCCAGACACTAGGTTTTCGTAGATTTGACCACCAGGCAAGGACACAGTTGAAACGCCCAATTTGGACATTACGTTGCCGCCGAGGCCAGGAATACGCATTTTCAGACCTTTGAGGTCTTCTGGAGATTCGATCTCTTTGTTGAACCAACCGCCCGCTTGCGTACCAGTTGCACCACACGGCAATGCTTTCAGGCCGAAACCGCCAGATACTTCGTCCCACAACGCTTGACCGCCGCCGAATTTGATCCAGGCATTCCATTCAACAGTTGTCATGCCAAACGGCACGGACGTGAAATATGCAAATGCTGGGTGCTTACCAACCCAGTAGTAATCAGCCGCGATGTAGGCTTGTGAGTTGCCAGAAGCAACTTCGTCAAAGCTGTCAAACGCGCCAACGCGTTCACCGGCTGCAAAGTAGTTTACTTTGATTGCACCGTTGGACAGTTCTTCGATCCGCGCAGCAAGACGCTGTGCTGAAATACCCAGACCCGGGAAGTCCCGTGGCCAAGTAGATACGATATTCATTTCTTTGGCGTGGCTTGCTGACACCGCTGGTGTAGCCAAAGCCGCTGCGCCTGCACCAAGTGCGGCACTTGTTAGAAACTTACGACGTTCCATGTATGTATTCTCCCATTTGTTAACAGCTGTTTCGGACAAGCAGTTATGGTGGTTCCCACGCCACCCGCCGAATGCTGAGTGAAGCATGCAATAGAGCGCCTGAATAATGCAACAGATTTTAGAGGCTTGACGGGCAAAGCGTTAGGGAATTTCAGAATGGGGGTAATATTTGTAAGAATCTGACGAATATGTGCACGCAAATGGCATTTAATTATGCAGGCTGCGCGAATTTGGTACACAATCGCATACCGCGAACGCGCACCCTGCCCCTAGGTTAATGTGAAACACGGCGCGCAAGCCGATTATTTTGCAACAAGATCAAAGCGATTCTGGTGCAGATTTACGAATGTTTCAAAAAACACGCCCGAAACGACATTTTCTTGGCGAAAAGCCTTGACCCGCTTTTGTGACAGTCATAGTTTGCGCTCATGATGAAAGAACAGACAGCAATTCTAGTCCTCGTGACAAGGCGCATGGCGCGGAAACGATAACATTCGTTTCCTGACCCGTGCGCAGCCCCCCGATCGGGGGTTTTTTTATGCCTGTACCGAATTCTACAACCATGATGTGAAGCTGGAGCAATAAAATGACACGTCAATTAACTGGAGCACAAATAGTCGTTAAAGCCTTGAAGGATCAGGGTGTTGACGTCGTCTTTGGATACCCAGGCGGTGCGGTCCTACCGATCTACGACGAAATTTTTCAGCAAAACGATATCCGCCACGTGCTGGTGCGCCATGAACAAGGTGCTACCCACGCGGCCGAAGGTTATGCGCGTTCCACAGGTAAACCCGGCGTGGTTCTGGTAACGTCTGGCCCGGGGGCAACAAATGCTGTGACCGGCATGACTGATGCGTTGATGGACAGCATCCCGATGATCGTTTTGACCGGCCAAGTGCCAACATTCATGATCGGCAATGATGCGTTCCAAGAAGCCGATACCGTTGGCATTACGCGCCCTTGTACCAAACACAACTGGTTGGTGCGTGATACAAATGATTTGGCGCAAACCCTGCACCAAGCGTTTCATGTAGCCACAACAGGCCGCCCTGGCCCTGTTTTGATCGACATTCCTAAAGATGTGCAGTTTGCCAATGGCACGTACATCGGCCCTGCAAAGGCTGACAAAGGCCATTATTCACCCCGCGTAAAAGGCGACATGGAAAAGATCACCGAACTGGTTGAGCTGATCGAAAAGGCGAAGAAGCCTGTGATCTATTCTGGTGGTGGCGTGATCAATTCTGGCACGGCGGCGTCAATGTTGCTGCGCGAGATGGCAGAAGCGACGAAATTCCCGGTGACATCAACCTTGATGGGTTTGGGTGCCTATCCTGCATCTGGCGACAAATGGCTGGGTATGCTGGGCATGCACGGCACCTATGAAGCCAACATGGTAATGCACGGTTGCGATCTGATGATCAATATCGGGGCGCGGTTTGATGATCGTATCACGGGTTTGGTTGACGCGTTCAGCCCAAAATCCAAGAAGGTTCATATTGATATTGACCCGTCATCCATCAACAAAGTGATCCAAGTGGATGTGCCGATTGTTGGCGATGTTGCCCATGTTTTAGAAGACATGATGAAAGTTTGGAAGGCCCGTGGTCGCAAGACACAAGCCGATGCGGTTCAAAACTGGTGGGGTCAGATCAATGAATGGCGAGCAGTTGATTGTTTGAAGTTTGAGCAAAAAGGCTCGGTCATCAAGCCGCAATACGCGTTGCAACGTCTTGAAGCGTTGACCAAAGACCATGATCGATATGTGACCACCGAGGTGGGCCAGCACCAGATGTGGGCGGCGCAATATCTGGGGTTCAACGATCCGAACCGCTGGATGACATCGGGTGGTCTGGGTACGATGGGTTATGGTTTTCCGGCAAGCATTGGTGTGCAGATGGCCCATCCCGAAAGCCTTGTGATTAACGTGGCAGGCGAAGCCAGCTGGTTGATGAACATGCAGGAAATGGGCACGGCGATGCAGTATCGTTTGCCAGTGAAACAGTTCATTTTGAACAACGAACGGCTCGGCATGGTGCGCCAGTGGCAAGAATTGCTGCACGGCGAGCGGTATTCATCGAGCTGGTCTGAATCCCTGCCTGATTTCGTGAAATTGGCCGAGGCCTTTGGCGCCAAGGGTATTCAGTGTTCTGATCCTGCGGATCTGGATGATGCAATCATGGAAATGATCAATTACGATGGGCCAGTCCTGTTTGATTGCGCGGTTGAGAAACACGAGAATTGTTTCCCAATGATCCCATCGGGCAAAGCCCACAATGAAATGCTGCTTGGCGATGCCTCCACTGAAGGCGCGATTGAGGCTGGCGGCGCGGTGATGGTTTAATCCTCACCCTGCCCCAAACTCAACAACAGATAAGAATTGGAAGAATATCATGAAGGTTAAAAAAGGCACATCGCGGCGCAGCGCTTATAATCTACAAAGCGTTTATGGCGACGAGATTGAAACACACACGCTTGCGGTGATTGTGGACAATGAAGCGGGTGTTCTAGCCCGTGTTATCGGGTTGTTTGCGGGCCGTGGATACAACATCGAAAGCCTGACAGTCGCGGAAACCGATCACGAGGGTCATCGTTCGCGTATTACCGTTGTAACAACGGGTACGCCTGCGGTGATTGAACAGATCAAAGCGCAGCTGGGCCGTTTGGTGCCGGTGCACGACGTGCATGATCTAACGGTCGAAGGTCCAAGCGTTGAGCGTGAATTGGCGTTGATCAAAGTGGCTGGAACGGGTGACAAACGGGTCGAAGCGTTGCGCACATCCGAAGTGTTTCGCGCCACTGTTGTGGACAGCACCTTGAAAAGTTTCGTGTTCGAGATCACTGGCGCACCTGAAAAGATTGATGCCTTTGCTGAAATGATGCGGCCCTTGGGGCTGGTGGAAATCGCGCGCACGGGTGTTGCTGCGATTATGCGTGGATCATAAAATCGTTTGGTATCTGATCCTTACGCCTCGATACTTATGTGTCGGGGCGTATTTTAATTAGTGCAGTTGTGATTGCCCTCGGAGCAAAACGATAGAATTTACCCGATCGGATGCGCGCCCTTGCACAACATCGAATACAATTTCCAATCCTGCGTTCAATCCACGAACGCCAAATGCATCTAATGATCTTTTGGTTATAAATACCACTGGTGCTTCGTCACTTTCATGAACAAAGCCATAGCCACGCGCTGCGTCGTACCAAAGCACGCGGCCTTGTCTTAGTGCAGGTCTCATTGCTTTCCCCTTAGTCCATCAATTACCCATTTAAGATCATACTCTTTTAGAAAGAGTGCAAACTCGCCGATGGTACTCAAACTGTCTTGAACTTCTTTCAGCCTAACATAATTGTCGGGCGCGTGCAATTTTTGATTGAGTAAGGTGAAGCATACTCAATCTTTTTCAGACAGATGCGTGATCAATGCCCGTAACGATGCTGGCATGTTACGCTTTTGCGGGTACAGAATATTCACGTCTAATTTAGGGAAGGTGTAATCCGACAGTATTGGGACCAATTCCCCTGATTTCATTGCATCCCCGATAATAAATTCGGGCAGCACGACGATCCCACGCCCTGCAATGGCAAGGCCTTTGTTATATTTGCCAGAGTTTGATGCGAAACGCCCTGTGATCCGTTTGCGCACCTCAGTTTCTTTATGGTTCACGACCCATTCTGATCCTGATGACAGGTTATTGTACCGGATGCACTCATGTTCACTGAGATCATCAAAGCTGGACGGGGTGCCCTTTGTTGCGAGGTATTTGGGTGACGCACACATATGCATTTTAATTGCGCCCAATTTTCGCGCAAACAACGTGCTGTCATCTAAGGCACCAACGCGGACAGCGGCATCAAAGCCGTCAGAAATAAGGTCTACGCGTTTGTCTGAAAGGTGAAGAACCAATTCTACATGTTCATTGGCACAGGTAAATGCATCCAATTTGGGCGCAAGTACAGTTTCCGTATAATTGATCGGAACAGACATCCGCAATCTGCCAGAAATAGCCGAGTTGGCACCCTTCACTGCCCCAGAAGCAGCATCAATACGCGCGATGATATCAAGACAGCTTTCGTAATATTCACGACCCAGTTCCGTTGGAACGACCGAACGCGTGGTGCGATTTACCAGTTGAACGCCAAGATCGGTTTCAAGGTCAGTTATGCGCCGTGAACATACAGATTTCGCAATCCCGAGACGCGCAGCAGCGGCGGTAAAGCCGTTTTCTTCGATCACCGCGATCAAGGTTTTCATGTGGACAATGTCCATAGCCCCTCCTCATGAAAAAGGCCCCTGCCAACGGCAGAGGCCCCTAAAGTGTTTTAGCAGTTATCAGCTGTTGTCAACGGCACGCCCAGCCATGACACCCACAAGATGGGCGCGGTATTCTGATGATCCGTGAAGATCGGCCATCATGCTGCCAGCGTCCGTAGACACGGCTTCTGCGGCGGCCGCGGACCAATCTGATCCCAGTGCTGCTTCCAGTGCGGCGTGGCGGAATACGCCGTCGCTGCCCGCACCTGTTACGGCAACGCGAACGCCGCCTGCGGTTTGGGCCGCCATCACACCAACCATGGCGTAACGTGACGCGGGGTTGGGAAATTTGGCATAGGCCGCTTTGGTAGCTTTGGGGAATTTAACCGCTGTGATGATTTCTGTTTCATCAAGCGCGGTTTCAAACATGCCGACAAAGAAGTCATCCGCGCTGATTTCGCGTTTGTCCGTCACGATTGTCGCCCCAAGGCCGAGGCAGGCCGCGGGGTAATCTGCCGCTGGATCATTGTTGGCAACAGAGCCGCCAATTGTTCCGCGTGCGCGAACGGCTGGATCGCCGATGCCACCTGCTAGGGCAGCGAGTGCTGGGATTGCAGCTGCAACCTCTGCTGATCCCGCCACTTCGGCGTGGGTGCAAGATGCGCCCACTGTGACAGTGTCGCCAGATACGGAAATTCCGCGCATTTCTTCAACGCCAGACACATCAACCAGATCGGATGGTGCCGCAAGGCGCTGTTTCATTGTGGGGATCAGGGTTTGCCCGCCCGCAAGGTATTTGCCGTCCTCGGCGCTAACCAATTTGGATGTGGCGCTGAGAACTGTGTCGGCACGGTGGTAAGTTGTATCATACATAATGTGCTCTCCTTATTCTGCGGCTTGCGCGGCAGATACTTCGTTGATTGCAGCCCATACTTTTGCAGGGGTCGCTGGCATCGAGAGGTTGTTGTTTCCAATGGCGCTGGTGATCGCATTGATCACCGCAGGGGGGGATCCGATTGCACCCGCTTCGCCGCAGCCCTTCATGCCAAGCGGGTTGCCAGGACATTCAGTGGAGTGGTGGTTGACGTTATAGAACGGCAAATCGTCGGCCCGTGGCATGGTGTAATCCATGTACGACCCTGACAACAGCTGGCCATCATCATCGTAAACGGCATGTTCCAGCAGAGCTTGGCCGATGCCTTGGGCGATGCCACCGTGGACTTGGCCTTCTACGATCATCGGGTTGATGATTGTGCCAAAGTCATCGGATGCAGTGAATTGCACGATCTCTGTGACGCCTGTTTTTGGGTCCACTTCGACTTCGCAGATGTAACACCCCGCTGGGAAGGTAAAGTTGGTTGGATCGTAGAACGCGCCTTCCTTAAGGCCCGGTTCCATGCCTTCGGGCAGGTTGTGTGCGGTGTAGGCGGATAGCCCGACTTCGTGCCAGCCCATTGCTTTGTCTGTGCCTTTGACTTTGACTTCGCCCCCTTCAATGACGATGTCATCTTCGGATGCTTCCAAAACGTGGGCCGCGATTTTCTTGACCTTGGCTTCGACTTTGTCGAGCGCCTTGGAGATCGCGGACATGCCAACCGCGCCTGAACGCGAACCGTATGTGCCCATGCCAAACTGCACCTTGTCCGTATCGCCGTGAACGATTTGGATGTTGTCTGTCGGCAGATCAAAACGATCTGAAACAAGTTGTGCGAAGGTGGTTTCGTGACCCTGACCGTGGCTGTGTGAGCCTGTCAGAATTTCGATTGTGCCAACGGGATTGACGCGAACTTCTGCGCTTTCCCAAAGGCCAACGCCAGCGCCGAGGGAGCCAACGGCGGCGGAAGGGGCGATGCCACATGCCTCGATGTAGTTGGAATAGCCAAGTCCGCGCAATTTGCCGCGACGGGCTGCTTCGGCTTTGCGGCCTTCAAACCCAGCCACATCGGCGGCGGCCTTTGCTTGATCAAGGTTGCCTGCGAAATCGCCGCTGTCATAAGCCATAATCACGGGCGTTTGATGCGGAAATTCTTGGACAAAGTTGGCGCGGCGGAGTTCACCTGGATCAACGCCAAGTTCACGCGCAGCCGTTTCCATCATGCGTTCCACAAGGTAGGAGGCTTCTGGTCGCCCTGCCCCGCGATATGCATCCACTGGCACTGTGTTGGTGTAGTAGGTTTGCACATCCGCATAAACGGCGGGGATGTTGTACTGACCCGACAAAAGTGTCGCGTAAAGGTAGGTCGGCACGGAGGACGAGAACAACGACATGTAACCGCCAAGGTTCGCCTTGGTATTCACCTTGAATCCAACAATCTTGTTGTTTGCGTCAAAGCCCATAGTGGCCGTGGACACGTGGTCGCGCCCGTGTGCGTCTGTCAAAAACGCCTCGGAGCGCGTGGAGGTCCACTTGATCGAGCGTTCGGTTTTCATTGACGCCCAAAGGCAGGTGATTTCTTCGGGGTAGATGTAAATCTTGGCCCCAAAGCCGCCGCCCACATCAGGCGCGATCACGCGCAGTTTGTGTTCTGGTGCGACGTTATAGAACGCAGACAGGACCAGACGCGCCACATGCGGGTTTTGCGATGTAGTATACAGCGTATAGTGATCTTCGGCCTCGTTATAGGTTGCAACGGCGGAACGGGGTTCCATCGGGTTTGGCGACAGACGGTTGTTGGTAATGTCCATCGTTGTGGTGTGCGCCGCCCCTGCAAGAGCCGCGTCGGTTTCATCCTTAAGACCGATTTCCCAGTCAAAAATTTGGTTCCCGGGTGCGTTTTCGTGAATTTGCGGCGCGCCATCCGCCATAGAGGCCAGCACATTAGAAACAGCAGGCAGGACGTTGTAATCCACATCGACTGCTTCAGCGGCGGCTTGTGCTTGTGCTTTGGTGTCTGCGATCACAACACATACCGCGTCGCCCACATAGCGAACCTTTGCGGTGGCCAATGCGGACCATGCGCCCATGTTCATCGGTGTGCCGTCTTTGGAGGTAATGCCCCAACCACAGATGATGTTACCGATTTCGTCGCCCGTCAGCTGATGACCATCAAGCACGTCGACAACGCCCTCCATCGCAAGTGCTGCGGATTTGTCGATGCCGTTGATTTCGGCGTGGGCGTGGGGGGATCGAACGAACGCCGCATAGGCTTGGTTCGGTTCAACAATGTCGTCTGTGTACCGGCCTTTGCCAGTTAAAAAACGCTTGTCCTCTTTGCGCAGGACGCGGGTGCCAATTCCTTCACTCATGTCTGTTCTCCCCTATGCGTTCATTTTCGATGCGCCGTCGGCGATCGATTTGACGATGTTGTGGTAGCCTGTGCAGCGGCAGATGTTGCCTTCCAGCTCTTCGCGGATGGATTGCTCATCCAGTTCCTTGCCAGCTGCCTTATAGCGCTCGACCATATCGGTGGCGGTCATAATCATGCCAGGTGTGCAGAACCCGCACTGTAGGCCGTGGTTTTCCTTGAAGGCCAACTGCATCGGGTGCAGTTCGTTTTTGGAGGCAGCGACGCCTTCGATTGTGGTGATGTCGGATCCTTGCGCAGACACAGCCAACATGGTGCAGGCTTTAACCGCTTGGCCATCCACATGCACAACGCACGCGCCGCATTGTGATGTGTCACAGCCAACGTGCGTGCCAGTTAGGCGCAAGTTTTCGCGAATGTAATCCACTAGAAGCGTGTTGTCGGGAACCTCGGCACTGCGTGCCTTCCCGTTTACGGTCATTGAAACTTTGGTCATCGTATCCTCCCAGAAATGACGGGCGCAGTGCGCCTTATGTCGAATGAAATTAAGTGTTGGCGAGCTGGTCCTTGAGGTTTGCAAAGAACTTATCAGCGAGTTTTGCCGCCGTGGATTGAATAAGCCGTGAGCCAAGCTGGGCAATTTTGCCGCCGACTTGGGCTTTGGCTGTGTAGGTCAGAATTGTTTCATCGCCGTCGGCGGCCAGTTGAACATCTGCGCCACCTTTGGCAAAGCCAGCGATACCGCCCTTGCCTTCGCCTTGAATCTTGAGCGATGTGGGTTCGATCATGTCTTGCAGTTCAACCTCGCCTGCAAATTTTGCTTTGACGGGGCCGATCTTGAGCGAAACTTTGGCGCTCATCTCGGTGTCGCTGGTTTTATCCAATTCTTCACACCCAGGGATGGCCGCCTTTAGGATGTCTGGGTTTTGAATGGCCGCCCAGACTTGGTCGATTGAGGCTTCGATGCGGTATTCGCCAGACATATCCATTTAACGCAGTTCTCCTGTTGTTCAAAAAATAGACCCGATTGCACCGCGTCTTGTCAACGCTCGCGCCCCTTTCGGAGTGGCCCTAGGCACACGTAATCCGTAAGATTGTCTCAGGGCTGAGACAGCTTAGAGTGCTATATCGTGTTTTTTGAGCAACCTGTAAAATGTCGCACGGCTGACACTGAGGGCTTTTGCCGCCCGCGTGGCATTGCCCCGCGCCGCCGCCAAAGCACGCCGCACAGTGGCGCGTTCTGCATCCATCAACCCCGCAGGAGGCGTGTCATCCGCTAGTATTTCGTGACGCGGCAACGGGATTGCAAAGGTCTCATTTTGGAGGCCGAACAGTCGCCGCGCCGCACGATTTGCGCCAATCACAAGATCATCACGATCCGAGGCCAGCAGTGGTGTTCCAAGGTTGGAATGCCCTTCGGCCACAATGATTTTGGCCCCGTTAAACGACGCGCGAAAGTGTTCTGTTTCGATTTTATTGGCGGCATTTATTACCAGCGACGACATGACTTGCGCAAAACTTGCGTGCATATCATCCCGTGCGCTGGAAATATCCAACACCGCGATCATGTTGCCCGTCACGTCAAAAATAGGCGCGCCCGCACAGGACATGCCGATAATTTCTTCGCGGAAATGCTGATCCTTGTGAACAATCACAGGGCGCTCTTCGATGGCGCATGTGCCGATCCCGTTGGTTCCTGCGTGTTCTTCAGACCAGATCGCACCAGAACGTGCACCAACTGCGTTCATGGATTGCAGATCAACGTCATGGATCAAGCGATGTAGGATCACGCCGTCTTTGTTGCTCAGAACAACACAGCAGCCCGTTTTCACGACGGCAACAAACAGCTGCTCCATGACGGGTCGGGCAATATGCAACAGCAGATCAAGGCGATCCTGTTCCAGTTTCAGTTCAGATTGGGACAGGACATTTTGGTTCAGCTGTAGATCAGGTTCCAAACCATGATGGAATGCTGACCGCGCCCAAGATGCTGCGATGGCAGAACGTGCAGGTGCACGACCTTCAATTTCGGCTTGGACTTTTTCGACGTGGCTGGCGTAGGTAAGCGCTGGCATGTGTTCCCCTTTGGCGCGGATGGAAGCACGGGCAAGACCAAAAAGCAAGAAATTGGGTTAGGTGTTGCTCTGTTCCCAAACGTCCCAAGCCTCTGGCGTATCAAGATCGACAAGAACACCCGCGCCCCGTGGCACTAGACAAAGGTTGCTGATTTCTGCCTCGATCAGGGCTTTGGCGCCCGTATCACCCGTAAGCGATGCGAGGGGTTCAAAGTAGCGCCGATCAAACAACACCGGATTGCCACGTTTGCCGTTTGGGGCTGTTGGGGCAACGATCAATGCGCCGTTTGCGGGATCAAAGGCCGCGATAAGCGCGTCAATGTCTTGGGCTGTTACGTCGGGCATGTCAGCAAGGGCGATGATGACAGCCGTTGCTGTTTTGGGCAGCGCGTTGATCCCCGCACGAAGGCTCGCCGCGAGGCCAGAGTTCGCGTCTTTTGCTTGGATGATCTGATCGCCCTGCCCTTGAACGGCCACAGCCAGACCAACGGTTTCAGGGTTAATCACGATGGTCATGCCGCCGGCATTAGATTGCGCAAGCCGTTTCGCCGTGCGCACCACCAACGGAGTACCGTCGATCTGACGCAGCAGTTTGTTTTGCCCACGCATTCGGCTGGATTTGCCTGCAGCCAGCAGCAGAACATGAGGTTTTCCCTGTTTGATCGGTAGACTGCGGCGTGGTTGTGGGCGAGCTGGGACCTCTTTCAACAGGCCCCCAACGCCCATCGCGGCGATGCCTTGGGATGTGACAGGCAGTTTGGCGCAGAGCCGTTCCAACACCCAATCCGTTCCGTTAAGCGCAGGCGAGCGCGCGCATCCAGGCAGGCCAACAACGGGATTGCCGTTCAACGCGCCAAAGAACAAAAGATTGCCTGGATCAACAGGCATGCCGAAACGGGTGAGCGTGCCACCAGCCGAAACTAGGCCCGCTGGGGCAACGTCTTGGCGATCTGATGTGGCTGAGGCACCGAGGATTAGTGTTAGATCAGCCGCGCCAGATTGCAGGGCATCGGCGACGGCGGTTTCTGTATGAGCAACCGTTTCAACGGATTGTAGATCAAGGCCAAGTGCGGTTGTGCGCGCGCGAACGGCAGCCTCGCCTTTGGCAAGCAGTGAGGGTTTGAAGTTGGGTGTTTCTGTCAGGATCAGACGCGCCGTTTTGAGGCCCATTGGGTGGAGTGTGAGCGTATCTGGGCCCAGTGTTTTTGCGACTTGCATCACGCTGTTTTGTGCCGCGGCGTAGGGGATGATTTTGATTGTCGCAAGCAACGTGCCGTCAAACACACGGGCGTAATCTGGCAAGGTCGCGATCGTGATTGCTTCGTCGATTTCATTGAAGGCTGCGATGTTTGCAGATTTGATGCGCAAGACGCCGCTACCCTTTGCGATCAGGTTCACGCGGCCTGAAAATGGCTCTGTGATGCGGATGTTTTCGCACTCAACAGATGCAGCAAGCTGGGCCGCTGCGGTGTTTTCATCAATATCGTTGGCCTCAAGCTGTGCGACGGTAAGCGAAGTAATTCCCAATATTGTTAGCTTTAACGCATCTGAGCTGGTGATTTGGTGGCCTTTGGGCAGACGAAACCCGCCCTGCGTAAGGGAATGGGCCAACGTGTGGCCAATCGCGTGGGCCGTAGGAACAGGGCCAAATTTCATGACATGCGCAGGGTTTGCGTGATTTGCGCCATGACGGAAATCGCGATCTCTGACGGTGTTGCAGCCCCGATATTCGCGCCAACGGGGCCGTGGATGCGATCAATCTGGGTGTTCGTGAATCCCATTTTCGTAAGCTGTGCGCGACGTTTCGCGTGCGTGCGTTTGGAGCCGAGCGCACCGATGTAAAAGGCATCGGAGTTAAGCGCGCTAGCCAAAGCAGGAGAATCGAGTTTGGGATCGTGCGACAGCGTAACAAGCGCCGTGCGAGCATCAAGACCAAGCGTTTCAACAGCGGCATCTGGCCATTCGTTAAGGATCACCTGATCTGGAAAACGCGCCTGCGAGCCGAAACTATCACGCGGATCAATAAGGTAGGGATCATAGCCAGCGATGCGGGCCATGGGCAGCAAGGCTTGGGCAATGTGGACCGCACCGACAACGATAAGGCGCAATGGCGGGTTTTGAACGGCGGTAAAGATACCATCATCGACACCAGATTTGTCGGTAGTGAAACGCTGTGGCGCGTCATCGGCGGTGATCAGTTTTCGGTCCCAAGTTGCAAGGTTGGTTTGCGTGCCAATCGGTGTTCGGCCAGATCGTGCATTGTTCAAGGCTTGCAGCATTTCAACACTTGGTCCCTGCCCTAAACCGACGGGCTCAACGAGGATTTTGATTTCACCCCCACAGGCGAGGCCGACGGCGAAGACCTCTTCGTCAGACACGCCGTATTCTAAGACGCGGCATTCGCCTGTTTGCAAAACCTCGATTGCTTCGGCGACAACTGCGCCCTCAACACACCCACCTGACACTGATCCTTGGAACGTGCCGTCATCGCGGATGGCAAGCTGTGCGCCAACCGGGCGCGGTGCGCTGCCCCATGTTTCAATCACTGTCGCGATTGCGGCTTTGTGGCCTTGCGCGATGTAATCGAGCGTTACTGCGGGCATGTTATCTAGGTTTTTTTCTGTCATAGCAGCGCCATTAGTCGTTGTTTTTCGCCCGTATCACCAGAGGAAAGTGCAGTTGTCAGATCACGAAAAGAATTGAGACTGTGACAGGAATGAAAGCTGTCGACGTGGGGCAGTATCGCGCGGATGCCTGCGGCTTGTGGGGTGAACCCATCCCAGCGCATCAGGGGATTGAGCCAGATGACTTGGCGTGCGGACAGGCGCAAGCGTTTGATCTCACGCGCCAATGCGTCTGGGTCTTGGCGCTCGAGCCCGTCAGTTACCAACAGCACGACGGCACCGCGCGACAACACGCGGCGCGACCAGTGTTTGTTGAACTCTTCAAGCGATGTGCCGATGCGTGTGCCCCCGTCCCAGTCTTGGGATTGAACGCCAACGGCCTTGAGTGCTGCGTCGGGATCACGCTCCGAAAGGCTGCGGGTGATGTTGGTGAGGCGGGTGCCGAAGGTGAAAGCATGAACGCGGGCCCAACCTTGGCCTTTGGTGACTGAGACGGAATGCAGAAAATGCATGAACAGGCGCGAATAGGTCGACATGGACCCCGAAATATCGCACAGCGCCACGAGGTCTGGTTGCCGTGTTTTGGGTTTGCGTTTTGGTAAATCAATCACCTCGCCGCCCGTGCGCATGGCGGCGCGCAGCGTTGCGCGGGCGTCAATGCGGTTGCCTGTGGGGCTGGGTGAAAAACGGCGGCTTTGTATCGGTTTGATCGGCAAAGTCATGTTTGCGATGGCCTGTTTGGCTTGTGCCATTTCGGCGTTGGACATTTGTTCAAAATCCATCGAGCCGAGTTTTTCATCTGCTGAAAAGGAAAATTCTGCGTCTACTTCTACCTCTTCGCGCGCGTCTTCAACATCGGGTTGCGCCGGGGGTGGTGCGCCGTCCATCATGGCTTCGGCGGCGCGTTGTTCGGCGGTTTTCTTTTCCTTTTCCACCCCTTGTGTTTGGATCATCGGCAGCATGGTTTGCACCATCAATTCCAGAAATTCTGGGTCGCGCCAGAACATCGAAAAGATGCGTTCAAACACGTCAAGGTGTTCGGCGCGGGTGATCAGTGTGGCGCGTAACGTGAAGAAGAAATCACGTCGTGCGCTGAAACCTGCGGCTTGGACCGCGCGAATGGCTTGCAAGGTTTGTGCGCTGCCCACGGGCACGCCTGCACGGCGTAGCGTGCGCACGAAATAGACGATATTTGCGACCAGTTTGCCGTTTACAGGCAGATCTTTAACAGGGTCAGCCATCGCGCAACCCGAGGGCTGCTTGCACGTTGGAGGCGTGAACCTCGGCGTAGGGTTCGAACCATGCCACGTGGTTTTCAGTGAAGTGATCTGCGAGGATTTCTTGGATCGATTGAGTGGGATTTTCAGGCGTGTTAGCAAGGCTTTGGAGCCAGTTGGTATAGGTTAGCGTGGCATCAATTAGGTTGGTGTCATACCCACCAGAGGCGATCACGGGGTCGGCGCCGTGGCAGGGTAGTATTTTGATCGCGTTCAGGGATTTTAGGCGTTGCAAATCCGCAATGTGTTTGGCGAAATCTTGCGGTTCATTGACGTAAGTTATCGGGTCCTCAACAGTGTCGCCCGCTAACAAAATGCGTTCCGCTGGGAGGAACATGACTGAGGCATCGTCGGAGTGAATGTTAAAGCAGTGCAGTTCGAGTTCGCGCGTCCCAAGCGTGAGTTTCAGCGTTCCATCAAAGGTTTCAGTCGGCAGCGCCAAGGGGGTGATCGGGGGCCAACGGCGTGTGCTTTCGAGGTCTGATTTGTTCGTCGTTAGGTGTTCTGCGGTGCGGATGTTGGCGATAATTGGGCTGTCTGGAAAGACGGCGAGGATTTGCGCTGTGCCTGCGATGTGGTCTTTGTGCCAATGGGAATAGATGATGCGGATGCGTTCAACGCCCTGCCCTTTTAGGTGCTCTGCGATGGCGGTTCCGTGGGCGGGCGTTGTGCCTGTGTCGTAAACGATGGCCTCCTTGCCCTCAACCAAGGTGAAGCTGGCAATGCCAAGGCCTAGGCCGCCTTCATCAACCCAATTGGGACGTGGATCGAACCGATAGCCCGCAACGCGGCCATCGTAATAGGCGAAGATGCCGTTGTGGGGTTGTGAGATGCGGAGATGCGGTAGGGTCATGGATCAAAGACCCGAGTTCGCGATATTGGCGCGGGCGTGATCAAGGATGCGGGTTGCTTCGGAGCCAGCGATTTTGGCGATGTCGTCTTGGTATTTCAGAACCGCGCCAAGTGTATCTGCGATAACTTCAGGTGACAGGGCCACGGCATCAAGGGCCACAAGGCATTTGGCCCAGTCAATTGTTTCGGCGACGCCGGGGTTTTTGAACAGGTCTTCGTCGCGCAGGTGTTGGATGAAACCGACCACTTCTCGGGACAGCGTTTCGGTGGCTTCGGGGGCGCGGGCGCGCAGGATTTCGACCTCGCGCTCGAACCCCGGATAATCGACCCAGTGGTACAGGCAGCGGCGTTTCAATGCGTCGTGCACTTCGCGGGTGCGGTTGGATGTTAGGATGACGATGGGCGGTTCGGGTGCCTTGATCGTGCCAAGTTCGGGAATGGTGACTTGGTAATCTGAAAGGGCCTCGAGCAGGAACGCCTCAAATGGTTCGTCAGTGCGATCAATTTCGTCAATCAGCAAGATTGGCGGGCCTTTGGGATTGGGTTCCATCGCTTGCAATAGCGGGCGTTTGATCAGGTATTTTTCAGTGAAGAGCGCGTCTTCTTTCATGGCGCCATCGCCAGCGGCCCGCATTGCGATCATTTGAGCGGCAAAATTCCATTCATAAACGGCAGTGCTGGCATCAAGGCCCTCGTAGCATTGCAAACGGATTAAATCGCGCCCCAGAGCCGTGGCGAGGGTTTTGGCCAGTTCGGTTTTGCCAACGCCTGCTTCGCCTTCAAGGAATATCGGGCGTTTGAGGGTGAGCGAGAGGTAAATCAGCGTCGCGAGCGAGCGGTCGCAGATGTAATTTTCATCGGACAGCATGGTTTGCGTGGCATCGATAGAGGTTGGAAGATCAGTCATTCAGCAATCCTTGAGTTGCGCGAAATGTAGCAGGATTGTGCGCCGTTGGAAGAGCACGCGGCCTTGCCAGCTAAAGATGTGTCGCAAAACTGAGACGTGGGGCGACCCGTTAAGCGCCGTATTTTTCGAATTGCGCCGCCTGTTTTGGCGTCCAAGTCACGGTCAATTCATAGCCCTGATCCCAATAATCTTCGGCGTCGATGACGTTTTGTTCAAACAACCAAGCCCGACGCGCGCCTTCGGAATAGGCTAAACGGATGGTTTCGGTCTGGGTTGGGGGTTCAATCGCGACTTCGATATCGCGCAACAGCGTATCAATCCCCTGCCCTGTGATGGCGGAAATTGTTTGAATGTTTTTAGTGCGATCCGACGTGTTTTGCGCAGTTTCTAACGCCTTTTGATCCAGCAGATCAGATTTATTCCAAACCTCGATCATGCCGTCTTTGGCCTCTTGGGTAATACCAAGGTCGTTCAGAATATCGGTAACGTCGTCGGACTGGGCTTGGGATTCTGGATGCGCAATATCGCGAACATGCAGGATCAAATCAGCATCAAGGACTTCTTCCAAAGTGGCACGAAAGGCCGCAACAAGCTGCGTTGGTAGCTCAGAGATGAAACCAACAGTGTCAGACAGGATAATTTTCTGCCCCAGCGGCAATTCGATTTCGCGCATCGTCGGATCGAGCGTGGCAAAGAGCATGTCTTTGGCCATTACATCCGCACCCGTTAATTTGTTAAACAGTGTCGATTTACCCGCGTTCGTGTAGCCAACAAGGGCAACAATCGGATAGGGCACTTTGGCCCGTGCGGCGCGGTGCAGTTCGCGGGTTTTCACAACTTTGGACAGCTGTTTTTTCAAACGAACGATAGCATCATCAATGGCGCGGCGATCAGATTCAATTTGCGTTTCACCCGCACCGCCAACAAATCCGAGGCCGCCACGTTGCCGTTCTAGGTGGGTCCAAGCGCGCACGAGGCGAGTTTTGGAGTAATTGAGCGCGGCAAGATCAACCTGCAAAACACCTTCGCGGGTGGAGGCACGATCTGCGAAAATTTCTAGGATAAGGCCAGTGCGATCCAGCACTTTGACCTTCCAGTGGCGTTCTAGGTTACGCTGTTGGATCGGCGTAACAGGGCCGTCGATAATAACAAGACCAATTTCCTCGGCCTCGATCTTCTCGTGGATTTCTTCCAACTTGCCTTTGCCAAACAACAAACCGACCTGCGGTTTGCGCAGGTTTACAACATCGGCAAAGCCAATATCGAGCCGCAGAGCATGGGCCAAAGAAACAGCTTCGGCGAGCGAATTTTCAGGCGCACGCCGTGTTTCTTTGTTCTTGATGTCGGGGTGGAGGACGCAGGCCCGTTCCAAATCCTAGCTTTCCTCGCCATCATAAAGCTGCACAGCTTGCGCTGGCATGATGGTGGAAATCGCGTGTTTATACACCAGTTGGCTTTGACCATCGCGGCGCAGCAGCACACAGAAATTATCGAACCACGTGATCATGCCTTGCAGCTTCACACCGTTGATCAGAAAAATTGTCACGGAAATTTTGGATTTACGTACATTATTGAGGAACGCATCTTGCAGGTTTTGTTTATCGCCGGCCATCTTGTCAGCTTTCAGTTTTATGCCCCGCATTGAGTAAGCAGGATATTGTTGTTGTTAGAAAACCGTATTTACGCAGTGCAAACACGATTGCGCAGAGTATGGGGTTAAATTTCGCTTTGACCAGTGCAAAAACGATTCTTTGCAAACTTTTGGGGGATTACCGCCAATAGTTTGGATTTAGCACCGCAATTACTGCGAGCGCTTCTAAGCGGCCCAAAACCATTGCGACACAAAGGATTACCTTACCCGTATCAGAAATATTGGCGTAGCCCGTAAAGCTCTCGCCTGCGGCATTCGCGAGGGGGCCGGTGTTTGAAAGCCCCGCCGTTGCAAAGAGCAAACTGTCAGAAAAGCTGATCCCAGTGGCCGAGAGTGCCAGTGCCACAAGAGCAAGTGAGAGCACAAAGAGCATCAGGAAAATCCAGGCAATTTGCGCACCTTCGCGCCGGATCATGCGGACGCGCAGCGAACTGCCCGCGACCGAATTTGGGTGGCTTAGGCGATCAATTTCGCGCTGCCCGTGTTTATAGAGCGCGTAAACACGCAACAATTTCACACCGCCTGCCGTTGTCGCAATGCCCCCGCCCATGATGGAAAGGCCCATCAAGATGATGCCCGTGGTTCCTAGGCCAGACCAACTGCGCGCGCCTTCCCAAGATGTGCTTTCAAATCCTGTTGTGGTTAGAAACGACAAGACGGTGAACATCGCGCCCCATAGGGCGGCAATTGCACTTGGCGCTTCGACGTCGGCGGACACCTCGAATGCGACTGTCCAGTGGCGGATGAACAAAAGGATCGGGATGACCGTGATGCAGATCAGGACGAGGTTCACCTCTTTGTCCGACTTCAGGTTTTGCACCACTTCTTTGTCGGTGCTGAAAAAGAAGGTGTGTCGTGAAACCGCGAAGAACAGGAATAAAAACATCAATGCTTCGCCTGCGTACCCAGAACTCGCGCCTTGTAATCCACCCACAGGGGAAATGCCGCTGGTTGAGATGATCGACATGGCGTGGGATACGGCAACCAATGTGCGATCCCCCGCGATGAGCAGGCACAGCACCAAAAGCGATGTCACAAAAACGTAAACGGGGAATATTTGCGAGGCATAACGCGTAAGGCGTTGTCTCGCGGCGGCGGTGGCGATTTGATTGCTGGTTTTTTGGGTGCCCCGCCCTGCTGCAAAGATCTCAAACCCGCCAATTTGCAGGGGGGCAAAGATCGACATGGCAACAACAAGAATGAAAAAACCGCCAATCCAGCCGACAATCGCGCGCATCATGTGCAATGGCGCAGGAACAAGGGTCGGGTCATCAAACAGGGTCGCGCCAGTGGTTGTGAGGCACGACAGCATTTCAAAATAGGCTTGGAAATAGGTGATTGAGGGCACAAGGTAGGTGAATGGCAGCGCCAAAAGCGCGGGAATGGTCAAAAACGCGGCAAACACTGTAACCAGATAATGGCGCGCGGTATTGCGCGATGAATAGCCCGTCACGGCGATCCCGACCAGCGCGAGAAGGATTAGCAGAAAGGTTGTGTAGTAGAAAAATGTACGCGCCACATCCCAATCTTCGAGCCGAATGGCAAAGGCCATGGGCAGGTACATCATCACGACTGAAAACGCCAACAGCTGAACGAAAAGAGGCAGGGATCTAAGCCATTTCATCGCGCCAAGCCCCCTTTAAAAGAAGTCGATCTGCACTTGGAGCAGGCGTTCGACCTCTTCTATGTGGCGGGCAAGGGAGAAGATGACGACGATATCGCCCTCGTCAACGCGGGTGTCCCCTGTTGGGCGCACGATTTTTTCGCCCTTTTGCAAGGAGGCAATGATTGCACCCTCTGGCATGGAAATATCGCGGATCGCTTGCCCCGCGATGGGCGACGTCGACATGACTTGCGCCTCGATCACCTCTGCTTCGGCATCCCCGATGGAATAAACTTGGCGCACCCGCCCGTGGCGAATGTGGCGCAGGATCGAGGACACAGTCGTGGCGCGGGGGTGAATGAACGCATCAATGTTCAACGGGCGCATCAAAGACGCGAGGCCGTGATCATTGACCAAAGCAACCACCTGCGGGCAACCAGCCGCCTTGGCCCGTGTTGCCGTCAGAAGATTGGTTTTATCGTCGTCCGTAACCGCCAAAAGCGCATCGGCTTTGTCGAGGTTGGCTTCTTCCAGCAGGTCTTTGTCAAGACCATCGCCATGCAGAACGATGGTTCGCTCCAGGCTTTCAGCAGCGTGTTCTGCACATTCACGCGAGCGTTCGATGATTTTGGTGCGGAGCCGATCTGAGCCGAGTTCCAGATGGCTGGCAACCGTTAAGCCAACATTGCCACCGCCAATAATGATGATGCGTTCGCGTTTTTTGGTGGTCTTGCCAAAGATTTCTAGCGCACGGCGCACGTCGTCTTTGTGGGCAAACAAATAAATCTGATCGCCTGCAAAAAGTTGATCATCCGCGTTGGCGGTAAACAGGCGTTCACCGCGACGCACACCGCACACCAACGCACGCAGGGTTGAAAACAGCTCAGAGAGTTGGCGCAACGGTGTGTTCACGACGGGGCATTCGTCATCGAGCGTGATGCCGAGCATTTCGACATCGCCCTGCAAGAACGGTTCGTTGTCAAATGTGGACGGCGCGGCGAGTTGGCGCAGGGCCGCAGCTGCGACCTCTTTTTCGGGGGAAATCACAACATCAATTGGCAGGTGATCGCGCTGATAAAGATCCGTGTAAATCACATCGAGGTAGGATTGCGCCCGCAGACGCGCCACTTTGCGTGGGATCTTAAAAACGGAATGCGCCACCTGACAGGTGACCATGTTTACCTCGTCGGAATGAGTGGCTGCGATGATCATATCTGCGTCCCGCGCCCCTGCCCGTCGCAAGACATCAGGGTAGCTGGCAAACCCCGTAACGCCAGACACATCCAGCGCATCCGTGGCTTGGTTTACCAAAGCAGGATTGTTATCCACGATGGTTACATCGTTGTTTTCAACGGCCAAATGGCGGGCAATCTGCCAGCCAACTTGTCCTGCGCCACACACAATAACCTTCATTTCAGGCTCCTGCCCTGGCGATTAATTCGCCGTGAACACCATTGCGTAGCAGTTTGAAGCGCCGCGTCAATCGTCTATGCTCTCTTCTTCGATCTCTGCGATACGTGTGCCTGCCTTGTTGGTTGTGACAACATTTAGGGTTTTCAGCTTGCGGTGCAATGCGCTGCGTTCCATGCCAACAAAGTTCGCGGTGCGTGAAATATTGCCGCCAAAACGGTTGATTTGCGCCATCAAGTATTCGCGTTCAAACATTTCGCGGGCTTCGCGCAGCGGTAAAGTTGCGTAATTGTTGGACAAACCGCCGCCGTCGCTGCTGTTGCCACCTTCATTGCCCGGAATTTCAGAGGCTTCGATTTCTCCTTTTTCAGGGCCAAGGATCAAAACCCGTTCGATCACATTGCGCAGCTGGCGCACGTTGCCAGGCCAAGCCATGGTTTGCAGCAAGGCTTCGGTTTCTTCTGCCAAAGCGCGCACGGGCAAGCCTTGGGAGGTGTTCAATTCTTCCATGAAATGTTCGGCGAGCATTGCGATGTCTTCGCGGCGCGCTTCGAGGGAAGGAACAGAGATCGGAACCACGTTTAGGCGGTGGTATAATTCTTCACGAAAGTTGCCAGCGGCGATTTCTTGCAGCAAATCACGATTGGTGGCGGATAAAACGCGAATATCGACGCGCACTTTGTCCGAACCACCGAGACGGGTGAAGGATTGTTCGACCAGAACCCGAAGGATTTTGGATTGTGTACCGATGGGCATATCGGCGACTTCGTCAAAGAAAACGATACCGCCGTGGGCTTGTTCCAACAGGCCAGGTTCAAAGCCCCGTTCGCCGCCTTCGCGACCAAACAACACTTCTTCCATGCGATCAGATTCGATGCTGGCTGAATTTACCGAGACGAACGGTGCTTTCGCACGATCAGATTTCGAATGTATGTAGCGGGCGGCAACTTCTTTTCCGCAACCAGATGGGCCTGTCAGCATCACGCGGCCATTGGTCTTTGTGACTTTGTCCAACTGGACTTGTAGATTACGAAAAGCCGCTGAATTGCCAACCATGACGGATGAGGTGACATCGCGAACCTTGAGTTGCGCGTTTTCACGGCGCAATCGCGATGTTTCCATCGCGCGCGCAATCACCACCATCAGCTGATCAATGTTGAACGGTTTTTCGATAAAATCATAGGCACCCTGTTTCACGGCCGCCACTGCGATTTCGATGTTGCCGTGGCCCGAAATGATAACGACGGGAATATCAGGATTGTCGCGTCGCACAGCCTTTAGGATATCAATCCCGTCCAACTTGCTCTCTTTGAGCCAAATATCGAGGATGATGAGGTCTGGTGCCTCTTTGTTAATCTCTGCGAAGGTGTCGTCTGAATTTGCCGCCTTACGCGTAGTGTAGCCTTCATCCACCAAAATATCGGACACAAGTTCTCTAATATCTTTTTCGTCGTCAACGACAAGAATATCGCCCATTATTACCACTCCTGCTCGGGCCCTTTATTGGGCCGCTTTTATATTTTCGTTTACAGTACCTAGGTCGTTGCCGAATGGCAACACAATGCGCGCCATTGCGCCAACGCGCCCCGTTTCATCAAACGGCGGCGCGTCGAACAATTCGAGCGTGCCACCATGCTCTTCGATAATTTTCTTCACAATCGGCAGGCCAAGCCCCGTGCCATTGTCACGATGCGTCACGTACGGTTCGAACAGGCGCGATCTGTTTTCCGCCGGAAGGCCCATACCGTTGTCTTGGATTTCAATGATCGTGGAGCCCTCGATGCTCGTGACGATCACCCGAATTTCGGGGGCAAAGCTGTCTGGCTTTTCTGCCATTCCCTCAATGGCTTCGCCTGCATTCTTAATCAGGTTTGTGAATGCCTGATTGAACATCGTCGCATCAATGTTGGCTTGGATTTCATCCAGATCAAGCGACAGATTTATCTGCGTTGGATCAAGAGCTTCTTTTTGAAGGACAACTACATCGCGGATCAGTTTTGCCAAATCTTCGCTGCGCCGTTCTGGCTCTGGCATGCGGGCGAACTTTGAAAACTCGTCCACAATCCGACGCAAATCGTTGGTTTGTCGAATGATAACATCAGAATATTGTTCCAACTCTGCGCCGTCGTCACCCAGTTTAGGAGCGAATTTTCGCTTCATTCGTTCGGCAGAAAGCTGAATCGGGGTCAGGGGATTCTTAATTTCGTGGGCAATGCGGCGCGCCACATCACCCCACGCGGCAAGACGTTGCGCCGAAACCAACGAGGTAACGTCATCAAAGGTGACAACATACCCTTCAAGGGAGCCGTCTTCTTCGGTTCGAGCGGCCATACGCACCAGCAAGATTTCAGGGGAATCAGTGCGGGTAAGGCGAATTTCATTTTGGGCAACATCTGTTGAACGCCCCTCTAGCTGTGCAAAAAGTGCGGCGAACTCTGGCACCGCTAGGATCAGTTCTTTGCCGTCATCCGCATCCAGATCGAGGTTCAACAATCGCGCCGCAGCCGCATTCATTATAGCAATTTTACCGTCGGCATTCAAACCAATGACCCCAGCGGTAACGCCAGAAAGCACGCTGTCAAACAAGCGGCGCCGCCGTTCCGTGCGTTCATTTGCATCGCGTAAATCATCGTGCTGGCGTTTCACTTGCTGTGTCATGCGGTTAAACGTGCGCCCCAACATCGCGATTTCATCATCGCCTTTTTCTTCTTTAACGCGAACCCCTAAATCACCCGCGATAACACGCTGCGCCGCCCCTGCAAGCCGCCCAACTGGACGCGCAAGGCGTTCGGCAAACCAAAGACCAAGCCAGATCGCCGCAAGGATAACGATAAGGGCGAACCCTAGGTAAATCAGCGCAAGATCAAACAGCAATTGATCGCGCTCGCTTTCGCCCTGTCGGTACAAAGCGACGGTTTCTTTGGTGTCGTCCAGCAGGTTCAGGATTTCGCCATCAACACGGCGCGACACATAAACATAGCGATCAGGATAGGCGGCTAATCGGATCAAAGCGCGGAATTCGTTATTGTCCCAATCTTGGATAACAACCGTTTTGCCTTCCTCCGCCTGTTGAAGGCTATTTTCGGAAGGTTCTTCAAAATCAAACAGATAGCTGCGTTCGCCGCGCGCTTTAAGCTTGGCTGTGCCATCAATAACATACGCCTCCTTGAGGCCGCGTTGGATACTAGCCTGCCCAAGCGTTAGGGAGGAGCGCAATTCGCCTTCGGCATTAAAGCCAAGCAAACGACGTTGCTGATTTAGGAATTGCGCAAGGAGTTGCGCGTCAGAAACCAAATCATCGCGCTGTTCGTTTTCATAGGCTTGGGCCGCCGCCAGCGAATTGCCGACCACATTTTGAACGCGGGTCGAAAACCAATTCTCAAACCCGAAATTCAACAAAATCGTCGAGATAACAGCCACCAAAACCGTGGGCACAAGGGCAACAAAGGCAAACACACCTGACAAGCGCAGGTGAAGCCGAGAACCAGCCGCTTTTTTGGAGCGCGCGGTCATCATCCGCAGGATGCGTTGACCAACAAGCGCTGCGACAACCAGCACGTAGATGAAATCTAGCAGCAGGACAAAACGGATAAGATCGTTTGACACGGAGCCGTTAGACGCGCGCAAAACCATGTAGGTTGTCAGGACAAGAATAGGCGCAAGGAGCGCCAACGAGACCGCAAAGATATTCTGAACTCGGCGTTGTTTGCGCCAAGCGTTCAATCGCCGCCAACTGCTCCCAATGTTCATGGGTCTCTGCTCTATCAGATTCGGCTTACTCCACCGACTGTGGCGGTTTTACATCATTTTCTTAGTGCGTGTCACCTGAATATCGTGCTCTTTGATCTTTTTGCGCAACGTATTTCTGTTAATCCCCAAAAGTTCCGCAGTTTTGATCTGATTTCCACGTGTTGCAGACAGTGAGAGCACCAGCAAGGGCAGCTCAACTTCGCGCAGAATACGATTGTATAATCCGGGCGGAGGCAACGCATCGCCGTGCAGATCAAAGTAGCGTTTCACATGCGCCTCGACCGAAGCGGACAGCTTTTCTGTCACAAGCGGGAGGTTTGGTACACTTTGATCTGATTGTTCTTTCAACGCTGTGGCCACAAATGCGGTGTTTATTTCATCATCAGGGCTTAATAAAACCAATCGCTGCACGAAATTTTCGAGCGCGCGGACATTGCCAGACCACGATGCGACTCGCATCAGTTCAAGTGCAGAATTTGCGATTGTTTTCACTTGCATTCCACGATCCGCACAGACCCGCAAGAAATGCTGCGCCAGCGGCGCGATATCTTCGATACGGTCGCGAAGAGGCGGCAGGTTTATCGGCATGACGTTCAATCGGTAAAACAAGTCTTCGCGAAACACACCGTCGTTAATCAGCGGCAAAATCGGCCTGCTGGTGGAGGATACAAACCGAATGCCGAGGGATTGCACGCTGTCTGATTGGGTTAAATTAAGCAGATGAATTTGGCTTTGGGCAGATAATTCGGACAGCTCGTCCATATATACCGTCGCACCCTGCCCCGCGTTGATCAGGACTTGGGCGTCCAGTTGATCAGGCGTCACCGTTCCACAATTAAGGCGCAAAAATTGGCTACCTGCGCGATTGCCCAGATCATGCAGCGACTTCGCGAGCAGATCCTTGCCAGTGCCGCTTGCCCCCATGATCAGAACATTCAAATCTGTGTTCACGACCCGCGCGACAATGCGGTACACTTCTTGCATTGCCGGGCTTCCCCCCACCAGCGGAATACCGTTGTCCGTGGCAGACTGTTCAGGTTTTGGCGGCGTTTGGCCCGATTGCGCCAACGCTTTGGACACTTTGGACAACAGATCACGCAGATCGAACGGCTTGGGGATATAATCGAATGCACCCGCATCTGTGGCCCGAATGGCAGTGACAACGGTGTTTTGCGCTGAAATCACGATAACTGGCAAATCGGGGCGTTTGCGCCGAATTGCAGGCAGTAAATCCAACCCGTTTCCGTCTGGCATCATCACGTCGGAAATAACCGCATCGCCCTCGCCTTCCTCGATCCAGCGCCACAGGGTCGTGGTGTTGCTGGTCGCACGAACTTTGCAGCCCGCGCGGGTCAACGCCTGCGTTAAAACAGTGCGAATCGTACGATCGTCGTCTGCGACAAGAACGGTGCCATCCATGATTTATGTATCCGTTTGGGGCCGCCAAATAGGCAGGCGAATGGTGAAAGTTGTGCGTTCTGGCGTGCTGTCGCACTCAACAAGGCCGCCGTGCGCTGCAATAATTTTTGAAACCAGCGGCAGGCCAAGCCCGCTGCCATTGGATTTAGAGGTGACAAACGGGTCGAAAACCTCTGCGATCATGGATTCTGGAATGCCGGTGCCGTTGTCGCTGATTTCAATTTGCAGCGGCACGTTTTGTGCCTGATGGCCGCTAATCGCAAACTTCACCCCCGAATTAAACGAGGTCCGCACTTTGATTTTTCCGTGCGTGCCTGTGTTTGCCTCTGCCGCATTTTTAATAATGTTCTGAAACACTTGGAGCAATTGATCGCTGTCCCCTGCGGCATCGGGCAACGATGGATCATACTCAACCGAAAACGCGATGTGGTTGGCAAACCCTGCTTTGGCCGCGCGAACGGTGCGATCCAGAACATCGTGAATGTTCACGGCTGACACAGAAATCGGACGGTCATCACCAAAATGTTCAACGCGGTCGATCAGCTTGCCGATACGGCGCGTTTCGGTTTCAATCAGCTCAGTCAGCTCAAGATCACCCTCATTCGCGTTCATCGCTAACAATTGCGCCGCGCCAGAAATACCCGCAAGCGGATTGCGGAGTTCATGTGCAAGCATCGCAGACATCGCAACAACGGATCGCCCAGCGGCCATGTGTGTAAGCGAGCGGCTCATTTTTTGCGCGACACCTGTGGGTTGGATCAGCAGCAAAAGCGTATCCGTGTCAGCCCCCAAAGGCGCGACGTGCAGGTTGCAGGTGATTGGATCAACGTCGTTCAGCCCAACATCGACGTTATATTGCACAAGCGAGCCTGAATTGGCGCGGGCTTGGGCGACGGTGGCGGCAATCAGCGAATTGCCCCCAAAAAGGGAGGCAACAGATCGCATCCGCAATTGTTTGGCGGAGGATTTGACCATCTGCTCGGCGGCGCTGTTGGCGTGGCTCAGCTGGTTTTGCGCATCGAGCACGAATGCTGGAAACGGCAAAGTTGCCCAGATTTGTTCAAAATCAGGGATCATTGCGCGGCCATTTGCAGGCCGGACGCAGGCAATTCGCGGATCAAATGCAGCACTTTGGCGCTGTCTTTTTCGGTAAAAATGCGTTTCCGCAGATCGGGTGGCGTGGGAAGCGTATCCATGTACCAGCCAAGGTGTTTTCGCGCGACACGATTGCCAAGCGGGTCACCGTAAAAGGACAACATCGCCTCGTAATGTCCTGAAATCATGTTCAAAAGCTGTGCGCCAGTCGGAATTTGTGGTACGGGCGTGCCAAACAGAGTGGACGCGATTTGGGCGAGCTGCCATGGCCGTCCCTGTGCGCCGCGCCCAACCATAACTCCGTCCGCGCCAGATAATTCCATCGCTTTGGTCGCGGTTTGCACATCAATGATATCGCCGTTCGCAATTACAGGCACGTTCACGGCGTCTTTTACCCCTGCAATCGCGGCCCAGTCGGCGTGGCCTTTGTAAAACTGGCACCGCGTGCGCCCGTGAATTGTAATCATTTGGACGCCAGCATTTTGTGCCCCCACCGCCAATTGCGGGGCATTCAGCAGGTCATCATCCCAACCGAGGCGCGTTTTAAGGGTGACGGGAACATCGACGGCGTCAACCACGGCTTCGATCAAGGTAAGCGCAAAATCCACATCCTTCATCAAGGCAGAACCTGAATAGCCCTGCGTGACCTTTTTGGCAGGACACCCCATATTAATATCAATGAGTTGCGCGCCGTTCCCCACGCACAGTTTGGCGCATTCAGCCATCCAATAGGCATCGCGCCCTGCAATCTGAACCGATGTGTTGATGCTGTCAAAACCCAGTTCGGCGCGCGCCACGGTTCCGGGACGGGCTTGCATCATTTCTTCGCTGGCGATCATCTCAGACACCACCAGCCCCGCGCCAAAGCTGGACACCAGATCGCGGAACGGCAGATCAGTGATCCCCGCGAGGGGCGCAAGCAGTACAGGCGGCGCAAGTGCCTTATTTCCGATCATAATCTGGGTCACGCCTCTTTCTTAGGCAAATCCAACTCTTTGGCAAGTAATACTCGGCCCATTGAGCCATTGTGACGCGCGGTTCAGCGCGGTATTGGGGTTTGGAAAAACTAGGATCACGGCATGGATGCTGAAATTCTTATCGTTGCGGCGGGCCGTGGCACGCGCGCGGGGGGGGGAACGCCCAAACAATATCGCGATCTGCGCGGTGCGCCTGTTTTGCAGCACACTGTGCGGGCGTGTTTGGCTCACGCGGATATTTCTGCGGTGCGCGTCGTGATCCACGGGGATGATACTGCGTTGTACGAAGTGGCGGTTCAATCCATTATTGACCCACGCCTTAAATCGCCCGTGTTGGGCGGAGACAGCCGCAGCGCTTCCGTTCGCAATGGCCTGTCGGCCTGCCAAGGCAGCCATGTTTTGATCCACGACGGCGCGCGGCCTTTGGTTTCGGTTGGTGAAATTGATGCGGTTCTAACCGCGCTTGAAACCCAGCCAGCCGCGTTTTTGGCGATCCCTGTGGTGGATGCTTTGTGGCGAGCGGATGCGCAGGCAGCGACCGAACCCCAGCCCCGAGAGGGGTTATGGCGGGCGCAAACGCCTCAGGGGTTTCGACGGGATGAGATCATCGCCGCCCACGCCGCGTTGGACAAACCGATGGCGGATGATGTGGAAACGGCGCGGGCCTTTGGAATTGATGTTTCGATTGTGCAGGGGCGCGACACCAACATTAAGATTACACGCGCCGAGGATTTTTCTTTGGCGGCATCGTTGATGGGAGCAGACATGGATATTCGCACTGGCAACGGGTTTGACGTGCATAAATTTGGTGCGGGCGATCACGTCACACTGAACGGCGTCGATATTCCATTTGATCGGGGCTTAGTTGGCCATTCAGACGCGGATGTGGCGATGCACGCGCTGACGGATGCGATTTTCGGATCCCTTGCCGAGGGCGATATTGGGCAATGGTTTCCGCCTTCGGAAATGGAATGGAAGGGCGCTTCAAGCGATATATTCTTGCGCAAAGCGGTTGAGCGTGTGGCGGCACGCGGATTTACGATTTCCCACTTGGATTGCACGATCATTTGCGAATTGCCGAAGATTGGGCCGCACACGCAAACCATGCGGGACACCTTGGCGGAAATCACAGGCGTTGACGTGGGTCGCATCAGCGTGAAGGCGACGACGACCGAACAGCTGGGCTTCGCAGGGCGGCGCGAAGGGATTGCGGCGCAGGCAACTGCGACCTTGGTGAAGCCATGAGCAAACTTCTCGCGACGTGGTTCTATGTTGGGTTAATGCCTTTTGCGCCTGGCACTTGGGGGTCAGCGGCCGCCCTGCCCTTTGCGGTGCTGCTGCACGCCTTTGGCGGGTTTCCAGCCTTATTTATCGCGACAATTATCGTGTTTTTTGTTGGCTGGTGGGCCACCGCTGAGGTGACGCAGGGCCAAGCAGATCACGACCCGGGCATGGTAGTGATCGACGAGGTTGCAGGTCAGTGGATCACATTGATGCCGCTGTCGTTTGTGCTGTGGCTGCATGCGAGCACGGTGGTTATTTTGCCTTGGCCGGGATTGGTCGGTGGGTTCCTGCTGTTTCGGTTTTTTGATATCTTAAAGCCGTGGCCTGTCAGCTGGGCGGACAAAAAATCAACACCCTTTGGGGTGATGTTTGATGATGTTCTTGCGGGGATTTACGCCGCGATCGTGTTGATGATTGCGGGATATGTTGCGCATCAGGGATTTGGCGGATGAACGATGTTTTGGCCACAGCCACCCTTGCCGTATGTCGCGCACGCGGCGAACGAATAGTGACCGCCGAAAGCTGTACGGGTGGTTTGGTCAGCGCAAGTTTGACTGCGATCGCAGGATCTTCGGATGTGGTTGAACGCGGTTTCGTAACCTATTCCAACGACGCAAAGATGGAGATGTTGGGTGTTCACGCAGAAACCCTCGAAGCTCATGGCGCCGTTTCGCAAGATGTCGCGGCGCAAATGGCTGCTGGGGCATTGCGCCGTTCAAATGCCGATATTTCAATCAGTGTAACCGGTATCGCAGGACCGGGCGGATCGGATCACAAACCTGAGGGGCGCGTTTGTTTTGGTCTAGCAACAAGCGAGGCCACGGTATCTTGCACGATTGAATTTGGCGCATTGGGGCGATCAATCGTACGTGAAAAGGCTACCGATTTCGCGCTCAAGGCGCTACGTGACAAAACGCTTGGCTAAGTTTTGCGTTGATTAGACTTTAACCAACACCATCACACCTGCACAATAATTGAGCAAATCTATTTATCTTGAGCACGTTTTCAGCTTCATCGCCTTCCCCTTTGTGCCCTGTCAGGGTCTTGAAAAAGAAAACAAACCCAAAGGGAATTCCACATGAACGGTGCAGATACAGCTTGGATTATGGTCGCAACAGCGTTGGTCCTATTTATGACGTTACCCGGCCTTGCGCTGTTTTACGGCGGCTTGGTTCGGTCGCGGAATGTCTTATCGGTTTTGATGCAATGTTTTGCCATCGCCTGCCTCATGTCGGTTTTGTGGCTGGTTGTTGGCTATTCCATCGCGTTCGGTGACGGAAATGGCATTTGGGGCGGATTGGGTAAGATGTTCTTGATCGGGATAACAGCGGATACTCTGTCTGGCACGATCCCCGAAATCCTGTTTTTTGCGTTTCAGATGACCTTTGCTATCATCACGCCAGCCTTGATCGTTGGCGCTTATGTTGAACGGATCAGCTTTTCCTTTGTCCTCTTATTCTCGGGCCTGTGGATGTTGCTGGTTTATGCACCAGTCGTGCACTGGATTTGGGGCGGCGGGATGCTGTCTGGTGGTGAAGGTGCCTTGTTTACAGAGGCTGTAAATGACTTTGCAGGTGGTATCGTGGTGCATGAAACTGCGGGTTTGGCCGCGCTGGTGATTGCGGTCATGCTGGGCGCGCGGTCTGACAAAAAGAAGCCACCGCACAATCCGGGTTATGTGATGATCGGCGCATCAATGTTGTGGATTGGTTGGTTTGGATTTAATGGCGGATCGCAATTGGCGGCCGATGGTGGTGCGGCAATGGCGATCACGGTGACCCATATTTCTGCGGCAACGGCTTCCCTTACATGGGCGCTGTGGGAGCGGATAAAATATGGAAAATCGTCGATGGTTGGCATGGTCACGGGGACAATCGCGGGGCTGGCGTCTATCACCCCTGCCTCTGGCTCAGTTGGCCCTGCCGAGGCTTTGGCCATTGGTGCGATTGCGGGTATTTTGTGCCAAGAGGCCTGTGGTCTGGTGAAAAACATCCTGAAAATCGATGACACACTGGATGTGTTTGCAGTGCACGGATTGGGCGGTATTTTTGGCATCGTGATGCTGGCCGTGCTCGGCCATGCAGATTGGGCCGCGCAATTGGGCGGAATTGCGGTTGTGGGTGTGTTTACGGTGTTGATGACTGTGATTATCGCCATAGCAGTCAGCTTTATCTGCCCAATTCGGGTCAGCCAAGAAGATGAATATTACGGGCTGGATATCACGTCACACGGTGAACGTGCGTATGATCACGCATCTTAGTATGATCTTACTGCGGCTCTAAAATGGCTTTGGCCTGCGCGACCAAACGATCCACAACTTGTGTTGTCGTTTCAGCGCGGGCCAACCCCACTGCCTGCCCCGCCCAAAGCGCAAAGGCTGCCCCTGTTCCATCTTTGGCCGTGGCACTGCGGATTGGTGCGGTTGCCGCATTCATCATCGGGAAATCTGGCCAGTCGGTCACACCAGCCATATCGCGGACATAATCATTGGTGATGGTTCGCGCAGCCCGCCCAGAAAATGCGGTGGTGTGCATCGTGTCATCGCCTGTGGCATTTATCACCGCCTGTTTGTGAACATCGTGTGATCGGCATTCTGGCGTGGCCAAAAACGCTGTTCCGATCTGAACACCTGATGCACCGAGCGTAAGCGCGGCTGCGATTCCGCGCCCGTCGGCAATGCCGCCCGCGGCAATTACAGGCACTGAAACCGCGTCCACAATCCGTGGAACCAGCGCGAAAGTACCAGCAATATCTGCACCGTTTCGCGGGAGGAACCAGCCGTTGTGGCCCCCTGCCTCAAAGCCTTGGGCGATAATCGCATCTGCGCCGTTTTGTTCAAGCCAAATGGCCTCTGCCGCCGATGTCGCCGATGAAAGGATCGTGCAACCCGCGTCTTTCAACTGGGCGACCATCACCGCGTCAGGCAGGCCAAAGTGAAAGCTCACGACTTGCGGGCGGTGGTTTAGAACCAGCGCACAAATGTCCGCGTTGAATGTTGGATGGGTTTCAGAGGGCGGCGTTGGTGCCCCCAGACCCAGCATATCATACCACGGCTCTAGACGTTTAATGGCAGCGGCGGTTCGATCTGCATCATCTTGGGGTTTGGCATGAACAAAGAAATTGAAATTCACCGAGCGGTTGGTGCCAGCGCGAACTGCATCTGCGTCCGCGCTAACTTGATCCAAGGTTTGCAACGCGCAGCCAAGCGAGCCCAAAGCCCCAGCATTTGCCGCCGCCGCCGCCATTTCTGGCGAAGAGGCGCCCGCCATCGGCGCTTGGATAATCGGGTGTTCAATATTGAGAAGGTCGCACAATCGCGTATCAGGCCAGTTCATATCCGAAATGTTAGGCCGATGTTGCCGGCCCGTAAAGCGTTTCTGCGCGTTTCTCAAAGGCGCCAACGATCCTGCGCATGGCCTCGTTGAAGACCACGCCAATCAAGGATTGCAGAATGGCGGATTTAAATTCGAAATCCACGTGGAAATCGACTTGGCAGCCTGCACCGTTCTGGTTGAAATTCCAATGATTGTGCAGAAACTTGAATGGGCCGTCGATGTATTCTACATCAATGCGGCCCTCTTCAGGTTTCATGGTGACGCGGCTGGTAAAGCGTTCGCGAAACACTTTGAAAGAGATGATCAAATCGGCATCAACAACTTTGTGGCCGTCTTTTTCCCATTCTTTGCGAATTCGGGTTGCCGCGCACCATGGCAAAAACTGGTCATATTTGGCGACATCGGCAATCAGATCATACATCTGTTGCGCGCTGTGTGGCATTTGGCGGGTTTCACTGTGTGTCGGCATTACGGGGTGTTTAGGATGGTAAAGTCGCCCCGTCACTAAGTTTGTTTGTCGCGGGTGCTGACAATCTTGTGTTGGACAGTATCTTAGGGCTGTCGGGAATAGGGATTCGCAAATGGACCACAGCAATTACGTCATTGATCAGATGATTTCAGCCAAATCAATCGCCGCACGGGTCGAAGAATTGGCGGTCGAAATCGGCACCCATTTTGCCGATACGGATAAGCTGATTGTTGTCGGGCTTTTGCGCGGTAGTTTTGTGTTTATCGCTGATCTGGTACGGGAATTGGATTTACCCTGCGAGGTCGATTTTCTGGAAACATCGTCTTACGGCGACGGGATGAAGTCTTCGCGCGAGGTGCGCATTCTAAAGGATCTTCGCGGTGAAATCGAAGGGCGTGATATTTTGGTGGTTGAGGATATCGTTGATACTGGCCACACGCTGAAACACGTGATTAACCTGCTGCAAACCCGCAATCCAAGTCGGCTCGAGGTGTGTGCTTTGCTGGATAAACCGTCACGGCGGGAGGTCGATGTTAAGGCGACGTGGACAGGGTTTGAAATTCCCGATGAATTTGTTGTCGGGTATGGCATTGATTATGCGCAGCGCAATCGCAACCTCGATCACATCGGCGCGGTGCGGTTTCTCGATAAATAGCCTAGGCGACGGCGGCTTTGGTTGCGGGGCCAAGTTTGCCCTGGAACCAGCTGAGGTAAGTGCGTGCAACAATATACGGCACAACCAGTGATGCGAGCGAAAGCGAACCGATGGCCATAACCTCGGCGACCCAGCCGTAACCCGCTTTGACTGCGAAAATTTGCACGCCAGCGAATGCGGATACGGGGAACGTAAATGCGCCCCAACCCGGGTTCCAGCCGCCCTGCCCCATCCAGCGTACAAACGGCAGTAGTGCGATCCCGATCAGCGATGCACCTATCCAAGCAGGCATGTAATATGTTGACCCGCTTATGGCATAAATGCCCAAGGCCGTTACCGAGGGCGGTGCGAGGAAAATGGCATAACTCGTGCGTTGCGCGGCTGAAACACCAGCGGTGCGGGCATTCCACAGTGATATCAGCAAAATTGTAGCAGACACAGGGATCGCTAGCATTAGGACAACAAACGCAAAGGTCTCGTATCCCAGTTTAGGCGCGGCCAAGGTTGCGACAAGAACACCAACGATAGGTAGCATCAAAACAGGTGAAATTTCCTCGAATGTGTTTTCATGGCGGCTGAGGATCACAAGAACACAGCCGAAATAAACAGCATGAAGCCCAATTGACATCCACCAGATTAGAAATGCGCCAAGTGTTGTGTAGGGCAAAAGAAATGCGGCCAATGCCATCGCGCACATGGAGCCAGCGGACACGGCTCCGCGTGCTGGACCGATTTGCAGATCTTCCCACAGAACTTTGGGTCTGATGTACAGTTTTATCACGTAACTGGTCAGCGTGATCATCAAAACAAACGCTGCGATAACACCCATTATCGCGCCAATGGTTGACGGCACATTCCAAACGTCCGCAGCGGCACGCCATGCAAGCGCTAAGCCGAAAAGCCCCAGCAGGCTGGGAAAGAGCGCGGGCGGAGTGCGTCGCCAGAAAGGTTTTAGTGTGGCCATGATGTTTTTATTGCAGTCCTGTCCCAATTGCACCATCCATGAAATGAAAAAAGTTAACAGGAGGCTGCAATGGCGGAACATGGATATGAAGACGGGCGGTTAAACCTGCCATTCGTGGGCATCGCAACCTTTGGAAAAAAAGAATACATCGCGGATTGGGATGCGATTGATGCGGATGTCGCGATCATCGGAGCACCCTATGATTTTGGCGCGCAATTTCGATCAGGCGCACGATTTGGGCCACGGGCGGTACGCGAAGCATCGACCCTGTTTTCGTTTGGCCATGCGGGCGCTTACGATCACGAAGACGATGCGACCTACCTTGGCGAAGACGTTCGGATCGTGGATATGGGCGACGCCGATATCATCCACACCGACACAATAAATTCGCACAAAAACATCGAATTTGCGGTGCGCAAAGCACTGGCAGCTGGCGCAATGCCGGTAACAATTGGCGGTGATCATTCGATCAATATCCCCTGCATCAACGCATTTGACGATCAGGGCGATATCCACATTCTGCAAATCGACGCGCATCTAGATTTTGTCGATGAACGCCACGGTGTTCGCTTTGGGCACGGCAATCCGATGCGCCGTGCGGCCGAAAAAGATTACGTCACTGGATTATCGCAGTTTGGCATTCGCAATGTCAGCTCCACCGCGAAAGAAGGGTATGAAGCGGCGCGCAGTATGGGATCAGACATTCAATCTGTGCGCCAAATCCGCAAGATGGGCAGTGATGTTGCTGGCGCACGGGTTCCCAAAGGCGCACGGGTCTATGTGACGATTGATATTGATGCGTTTTGCCCATCGATTGCACCAGGTACAGGAACGCCGAGCCACGGTGGGTTCTTATATTACGAAGTTCTTGAAATATTACAGTATGTTGCGCAAAATCATGAGGTCGTTGGAATTGATCTGGTTGAGGTTGCGCCCGATTACGAT
The DNA here is from genome assembly GCA_018607905.1 of Paracoccaceae bacterium. Lineage (GTDB taxonomy): Bacteria > Pseudomonadota > Alphaproteobacteria > Rhodobacterales > Rhodobacteraceae > Amylibacter. Next base: position 43,595 of record JABBAP010000025.1, on the reverse strand, counting down.
CACACAGGTGGAACCGCAATTTTGGCCGCACAGCTTTTGTTAAACTTCATTGGTTTTATCTTTCATGCCCGTGGGCAAAAATAATGAAACACCCAGATTTTTCAGCAGGCGCGGCGTGGATGAAAGGCGAAATTATTCCCGTTTCAGAGGCCAAGATTTCGGTCTTTGATTGGGGATTAACCCGCTCTGACATCACCTATGATGTGGTGCATGTTTGGGACGGCGCATTCTTTCGTCTTGATGATTATCTGGATCGATTCATGACCTCGATGGCGAAATTGCGCATGGATGTCGGCATGGATCGCGCCGCCATTCGTGCAGCGTTGGTTGATTTGGTGGCAACATCTGAATTGCAATCTGCCTATGTTTCTATGGTCGCATCGCGCGGCACGCCGCTTATCCCTGGAACCCGTGACCCGCGCTCCTGTGCCAATCATTTCTATGCTTGGGCCGTACCGTTCATTTGGGTTATTCCACCAGATGTGGCAAAACGCGGTGCGCATATTTCCGTTGCCAAGGATGCGCTGCGTATTCCGGTCAACTCGCTCGATCCGACGGTCAAAAACTATCACTGGGGCGATATGACAAGCGCGTTGTTTCAGGCGCTGGACGATGGGTATGACACAACAGTCTTGCTGGATCACGACGGACACGTGACCGAAGGACCGGGGTTTAACATCTTTGCGGTTATCGACGGAGTTGTGGTCACGCCGCAAGCAGGCATGCTCGAAGGGATCACGCGGCGCACAGTGATCGAGATTTGTGCAGAGCTGGGACTGACGTGTAAAACATGCGATATTTCTGAGGACAGGTTCCTAAATGCCGATGAGGTGTTCACGACCACCACGGCGGGTGGGCCCGTTCCTGTTACCCGCGTGAACAAACGGATTCTTGGAAACGATGTTGCGGGCCCAATCACCACGCAGATACTGGAACGGTACTGGGATTGGCATACACGCGCTGATTTAAACACACGGGTGCAGTACAAATGAGCAAATCAGCCCAAGAAATAATTAAGATGTTAGATCTAAAACCACACCCTGAAGGGGGCTGGTATCGGCAAACTTGGGCCGCAAATACCCATCCAAGGGCGGCTGGGACGAGCATTTATTTCTTGCTCGACGCGGATCAAGTAAGCCATTGGCATCGTATCGACAGCGCAGAAATTTGGCACTGGTATGCAGGGTCAAACATGGAATTGCACATCCACAAAAACGGCGCGACCGAGGTTTCGATCCTTGGGTCCGATTTGGCTGCAGGCGAGCGCCCACAATTGATTGTGCCATCAAATGCGTGGCAAAAATCTGTGCCAATTGATGGCTGGGTTTTGGTCGGATGTACCGTTTCACCCGGATTTGAATTTGAACGATTTGAACTGGCACCGGAGGGATGGGACCCTGAAATTAGATCATAAAGAGCTGATTAAATTATTGGACGCAGACACGCGCACCAAGCTGACCGCAAAATCTGATCGGGTTGGGATTAAACGATTATGCTCCCATTTCGGCTGGATTCTGGTGTTGGGGTGCTATGTCGCCGTGGGGGCACCGTTTTGGGGGTTAGCCCTCTTCCCACTTGGGATCTGCATCATCTTTTTGTTCACACTGCTGCATGAAACAGTGCATTTCACCCCCTTTGAAAACCCGCGTTTGAACATTGTGGTTGGGCATGTTTGTTCGGTTCTGGTGATCGTTCCAAACACCTTCTTTCGGTATTTTCATTTGGCGCATCACAAACACACAAATGACCCGTTGAATGATCCAGAATTGGAAACCCCAAGACCTGTAACGCTCAACGATTATCTCTGGCATATCAGTGGGCTCCCCACTTGGAAAGCCACGTTTGTGTTGATGTGGCAGCAAGCAAAGGGGGATGCTTCAGCACCATACCTACCACAAAAAGCAGAACAAACAGTGGTTTGGCAGGCGCGGTGGATGTTTGCAGTTTATGGCATGGCAGTTGTATTGATCGTTGCAGGATGGAGTTGGATTTTCTGGTGTTGGCTCCTGCCTATCATCGTCGGGCAACCGTTTTTGCGGCTTTATCTGTTGGCAGAACACGGATTATGCCCGCCCGTGGCCAATATGTTTGAAAACACGCGCACCACATTTACCAATAGGATTATTCGGTTTTTGGCATGGAATATGCCCTATCATGCGGAACATCACGCCTATCCTGCTGTGCCGTTTCACCAGCTGCCCGCGTTTCATGATTTGGTCAAGGAACAGTTGGTAACAACATCGGATGGATATCTAAAGTTCCATCGCGATTACGCCAGCAAAGCTGCGAATTAGCCGCGAAATCCTGTTGCGACTACAAATTTTTCAGAACTGTCAGAGCGGCTTGCAGGGGGTTTGACATTGGCGACTTTGGTGAACTTTTGCTTGAGCGTTTGCATCAGCGTATGTTCCGCCCCGCCTGCCAAAACTTTGGCTACAAACGTGCCGCCTTCTTCTAAGACATCAAACGCAAAATAGGCTGCAGCTTCGCACAGGGCCATAATGCGCAAGTGATCCGTCTGTTTATGACCAGAGGCAGAGGCCGCCATATCGGACATCACTACATCCGCTTTACCGCCCAGCCATTCCTTAACCTGCAAATCTGCATCGTCTTCGAGGAAGTCAAGAACATGGATTTCACACCCAGGAATCGGATCAACCTCTTGCAAATCAACACCCAAAATTGTGCCCTGTTTTTTACCTTTACGCTCGCCCAAGGTATTTGCACGCTGCACAGCAACCTGTAACCAACCACCTGGCGCACAGCCCAAATCCACAATTCGCGCACCCGGTACCAGAAAGCGATATTTGTCATCCAATTCGAGGATTTTATACGCCGCCCTGCCCCGATACCCGTCTTTTTGGGCTTTTTGGACGTAGGGGTCATTCAGCTGGCGTTCCAACCAAAGCGTCGACGACAAACGCCGACCTTTCGCCGTTTTAACACGCACGCGCAGGTCACGTTGCCCGCGACCTGAGGATTTCTTTTCTTCTGCCATGATCAGTTGGGCCTATCACCGAGAACGCCAGCGGCGGTCATTTGAGAGTAAAGGAGGCCTTCGCGAAGGCCGCGATCCGCAACCGTGAGGCAACTTGACGGCCAAACACGTAGGATTGCTTGTAAAATTGCAGCGCCCGACATGATCAATTCGTGACGATCCGATCCAATGCACGGGGCGTTGCGGCGACCTTCGGGGCCGATTGAAAGGTATTGGTTAACAACCTGGTCGATTTCTTGTTTGCACATGGAAACGCCGTCAACTTTGCAGCGTTCATAACGGCTTAGGCCCAGATGGGATGCCGCAACAGTTGTTACGGTGCCCGATGTCCCAATGATTTGGCAGCGTTCGCCGTTGCCAATTTCTGGGGGGACAAATTCGTCGATTTGTTCTTCAAAACAGCACGACATCAGCGCGAATTTTGCGCAATCATCATCCACATCGTGAAACATATCCTTCAGCGTCGCAACACCGAGGGGAACCGATTTCCAATCCATGATACAGGCGGATTTTTCACAACCTGCTTTCCCACGTTTGTTTAAATCAAGCTCAACAAGTGCGCGCGCGCGATTTCGTGGTGCAACTGTCGACAAATCTAACCAAACGAGTTCGGTCGAGCCCCCGCCAATATCCACGATTAACAGTTGATCTGAATCGTCTGCCAAATGGGGCGCACAACTGACAACCGCAAGGCGGGCCTCTTCGGCTGGATCAATAATTTCGAGGTTAAGGCCAGTTTCACGCTTCACCAAGTTTACAAAACTAGAGCCATTGCGCGCCCGACGACAGGCTTCGGTTGCAACAAGACGCGAATGTTGCACACCGTGTTGGCGCAGTTTTTTACTGCAAATCCGCAACGCACCAAGAGTTCGTTTGATCGCAGCAGGCGCAAGGGTTCCGTATTCCGCCAGACCCGCGCCAAGATGAACAGGTTTTGAGAACGCATCAACGACTTCGAATTCATTGCCCGAAGGGCGTGCAATCAACATTCGGCAGCTGTTTGTTCCAAGATCGAGCGCAGCAAAAAGCCCCCCATTCGGCGTGGCCGTTTCGAGTTTTCTTGCTGTGTTTTGTCGGCGATTATTTGCCGCATGTTTATCGTTGGCTCGCATGAGCTTGCACCAAATTCTGTTATGTTAAGGTTATGCATTCACGGCAGATTTTACAAGTTTGTTATTTTTGGCGAGCTGCAATCAAAGAAGTGTCGCTAAAATCGCTGGCAAAGTCGAAAACGGTCTTCTTTCTGAAGGGCGAACAAAATACAGGTGTTTAAGAAACGCGTTTAAGGATTCTCTGAGATGCCAGATGTTACCATCGTTTATTGGCGGGATATTCCCGCCCAAGTGATCGTCGGCAAAGGCCGTCGCGGTGCCAAAGTTCAATTGCCTGAACGCTTTGAGCAGGCCATTGATCGCTGCGCCATGAAAATTGACGCAAAAGACAGCGATGCGTATTTGGCAGAATGGCGCAAGGCCGCGCCTTACTCGGTTGAAGGCGATCAAGACGAAATCGCAGCGGCAGAAGCGGCGCGACTGGAAGCAGAGTTCGACAAAGACCGCATCAAACAACTGATTGAAAACGACGGCTGGGCCTGATCGCCCTACCCCAAAACTTGCCCTTATTCGACGAAAGTACACGCCAATGGCTCTGCTGAAATTTGGTTCTAAAAACGAAGCCCCTGTTGAAGTAAATCCTGAAGTGGAGGCCTTTTTGCAGGGCTATTCCATCGAGGTGATGCCGCGCACGGCGCAAAAGGTTGAAGATTTTCGCGCATTGCTGCCCAAAGGTACACGCGTTTACATCGCCCACATTGAAGGCACGCCCATCGACGAGATGGTCGCGACGGCGAAACGGATCAGCGATGAGGGCTTTGATGTGATGCCCCATTTCCCTGCACGCATTATCAAAGACAAAGCCACGCTGGCCGATTGGATTGCGCGCTACCAAGGCGAAGCGGGCGTGAGCCAAGCGTTGTTGTTGGCGGGCGGCGTTGCAAAACCGCACGGCGATTTCCACAGCTCGATGCAACTGCTGGAAACGGGCCTGTTTGATCAGGCGGGCTTCAAAAACCTGCACACGGCTGGCCACCCAGAAGTGAACACTGACATTGATTCCGACGGCGGGCGCAAAAACGTGAATGAGGCGCTGAGTTGGAAACAAGAGTTTTCAAAACGTACAGATGCGCAAATGGCTTTGGCCACGCAGTTTTGTTTTGACAGCAAACCTGTCATCGAATGGGCGGATGATCTAAAGGCGCAAGGTATTGATATCCCTATTCATATCGGTATCGCTGGCCCTGCCAAGCTGCAAACGATGATCAAATTTGCGATTGCCTGCGGCGTTGGGCCGTCTTTGAAAGTGCTGCAAAAACGTGCGAAAGACGTGACCAAATTGCTGTTGCCGTTTGAGCCGACACAAATCATCACCGAATTGGCCGCCCACAAAGCCGCCAATCCAGATTTCAACATCGCGCAGGTTCATTTCTTCCCGCTCGGTGGTATCAAAACAAACGCCACATGGGCGATCAACAATGGTGGCGACGCAGCCATCCCAGTAGCACAAGCATAAGGCGCTTAAATATGACACGCACAGTCGTCGAATCTAAAACAAAAACAGCGATCATCGGTTTCGACCAACCGTTCTGCGTGATCGGCGAACGGATTAACCCTACGGGGCGCAAAATCTTGTCCGAAGAACTCGAACGGGGCGATTTTTCCCGTGTCGAAGCGGATGCAATTGCACAAGTTATGGCAGGCGCAAACGTGCTCGACGTTAATTCTGGCGCTGTGTTTTCCAATAAAATGGCCGAAGATCCACGCTACGCGGATAACAATTTTGTTGAGCCAACCCTGATGAAGGAATTGGTTGAACGGGTTCAAGCGGTTGTGGATGTGCCCTTGTGTATCGACAGTTCCGTGCCTGGCGCGTTGGAAAACGGTTTGGCCGCTGCCGAAGGTCGCCCGCTGTTGAATTCGGTCACAGGTGAAGAAGAGCGGCTGGAGCTGGTTTTGCCACTGGTCAAGAAATACAATGTGCCTGTTGTGGCCATTTCAAACGATGACACAGGTATTTCCGAAGACCCAGACGTGCGTTTCGCGGTTGCCAAAAAGATCGTTGAACGTGCTGCAGATTTCGGCATTCCAGCCCATGACATTGTTGTGGACCCGCTGGTTATGCCGATCGGTGCGATGTCCACTGCTGGTTTGCAGGTGTTCACCTTGGTGCGTCGCCTGCGTGAAGAATTGGGCGTGAACACGACTTGTGGCGCGTCAAACATTTCGTTTGGCCTGCCTAATCGTCACGGTATTAACAATGCGTTTTTGCCAATGGCGATGGCCGCTGGCATGACGTCGGCGATTATGAACCCTGTTGCGTTGCCGGTTAACCAAAAGAAAATTGACGCCAAATTGGCAGAACTGGCAGCAGCTGGCATCATCATTCCCGATGATATCGACATGGAGTTATTCGTGAATATCACTGGCCTTGGGTCCACCAAAGCGCGCCCAGGCAAAGAAATGGAAGCCATTCGCGCCGCCAATTTCTTGACGGACAACGATCCAAATGGATCAACTTGGATCAACTTTAACAAAGTTGCCCTGAAAGAAGGCGAAGCCGAAGCAGGCGCGCGGGGTCGTCGTGCGGGTGGCGGTCGTCGTCGGCGCGGATAACCAGCGGTGATTGTCAAATCACTGACAGATGTAATTGGATCGCAAGATCACGCAACAGGCGATGGTTGGGAAAGCCGTCGCCTTTTGCTTGCCCGTGACGGGTTAGGGTATTCGCTGCATGATACCCTTGTGATTGAGGGGCAAACTCTTGATCTTAAATATAAAAACCACGTTGAAACGAATTATTGTATCGCAGGCGAAGGTACCGTGAAAAACGTGGAAACAGGCGAAGTATTCCCGCTGTCTGCTGGCACAATCTATGTTTTAGACAGACATGAACGCCATATTCTTACCGCAACCAAAGGCGATTTACGTTTGGTTTGCGTGTTCACCCCTGCCCTAAGCGGTGAGGAAACCCATGATGCCGATGGTGGTTACGCGGCTGCCGATTAAATCGGCCAGAAAACGATAATAATTGGCGTAAATTGATCAAATGTGACGCAGTTCTGCTTTCCATTCGCACGCACTCGCCTATTGTTTTGACAGACAAAAAGAGACTGAGCGGGACTTTCTGATATGAGCGATTCTAACAATCCTATGGTGATCTTCACGCCGTCTGGCAAACGTGGCAATTTTCCGGTTGGCACGCCGATCCTAACTGCGGCACGTCAATTGGGTGTCGATCTTGATAGCGTTTGTGGCGGTCGTGGGATTTGTTCGAAATGCCAAATCCAACCCGCATATGGCGAGTTTTCAAAACACGGCGTGACCGTCGAAAAAGACGCGCTGAGCGAATGGAACTCCGTCGAAGAACGCTATAAATCCAAACGCAGCATGATTGATGGCCGCCGTTTAGGGTGCCAAGCGCAAATTCAAGGCAATGTCGTGATCGACGTGCCCCCAGAAAGCCAAGTGCACAAACAGGTGGTGCGCAAACGGGCCGAAGTGCGCGATATCACGATGGATCCATCGACGAAGCTGTATTATGTGGAGGTGCAGCAACCCGATATGCACGATCCATCGGGTGATTTGGAACGGTTGGTTGATGCACTGCGGGACCAATGGGATTTACCGCATCTGGAGGCCGATCTGCGCATTTTGCAAACGATGCAGCCGATTTTGCGCAAAGGGGAATGGAAGGTCACCTGTGCCGTGCACCTTGGCGACGATATGTTTTCACCGCGGATCATGCACATTTGGCCCGGATTTTATGACGGAACAATTTACGGATTGGCCGTTGATCTGGGGTCCACCACAATTGCGGGGCATTTGTGCGATCTGCAAACTGGTGAAGTTGTTGCCTCTTCGGGCATCATGAACCCGCAAATTCGCTTTGGCGAAGACCTGATGAGCCGTGTGAGTTATTCAATGATGAACCCAAACGGAGCGGAGGAAATGACCCGCGCTGTGCGTGAAGGCATGAATGCACTTTTCGTGAACATTGCATCCGAGGCTGAAATTGACCGTGACCTGATCGTGGATGCTGTTTTCGTTTGCAATCCAGTGATGCACCACCTTTTCCTTGGCGTTGATCCCTTTGAATTGGGACAAGCGCCGTTTGCTTTGGCGACGTCAGATGCGATTTCGCTGCGCGCGATTGAGTTGGATTTAAACCTGCACCCCGCTGCGCGCGTATATTTCTTGCCGTGTATTGCAGGCCATGTTGGTGCAGATGCAGCCGCAGTTGCGCTATCCGAGGCGCCTAATAAATCGGATGATTTGGTGCTTGTTGTTGATGTTGGAACCAACGCGGAAATTTTGTTGGGGAATAGAGAAAAGGTTCTCGCTTGCTCCTCCCCGACTGGCCCAGCATTTGAAGGTGCGCAGATTTCATCAGGCCAACGCGCGGCCCCTGGCGCAATCGAGCACGTCGAAATTGATCCCGTAACCAAAGAACCGCGTTTTTGTGTAATTGGATCAGATATTTGGTCCGACGAAGACGGTTTTGATGCCAGTATTTTGTCGTCTGGAATTACTGGGATTTGTGGGTCAGGCATTATTGAATTGGTCGCCGAAATGCGTATTGCCGGGATCGTCGATGGCCCAGGGCTTATCGGATCGCCCGATCAAACGGGGACCGAGCGTTGTTTCCTAGACGGGCGCACCCATTCGTATCTTGTGTGGGATGGGTCAGCCGAAGGTGGGCCAAAAATCACGGTCACAAACCGTGACATTCGCGAAATTCAAATGGCCAAAGCCGCGCTCTATTCTGGGGCCCGATTGTTGATGGACAAATTTAACGTAGATACAGTCGATCGGATCGTACTTGCAGGTGCGTTTGGGGCCCATATTTCGCCCAAACATGCCATGGTTTTGGGAATGATCCCCGATTGTCCGTTGGACAAAGTCACGAGCGCGGGCAATGCGGCTGGGACCGGGGCACGAATTGCACTGCTGAATAAGCAGGCAAGGAGCGAGATCGAAGCAGTTGTGCGAGAAATCCATAAGATTGAGACAGCAATCGAACCGCGGTTTCAAGAACATTTTGTAAATGCGAGTGCGATTCCAAACAGCGTTGAATCTTTTCCAATTTTGGAAAGTATCGTTAGCCTTCCGGATGTAAATTTCAACACTGCCAGTAGTAGCGCCGATGGAACATCTGGGCGGCGTCGCAGACGGCGTGGGTGAATTCCAAAACCGATATTTATGAAGTTGAAAAACACCAATACTTCGCAGTATCGCCAATGTCTTTCACGATTGTTTTGCCAGCAGCTTTGCAGGCCCAATCATCTTGAAAACCTGGTACGACAGTCGGTGATCCTGCAATCATAATGATAAGTATCCAATTCATCGGTGGCGTTCCTATTTGGTTTTTAAAGAAGCTTATTCGACGGTTTCTAGGGGCAAAAGATGCTTGACCCATTAATCTGTTTTGCTTAGCTCAGTCAGTGTGGCGGGTATGGTGAAAAGGTATCACGCGAGCTTCCCAAGCTTAAGTTGAGGGTTCAATTCCCTCTACCCGCTCCAATTTTCTTCAAGGCCCAATGATGAATTTCGAGCCGATGCATTGGTTTAGGCAGCCTGTTGGGTATCGCTCCATTTTTGTAATGCGTCCATGAGTTGAGCTTTTTTGATCGGCTTGGCCAAGAAATCGTTCATTCCTGCCTCTTCACAGCGCACTCTATCTTGGGCCATCGCATTTGCCGTTAATGCCACAATTGGACATTCAGGTGTCCCCTCTTCCTTTTCGATATCGCGAATCCATTTTGCAGCCTCGACTCCGTCCATTTCGGGCATCGACATATCCATGAAAATCATATCGGGACGGAGTTCCTGATAGAGTTTGACCGCTTCCGCGCCATCGTTAGCAAAGGTCAACTTTACATTTGCCCCTTTCAGCATGGTTTTAACAACGAGTTGATTGGTTCGATTGTCCTCTGCAACGAGGAGTTCAATGGTATCCCCGACAAGCCCCGGCGCGTCAGATACAAGAGCCGCAGTGCTAGGAGCAATAAGAGCCTTTTTTTCAGAGGGTGTAATGGACCCTAAAAGCTTCAAAATGTTTCTTCGTAACAGGCTGGATCGAACTGGCTTTAACATCAGTTCGCAATTCCCGATCTCACGTTTCATTGTCGTAGTGATCGATTGATCAACCGAAGATAAAACCAGGATCGGTGTATTAGCATATTTTGGGATTGCCCGCGCTGCGCGACAAAATTCTTCGCCGTCCATTCCGGGCATTTGATAGTCAGTGATAATCACATCTATTTTATCATTTGATTTCACCGCTGACCTTAAAAAATGCAAACCCTCGTCGCCGGTTGTTGCGACAATCGATTTCATTCCCCAACAAGCAAGCCGCTCTGAAAGGATTGTGCGATTTATGGCGAGGTCATCAACCAACAAGGCCTTGGATTCCTTTAGTTCCGGAAGCTCGACTACTTCACTTATTGTGCTTTCTTTTGATGCTGGAAGTCGCAGACAAATAGTGAAAACTGAACCGACGCCAACTTCAGACGTTGCAGATATTTGACCATCCATCAATTTTATCAGACGCGTAGAAATCGCAAGCCCAAGGCCTGTTCCTTCAAACTTTCGATTAGATGCGCCATCTACTTGTTCAAATTCATTAAAAATTCGATCAATCATATCTTCTGGGATACCAATTCCCGTGTCTGTGATTTTGATAAAAATATCGTATACGTCTTTATTTTTTTCGCCCGATATATCCAGGCTAACAAATCCTTCGTTGGTGAATTTTACTGCATTCCCTGCAATGTTCGTAATCACCTGTCGGATACGCCCCACATCACCATCAAATAATCGCGGAAGCGTTGGATCATATCGCAACGCTGTCTCAACGCTCTTTTGCGCGCCTTTTACAGAAAGCAAAGTGACAACGTCTTCTAACGCATTTTCCAGATCAAAGGACTCTGGATCTAGCTGCATTTTTCCGGCTTCGATTTTTGAAAAATCCAGAATGTCATTGATGATCGTCAACAACGCGGTCCCGGACTTTGAAATTGTGCTTGCGTACAGCCGTTGATCTTCATCAAGATCTGTTTCTAAGATCAATTCACTCATGCCGATGACGCCATTCATCGGGGTGCGAATTTCATGGCTCATATTTGCCAAAAACTCTGACTTAGTTTTGCTCGCCTGATCTGCCTGATCTTTGGCATACAGGAGCTCTTTCTCTCGGTTATCTCGCTCTAATATAGTGTCGTGGAGGATCGAAACTGAGGCATCCAAAGCCCGAAACTCGCGACTGACAAACCTGTCGAGTCGGTTACGTTCGTGGGTTTCGCCCAACATCACTGCGCTCATTCTAGTGTGAATATTTTCAAGCGGTCGCAACGCCAAAAAATGGGCAAGCGTTATGAAAAATACCGAAAGCGCCAATACTGTCAAAAAAATGGTTATTTGAACTGTCTGCACATTTTTTCGAATTGCAGCTTTGTCAGCAGTTGTAGACCAGACAACTTTCATACGCCCAAAGGGTTCTCCTTCAACAAGAATATCGCGATCAAACACAAGCCGATCTGCTTCTGGAACCATTCGAGATTTTTGACGTTCCGCCAACACAGCGCCATCAAATCCGTAGAGCTTGATAGCTTGAAGTTTGGGTTTGCTCTTTAAGGCCTGCGTTACCGCCGTCTCCAGCACAGGACCGTCTTCAATAACGATAGATTCCAACATCAAAGCGCCAAGCAATGATACCGTTGCATCAGCTTGTTCTGTAAAGGCTGTATTCATCCGGTTGGTTTCTTGTTGCCGCTGATAATAACCAATGAGGGTTGTTACCAAAATGGCCCCAAACACCATCATTACGGCGAACTGAGTCTTAATCCCGAAGTTTTGCATCTGTTAGATGTCCTGTTCCGACTAAAAGTTTTCGCTGCGTGCCATTGCTTTGCGGATCAAATCGTAATCTGCGTCACTGCCCGCCAAGAAACCGTTTTTCGCGATGGATTTCATTTCGTCCAAGTTTTTTGGATCGAGCATAATCGCCTGCATTGCGTTTAGGATTTGAGGCGACATTTGCGAGCTTGCGATCCAGGGCTTCGTCACATTGTCAAATTTAACCAACGCCCGAATTGGAACACCTTTCTTGACCAGTTTCTTGAATGTACTTTCTTTCAGAGCGCCTGCATCAAAACTGCCGTTTCCAACAGCGGTTCCAACGAGATCATGTCGACCAAGATATTCAAACTGACTTAGGTCTTGCCCAGAAATACCTGCTTCTAACAGCTCACTTTGTGCAAGGTAGCGCCCAATCGTAGACAACTCGTCCCCGAATGCGAACCGTAAATTGGAAAGGTCAGCCAATGACGTGAGTGGGCTATCAATATGGACTGCAATAACACCTTTAAAACGCTTTTTCCCCCCTTTGCTCTCAATCGCGATAATTTGCGTGTCTTGGTTTTTTATTTTTACGGTCACATATGATGCAGGGCCAAACCGTGCAAAATCCACGGCCCCGCTCGCCAGTTGATCAATACTGTCCGAATATTCCTTTGATATTTTCATCTTAATCGTCACTGGCTCATCGAGCATCACCGCCAATTCCCGTTCCAGAAACGATAAAAAGGGTTTGAACTGGCGCACTGTTTCGGTCGGCTTGTCCGCCGCATATGTTCCAAAGACCAATTGTGTTTCCGCAACGCCCGAAACGGACATGCCTACGTAAGCAATGAGAGAAAGGGCATACACGCGGGCTGCCCGCAAAGGTCGCAATAACATCGCTATCTGGGTCATGGGTCATCCTCGCTTAAATGGTGTCGCCCAAAAATTCGGGCATATCACCTCCTCTAATAGGGTGATTTGAAGAAACCCTTAAGACTGTGCCAGCGCAGAGCAAAACTTGGGCTATTACGGGCAAAAACCCGATCAAAACCAAAACAATTTTTATAAAATTTTCAAACTATAGCCTTAACATGGTTAATTTAAGCTTTTGTTAACACTCTATTAATCATCAAAATAACCAATGTTTCCAATTCTAATACAATTCAAAATAACAAGAGACATTGAAATGTGCATAAGCAGTCGAAACGAAATCCCTTCCCCGTCAATCAAATTGCCAGTTTTATGTTTCTTGGCTTTTGCTGCCATTTTTTTCCCACAAACAGCTATGGCCATTCCCTCGCCCGAGTTGGTGATCGGGTCTGTTTCTTCTTTGTCCCAAGTCTTTGCGGTCGGGTTTGCTTTTGTTTCAGGAGCCGCAGCGTTATTCGCACGGAAATTTGGAATTAACCTAACGGGGTCAACGCGAACATCTGGAAAGGTGATTTTTGTTTTCGTTCTATTCATCCTCGGGCTCGCAACTTTAAATTATTCGCAGTACAGAACAGCCAAATCCACTGAACTGCAAAGAATGCAGGCCACTTTAGTGCGACCAGCGCAATTCAAAGGCACAGTCATAAAAGACGATTCATTAAAAGAAACCAGCTTTTCAAAGCAACAAAAAAGCGCGTTGGCCTTAACCACAGAAGATTTGGCCAGTTGGCTGCAATCAACACCCGCAACCCGACCAATTTTATTTGATGTTCGCGAAACTGGGGAACACGCAATGGGGAGTTTGCCCGGTGCAACACACGTTCGATATCCAGATTTTTTAAACAAAAACCTAGATTTAGCAGGCAAATCGGTCGTTTTGTTTTGCCATAATGGCAATCGCAGTTCCGAAACCTGTGGGAAGTTGGCAGCGATGGGGATCGACTGTCGTTTTGTTGCAGGCGGTATTGAGAAATGGATCGTCGAGGGCCGCCCCTTTAGTGATGCAAATGTCAAAACTCTTTCAGAATTACGTGCGCTACCGACATTCCCAAACAAAGAAACCCTTCTAACCAGCAAGGACTTTCTGGGCTTGATGGAAACGGGTGATATTCAGATTGTGGATACGCGATATCCCAAAGATTTTGCGGCCGGTCATCTGCCAGGCGCGATCAACATTCCGGTGCGGGCCTTGTCAACATCCGAATTAAAAGAACGGGTCGCCGCATTGGAAATAAAACCAACCATTGCAGCTTGTTACGATCGGCGAAGCTGTTTCATGTCGCAGGTTTTGGGCTTGGAAATGACCCAAGCGGGCATTCCCTTTGCAGGGCGTTACACGACGCCTTGGGATTATTACGTTGCCCCTGCCGCCAAACCCCATGTTGCGGCTTGGCTGAACCAACAGAACATCAGCATGTGGCAAACTGCGATAAATTGGCTGGCTGGCGTCATGGTACTAGTGTCTAAATCAATCGGGGTTGTTAGCGTTATTGTAATTCTTGCGCTCATTTCGCGTATCTTGATCCTTCCGATTGCGATTAAATCTGAGCGTGATCAAATACTTACGGCAAAACACGCAGATGCGCTTGCTGATATCAAATCCCGTTTGGCAAAAGACCCGACACGCAAAGCCCGCGCGATCCAACACTTCTACGCCGACAAAGGCATGACCCCGATGCGTAACCTGATGGCGCTGGCGTTCTTGCCGTTGATGATGCTCGGCCTCAGCGCGACCGAAGAAATGGGCAAAGCCTTGGGCACGCCGATGCTGTGGGTCCAGAATATCGGCCTGCCTGACGCCAGCTTTGCGATGCCCCTGTTGTTTTCACTTCTCGCGGGGATTTACCTCCATTGGGCGGTTGCCAAAACCAAACGTCAGGCTGTGTTGTGGTGGGTGATCGGTGCCCCGCTGTTGTTCGGCCTTGTGTTTCAGCTGTCTTTCGCGGGCAATCTGTATCTTTGCGTGGCGTTGCTCCTTTTGTTGGCGCAACGGGCCTATGTCACTGGGATAATGAAACAGGTGGTCGATATTGCGCGGCAGGCCGTGCGCCGCTGGAGTGTGCGCACCCGTTGGTCTGGCGTTGTGCCGTTATCCCACTCAGAGTCGCTGAGCACGGCGGGTAATAAATCCTATCGGTTGTCTGTGATGCGCAATGCTGGGTTGCCAGTGCCAAATGGTGCCGTAGTGCGATCCGATGTGATCGAACACTTCGGGTTAATGTCTGGCACCCAAAAGGAAGCCTTTGCCGCCAAGATTTGGCTGATGATTGGACAACAACCCTGTGCGGTTCGCAGTTCAGCAAGCGGCGAAGACGGTGCAGACAAAAGCTTTGCTGGCATTTTTGACAGTGTCTTGCACGTAAAAGAAGACACGCTTCGAACAGCCCTAGAAACAGTGATTGCATCGTTTTCTTCGGCGCGTGCTAACAGTTATGCCGCTGATGCGCCCCAAGGAAACGACGGCAACATCCTTGTCCAACAAATGGTCGATGCTGAATATGCAGGCGTTCTGTTTACCGAAGATCCGACCGCCCCTGGCCTTATGATGATTGAACTGGCCAAAGGAACTGGTGATGATTTGGTGTCTGGGCGTGTAACACCTGAAACACACCGTTTTGGGCGCTTTACCAAACGCGCCGTCTCTGAGGAAAAGCCACCGTTTGAATTGGCCCCACTTATCGCGCTTGGGGATGAAATTGAAACCTTGTTTGGCGTCCCGCAAGACATTGAATGGGCCTACAAAGACGGCGCATTCTTTATCGTGCAAAGCCGCGATATCACCACACTTGCGATTGGAACCAAAGACCAGCAAGCTTGTGTGTCTGAATGGAAAAATATCTTTGCAGATTTCGCGGATGCCCCAAAGGAAGGCGTGATCCTAGAACAAGACGAGATGTCAGAAGTGCTTCCGCGCCCGACCCCGCTATCGTTTGCGCTGATGGGTGAAATGTGGGCGCCGGGAGGCAGTCTCGATCTTGCGTGTCGATCCCTAGGCGTTTCGTATTCTGTGCCCGAGGGCAAAGCGGGGCATCTTGTGAATTTGTTTGGCAAAACATTCGTGGATTGCCAGATGAAGGATCAAATGGCGCTTACGCTTTCGTCCTCCAAAGCCAAACAAATGCGTAAAGCTGCGTTCAAAGCGACGGATGATTTTGTCGACCAAACCCTTCCAGATTTCCATCAATTTCTTGCGCCGTGGAGGGCCACTGATTTTACCAAAATGCCGCTTAAGGCAAACCAAACCGCTTTTGCAGTGTTTCGGTTGAAATTGGTTCAAGACATTTATGTGGAGGCCGAAAAAATCAACATTCTTGCGGGGTTCACCATGAGCCAAGCGCAGAGTTTTGCCGCCCAGAACCCACAATACCAAGACCGTCTGCGCCATGCAGAATTGGCTCATTCACCAACAGGTTTGATGCGCAAATGTGTCCGCCTGAAAGGAAACGAGAGAGAGACCGCCGCGCTCAACGAACTCGGGCACCGCGCAATGTTTGATTACGAGCTGTCGATGCCACGATATTCAGAAACACCTGATTTGTTGTGGCCGCTGTTGAAATCGCTGCGGCCAACGCCAGAACAGGCCAGTGTCGATACCGGATTGGATGATCCAATTACCTTGGCTCTTGCGCTCCAAGACTTAAAAGAGCGTGCCAAACACGAAGCGTTGTGGTTGGTGCATTTGCTCCGCCAAACCCTGCTGGCAATCGGCGCACAGACTGGGCTGGGTGATCTAATCTTCTATCTCGAAGTCGCAGAAATTAGCGAACTTTCCGAAGAAACGGCACCTGCCCTAAAAGCCATTGCCAAGCGGCGACGTAAGCACGCCAAAGCGTTGAAAGAAAGCCAACCCAAAGCAGTGGAATTGTCCCTGTTTGATTGTGAAATCCTCAGCGCACCTGATTTACAGCACCGTGCAGGCGAGGACGGCGATATGCGCGGAAATTGCGTGTCTGGCTCGACATCCACAACAGGGCGCGTTTTTGTTGTCGATGAAACACAACCCGTCGCCGCCGATGCTTTTGCTGGATTTCACGATGGGGACGTTATTGTTTGCAATATGGTGAACCCCGAATGGCTGCCCCAAATTCAACGCGCAAGTGCTGTTCTATCCGAGGTCGGGGGTTGGCTGAGCCATATGTCGATTGTGGCACGCGAACATAACCTGCTGATGTTGGTCGCATGCAAAGGGCTGCATCAACTGCAGGCCGGCGATCAAATCACCGTGCACGTACAAGGAAGCATTGAAATGGCCGAAAAAGAGCAAACAACTTTGAAAAAGACAGGTTAAGCAACGTCGCTAGCGTGGCGCGGGATTAAAGTGTAGCCAACAGTCCCCGCGTAGAGCCATCTTTGCCCTCAGAAACCGCATCGCCTTCGATCAGGGGGAGCATTTGCGTGGCGAGGATTTTGCCAAGTTCGACGCCCCATTGATCAAAGCTATTAATGCCCCAAATCACCCCTTCAACAAAAACGCGATGTTCATAAAGCGCGATAATTTTGCCAAGCGTGCGCGGGTCGAGCACATCATACATCATCGTTACGCTTGGCCGATTGCCCGTAAACACACGGTGTGCGGCCTGGCGTTCCAACTCTGCACCATCCAGCCCTTTTTGTGCCATCAACTCACGCGCAGTATCCAAATCGCGCCCAATCATCAGAGCCTCGGATTGGGCCAAGCAATTGGCCAGCAACAAACGGTGTTGATGTGCCAACTTGGTTTCATGCCCGCGCCGCGCCACCAGAAACTCACAAGGGATCGTGCGTGTACCCTGATGGATCAATTGGTAAAACGCGTGTTGGCCATTGGTGCCTGGTTCCCCCCAAACAACTGGGCCAGAATGGTGTTGCAAGGCCTGCCCATCCATCGAAACGCCCTTGCCGTTACTTTCCATGTCCAGCTGCTGCAAATACGCAGGCAGGCGCAAAAGCCGTTGATCATAAGGCAGAACCGCGCGCGTATTGTAGCCGCAGATATTCGCGTGCCAAATCCCAACGAGCGCGAGCATGACAGGCAGATTATCCTCCAAAGGTGCCTCGACAAAATGGCTATCTATTTCCTCAGCTCCACGCAGAAAATCCATGAAATCATCAGGCCCAATAGCCAGCATCAACGACAACCCAATTGGGCCCCAAACCGAATAACGCCCGCCGACCCAATCCTCAAACCCGAACACCCGATCGACAGGAACACCAAAACCCGCCGTTTTATCCTCTGCCGTGGACAAAGCAGCAAGATGTTTGCTGATGTCGGCCTCATCCACACCGCGCAACAGCCAATCCTTGGCGGTTTGTGCATTTGTCATCGTTTCAATCGTGGTGAATGTTTTTGACGCAATAATCAGCAACGTCGTGGCAGGGTTAAGCCCTTGCAACGTATCGGTAATATCCGCGCCATCAATGTTGGACACAAAATGAACTTTGGGACCATCGGCGTAAGGCGCAAGCGCCACATTCACCATGACTGGCCCAAGATCAGAGCCGCCAATGCCGATATTCACCACATCGCTAAATTGCTGCCCACTGGCAGTCGCAATTTGCCCGCTGCGAATACCATTTGCGAAGGATTTCATCTTTTCGAGCGTGGCCAAAACACCCGGCATCACGTTTTCACCATCAACATGAACAGCTGTTTGCGACAGGTTTCGCAGAGCCGTGTGCAGCACAGCGCGCCCTTCGGTTTCGTTGATCTTTTCGCCGGCAAACATCGCATCACGCCTTTGCGTAACCTGCGCGGATTGCGCCAGTTCAAGAAGCGCAGATTTCGTGTCGGAATCCATGTTGGTTTTAGAATAATCCATCAAGAAATCGCCACATCGCGCCGAAAAATGATCGAACCGCTGCGGATCATCGAACAAGTCCATAATGTTGCGATCTTTGGTCTTAGCGTGTTGATCCGAAAGGGATTTCCAATGATCCATGTTGATCCTTTTAGTCTGCGTAATGAATATGGGCTTGGGGCAATATTGCCCGCACTGGCGCGTCAATGATCGGACCGTCCTGTTGTGCAACAGCGAGCGCGGCTTTCTTTGCTGTCCCTGCAATCAACAGATGAACGTGACCTGCACGCCGTAAAACAGGTGCCGTTAACGTCATGCGCGGCTCAGGGGCATTTGGTGCCCGCATCGGCAAAAAAATAGGCGCATCATCGGCCAATGCCTCGGCCAGCAAGTCAGCCTCGGGAAAGATACTGGCCGTGTGCATATCCGCGCCCATGCCTAAAACACAGATATCCAACGGCAGTGCCTCAGCAATGCTCTTTTGCAAAGCACCTAAAACATCCTCGGGCTGATCTGCTTCCAAATACATCGGCACATACGTCGCCGCCGCCGCAAGGTCTTGAAACAAGGTTTCGCGCAAAAGCCGTGTGTTCGACCGATCCGATGTTTCTGGCACGAATCGTTCATCGGTCAGCAAGATCGTGACGTTTTTCCAATCAAGCGGCACCTTGCGTAGAATTTCAAAAAACGGCGCAGGGGTTGTACCCCCTGGAACCGCCAATGTGGCGCGCCCGTTTTGCCCTAGCGCGTCTGCCAATTGCGCAGCCACAACCGTAGCCAATCCCGCAAAAAGCGCATCGCGGCTTTCATAATTTGAATATGTGCTCACGTCTTTATCTCGCGCCATCTGCGGCCATCGCGGTGCAGCAACATTAGGCTGTCCTCTGGGCCTGAACCGCTTGGGTCATATTGCGCGGGGGTATCACCCGCCGCTTGCCACGCTTGAATAATCGGATCGACCCACGCCCAGGCGGCCTCAACCTCGTCACCACGCATGAACAGCGTTTGATCGCCGCGAATAACATCCATAATCAAACGCTCGTAGGCATCTGGCATAAACGCCACTTGATCACCCAAAGCTTCGGCGAATGTCATGTCCAAAGGCACCTCCGTCAGGCGCATTCCACCCGGCCCCGGCTCTTTGATCGTCACTCGCAACGTAATGCCCTCATCTGGCTGCAAACGGATGATCAAAACATTGCCTTTGCGGTCTGGTTGACCCTCAAAAATGGAGTGCGGCGGGTCTTTGAAAATGATCGCAATCTCGGACATACGCGCGCGCAGGCGCTTACCAGTGCGAATGTAAAACGGGGTCCCCGCCCACCGCCAGTTCGCGACGTTTACTTTCATCGCAAGGAAGCTCTCGGTCTTGGATTTAGGATCGCCAGCATGATCGGTATATCGTGCAACTCCGTCGTCGCTACCGTATTGGCCACGCACAACATCCTTGGCGCTGACGGGCTCTAATGCTCTGATAACTTTCAGTTTTTCATCACGAACCGCATCTGCACCATATTTGCTGGGGGGTTCCATCGCGCACAGGCACAACAGCTGCATGATATGATTTTGCACCATATCGCGCATCGCACCAGACTTGTCATAATAGGCCCCGCGCCCATCCACATCGACCGTTTCACCAACCGTAATTTGCACGTGATCCACGTGTTGCGCATTCCACAACGGTTCAAACAACGCATTGCCAAACCGAACTGCCATCAGGTTTTGCACGGTTTCTTTTCCAAGGTAGTGATCAATGCGGTAAATTTGATCCTCTTTGAAACAGTCCCGTAATTCTGCGTTCAACAATTGTGCTGTTTCAAGGTCGTGACCAAAAGGTTTTTCCACCACAATTCGGCTGTTTTCATCGGTAACCTTATGCGCTGTTAACTTGCGCGCAATCTCACCGAACAGGCTAGGTCCAACAGAAAAATAAACCGCACGGATCACATCTGGACGCAATTTCGATTTCAATGCCTTCCAGCCAGCATCGCCGAACACATCCAACGGGACATAATCCAGCATCGTCAAAAAGCGATCAACAGCGCCTTCATCACATTGGGTTTCACCAGCGAATTCGCTGAGCGCTTCGCGCACAAATTCCTGAAATGCAGTCTGATCCAAATCAGTCCGCGATGCCCCGATAACACGTGCAGTGTCGGGCATTTGCCCCGCACACATGCGCCGAAACAGGCCAGGCAAGATTTTGCGTCGCGCCAAATCCCCCGTCCCACCAATGATTACCAAATCAAATGTGTCGACCGGTATTGTGGTTGCCACCATCTGTAAGCCCCTGATACTGTTTACGTTAGCGATATCATTTCTTGTGCGTATACAGTCACAACTCCGTGCATTTTACAACCTTTCCTTTGATATGTAACCTCTAACGCGATAGCGATTGGCAAAGCACAAACAGGCGCCTCTATGAACGATCAAAATTTCACCCTGCCCGATCCGCTGCCCGCAGCAAAGTTTCAAGATCCCGACGTTACGGCCAAGGGTGAACCCCGTGCGCGTGTTGCGTTAAAAGGCGCGACAACGCTTTGGTTTAACACGGGAACTTTGTGCAATATCGAATGCTTGAACTGCTATATCGAAAGCTCCCCAACCAATGACCGACTGGTATACATCACCACTTCCGAGGTCGAATCCTACCTTGATCAGATCACGGATCGCAACTGGCCAACCACCGAAATAGCCTTTACGGGCGGCGAACCCTTTATGAATGCCGACATGATCGATATCGCGCGCGTTTGTTTGGAACGCGGTTTCGATGTCTTGATCCTCACGAACGCCATGCTGCCGATGATGCGAAAATCTATGAAAGCAGGGCTGTTGGCCCTTAACGCACAATTCCCAAATAAACTGACATTGCGGATATCCGTTGATCACTATTCGGCAGAAATGCACGATCAAGAACGCGGCAAAGGCAGCTATGCAGTGGCCATCAAAGGGATGAAATGGTTGCAAGACAACGGTTTCACCATGCACGTCGCTGGGCGCACGGTTTGGGGTGATACAGATAGCGAAAGCCGCGCTGGATACGCCGCATTTTACACAGCCCACGGGTTTAGCATCGACGCGCATAATCCCGCCCATACATTGTTGTTTCCAGAGATGGATGAAACGGTAGAAGTTCCCGAAATTACAACGGCTTGCTGGGGCATCTTAAACAAATCACCCAACGATGTGATGTGTGCATCATCGCGCATGGTTGTGAAGCATAAAGATGCCGATCACCTGTCTGTTTTGGCCTGCACTTTGCTGCCTTACGATCCCGAATTTGATCTGGGGCAAACGCTGGAAGAGGCTGAAAAACCCGTAAAATTAAACCATCCACATTGCGCAAAGTTCTGCGTTTTGGGTGGCGCGTCTTGTTCCGCATGACACTTCGCCAATCGGTGCTCGCTTGGGGCGCGCTCGGGGTGACAGTTCTAATTTGGGGCAGCTATTTGGTCTCCACGCGGGCGGCAATGACCCAAAACCTCGGAGCCTTTGATGTCGGGTTCTTGCGATCCTTCCCCGCCGCCATCGCAATGCTGCCTTTCATCCTTAAACGCGGGTTAAAACCCAAAGGCGCAAGTTGGACAGACGTGGCGATCATCGGCGGATTGGGCGGCACGATCTTTACGCTATTGTTGGCCTCAGGGTTTCGATTTGCCCCAGCAGTTGACGGCGGATTGTTCACCCCGTCGATGTTGCCCGTTTTCGTGGCCATCATCACTATCATCTTTTTTGGCAGCAATTACCGCATGTTACAGTTTTTGGGCATCGGCCTTGTCCTGATTGGTGCATTGGCTGTTGGCGGATTTGAAGCGATTTCAAATGCGCAAAGCGGTGCATGGCGCGGGCATTTACTGTTTCTGACAGCATCTTGTTGCTGGGCTGCCTACACTGTGCGTTTCAACTGGGCATCGCTTGATCCAGTGGACGGGGCGATATTGCTGCTCGGCTGGTCCGCAATCGCTTTTTCTGTCGGGCTGCTTGTTTTTGGAACAACGCTAACCACACTGCCCACACCCATCCTTGCGCTGCAATTATTCCAAGGTTTTATGGCGGGGTTCGTGGCCAATTTCACCTATCTGTACGCGGTGCGCGCCCTAGGGTCAGCCATTGCCGCCGCCGCCGCCGCGATGGTTCCAACGATTGGTGCGCTTGGTGGATGGATGTTCTTAAACGAGCCGATTACGGCGGCGAAATGGATTGGCATCACAATTGTCGCGGGTGGTGTAATACTCGCGTCTGGTGTTTTGTTTCGGTCGAAGTTGCTCAATAAATAAGGGCTTAGTGGCCTAAAAGCGCATCGCTCAAAACTGATTTGACCACACCAAGATCAACATCTCGCGTTACAAATGCCTCGCCCAAACCACGCGCCATGATAAACCCGATCACTCCTGCGCGGACCTTCTTGTCCTGCCCCATCAACGAAATCAGCCCATCCGCATCAGGCAAGTCGCCCGATATTTCTGACACATCACATTTCATGCCCATGGTTTTGAAATGAGCACGCACGCGACTAGGGGCTTCTTGGGCGCAAAATCCCAAACGCTGCGATACCTCAAACGCGAGGGAGCAGCCGATGGAAACGCCTTCGCCGTGCAGCAATCGATCTGAATAGCCGGTGGCAGATTCTAGCGCGTGACCAAAAGTATGGCCAAGGTTCAGCAATGCACGATCTCCGCGTTCTTGTTCATCACGGGCAACGATTTCGGCTTTCATTTCGCAAGACCGTTTCACGGCGTAAATCCGTTTGGAAACATCGCCCTCTGCGGCGGATTTGGCGTTTTCTTCCAGCCAATCCCAGAACGCAACATCCCCCAACAGACCATATTTCGCCACTTCACCGTAGCCCGCCAAATAATCGCGCGGTGCAAGTGTGCCAAGTACAGACACATCGGCCAGAACCAATTGCGGCTGATAAAACGCCCCGACTAGGTTTTTACCGTGGGGCGAATTGATCCCCGTTTTACCGCCAACCGAACTGTCGACTTGGGCCAAAAGCGTCGTTGGTATCTGAACAAACCGAATGCCGCGCCGTAAAATTGATGCCGCAAAGCCAGCAAGATCGCCAATGACGCCGCCGCCAAATGCGATCAAAATATCGTCGCGCTCGATCTTTTCAGACAACAGCCATTCAACAGATTTCTGAATGTTCGCCCAAGATTTTGTCGCTTCCCCCGCAGGCAAACTCAGCGTCACAGCCTCGATTCCCGCGCCGCGCAACCCAGCCAACAAGGTTTCCAGATGCAGTGCTGCCACGGTTTCATCGGTAATAATCGCAACCTTTTTTCGCTGCAAAAATGGCGCGATAAATGTACCGCTTTGGGGCAGTAAATCAGTTCCGATTTCAATGTCATAAGACCGATCTGCTAAATCGACGTGAACCTGTTCGCGCATTATCCAGTCCTTTGTGTGACACCGCTTTGGGGTGAATTGACCAGCGCTTCGACGATTTTGATGGCCATGTCGTCAAGGCTGATCCCTTTTTCGGATTCCACGGCGATTTCCGCTTTGGAATAAATCGGTTCACGCAGTTCCAACAAATCTGCCAGGGTTTGACGTGGGTTTTGCGTGCGCAACAAGGGCCGCGTATCTTTGTGACGCACGCGCGACCACAACAAATCGAGGTCGGCTTTCAACCAAAGCGCCACGCCGTATTCCGAAATCAAATCGCGGTTCACATCCGACATATACGCGCCGCCACCCGTTGACAGTACACAAGGCTCGCTCTTTAACAAACGCTCCAATATTTGGCTTTCCTTGGCGCGAAAGAACCCCTCGCCGTCTCGCTCGAAAATCTCGGCCACGGACATATTCGCCGCCTTTTCGATTTCCTGATCTGAATCGAGGAATTTCGCGCCCAGTTTTTGCGCCACAAGTGTACCGACAGCAGTTTTACCCGCCCCCATCAAACCGATCACCGCAATTGTTTTGGTCAACTGATACCGCACAGGGTCCTCGTTTCAATTTGGGACACACAGGCAAGAAATACGCAACTTCCTGCCGATGCCCCATTATCAAATTCCATTTTGGGTGATAACATTGTCTAAACTTCACACAACCCCTATGGCGCGTTTTCTTTCAAACGCTGCTAATTGGGCAAAGTGAAAAGAAACGACGTTAGAGGCGAATATAAATGGGCAAGGTGATACGGTTTTTGCTTATTCTGATCATTCTCGGGTTTTTGGGATTGTTAGGATATTCGTATCTTGGCGATCTTTCAGCCCCGCAAACTGAGGTGACAGTCCCTGTTACGCTTAACGGATCATAGTTTAACAACCATTGCAGTTTTGCTGTTTTCAACCTTGTCGCTGAACGCACAAGACAGCACGATCGCGTCATCGGCGCTGCCCGACATCAAAGCATCGTCAAAGGGCGGAATTACAACTGAAGCTATTGAAACAACGCCGTTAAACACCTCGCAACCTGATGCCGTTGGTATTTTAACATCCCAGCAAACGGGGATCCCGCAAAAATTCTGGGGGAACGGCGACTCATCGGTAATTGCGCGCTTGATCGAACCCTATTTTGATTACTCTTTGCCAGAAATCACCGCCTTTTGGCAGCGGCTGTCTTTGGCCGAGTTAGATGCGCCAGAACGGGTTTCTGCGCCCGGTGAAATCATTGCAGCGCGGGTTGCACATCTGCTGAATGCAGGTGCCTTGGATCAAGCCGAAGCCTTGTTAACCCAAGCTGGTTCAGCCACGCCCACTTTGTTCCATCAAGCCTTTGATGTTGGTCTTTTAACGGGGCGCGCACAAATCGCCTGTGCCGCAATGTTGCGAAACCCGTCATTGGCACCCAGCCTAAAGGAGCGCGTGTTCTGCCTTGCACGGGAAAACGATTGGTCAGCGGCGGCCCTAACGCTCACAACCGCCAAATCCCTGCGCCAAATTCCCGAATTGGATGCAGAATTGCTCACTTTGTTCCTTGATCCGGACTTGTTTGACGAGGAAAATCCGCCCCCTGCCCCTGTTCCCTTGACCGCACTCGATTTTATCATGCGCGAAGCATTGGCGATGCCGCGCAGCGGGCAAGCCCTACCATTGGCGTTTCTGCACCAAGATTTACAGCGTGAAACGGGCTGGCGCAATCAGGTTATCGCCACCGAACGACTGGTGCGATCACAGGCCATTCCGCCCCAACAACTGATCGCGCTTTACCAAGAAGGCAAACCATCGGCATCGGGCGGCGTTTGGGTCCGTGTCTCCGCGGTACAGAAATTACTGCGCGCAATCGACAGCGGCCAACCCGAACAAATCTCGCAAAAATTGCTCGATGCTTACCGCGATTTGAACGCTGTTGGCTTGGCGTTTATCCTTGCCGATATTGCGGCCGACGATCTAGAGGGCGTGCCGCTAACGCCATCAGGCGATCAAACACGGTTTCGCCTGCAACTGTTTCACGCAGATTATCCAGAACTGGTAACGGAATACGCGCCTCAAAACAGCACTGATGCGTTCTTAAAGACGCTTGCACTCGGTGCGTTACCGGTCTCTGCAAATACGGATATGCAGCGTGCAATTCTTGCCGCTTTTCAGGGATCTACCTCGTCTAATTCCCTAATCGTAGGTGCCAAGCAAGGCCGAATGGGCGAGGCAATTCTTAAATCAATTACCAACCTCGTGCGCTCGCGCCACCGAGACCCAGCGGCACTTGAAACCACCATCGCGACCCTGCGCATCGCCGGTCTTGAAGAAGAAGCCCGCCGCATCGCCATCCAAGTTTTGTTGCACTTGTCAGGCCCAACCTGATGCAAAACTGGATCGAAACTTTTCTAGAGGCCATGTACGCCGAACAAGACGCCTCTGAAAACACGCTCAAGGCCTACTCTGCTGATTTAAAAGAATTTTCCGACTATTTAGTAAAAGAAAAATCAGACTTTTTGCACGCCAATCGCAATCATATCGAAGGATACCTCGTTAGCTTAGATACCCGTGGAATGGCGCAGGCCACACGGGCGCGGCGCTTGTCTGCGGTGCGTCAACTGTACCGATTTGCCTTTGAAGAAGGTTGGCGCGAGAATGATCCTGCCACCCAAATTCGCGGGCCCAAAAAGAAACGACATCTGCCCAAAACCCTCACGGAAGCAGAAGTGGATCGTCTGTTAGAAGCTGCGCAACAAACGGGGCGCGCAAACATGGATCGCCTGCGCAACAGCTGTTTGATGCAACTGCTGTACGCGACGGGCTTGCGGGTCACAGAACTGGTGTCCCTGCCCGTGGCATCGGTGCGGGGGAACCCAGAAATGGTGCTGGTGCGCGGCAAAGGCGACAAGGAACGGCTGGTTCCGCTGTCTCCACCTGCAAAAATGGCGATTGCGGCTTGGCTTAAACCGCGTGACACAGCCGAGGACGAGGCAGAGGCCAAGGGAATACAGCCTTCGCGTTTTCTGTTCCCATCGAACGGCAAGCTCGGCCATCTCACCCGCATTCGGTTCTACACCTTGGTCAAGGAAATTGCGGTTGTCGCAGGTGTTAGCCCGGAAACCGTCACCCCGCACACGCTGCGCCATGCTTTTGCGACGCATCTATTAGCAGGTGGTGCAGATTTGCGAGTTATTCAGATGCTGCTTGGCCATGCGGATGTCGCCACCACCGAAATTTACACCCATGTTCTGGATGAAAACCTTAAAACGCTGGTTTTAAAACATCACCCACTTGCCGAAGACTAGCGGCACATTTCTTCGGGCAAGGTATCCTCTGACGGCCAAAACCCCGTCGTGATCGCAGTTTCGTAGCCTTGCGTTAGGCCAACCTCAATCATCGCATCGCGCGTTTTTACGGTATCATAGCTCAGCCGCTCAAACGAAACACTTTGGCCCTTCATCACTGCAAATGCCACCCTTGGATCACCATCATTTGGCGGCATGCCAACCGCGCCAGGGTTCACCCAACGCACACCATCCACCACACGCTCCATCGCGATCCCTGTGTGCCCAGCAATCACACAATCCACCGCGCCAACTTGGCTTTGCACCAAGGCGACTTCGCGCCGAATTTGATCATCCGTTGCTACCGGCCAAACAAAGGTGGCAATATCACTGGCACCGCCATGCACGACAACACAGCGTTTGCCCTCGTGGGTAAAAACAATACGATCGGGCAAGCCCCCCATCCATACTTTATTTTCTAAAGTAACTGTATTTTTCGCATGCGAATACCAATCGCGCGATAGAACCGAACAGACAGACCAATCATCAAATCCACAACCGCAATCATCCCCGTCGCTCGCCAGTTGAACCTCGCAATTGCCAGATAGAACCGCACAACCCAATGCGCGAACCGCCCCCGAACAGGCCTCAGCATCTGCGCAATACGCGACCACATCGCCGTTACAAATCATGTTCGCAGGATCAATCCCACGCCGCCCCGATTCATCTATCACCGCCTCAAGAGCCGCCAAATTTGAGTAAACTCCGCCAAAAAGAAGGATTTCACCGTTTAAAACACCTAAATCTTGGATGCGCACATCGGCTCCTCTCTTGCGGGGGGCTGGTTGGATGCCCATAACGGGGCAAGAGTTAACTTTAAGGACGACCTGAATGGAAACCGCACAAAATGCAACGGTAATGATGGATTTCGAGGCATGGATGACCATCGCCGCGATCATATGTTTGTTACTTGTGTCTGCATTCTTTTCAGGCAGCGAAACCGCATTGACTGCGGCCTCGCGTGGCAAGCTGCACTCACTTGCAGATCGTGGCTCCGCAGGCGCGAACCGCGCGCTAAAACTGACCGAGGATTCCGAACGCTTGATTGGTGCGGTATTACTTGGCAATAACCTCGTGAATATCCTTGCAGCCTCCTTGGCGACCAGCCTGTTTTTGCGGTTGTTTGGCGAAAACGGCATCGCTTTGGCAACGCTCGTGATGACAGCATTAGTGCTGGTCTTTGCAGAAGTCCTGCCCAAAACCTATGCCATTTTAGAATCCGAAAAAGCCGCAACATTTGTTGCCCTTCCCATCACCATCATCGTGGCACTTCTTTCGCCGATCGTGGCGATGGTTCGCTTTGTTGTGCGCGGCATTTTGAGCCTGTTTGGCGTGTCTGCCTTGGATCAGGAACAAGCAGGTGCCGCGCAGGCTGAAATTGCAGGAACCATCGCGCTAGGCCACGTTGAGGGCAACGTGGATCGCGATGATCGCGACCGTTTGCTTGGTGCGCTTGATCTAAAAGACCGCGAAGTCGAAGAGATCATGCTTCACCGCTCTGACATGGAAATGATAGACGCCAGCAGCACGCCCCAAGACATCATCAACCAGTGTTTGACCTCGCCCCACACACGCCTACCGCTGTGGAAAGACGACCCTGAAAATATCGTGGGTGTAATCCACGCCAAAGACCTGTTGCGCGCCGTCAACAAGGTCATGCGCGGTGAAAATTCCATCAGCGCTTTGGATAACTTCCAAGCGCTTGACGTGGCGATGGAGCCTTATTTTGTGCCAGAAACCACAACGCTGGATGATCAGTTACGCGAGTTTTTGCGCCGCAAAACCCACTTTGCCTTGGTCGTCGATGAATACGGCGCGTTGCAAGGTTTGATCACGTTAGAGGACATCATCGAAGAGATCATCGGCGAGATTTCGGACGAGCACGACGTAGACGATCAGCCAGTGCTTCAGATGGATGAAACGGGCCATTACGTGATTGACGGCGCCATGACGATCCGCGATTTGAACCGCGCCTTGGATTGGTCGCTTCCCGATGAAGAGGCCAACACGAT
The DNA here is from genome assembly GCA_018607905.1 of Paracoccaceae bacterium. Taxonomy (GTDB): domain Bacteria; phylum Pseudomonadota; class Alphaproteobacteria; order Rhodobacterales; family Rhodobacteraceae; genus Amylibacter. The sequence goes on along the minus strand of JABBAP010000025.1, from coordinate 14,274 downwards.
TGCTGGCCTTGTCATTCACGAAGCACAGATGATCCCCGACGTGGGGCAAGTGTTTGCATTTCACAATTTCCGCTTTGAAATTGCAGCGCGCGAACAGCATAAAATCACCAGTTTGCGGATCAAACGGCTTTGATCCGCAAGCGATTTATCGCCCTTTAAACAAGCTACCTAGAACACCACGGATCAGGGATTGCCCAGCCTTAGTGCCCAACTGACGGGCAAAGGATTTCGCGAAAGCTGTTCCAACACTGTCTTTGCGCGATGACCGCTTGCGCGTGGTGGTTTTGCGCGATCCACCATCATAGCGCCGCGCCTTTTGAAACTCGCGTGCACGATCTGCTTCGGCTTCTTCACGTGCTTCTGCTTCGTCGGCCTCGCGTTCAACACGTTCTGCTTCTGTGGCGGCATCATCTGCCCGTTTTCGCAGCTTTTCAAACGCGCTTTCACGGTCTACTTCGGCCTCGTAAATTCCAGCAACGTGTGAATTTGCAATGACAGCAGCGCGTTCTTCTTTTGTGATCGGCCCCAATTGCGATGACGGTGGACGGATCAATGTGCGCTGCACAATTGATGGCATCCCCTTCTTTTCCAGCGTCGAAACCAACGCCTCGCCAACACCCATGTCGGTAATCGCTTCGCGCGTGCTAAACGCGGGGTTTTCACGGAAAGTTGCTGCCGCCAGTTTCAATGATTTTTGATCCTTTGGCGTGAACGCGCGTAAGGCGTGCTGCATTCGATTGCCCAACTGGCCCAAAATATCATCAGGAACATCCGCAGGGTTTTGCGACACAAAATAAACGCCAACGCCTTTGGACCGGATCAAACGCGCCACTTGTTCTACCTTATCCAACAGGGCTTTGGGTGCATCATCAAACAGCAAATGCGCCTCATCAAAGAAGAACACCAACTTGGGTTTATCAGGGTCACCAACCTCGGGCAGCATTTCAAACAGTTCTGACAGCATCCACAAAAGGAACGTCGCGTACAGGCGCGGGCTTTGCATCAGCTTATCAGCGGCAAGAATGTTAATGCGCCCTTGCCCGCCCGCTGTCGTGGAAATCATATCGTTCAGATCAAGCGCGGGTTCGCCAAAAAACGCATCTGCGCCTTGGTTTTCAAGAACCAGCAAACGCCGCTGGATCGCACCAATAGAATTGCGCCCCACATTGCCATATTCAAGCGAGATTTCGTCTTCGTTTTCACCCAGCCAAATCAACATCGCACGCAGATCTTTGAGGTCGAGCAGCGCAAGACCCTGTTCATCGGCCACATGAAACGCAATGTTCATCACGCCTTCTTGCGCATCCGACAGCTCCATCAAACGCGACAACAACAACGGCCCCATTTCGGAAACGGTCGTGCGCACGGGGTGGCCCTGTTCGCCAAACAAATCCCAGAACGTGACAGGGAATTTGCCATAATCATAATCGTCAAACTTGATCTGCTTTGCACGTTTCATAAACGCATCGTGCAATTTGAAATCAGCCGAGCCCGACTTTGCGATGCCAGACAAATCGCCTTTTACATCGGACAACACCACGGGAACACCCGCCGCAGAAAAGCTCTCGGCTAAGATTTGCAAGGTTACGGTTTTACCCGTCCCCGTCGCCCCTGCGATTAAACCATGGCGGTTTGCATACTTTAGAATAAGCGATTGAGGCTCTTCATAGCCTTCACCACCGCCACCAATAAAAATAAGTTCTGGGTTGTCCATGCACCTGTTCCTTCAAATTTTGCAAACCATACCCAAAAAAACAGCCCTTGCCACGCCTGAATCACGTTCATTTTTGACCCTTTGGTCAGTGTTCGCCACATGTTCCTTGATTTGTTAAATAACTGCGACATTTTAGCCAAGCCACTGTTGACGCATTATAATTTGTGACCTAGTTTCCCAACACAATGATCGGCCAGTCCGATGGGGAGAACTGCTCACGCAGAAAAAAAGACGCTTAGGAGAATACTCCAAGCGTCTTTTTTGCATTCAAATCCTACAAAATGTTTCGGTTTGTGACGCAGATCAACCGAAATGGGCGATGCCTCGCACACACAAAAAAATGCACTGACAATCGTTAACTTTCGCATTATGTAGTCATTTAATGGAAGAAAAAGCTTCCGAAGAAAAAACATAGGTCTATTGATGAAAAACACATTGATCCCCGCAGTCATCGCAATGTTGATGATGTCCCCCGTTGCCTTTGCACAGGAAACCACAACCGAAGAAACCACGCAGGCCCCGGCAACAACAGAAGTGTTTCCGGTTGCTGAAGAAGTGACGGAGCCACAAATTGGCGATGGATATCTTCGCGAAAAACACGCCGCATGGGAAGTGCGCTGCATCAAAGCCGAAGACGTCGAAGCCGAAGAATGCCGCCTGTTCAACTTGCTTGATGATCCTGATGGCAACGCAATTGCACAAATCGATATGCAAGCCCTCCCAAAAGGCGGCAAAGCTGTCGCAGGAATTGATATCGCAACACCGCTTGGATCTTTGCTTACGGCGCAGGTCATTGTTAAAATCGACGCTGGCAAAGCAAAACGCTACCCCTACACTTGGTGCGATCAACTTGGGTGTTATGCTCGTTTTGGGATGACAGGCGCTGAAATCGCAGCAATGAAAAAAGGCGCTAAAGCCGCAGTAGTCATTTCATCGGTAGCCGCACCAGATAAGCCACTGAACCTAGAACTGTCGCTTGCTGGTTTCACTGCGGCATGGGCCGCGATCGAACCAAAGTAAACCCGTTATCACATGATCGAAAAGCCCCGCCATTGAGCGGGGTTTTTTATTGGAACCGCTTAAGCGTTATCACCGCATTCAATCCGCCAAATGCAAAAGCGTTGCTGATTGCCGCGTCAACTTTTGTTTCGCGCGCAGAATTCATCACAATGTCCAAATCACAAGCCGGATCAAGGTCTTGCACATTTACGGTTGGAGCCAAAATACCATCTTTCACGGCGGCGATACACGACAACAGCTCGACCGCGCCCGTTCCCCCCATGATATGCCCGTGCATGGATTTGGTTGACGAAACAGCCATGCCATTTGCCGCCGCGCCAAACGCAGATCGCAAGGCCGCCACTTCGGTTTTGTCGTTCACTGCCGTAGCCGTACCATGGGCGTTCACATAGCCGATTTGATCGGCAGTTAGGCCCGCGTCATTTACAGATGCCGCCATTGCACGCGCTGCACCTTCTTCGTTTGGGACCACGATATCCGCAGCATCCGCTGTCATAGAAAACCCAGCAACTTCGGCCAAGATATTCGCCCCACGCGCCGCTGCGTGTTCATAATCTTCGAACACAAAAACCGCAGCGCCTTCGCCTTGAACCATGCCGTTGCGGCTCAAACAAAACGGACGACACCCATCTGGCGACAGAACACGCAAACCTTCCCACGCTTTGATCCCGCCAAAACACAGCATACTGTCGCTGCCACCGGTCAACATGACCTTGGCCATACCAGAGCGCACCATCTGAAACGCCTGCCCCATTGCGTGATTGGACGACGCGCAGGCCGTCGCGACCGTGAAACACGGCCCCTTTGCCCCATGCGCCATTGAAACATGGCTCGACGCCGCATTCATCATCAAACGGGGCACCACAAAGGGATGTACGCGGTTTTTACCGTCTTCATAAACCGCTTTATAACTTTGATCTTGGGTTTGTAATCCGCCACCAGCAGAGCCAAGCACGACCCCTGTTTGCAGCGCCAATTGATCCGAAAAATCCAACCCAGATTGCGCAACGGCCTCTTGCGCAGCGATCAACGCATATTGCGTGAATGGATCATACAACGCAATTTCGGAGCGCGAAAACATGGCAGTTGGATCATAGCCTTTGATCTGCGCACCAATTTGAACAGACAAGCGATCTACGTCGGGGATTTCAAGGCGATCAATCGCGCATTCGCCGTTCATCATCGCGCCAACAACACTGTCAGCAGATTGACCGAGCGCGCAAAACGCCCCCTGCCCAGTGATGACAACGCGCCGAGACATCGCTCAGCTGGCCTGTTGCGTAATCAGCTGGCCAACGGCATTACTAATGGCCTGCACAGATGAAATATCGAAATCAGAGGCCGCAGGATCATTGGCATTAAACGGAACCGAGATGCTGAATTCTTCCTCAATCGCGAAAATAACCTCGACGACGCCTAAACTGTCGATACCAAGGTCCAACAAAGACGCATCATCAGTCACATCGCCAGGCGTCAGTAACGCCTGCTCAGCAAGGATTTCTTTGATTTTGTCGCTCACGGACATTTGTATTGCACCTGCATTCAAAACTTGACCAAGGAACTACTCAGTTTCACTCGGCTTGGAAACCAATTTTTCTAATCTCGCGACCTTTGCCACCAATCGGGGCAGCCGACGCAACGCTTTATACGCCTCGATATTCAAATTCATCTTCATCGCAGGGCTGCCCATCATCACACGCCCCGATGGAACATTGCTTGAAATGCCCGATTTACCTGCGGCGATCACGTCAGAACCAATGGTGATGTGATCGGCAACACCGACTTGCCCGCCCAAAACAACCCTATCTCCGATAACACTGCTCCCTGCGACACCAACCTGCCCACACAGCAAACAGTTTTCACCCACCGTTACGTTATGACCGACATGCACCAAGTTATCCAACTTTGTACCGTTGCCAATAGTTGTGTTTGCAATGGTGCCCCGATCTAGTGCAGAATTTGCGCCAATTTCCACGCGATCCCCAAGGATCACCGAGCCGAGCGAATTGATCCGTGCAAAGCCCTCGATTTTGCTCGCACCGGTGATCTGTCCCGTGGCCTTTGCTTCTTCAATCGCACCTGGTTTTGGCGTGACATAGGAAAAGCCATCAACCCCCACTGCAACACCTTGTTGGGCGTAAAAATCATTGCCAATCTGCACCCGCGCGCCGATATGAACACCTTGATAAATCAAAGGGTTATGGCCGATAACCGCATCGCGCCCGATGGACGAATGGCTGGCAATACGGGCATTATCGCCGATGGAAACACCCGAAGAAATCACCACAAACGGGCCAATCGACGGGTTCGCACCAATCTGCGCGCTTGGATCAATCACGGCCGTTGGGTGTATGCCAATCGGGATGTCAGGAATATGTTCAAAAACCCGCGTCACACCGGATAAAACATAGCGCGAGCGCGGTGCAAAAACCGCCGCTTTCAAACCCAAGCCTCGCCAATCCGCACCCTCCCAAACAACAGCCGCTTGCGCGTTTCCGGCCTGCAACGGCTCGGCGTAGGACGGTTCCATCGCCAATGCCAATTGATCTGGCCCCGCCTTTGAGGGTTCCTGTACAGAAGATACACGGATCGACAGATCGCCTACGGCCTCTGCGCCCAATTGTTCGGCAATTTGTGCAATCGTGTAACGCGTCATGTCTTGTCCTTAAACGAGAATGGGCGCCCTCACGAGGCGCCCATTGATCCCGAATTCAGTTGGGTTTTACCCTTGAACGGCTTGCAACGCTACCCCAGCTTTGCTGAGCGCGTTAAAGATCGTTTTATCACGTCCGTAAATGTCTTTACGATAGTTGACGCGGCCATTTTCTTTAAAGAAAGCAGTACGATAGTTCAGGTAGACAGGAACAGGCTGTTGCAAGTTCACATACTGCTCACGCCCCGTTTTCAACCAACCTGTGAACGCGCCTTTTGGATCAGATGTTTGTTTGTCCAACAATTTATAGGCAAATTCGAACGGTTTTTGCACCCGAATACACCCGTGGCTAAACGCCCGTGTTTCGCGTTTGAACAGGCTTTTGGACGGGGTGTCATGCAGGTAAATATTGTACTTGTTTGGGAAAATAAACTTCACCAAACCCAGCGCATTCCCCTTAGATGGCTTCTGCTTGATGCTGAAAGGAAAGTTCTTGGCGCTATATCCCGCGAGGTTCACATTTGCTGGATTAACCGCTTTACCATTGCTGCCTACCATCCGCATACCGCGACGCGCTAGAAATCCTGGGTCTTTCTTCAGAATCGGCAGGTATTCTTTGCCCGCAATGGACCGGGGCACGTGCCATGTCGGGTTCACAACCATGTGGGTCATTTCATCATGAAATTCAGGCGTGCGATCTTTGGCAACTTTGCCGATCACCGTCACGGACGTAAAGCTGACCCGATCATTGTCGTACAGATTAAACGAGAAGTCGGCCAAGTTCACAACGATGTGGCGCTTGCCCCGTGCGCGGTTCATCCAGCGTTCGCGCTCCAAATTCACCAGAACTTGGCGTAAACGGTGTTCCGCAGAAGTATTCATGACCTTAACCGTACCCGGCCCGGCAACGCCATCCGCGCTCAGACCGTAATCTGTTTGAAATTGCTGAACAACTTTCTTCAGGCCATCATCAAATGCAGGATCAGCGCCCAAACGGCCATAACCCAAGGCCGTTAAACGCGCGCGCATTTTGGTGACGTTTTTGCTCGATGTACCGGGTTTCAGCGTGGCTACAGGCACGTCAGGGCCATAACCACCATGTCCGAGTATTTTTTCAAGACGTTGTTTTTCTTTGATTAAACGGGCGTATTCTGGATGTTTAGGCGCCAATGCTTTGAAGAACCCGCTTGGCGAACTGCGCGGAATCGCATCCAGCAACGCAAGTTCAGAACGCCGCGGTGGTTGAACTGCAATTTCTTTGTCGACCTTTTTTGGCTCCAGAACACCTGATGATAAATCATGCGCGTATTTCAGGAAAATCTTCGTCGCAAACGCTTCGGCAGCAGCGCCTTCGGTGCCGCGTGCAGCATTTAGCGCGCTTTTCAATTCTGAAATTTGATATTGTGCCGTTGGCAAACCATGCTCAGAAGCCGAAGAAACCGCATTCAAAAGGGCCTTCATGCGGGCTTTGTTTTTGTTTCCAACCCAGATTGGTTGGTAATTGCGAGCAGCATAAAATTGCTTCGCCTCAGACGAAAGTGATTTATCTGCATTCACAGCTGCAGAAATTTGCGCTTTGCTGGCTTTGGCCTGAACGGCCGGCGCTGCGAATACTCCAAGCGATGCGATAGCAGTCGCGGCCGCGAGACCTAAAATTTTATTGCGTAAAAAATACATGCTTCCCTCAATACCACTGTGTTTTGTTAGGCGTTTTATACGTTAGACACTGTCTAAAAAACATAGTCCAATCACCTTTTCGGCAAACTTTTGCCTAATTTGAGGATTATTGTCATCATATAACTAGAACAAAATGTGATCGAGAGCATCGATTGACGGCATTGGGCTAAGGGCGTGCGAAATAAGCAGAAAAACGCTCACCGTGAAACAGAACACTTGGTTTGCGAATCAGTCTATGTAATAAAGCGTCAAGATTTGTGATCGGGACACTAAAAAGATCTGCGTGAATACGTGGACATAAAGACGAGACAGTAGACTATGACTGGCAAAATAAACGAAAATCTTTCACGGCGTAAGCTATTGGGTGCCTTTGCAGGTGTCGCAATGCTTTCAGCTACGCCCTATTACGCAAATGCTGCGGGCTACCTTAAAGGTGCTGGTAACATCCGTAAGGTGAACCTGCGCAATCAACGCACTGGCGAAGCCCTCAACACCATTTATTGGGTTGAAGGTCAGTACATCAAACCTGCCCTTGAAGAAATCAACTACTTCATGCGCGATTGGCGTCAGAACGCGACCCGTAACATGGATCGCCGCAATGTCGATCTGATGGCTGCAACTTTGAACCTGCTGGATACCGACGAACCTTTCTTGGTTCTGTCTGGATACCGCACGTCACGTACCAACAACATGCTGCGGTCCAAATCACGCAATGTTGCGAAACAAAGCTATCACGTCAAAGGCATGGCTGCTGATCTGCGTCTGGGCTCTCGCTCGGTTAAGCAAATCGCACGTGCTGGTGTTTCTTGTCGATCTGGCGGTGTTGGCAAATACTACCGTTCGAATTTCGTACACTTGGATTGCGGCCCAGTTCGCTCTTGGGTCAGCTAAACCACCCCAAAACCTAAAATTCAAAACCCGCTCAATTTGCGGGCTTTTTTGTGTCAGATCGACAATTGCATTTTGGGCAACATGCGCCCAGGAATTGAACGTGATGGCGATGTACCAACTTCTGCAAATCCTTGCTTTGCATAAAACCCGACGGCATTTGGATCAGAAAACAATACCAACGTAGATAATTTGCGCTCGTGTGCAGCTTTAAACACAACCGTCCACAACATGCGCCCGACGCCACGACCTTGCACATTTGGATCCACAAAAAACAACGACACTTCACCCTGCGTAGAGGTGTCCTGTTGCAACGCCGCGCATCCGAGCACGACATCGTCATCTTCCGCCAGCCAAAGCGTCATTTCGTTCAATGTTTCAGGCATCACCCGCAATTCTTCGCGGCAGGTTTCCATAAACGCATCATCATATCCGTTTGATTGTTTTGAACGGAAACACACATCGCTCAGCGCATCACAATCATTCACGCTCGCAAGTCGAATGTTCAGACTCATGCCCGAACCGTTCCGTCACCACGCACCAAGTATTTGAAACTGGTCAATTGTTCAGCCCCAACAGGCCCACGCGCGTGCATTTTACCCGTCGCGATGCCAATTTCAGCGCCCATGCCAAATTCACCACCATCCGCAAATTGCGTAGACGCATTGTGCATCAGGATTGCGCTGTCGAGCCGACCAAAAAACATATCAACCGCCGCGTTTTCTTCGGCCATAATGCAATCCGTGTGGTTCGACCCAAACTGTTGAATGTGCTCAATCGCCCCTTCAACACCGTCCACCACGCGCGCTGCGATGATCATATCCAGAAACTCGCGCCCGAAATCATCACCCTTCGCCGCGATAACGCCGTCGATGCTCTGAAGGGTGTCATCTCCACGCACTTCAACGCCGACGCCCAGCAAATCTGTCACAAATGGCGCGCCGTGCGTTTCAAAAAACGCCTTATCCACCAGCAGGCATTCCGCAGACCCGCAAATCCCCGTGCGTCGCGTTTTAGCGTTCATCACAACCGCTTTGGTTTTCTCCAAATCCGCGCTGCCATCCACATAAACGTGGCAAATCCCCTCTAGATGCGCAAAAACGGGAACCCGCGCTTCTTCTTGAACACGCGCAACCAATCCCTTGCCCCCGCGCGGAACAATCACATCAATAAACTCGGTCATTGTCAGCATTTCACTGACACAGGCGCGATCGCGATCAGGGGCCATTTGAATGCAGGTAACGGGCAGATTCGCACCCTTCAGCCCTTCGACCAAACACTCATGGATCAGTTTTGCCGAATGGAAACTCTCTGATCCGCCACGCAATATCGACGCATTACCAGCCTTTAAACACAACGCGCCTGCATCCGCGGTCACGTTTGGGCGGCTTTCGTAAACCACACCAATCACCCCCAATGGCGTGCGAACACGCTGAATATGCAGGCCAGATGGCTGCGTCCATTCCGCAATCACACTGCCAACAGGATCGGCTTGTTCTGCAACGGCGCGAACACCGTTTGCCATCGCCAAAACCCGCTCTTTGTTCAACATAAGGCGATCCATCATGGCGGGCGACAGGCCTTTGTCCAATCCGTAATCGAGGTCTTTGACATTGGCCACCAAGATATCATCCATACGATGGATCATGGCCTCAGCCGCGCCGATCAACGCTGCATGTTTGCGCTCGGCACTCGCGTAAGCCAGCTCGGCACTCGCCGCTTTGGCTTTGATCCCGATGCTTTGCATCACGTCTGCTATGTTCTTCGCGTTCATCGTACCCTCAATTTACCATATCATCGCGGTGCACCAATGCTGCACGGCCTACGTACCCTAAAACATCAGCAATTTCAGTGCTTTGCCGCCCCGCTATCGCCATAGTTTCGGCCGAACTATACCCGACCAAACCCTTGGCCAGCTCTACACCATCAGGCCCAGCGATTGAAACTGGATCGCCACGCTGAAACTCACCGTGGACATTTTGAACACCTGCCGCCAACAAAGATTTCCCGCTGGCCAACGCCCGCGCAGCACCCGTATCCACCAGCAATATTCCACGGGATTTCATGCCCGAAATCCACTGTTTCCGCGCCGCCTTTGGGTTGGTCGCAGCTAGAAACCAACTGGCAGCCTCACCATTTTCCAGCGCAGTTAACGGACCCAATTGATCACCCTCCATGATCGCCATCGCACAACCCGCTTGCATTGCAGATTTCGCCGCCATCAATTTGGTTTTCATTCCGCCTTTGGCCGCCGCTGTGCCCGCATCCCCAGCCATCGCTTCGAGATCGGGCGTAATTTCGGTAACCACGCCAAATTTCGTCGCACTTGGGTCTGTCTTTGGATTGGCCGAATAAAACCCATCCACATCAGACAGTAAAACCAACACATCCGCACCCGCCATCGACGCCACTTGTGCGGCCAGTCGATCATTGTCGCCAAACCGAATTTCATCTGTGGCGACGGTATCATTTTCGTTCACAATCGGAACCACGCCAAAATTCATCAATGCCCCGAATGTGGCACGTGAATTCAAATACCGACGCCGGTCCGCGCTGTCATCCAACGTCAGCAAAACTTGCGCTGTTTTGATATCATGGGGCGCTAGAACTTCCTCATAAGCCCGCGCCAATCTAATCTGCCCGACCGCCGCCGCAGCCTGTGATTGATCCAACGACAATTCGCCCTCTGGCAAGCCAAGAACCCGACGCCCAAGGGCAATCGAGCCAGAGCTGACAACCAAAACGTCCCGTCCCTGCTGTTTTTGTTTTGAAATATCCAGCGCGAGCGATTTCAACCAATCAAGGCGCAATTCACCAGACGCCGCATCCACCAAAAGGGCGGAGCCGATCTTAACAACGATGCGTTTCGCGTCTTTCAGTGGGTTCGGGGTTACGGACGCCATCCAGTATCCTCCGTCTCCACTTCTGATTCATCACGTGAAATAATTGCCGCACGAATGGCCCGCAAAACATCCGTCAAACCATCCCGCGCCACACCAGAGATTTGGTGAACGTCACCCCCCGTCGCAACCACAAGCGCGTTGTGCTTTTCAGCCTGTTCCACATCATCCAGCGCGTCGATTTTGTTTAACGCCGTGATGCGCGGCTTATCCGCCAACTCACCGCCGTATTGCTCCAACTCGTTGATGATCGTTTTCCAATCGCCAACTACGTCATCGGATGTGCCATCAATCAGATGCAACAGAACCGCGCAGCGTTCGACATGGCCCAAGAATTGATCACCAATGCCACGCCCTTCGTGCGCACCTTCAATCAAGCCTGGAATATCGGCCATCACAAATTCTGTTTTATCAACACCAACAACACCCAAGTTCGGGTGCAGCGTCGTAAATGGATAATCCGCAATTTTGGGCCGTGCATTGGACGTGGCCGCCAAGAATGTGGATTTTCCAGCATTCGGCAAACCCAACAATCCCGCATCTGCAATCAGTTTCAATCGAAGCCAAACCGTCCGTTCAATCAACGGCTGGCCGGGGTTCGCACGGCGCGGTGCTTGGTTTGTGGAGGATTTGAAATGCAGGTTGCCAAAACCACCGTTGCCACCTTTGGCAAGCAACACGCGCTGACCAACTACGGTCAGATCGGCCACGATGGTTTCTTCGTCTTCTTCCAAAATTTCTGTGCCGACAGGAACCTTTAGAATGATATCATCGCCATCTTTACCCGAACGCTGCTTGCCCATTCCTGGTCGCCCGTTCTTAGCAAAGAAATGCTGTTGATAGCGAAAATCAATCAGCGTGTTCAGGCCTTCAACGGCCTCAGCAAAAACATCGCCCCCTTGGCCGCCATTACCGCCATCGGGTCCGCCAAATTCTTCATGCGCAGCACGACGAAAGGATACACAGCCATTGCCGCCCGCACCGGACTTTAGATGGACTTTGGTAAGATCGAGGAATTTCATCGCGTTGGCTTTCTGTCAGGCGTGCGCCACCGATAGCGCAAGGGTCCACGCGGCTCAACCCGCGCAGGCCTTTATTCTGTAAGGCGCTGCACGTAATCCCACGTATCAACCATACCTTTTCGCGCCACGCAAAACACTTCGCTTTCCCCGATCAGGGAAAAGCCGGCATTCATCACCACTTTGGCCGACGCAGGGTTGTCTTGAAAGATGCTCGCAACCATCGATTTATCCGCCAAAGGGTTCGCTGCAACCAGCGCGTTCAATGCCTCCGAGGCTAGGCCCGTATTCCACATTTCTGGCGCAATCCAATATCCGATTTCAGATTGATCATCGGTTACGCGTTTCAGGGAAATCACGCCCAGTACCTCGCCCAACCCATCTACGCCACCATCAATTGCCCAGACCTGCTCCAACGTATCAGCCGCCAAAACACGTTCCAGAAACACCTCTGCTGCGCCGGGCGGGTACGGGTGTGGAATATGATCCGTCATATCCGCAACCCGTTTGTCACTGGCATAAAGCGTGATTAAGCCTGCATCACTGTCACGAACAGGGCGTAATGAAAATCGCTCTGTTGGAATGACCAATTGGCCTTTTATCTCTGATACCTTCATGCTGCACCTCCTTGAAACAAAACAAATAAAACGCTTAACACAGTTAACGCGGCCAAGGCCCACATCAACCACCGCTCGGCGGGTTTACCCGCAACTGTGGCTGCCAAACGATCGCCACCCCAGCACCACAATGGATGCAAGATCAGCTGACAGACAAATAAACTCACCGCGATCACGGCTGTCGCTTGGAATGCAGGGGTGCCCGCAGCGACAAAGTTGGTGAACCCAGCCGTGATCATTGCCCATGCCTTTGGATTAAGCGGGTGCACGATCAATCCCGCCATAAACCCGGGCGCAGTCCCACTGCCATCGCCTGTAACCAGCCGCAAATTCGCAACCTTCCACGCCAGCCAGATAATATAGGCCGCTGACACATATTTAAGGGCCGCAAAAACCAGCGGAAATTGATCTTGTAAACCAATCAAGCCAAAGCCCATCGGCCAAATAATCAACTGCTTGCCAACCGCCACGCCGCCAACAAACGGCAACGCACGGCGCAATCCAAACCGCGCACCCGTGGCCAACAACGCCATATTCGCAGGGCCAGGTGTGCCAACCTGAGAGGCAAAAAAGATAAGTATGGGAGCAAGGGCGATCATCATTTCAAAACCAGCCCACAATTCGCACCAGAAATTTTGCGCGCAAGCGCAGGGCCGCGTTGCACAGCAGTTGCAAATAATTTGGCAAGCTCAACGACGTCCACAACGCTCACTCCTGAAAAAGAAAAAGGGCCGGTTTTTCAACCGACCCTTTGGAATTTTTACATTCGAATATCTGTCGGAATTATTCAGCGGCCTCCGCCACAGGAAGGACAGAAATAAACGTACGGTTTTTGAAGCCCTTGCGGAACGTTACCGCGCCTTCAACAACTGCAAAGATTGTGTGGTCTTTACCTTGACCAACACCATCACCTGGCCACCACTTGTTACCGCGTTGACGCGCAATGATGTTACCGGGGATGACAGCTTCGCCGCCGTATTTTTTGATGCCGAGACGACGTCCAGCGGAGTCACGACCGTTACGGGATGAGCCGCCTGCTTTTTTATGTGCCATGTGTTCTCTCCTTAACCTTTAGCCAGCTTTTTGGCTTGATCGATCCAGCCTTCGCGTTCGATCCGGCCTTTGAATGACAATTTCTCACCGAAATCTTCAACGTCAGCGTCTGTCCATGCTGCAACTTGTGCAAACGATGTAACGCCAGCTGCGTGCAGTTTTTTCTCGAGAGCGGGGCCAACACCTGACAATTCTTTCAAATCATCCGCGCCAGCTGTTGCAGCAGGTGCCGCTTTTTCAGCTTTCGCTTTCGTAGGCGCAGCTGCTTTTGCAGGAGCAGCCTTCTTTTCGGCTTTGGCTTTGGCTTTTTTCGGCGCGGCTACCGCAACACCAGCGGCAACAACAAAACCCGCACCATTCAAGGCAGCAGTTACACCAGACTTATCTGCGCCAGTGGCCAGAATGTCCGTGATGCGAACAACAGTCAGTTGCTGACGGTGGCCCTTTTTACGCTGCGAGGAGTGCTTACGACGACGTTTAACGTAGTTGATAACCTTTGGGCCTTTGGCCTGTTCCAGGATTTCGGCTTGAACGCCGGCACCAGCAACAGTTGGCGTGCCCACAGTGGTTTTATCCCCACCGAGCATCAAAACTTCGTTGAATTGAACTTTTTCACCAGCGTTTCCTGCGATCTTTTCGATCTTGAGGACTTCGCCAGAAGCAACTTTGTACTGTTTGCCACCAGTTTTAACGACTGCGAACATGTGTTCGACCTTTTCTCTAACCGCGTTCT
>JABBAP010000061.1 GCA_018607905.1 Paracoccaceae bacterium | reverse complement strand
AGTTTGACGCCTGCGTCCGCCAAATCCTTGAAATCTTGTTCGACCATGCCGTGTTCGATGATGGGCGCACCTGCGTGGACTTTCATCCCTGAGGGGCGGAAATTTTCGTACCAACGCTGTGCGGCGATGGCCATCGCCTTGAGGCCGACGATATCTTTGGGGCGGCCCGGCATGTGGACTTCGCCTGCGGAAATTAATGTAGTGACGCCGCCGTTTAGCGTTGAATCGATCCAGCCGAGTTGTTGTTGGCGCGGGGTGTAGTCGCCCACGACGGGGTGGATGTGGCTGTCGATGAGGCCCGGTGCGCAGGTGACGCCGTTTGCGTCGATCATGGTGTCGGTTTGATCGATATCCATGTCCTTGCCATAGCCGATTTCAGCGATTTTACCGTCGATTGCGATGATGCAATCCGCGTCCATGATGGGGGCTTCAATTTTGCCTGACAACAGCAGGCCGATGTTTTTGATAACGGTTTTGGTCATGATTATACCCCTAAATAGCGGTGCAGTTTTTCGGGTTCATTGCGCAGAGCGTCGGTGTCGGTTGTTTCCAGACTACGGCCATTTTCGACGAATACAACTTGGTCAGCGATGCTGAGGACCGCGTCGATGCGTTGTTCGACAAGGATCACGGCGAGGTTTTGGGCTTTCATCTTCAACACAACATCGCGGATCAGGTCGATCATGGAGGGTTGCAAACCCTCGGTTGGTTCGTCGAGGAGAAGGACAGACGGTTTGATGGCAAGGGCGCGAGCCATGGCGAGCATTTGTTGTTCGCCGCCCGAGAGCGTGTCTGCCTGTTGTTTGAGGCGGTCGCGTAAGCGCGGGAACAGGGTGAGCAGTTCTTCGCGTATATCCGATTTGTTGGGGGTGTGCAGGAGGCCGACGTCGAGGTTTTGCGCAACAGTGAGTTCAGAAAATAGGCGGCGGCCTTGGGGGACGTAGGCGACGCCGCTTTGGGATATCTGGTGGGGTGGGATTGTCGCGAGGTCGGTGTCGTTTAGCGTGATCTTGCCAGACATGAGCGGCAACAGACCCATGATGGTTTTGAGTGTGGTGGTTTTGCCTGCGCCATTGCGCCCCATGATGCAGGTAATCTCGCCCGCGTTTGCGGTGAGGGAGAGGTCGAACAGAACTTGCACCGCGCCGTAGCCTGATTGGAGGTTGGAAAGGTTAAGCATGACCTGTCCCCAAATAGGCTTCTTGCACGGCAGCATTCGAGCGGATTTCGGCAGGGGTTCCATTGGCGAGCACCATGCCTTGGTCAAGGACGGTGATGTATTCGGCGACGGCCATAACGACGTTCATATTGTGTTCGATCAGCAGAATTGTGGTTTCCGCGTCCATGGATTTGATGAGTTGGTTGAAGTCTTCGACCTCGGCTTCAGCCAATCCTTGTGTGGGTTCATCAAGGATGAATAGGCGGGGGTCTTGGGCCAAGCCCATGCCGATTTCTAGGATGCGTTGGTGGCCGTAAGATAGATCGCCTGCCAGTTGATCAGCGCGATCTGTGATGGCAAGGCGGGTGAGGACCTCGTCGGTTTTGCTGGTGACAGCGCGTTTGTTGGAGCCGAGCCAACGGCGTGCAGCAAGGGCGACGTTTTCGCGCACGGGCAGGCCCGGAAAAACGGATGTGATTTGGAAGGTGTAGGCCATGCCAGCACGGATGCGTTCGTGAGCAGCCATGGTGGTGATGTCTGCGCCTTCGAATGTGACTGTGCCGCGTGTGGCGGGGATGCGACCACAGACCATGCCGACAAAGGTGGATTTGCCTGCGCCGTTGGGGCCGATGATGGCGCGGGTTTGACCCTGTGGCAGATCGAAATCGACGTCTGTGTTGGCGGCAACGCCTGCGTAGGTTTTGGTTAGGCCGCGCGTGGACAGGATCATGGCAACCACCCTGCGTATTTGTTGCGCAATGTGCCCATGATGCCGTGGGGCAGGAACAGGGTGACGGCCACGAGGACCACGCCGACAACGATAAGGTAGGCGTTGGTTTGGCCCGATGCGTAGTCGATGAGGTAGGTCATAAACAGCACGCCGATGAACGCGCCTGTGGTGGTGCCTGCGCCGCCCACCAGCACCCAAAGAAGCGGCAGGATGGAGTATTGCACGGTGGCAAAAGTTGCCCCTGCGTAGCCGAAAAGAAGGGCGTAGGCGGCACCGGATGCGCCTGAGATGATGCCAGAGAGGATCACTGCTTTGAGTTTGATTGCGGTCACGTTGTAGCCAAGCATGCGGGCGCGTTCCTCGTTTTCGCGGATGGCAATGAGGGTGCGTCCAAAAGGGGAGCGGATGATGTAGGCGAGCAAAAGCAGTGCGGTGGCGAACAAGATGAGCGCGGTGTAGTAGCGCACAATGGGGTCGGTTAAATCGAGGCCTATTAGCTGGCGGGTGGCTTGCTTCAACGCGAAACCTTCATCGCCACGAGTGTATGTGCCGAAATACAGGATCGTGAGGTAGCCCGCTTGCGCGAACATCAGGGTTACGATCATGTAGGCGACGCCTGTGGTGCGTAAGACGAGGAAACCGATGACGGTGGCAACGATCGAGGAGGCGATGAGTGCCGCGAGAAAAGCAGGCGCGGGCGACCAACCGCCCAAGTGCATGGTGAGGCCAAGGCCGTACATGCCAGCGGAAAAGAACAACGCGTGACCTAGGGATAGCAGGCCCGTGTAGCCGAACAGAACGTTGTAGCCCATCGCGTAGATCGCGAGGATCATGATGCGGGCGAGGTTGCCTGAGTGATAGGTCGGGAGGATGAAAAACCCGATTGCAAGGGCTGCGAGAAGGCCGAAATGCAATGCGTTTGATTTCGCAGTGTCGGTCATGCGGTGGATTTCCCCATCAGCCCCGTTGGGCGGTAGACGAGGACCATTGCTACGACCAGCGTGGCGAAGATTTTCGCGAGTGTCGGCGTGAAGAAGACAGAGATAATACCGTCTGCCATGCCAATGAGGATCGCGGCGATGATGGTTCCCGGCAAGGAGCCAAGGCCGCCGATTATCACGACGATAAAGGACAGGAGGAGAGGGTCGTGGCCCATGAGATAATGCGCCTGTTGGATGGGAACGACAAGGACTGCGCCTATGGCGGCAAGGCCAGCACCAAGGCCGAATACGACGGAATAGACGGTTTTGACAGGGATGCCGAAAGCCTGCGCCATGTCGCTGTCTTGTTGTGTGGCGCGCATGATCAGGCCAGCGCGTGTGCGGGTGATCGCGAGCCAGAGCGTGATGAGGATTACGGCGGCGGCGGCAATGACGAAAAGTTTGTAGGATGTCGTGGACAGGCCCCAAGGATAGTACATCGCAAAGCCGTTTTCACCCCATTCGAACCACGGTAGCGCGATGCGGCTGTTGAACGGTGGTTCAACGGGACGAGCATCGGGGCCAAAGGTCATCAAGGTGGTTTGTTGGAGGATATAAAGCGTGCCGATTGTGGCGACGATCGTGCGTTCGGGATCATAGTTGATGCGGCGCAGGATCAGGCGATCAACACCTGCTGCGAGGGTTCCAACGATGAGGGGTGCGATCATGAGTGCGGCAATAAAACCGAGCGCGGGGTGGCTGCCGATGGTGGTTGCGATGAACCAAGCAAGGACCGCACCGAGCATGTAAAATTCGCCGTGGGCCACGTTTACAACGCGCATAACGCCGAACACGATGGACAGCCCCATCGCGGTGAGGGCGAGCACGGCAGCGGTGACGCCGCCTTCGAGGACAGCCAGCAAGAGGTGGGGGCCAAAATCCATGAGTTTGCATTTCGTCGTATGAGTAAAAAAAAGGCCCACCCAGAGGCGAGAATCTCGGGGTGGGCTATGGCAGCATTACACCAAAGCCTAGAAGCTTTGTGTGGTGTAATCCACTTCATCTTCGTACATCGTATCCTCGATGGACGTGGTGTGGGCGAGTTCCAGTTTGCCGCCTGCAACCTTGGAAATATACTGATGACCAAAGGTTTGGTGCGTCTTGCCGTTGAATTTTTTAGCGCCTTGTGGGTGATCGTCTGACAGAGGCATGTCGGACATAGCTTCCACTGCTTCGATCAGTTTGGCGCGATCTGCCGGGCCTTTATAGTCCGCTGCCTCCATACCGCGTTTGACGATGTTGAGCGTTTCCCAGCACCCGAACATGTGGGAGTAAGTTGACACGTCTTTGGCATCGGACACAGATGCGCCGTTTTCATCGACGCCCACGGCCTCGCGGTACATTTTATCGTGGCTGGATTGATCGGCTTGGGCGTAACGTGGGTTGCCTTCCCAGAAATATGTTCCCTCCAAGAATTCTAGGCCCGGAGAGTTAACATCCACAGCTTCTAAACTGTCAAGGAAGCCAAAGATCTCGGGTTTGCTTGGCCCAAAGAATTCGCCCATTTCTTTCACGAAAGTCAGCACAGCAGGGCCAACCATGACGTGGTAAATGACCTCGGTTTCACGTGGAATTTGCGGGAAGTATTTGGTGAAGGATGTTTCGGTCGGTGGGATTGCGATTTTCGCAACCACCTCGCCGCCCTGTGCTTCGATTGCCGCCGAGAAATAATCACGGTGATCATGGCCGAATGCAAAGTCTGGGAAGATCATGGTGATCTTTTTGCCAAGGTTTTCAGCAACGAACGGAGCCATCGCCTGAACTTGTGATTTCACGTCTGTGATGCCCGGCTGCATGGTCCAGCGGTTAAGCGCGCCTGATGCGACGTGGTGGCCTTCAGATACAACGAAATATGGCATTTTCAGTTCACCAGCGCGTGGGGCAGAGCCGTAAACCACGTGGGAAAAGAGAGTGCCGAAAGCGATGTCTGTGTTGTGCTGCGTTGCAAATTTTTCAACAACCTCCGCGCCGCGTTTTGGATCGGTGCCGTCGTCTTCTGCAATGATTTCAACGGGGCGTCCATTGATACCACCCATGTCGTTGATGCGTTTCACAGCCGCAGTTGTCGTGCGATCATACCAACGGCCATAGCTGGCGCCGATGCCTGTGCGGTGGACTTGGAAACCAATTTTGATCGGCTCGCTGCTTTGTGCTTGGGAATATCCGCCAAGCAATGGCGCGGTGGCAAGCGCGGCGGCACCTGTTCCCAGCAGTTTGCGGCGTGTGAGTGCTGGCTTGATCAATTTTGTCATGAGGACCTCCCGAGTCGACTGTTGATGTGTGATCTTATCTTGGAAGTTTGTAGGTATACTAACAATATGTCTAGATATTTTTTTGCGCGTTGTATTAAGGGCCGTAGCGTTAGTGTGGAATACGC
>JABBAP010000007.1 GCA_018607905.1 Paracoccaceae bacterium | reverse complement strand
AACCTAAAACGCTACAGATATGCTAAAATCGCTAAACCATAACGTCAACACATACTGCGTCTGCTGCAATTCTGCTACGCACAAAAAAAGGGCTGCGAAATACGCAACCCTTTGTTTTATATGGTAAATTCGAAGGTTCAAACTTAGCGCTTGGAGAACTGGAAGCTACGACGCGCTTTGCGCTTACCGTATTTCTTACGTTCAACAACACGCGCATCGCGTGTCAGGAAGCCAGCGGCTTTCAATGGTGCGCGAAGCGTTGGTTCATAAAGCTGTAATGCTTTGGAGATACCGTGCTTAACCGCACCAGCTTGGCCAGACAAACCGCCGCCTTTAACTGTTGCCATCACATCGAATTCGCCAACAACGCCAGCAACTTCGAATGGTTGAGCCAAGATCAGACGCAGAACAGGGCGTGCAAAATAAACGTTTTGCTCTTTGCCATTCACGACCACTTTGCCAGAACCTGGTTTGATCCAAACACGGGCTACCGCGTCTTTACGTTTGCCAGTTGCATAGGAACGGCCCAATTCATCGCGAACTGCTTCGCGTGTGATTGGCGCTGCTTCTACGGCGGCTTCTACAACGATGTCAGATGCTTCTACAGCGTCTTTCAAGTCGTCCAATGATTTGATTTCGTCGCTCATGACTGGCTCCGCGTGTTTTTAGGGTTCATCGCTTTGACGTCGAGAACTGTTGGGTTCTGTGCTTCGTGCGGGTGTTCTGCACTTGCATAAACGCGAAGGTTTGTCATTTGCTGACGGGACAATGGGCCACCTGGCAACATACGTTGAACAGCTTTTGTCACCAAACGCTCTGGGTGCTTACCTTCGAGGATTTGACCAGCTGTACGCTGTTTGATCCCACCTGGGTGACCAGTGTGCCAGTAGTGAATTTTGTCTGTGCGTTTTTTACCAGTCAACTGCACCTTGTCGGCATTGACGATAATAACGTTGTCGCCCATGTCCATTGAAGGTGTGAATGACGCTTTGTGTTTGCCGCGCAAACGCATTGCTACAATCGACGCCAAACGACCCAACACCACGCCTTCAGCGTCGATGATGATCCATTTCTTGTCGATGTCAGCAGGAGTAGCTGAGAAAGTTTTCATCGATTTAGTCCCAATCAGGAAGTGAAAACGAAGCCACACGGCCTCGCTTGAATTCTGATTGTGCTTTTAAAGGGTTGTAGCGCCATGTCAAACGCCAAAATTTACAATTAAACGTTTAAAAACAGCTTGTTAAAAATGCGGTATCATATTACCCCATTAATTATCACTCGGTGGGATGGAATACGTGACATTTGCATGGGCAACAGGCTTTTCATTCCCTTCTGAATACAAAAGCACATCCCCGACAGCGAGTGCCTTACCGAGTTTTAGCAAGCGCGCCTTGGCGATCATATCTTTAGACGCGGGTTTACGCATGAAATCAATCGAACAATTTGTCGTCACGGTCAGGGCTTTGGGGCCAATATTGCCCAAAATGATCAAATAGAAACACACATCAGCTAATCCAAACATTGAAGGGCCAGACACAGTGCCCCCAGGACGCAAGTGTTTTTCCGTCACTTTCAGACGCACCGTAATTTCTGTGTCTTGAAGGTCTTCAATCACAAAGTCGTCTTTAACTTGCGGGAATGCCTCTTCCATGAACGTGCTTAGCTCATTGATCGTCATTTTTAAGGCCATAGTCTTCCCTCAGTCTGCTGTCTTGGTTAAGGTTTGGGTGAAATGTGATGCCCAGACAAGAGAAAACCAATGACGAATGACATCCTAATCCGCGAAGATGCAAATGGCGTTGCGACACTGACAATGAATACGCCAAAAACATTGAATGCTTTGTCAGAGGACATGATTTCTGCCTTGCAAACCCAATTCGACGATCTGATGGAAGACAAAAGCACCCGCGTGGTAATATTGCGCGGGTCTGGCAAAGCGTTTTGCGCGGGGCATAATCTGAAAGAGATGACAGCCGCACGGCAAGCAGAAGATGGTGGGAAGCAGTATTTCCTCGATCTGTTTGCCAAATGCACCAGGATGATGACGACCATCCCAAAATTGCCACAACCAGTGATTTGCCAACCTCATGGGTTAGCTACGGCGGCTGGATGTCAGTTGGTGGCGAGTTGCGACATGGCAGTTACGGATACCGAAACCAAGTTTGGCGTGAACGGCGTGAATATCGGGCTGTTTTGTTCCACACCCATGGTCGCTTTATCGCGCAATATCCCGCGCAAACTCGCGTTTGAAATGCTAACAACTGGTAATTTTGTTACCGCATCAAAGGCAATGGAACTTGGATTGGTTAATCGCGTAGTAGAAACTGCCGATTTAGATTCTGAGACAAGCGCATTGGCCTCGTTGGTTGCGTCCAAACTTGGGGCTGCGGTAAAAGTAGGCAAACAAGCATTTTACGAGCAACTGCAAATGCCACTGCTGGAGGCTTACGCCTATACTGGGGATGTAATGGCAAACAACATGATGTTTCGCGACACCGCAGAAGGCATCGCGGCATTTTTGGAAAAGCGCTCCGCAAATTGGACGCAAGACTAACTTTATAATTTAAAGCCCGTAAATATTACTGAACTTTTTATTCAGGTAAGCGAGCAAAGGAGCAGCCGTTGGCGCATGACCAACTGCGCGCTTAATTGTGTCGCGGGGTTCATAAAGGCTGCCATGTTGGTGAATGTTTTGCCCCAACCAAGCCAAAGCGTCCTGTGTTTTCCCCTGCCCTAAATCATCGTGTAGGTTCGGCACTTCAACTGACAGCTTACCATACAATTCACCTGCATAGATATTGCCCAGCGAATACGTTGGAAAATACCCAAATAAGCCAACCGACCAATGCACATCTTGCAACACGCCGTTTGATGGTTTGTCGACTGGGTACCCGAAATCAGCTTCAAACCGTTCGTTCCAAGCGGATTCTAAATCTGCAACTTCCAGATCACCTGATATCATTTGGCGTTCCAGATCAAAGCGAAGCGAAACATGCAAGTTATACTGAACCTCATCTGCCTCAGTTCGGATGTAGCCACGGTTCATTCGGTTCACGACGCTGTAAAACGTATCCTCATCATCAATCCCGAAATCACCAAAAACATTGCGCATTCGACGGAACAAATAGCCCGTAAACGCGCGGCTGCGCCCCAGTTGGTTTTCCAAAATACGGCTTTGGCTCTCGTGCACGCCCATCGAAACACCGCGCCCTAACATGGACAAACCATAGCTTTGATCAATGCCTTGCTCATACGCAGCATGTCCAACTTCATGGATTGTGGAATAAAAGCAGTTGAACGGGTCTTCTTCAGACACGCGCGTCGTGATGCGCACGTCGTTAAAACTGCCCGAGGAAAACGGATGAACAGAAAAATCAAGCCGCCCACGTTTCCAATCATAGCCAAACGCAGTCGCCAATTCGCGTGCAATCATGGTCTGTTGATCACGCGAAAAACTGCCCGATAACATTGGAATTTCCGTGCCGCTGTTTACTGCCTTTTCGCGCAATCCTACCAAGCCATCACGCAAACCGCCCAGCAATGCAGCCAATTCAGGTTCCTGCATGCCAGGTTCGTAATCTTCAAGTAGGGCGTCATACAAATTACCGCCATCGGCCAAGGCTGCTGCTTCTTGGCGGCGTAGATCAAGCACTTCGGTTAACACGTCTTGAAACGCAGAGAAATCGTTCGCTTCACGCGCTTTGGCCCAGATGCCTTGAGCTTGAGATGTGACGCGCGCAATCTGCGTTGCAAGCGCACTTGGCACTTTTGATTGGCGCTCAAATTGATTGGTAATAAGGCGCACATTTGCCGCCTCGGCCTGCGTTAAGGCGTCGGGATTAACCGCATCAAGCCAATCGGCAATGCGTGGGTCCGTACGCTGCGCATGGCCGACTTTTTCAAGCGTGCTCATCCATTCGGCACGCTGTGCCGCCGCGCCAGAAGGCATGATGGTTTCTTGATCCCAGCCGAGCAAGCCAGAAATTTGACCTAGCGCAACAACATCGCGAAAATGCTCAGAAAGAGCAGCGTAAGCAGATTTCGAATTCATTTTGTCAGCCTCTGACTATCTAAGTGTTTGCGCTTTTGAATAAAGCGCTAAAAAACGGGCGTTCAAGACACAGACAATCACAATAATGGCACCCAACTGATGTAGGATCGCCCATTGCCAAGGTGCCGCGTTCAGAACCGTAATGATCCCCAACGCCATTTGTGCCAAGACTGCTGCCAAAACCCAAACGAATGCACGCCGTGTCGCAACAATAGCCGAGCCACGAGATGAATACCAGAGGTAGAGCGTCGCAGCTAATGTGATATAGCCCAAAAGGCGGTGGTTGAATTGCACCAAAGCAGGGTTTTCAAAGAAGTTTGACCAAAACGGAACGTAATCAAAGCTCTCGGAAGGGAGGAACTCCCCATTCATCATAGGCCAATCAATATACCCACGCCCCGCGTCAATTCCCGCCACCAAAGCGCCGCTCAGGATTTGTAAAAACACCAATACCAGCAGCACAGTTGCGAGCGTGACATGCCGTTTTTCTTGGTTCCGACGGCGTTGGAACAAATCCATTTCAGATTGCCGAAGTTGCCACGCAAACCAAATCAACGTGCCCAAAATGACAAAAGCCAAGCCCAGATGCGTGGCAAGGCGATAGGATGCGACGTCAAGCATGCGTCCTTCAAGGCCAGAGGACACCATCCACCAACCGATTGCGCCCTGTAGGACGCCCAATGCGCCGACAAGAACGAGCCTGCCCGTCCAGCCCTTTGGAATTTGGCGTCGTACTATGAAATAGAAAAACCCAAGCGCCCAAACAAAACCAACAATGCGGCCAAGCTGGCGATGGCCCCATTCCCACCAGTAAATGGTTTTGAACTCAGCAAGGCTCATACCTTTGTTTTGCAACTGATATTCAGGGATTTCTTTGTATTTGGCGAACTCCTCCTGCCAAACGGTCTCGCTCATCGGCGGAACGGCTCCAGTAACGGGTTTCCACTCAGTGATCGACAGGCCGCTATCGGTAAGACGGGTTAATCCACCGACAATGATCATGCATACAACAAGCGCAAACATCACAAGCAACCAAGCGGAAATCGCTCGGCGTGCGCCTGTTTTTCCTGCATCAATCAAACCACCTTTGGGTGTTTCATCGACAGGTTTATCCGTTGCGACGTCTTCAAAAATGCTGCGTTGCTTGCTCATAGCCGGCCTCTTGTTTCTTAATCGATAATCTAGGCCGCGTTTACTATCATTTCAACGCCCAAAGGACGCGCGCCTAGCGGGATTTTGGGTGCTTTTCGGCCAATGATTTAATGATGCCGTGAAAGATCCGCACGTCAGCCTCTGTTAATGGCAAGCGCGAAATCATGTTGCGCAGTGTTGTGATCATGCTGTCCGCTTTATGATCAGGCCAAAAGAACCCAACAGCATCTAACCGCGCTTCCAAAATCTCGGTTAATTTCTGGATTTCAATGCCTTCAGCACGTCTTGCGCCGGCCATTTCTTGCACTTCGGGAATAACATCCGCACCATGCCTGCGCCATTCATAGGCCAGCAAAAGCACACATTGCGCAAGGTTTAGGCTGGCAAAAGCTGGGTTCACTGGGACAGAAATAATGGCGTTTGCACGGGCAATATCGGAGTTTTCCAACCCAGATCGTTCTGGTCCAAACAAAATGCCCACACTTTGCCCGTCAGCCACCATTGCACGGGCTTGTTCCATTGCCCGTTCTGGCGTCACCACAGGTTTTGTTAGGTCACGATCCCGCGCGGTTGTCGCAAAGACATAATGCAGATCCTCTACCGCCTCAGCGGTGGTGTTCTTGACTTGCACATTGTCAATTACGCGCGCTGCGCCCGAAGACATGGTCACAGCCTTTTGGTTCGGCCAGCCATCACGCGGATTGACGATACGCATCCGTTCTAGCCCGAAATTCCACATGGCACGGGCCGCCGCTCCGATGTTTTCGCCCATTTGCGGTTCCACCAGAATGATAGCTGGTTGCGGCCCGCCCCAATCCAGTGCTTGTGCGTGATCCGTGCCAGACATCAGGTCTTAGACGCCTTGAACCAAAACCATAGAGCGGTTCGAATTGTTCAAAGCAATCGGGAGAATAGCTTGGTATTCGTCCGAGTTGTAAAACGTCTTTGCTGCTTCAACGCTGTCAAATTGAATAACCACATTGCGATCAAAACCTGTGCCTTCGATCCATTCTGCAGCACCACCTTTGACAAGGAAGGTTCCGCCAAATTTTTCTGCGCATGCAACCGTTTGGCTGGCGTATTTCATATATTCGTCGGCATTGGTGACTTCGATTTGGGCAATCACGTAGGCGGCCATTACACGCCCTCCACAAACAGATAATCGCGATCTGCGGCAGGAATCCCATGACCCAAAGCTTTTTGATAATCTAGGCTGTTATAGAACGCTTTGGCAGTATCCATGTCAGGCCATTCGATGATCACATTGCGTGCACGGCCTTGGCCTTCCATCACAACTGTTTCGCCGCCACGTGCCAGAAATTTGCCGCCGAATTTTTCGACGGCTGGGCCAGCCAACACGGCGTATTTGGCGTATTCTTCGTCATTTTGCACATCAATATGTGCCATTGTATAAACAGCCATTTCTAACTCTCCAAAATTTTGCGCACTGCATCTAAGGCGGCATCAGCATTGTCTGCTGATGGGCCACCTGCTTGCGCCATGTCAGGACGGCCACCGCCCCCTTTACCACCAAGTGCCTCGGCAGCTGCTTTGACCAAATCAACGGCAGAAAGCGTCGGCGTCAAGTCATCTGTGACGCCAGCGGCAATTGCCGCCTTTCCGCCCGCACCTGAAATCAACACAATCGCGCCTGATCCCATGCGGTTTTTATGTTCGTCAATTAGGCCGCGCAGGTCTTTGCCCGGTACATCCGCAAGGATTTGCCCCAGAAATGGAACACCATTTATGGTTTCGGCATCTGAACCAGCGCCAGAGCCGCCCATCGCAACCTGTTTACGCAGTTCTGCAATCTCGTTTTGCATTTGTTTGCGTTCGTCCTGCAAGGTTTTGATCCTATTTGGAACCTCAGAGGATGGCGCTTTCAATACAAGTGCTGCTTCGGTCAAAAGCGTATCCTGTCTGCGCAGATAATCCTGCGCCGCTTGCCCAGTCAGAGCCTCGATTCGACGTATTCCAGATGACGTTGAACTTTCGCTCAGCACCACAAACGAGCCGATGTCACCCGTGCGGCGTACATGCGTACCGCCACACAATTCCAACGAATATGTGTTCCCATCCGTGCCTTTGCCCGACCCGTCTTGGCGACCCATTGAAACGACGCGCACTTCGTCGCCGTATTTTTCCCCGAACAACGCCTGCGCACCCAGATCACGGGCGTCATCAGGGGTCATGATCCGCGTTTCGACTGGCGTATTCTGGCGAACATAGGTGTTCACATCTTTTTCGACTTGCGCCAATTCATCAGCGCTCATCGCTTTGGAATGGCTGAAATCAAACCGCAAGCGATCCTCTGCATTCAACGATCCGCGCTGTGCCACATGATCACCAAGAGAAACACGCAAGGCTTCGTGCAACAAGTGTGTTGCTGAATGGTTCGCCCGAATAGCAGAGCGGCGTGTATGATCAACAGTCAGTTCAGCGGCTTCACCCGTTGTGATGACACCTTCGGTGACATCACCGATATGAACAAAGATGCCTGCTTTTTTCTTAACGTCCGTAATCGTAACAAGGCCATTGGCTGTTTTCACAACACCCATATCGCCAACTTGACCACCGCGCTCCGCATAAAAAGGTGTTTGGTTCAGCACAAGATTCACGCTTGCACCTTTAGAGGCGCTGTCGGTCGGCTTACCGTCGACGATGACAGCCAGAATTTGCCCCTCGGCCACTTCGGTATCGTAGCCCAGAAATTCTGTGCTGCCATTTTTGTCGGCGATTTCAAACCAAACGCTTTCATCTGCAGCTTCACCCGAGCCAGACCAAGCGGCACGCGCCTTTTCTTTTTGCGCATTCATCGCCGCATCAAAGCCGTCTGTGTCTACTTCAACGCCTTTTTCGCGCAATGCGTCTTGGGTCAAATCCAATGGAAAACCATAGGTGTCATACAGTTTGAAAGCCGTTTTTCCATCAAGGGAAGCCCCCTCATCCATACCCTCAAGTTCTGCATCAAGAAGTTTTAAGCCGCGATCCAGTGTCGTTTTGAAACGGGTTTCTTCTTGCAATAATGTTTCTTCGATCATGGATTGAGCGTGGCCAAGCTCTGGATAGGCTTGCCCCATTTGGCGCACCAGTTCCGGAACAAGGCGATGCATCAGCGGATCTTGTGATCCAAGCAAATGCGCGTGCCGCATGGCGCGGCGCATAATGCGGCGCAGAACATAGCCGCGCCCCTCATTGGAAGGCAAAATACCGTCTGCAATCAAGAATGATGTGGCGCGCAGGTGATCCGCGATCACGCGGTGATGCACATTTTGATCGCCATACGGATCAACGCCGGTCCCCTGCGCGGACGCCTCGATCAAAGCTTTGAACAGGTCGGTGTCGTAATTGTCGTGACTGCCCTGAAGCAATGCCGCAATCCGTTCCAACCCCATACCCGTATCAATGGATTGCATATCAAGCGCGGTCATGGTGCCGTCTGCGAATTGCTCGTTCTGCATGAAAACGACGTTCCAGATTTCGATGAACCGATCGCCGTCTTCATCAGCTGAACCAGGAGGGCCACCCCAAATATGTTCGCCGTGATCGTAGAAAATCTCGGTACACGGTCCACAAGGGCCAGTTGGTCCCATCTGCCAGAAATTGTCAGACGTAGCGATGCGAATGATACGATCCTCGGGTACGCCAAGTTTCTTCCACATTTCATAGGCTTCGTCGTCGGTGTGGTACACCGTTGTGACCAACCGTGATTTATCAATGCCAAAATCTTCGGTGATCAATTTCCACGCAAATGGGATCGCTTCTTCTTTGAAGTAATCTCCAAAAGAAAAGTTACCCAACATTTCAAAAAACGTATGATGGCGCGCCGTATACCCAACATTATCCAGATCGTTGTGCTTACCCCCTGCACGTACGCATTTTTGCGCAGAGGTTGCCCGTTTATAATCGCGGGTTTCAACACCTGTGAACAGGTTCTTAAACTGCACCATACCAGAGTTCACAAACATCAAAGTCGGATCATTGCGCGGTACTAGCGGATAGCTGTCCACGACGGCGTGGCCATTCTTTTCAAAATACGAAAGAAAGGTGGAGCGGATATCGTTTACGCCAGCCATTGTCATGTCCTCAAACAGATGAAATTAGGTCTGAGCGTGGTTATACCGCGCATGCCTCAACTGTCCACAGTACAAACAAAAACGCCGCGGATTTGCATCCACGGCGTGTTCAACGAATTTGGCTGAATTTAGACTTCCAGCACATCGTCTCCATCGCTCGCCTTTACGGCTTCGATTTCTGGCTTTGGCATATCAAACTCAAGCCCGTGTGACGCGCGGATTTTGTCTTCGATTTCCCATGCGACGCCAGCATTGTCTTTCAGGAAGGTCTTTGCGTTTTCACGCCCCTGCCCGATCCGTTGATCCCCATAAGAGAACCAAGAGCCAGATTTTTCAACGATGCCGGCTTTCACGCCAAGGTCGATTAATTCGCCCCGCTTTGAAATGCCTTCACCGTACATGATATCAAACTCAACTTGCTTGAACGGCGGCGCCACTTTGTTTTTCACAACTTTTACGCGGGTGGCATTGCCAACAATTTCTTCGCGGTCTTTGATCGCACCAATACGGCGTATATCCAAACGAACAGAGGCGTAAAATTTCAACGCGTTGCCGCCTGAAGTAGTTTCAGGAGAGCCAAACATCACGCCGATTTTCATACGGATTTGGTTGATGAAGATAACAGTACATTTGGATTTGCTGATTGATCCCGTCAGTTTGCGCATCGCCTGAGACATCAAACGAGCCTGCGCGCCAACTTGGTGATCGCCCATATCGCCTTCAAGTTCTGCCTTTGGCGTAAGGGCCGCTACAGAATCGACCACAACCATAGAAACCGCACCAGAACGTACCAGCGTATCTGTGATTTCGAGCGCTTGCTCACCTGCGTCGGGTTGGGAAATCAATAACTCATCCAGATTAACGCCTAATTTTTTGGCATATGTCGGATCAAGCGCGTGTTCCGCATCTACAAACGCACAAACACCGCCTGTTTTTTGCTCTTCCGCAATAGCATGCAATGTTAGCGTCGTTTTGCCCGAACTTTCAGGGCCGTAGATTTCGATAATCCGTCCCTTGGGAATACCACCTATACCAAGCGCAATATCAAGCCCGATTGACCCAGTTGACGTGGCTTCGATATCCATAATGGGGTTATCGCCCAATTTCATGATCGAACCTTTGCCGAACTGACGTTCGATTTGACCAAGCGCAGATTCGAGTGCTTTTTGCTTATCCATTGACTTTCTTTCTGTCTTATCGAGTAAGTTCGTCGCCATGTTTCGTCTCCGTTATTTCACATTGCCAGTACATCGGCAATCGCTGCTAGTGTGTTTTGAACATTGGTTCGCCACACGGGGATGTTCGCCTCTTGTTCTTATTTACCTATATGAGAACAAAATGAAAACATATCAAGTAAAATTTTCAATTTCACAATTGGCTAGGAACCTTTATGAATGGTAAACAGTAGTGTTTTAAAATTCGTTTGATGGGTAAATATTCGAAAATGATGGTTTTCCTCAAAGAAAAACTGGTTTTCTTTGCGACGCCTAAAACGGCTTCGACTTCAATTGAGATGGCGTTGGGAACAACCTGCGATATTCGCATATCCAAAGTACCAAATGCCAAACACACGCCCTATCGCAAATATCAACGCCTGCTAGAACCCTTCATTATGTCCCTAACTGGGGATGAACCTGATACGGTCGCCGTGATCCGCGAACCTACTGAATGGCTTGGCAGTTGGTATCGCTACCGATCCCGTGCTGAACTAAAGGGATCTAAAAACTCGACTGCCGACATTAGTTTTGATCAATTCATCGAAAGTTACCTGTCAGATGATCCCAAACCTTTTGCACGGATCGGATCGCAAGCAAAATTCATGTCCGACAAAAATGGCGATGTTGGGATGAGCCATTTGTTTCGGTATGATGATATCGACGGGCTTGTGCGGTTTTTGCAAAATCGTATTGGCAAACAATTTCAACTAGGTCGTGCCAATCAGTCTCCGAAAGCAGAGCTGGATTTAAGCCCAAAATTGCGCATCGAACTCAAAAAAATACTGGCGCCAGATTACGAAATTTATGACCGATTGCGCCCTGCAACAGACATTGATTAGCCTGCCAATTCGCGCACCAATTCGATCAATTGCTTAAGCGAAAATGGTTTAGGTAAAAAACATGCATTCGAGATTTCGCCGTATTCAGTTGTAAAATTCTCTTCGGCATACCCAGACACAAAGATCACTTTAACATCTGGGCGCGTTTCCTTTGCTTTGGCCACCCACGTTGGCCCATCCATGCCGGGCATCACCACATCAGAGACAATGATATCCACGAAAAGATCTGGATCGGAGAGCTTTTCAAGCGCGACCTCGGCTGAATCTGCCTCAGTCACCCGTACGCCCTGCATTGCCAGTGCGCGTGACGCGAATGTTCGAACAGGTGCCTCGTCTTCAACCAAAAGAATCGAGAGCCCGTTCAGCGACTTCGAATGCCCTGTTTTACCTCGTTTCTTTGGCTCGACAGGCAACACACTGCCCTCATGGGCCGGCAAATAAATCGAAAATTCAGACCCCTTGCCCACATCGCTTTCGGCAAAAATGAAGCCTCCTGTTTGCTTAACAATTCCATAAGCCATCGACAGCCCAAGCCCGGTGCCTTCGCCGACATCTTTGGTAGAAAAGAAGGGTTCGAATATCTTTTCAAGATGTTTTGCGCGAATGCCGCACCCCGTGTCAGCCACAGAAATAGTGACGTATTTTCCTTTCGGAACGACAACTCGGTGCATACGTTTGTTGGCTTCGAAAATCTGCATGCCACTGCGAATTGTCACTTCGCCACCATCGGGCATCGAATCGCGGGCGTTCACAACGAGATTCATAATAACTTGTTCTAACTGCCGCCCATCCACAAACGCACAGGGCAGATCTTTGCCATATTCCGCCACCATTTTAACCTTTTCACTCAACAATCGACTGAGCAAATGTGTAAGTTCTGACAGTGTTTCATTGACGGATAGAACTTGTGGCGTAAGCGTTTGTTTTCTCGAAAACGCTAACAATTGCCCAACAAGGGCTGCCGCACGGTTTGCATTTTGCGTGATTTGGATTAGATCTGCGTGGTCCTGATCTCCTTTTTCATGGCGAAGAAGAAGCAAATCACAATACCCCGAAATTGCGGTCAGCAAATTATTAAAGTCATGCGCAACTCCGCCTGCTAATTGGCCAATTGCCTGCATTTTTTGACTTTGTACAAATTGCGCTTCTAAAGACTTTAGTTCGGTCGCATCCGACAGGGTTGCTATCAAACCACCATGTCCATCAACAGGTGGTGGCATCAACGATACCTGAAGAATCGCTTCGGTTTTGCTGCGCTTTACCTGTACCATCTCAGGTTTGCTGACTGTGTTATTATCGCGAGCCGTCTGCATCCATGCGCTAACACTCCGCCCTAAACCCTCTACTAAAGTTTGAAAAAGTGGTGTTTCAGCAGGTTCCAATTGAAGAAAGTCGCGCGCCGCCGCATTGGTTTGCTCAATACGCCCATTACTGTCGATATGAACCATTGCAATGGGCAACCGATCAAACAGGCTTTGCACCTTTTGCGCAATTTGCAATTCAGTCAGGGGATTACTCACCTGTTCAACGCCCGTTGGTATCGGTGAAACGTCGTTTTGCGAAAGTTCGGCTGTTTCGACGTTTAGGTCTTCGACAACGGGCGAAAGTTTTATACGGCAAACTGCCACCAAAGCAAAGCCACTTAGAAACGTAATCATGCCAAAGCGAAGTAACGTATCGGGCAGTACCCAAAACAAAAACAGGCTTACGCATGCAATCCAAACAAGCGCCACAAACGTGACGTATTGTGAAATTTTAATCGTAGTCATGAAGCCTCCCCAGGCTTGATGATTAAAACTCCACCCCTTTATTCGCACCTAAGATGGTAACACATCTAAGATCACACGCTACAGTTGTTTTTCTAAAATAGCGCAATAAAATCCGTCACTTGGTTCACCGATGTAAAATTCTTGGTCTTTTATCAATGAAAAATCAGGGCTCTGCGCTAGAAATGCTTCAACCTGTTGACCATTTTCTCGTTTGAAAATTGAACACGTCGCATAAGCAAGCGTGCCACCCGCTTTTACATTTTTTGATGCAGCCCGTAACACCTCTGCCTGCAAAGTTTGCAATTCCAACAGCCGTTCTTGGGTTAACCGCCATTTCCCATCTGGGTTCCGCCGCCATGACCCAGATCCTGAACACGGTGCATCGACCAAAACCAGATCATAGACTGCTGGCATCGGGGGGGTATCTAGAAGACGTACTTTTACCCCTGCTCGTCTTGCTCGATCTTCCAGCGGCGCAAGGCGGGCCTGGCTGATATCCCAAGCATCAAAATTTGCACCTTGCGCTGAGCCAGCCATAGCGAGGGTTTTCCCGCCCCCGCCAGCACAATAGTCGAGCACACGCATGCCCGCCTGAATACCCAGCAAACCGATCACCGCTTGCGACGCGGAATCTTGCAACTCGACAAAACCTTGTGCAAAAGCTGTTGATCCGGCGACTCGCCGAGGATTTTGCACCACACGCAATGCCGTAGAAACCGTCGTAACACGCTCCACAATGATATCTTCACGCGCCAGCACATCAATTGTGGAGTCGATTGACGCTTTAGCCAAATTTACGCGCAAATCCACAGGGGCACGATTGCTCAACGAGCGGGTGATCTGTTCAAAATCGCCTTTCCAGTCCACTTTTATGATTTCACAGACCCAATCAGGCAGGTTTGCTTTTTCAAAGAGTGTGGAAACGCCTGATTGAGCGATTGAAATAATTTCGTCCTCACACAGCGCGCTTGGCGCATATCCCACGCCCGAAAACATGTCTGCAGGATCAATGTTTAACGCTAGGCAATGTCCAATGGCGATACCACGCCCGCCTTCAATGCCACTTTGCGCCCCAAAACTGCGCAAGTTGCGAAGGCAATCAAAAACAATATCACGCACGCCCGCCCGATCTTTACTGCCAGCATACCGATTTTTACGAGCCCAATTAGATAACGATTTTTCCGCAGGTTCCCCGTTTAGGAAATCATCCAGAATATCTATCGCAACGGCATATCGCGCAGCGGGTGTCATTTAGCCGATCCGATAATTCGGGCTTTCGCGCGTGATTTGTACATCATGCACGTGGCTCTCTTTCAAGCCAGCCCCCGAAATCTTAACGAATTTGCAATTGTGGCGCATGTCTTCAATGGTTGCACAACCCGTGTACCCCATCGCAGCCCGCAAACCGCCGATCATTTGATGCAGAACTGTCCCTGCTGGCCCTTTGTAGGGAACTTGTCCCTCAATGCCTTCTGGAACCAGTTTTTCTGCACTGGCTTCTTTCTGGAAATACCGATCGGCAGAGCCTTGAGCCATTGCGCCCACAGATCCCATTCCACGAAATGATTTGTAAGAACGCCCCTGGTACAAAATTACCTCGCCAGGAGCTTCGTCTGTTCCGCCAAGCATTGAGCCAACCATTGCACAAGACGCACCGCCCGCGATGGCCTTGGCAAAATCACCAGAAAACTTAATGCCACCATCAGCAATGATAGGGATTCCCGACTTGGCACCCTCTTCGGCGCAATCGTTTATTGCAGTTAGCTGAGGCACACCCACACCCGCAACGATACGTGTTGTGCAGATGGAGCCCGGTCCAATACCAACTTTAATCGCATCTGCACCAGCGTCGATCAGCGCGCGTGTCGCTTCGGCCGTGGCGACATTACCCGCAACAACCTGAACAGAATTGCTCAGTTTTTTGATCCGCGTAACCGCTTCTGCAACGCTGGCCGAATGGCCGTGTGCCGTATCAATGACCAACAAATCAACGCCCGCATCAATCAGCTGTTCAGACCGTTCGAATCCATTGTCACCCACAGTGGATGCTGCACCAACACGAAGGCGCCCTTTTTCATCTTTGCAGGCATCAGGGTTTAAAACAGATTGTTCAATATCTTTGATCGTTAATAGGCCAGTAAGTTTGTTATTCTCATCCACCACCAACAATTTTTCGATCCGTCGTGCGTGCATCATTGATTTGGCCTCTGCCAAATCCGCAGGTTCGCGCAAAATCGCCAAATTGTCGCCCGTCATCATCGTGCTGACAGGCGTGTCATCCGCACTCGCAAACCGCATGTCGCGGTTGGTTACAATGCCCAGAACGCGGCCTTTTTCATCTACGACAGGAAAACCAGTAACACGGTATTTCGCTTGTAATGCCTTGGCATCGCCCAGCGTTTGGGTCGGCGACAGGGTGATCGGATTATACACAATTCCGCTTTCGAACCGTTTGACGCGGCGCACCTGTTGTTGCTGTTCTTCAAGCGTAAGGTTGCGGTGCAAAATGCCCATGCCCCCTGCCTGCGCCATCGCGATGGCCATGCGGGCTTCGGTCACTGTGTCCATTGCAGAACTTAACAGTGGGATGTTCAAAGGGATGCTTTTGGTTACAAATGTGCGCGTGTCTGCCGTGGCTGGCAGCACCACAGATGCACCAGGCACAAGTAGAACATCATCAAAGGTAAGGGCTTCACGAATCTCCATTGCAAATCTCCTGCTGGACGTATCTGTGTTGCCAATGCCCTATCCCACGGAAGTATGAAAATGGAAAGGCCAATTTACAGAATTAGCGCTCGCTTTTGATCGCAAGGGTCAGAAAGTAAGTATTTGTAGAAAAAAGAAGCCAAAAGGCCGTGTATTAGGCGCGACCCAAAGCTTTCATCCGAGCATCCCGCAAGCGGGCAAAATCATCCCCAGCATGATAGGATGAACGTGTCAGCGGTGTGGCTGAAACCATCAAAAAGCCTTTGCTGAAGGCAGTTTTCTCATAAACTGCAAATTCTTCGGGCGTGACAAAACGATCCAGAACGTGGTGTTTCGGCGTTGGTTGCAGGTATTGTCCGATGGTCATGAAATCGATGTCTGCCGCGCGCATGTCATCCATCACTTGCATGACGGATTGCTTGTCTTCACCAAGGCCAACCATTATGCCAGATTTGGTGAACATGGATGGATCAAGTTCTTTTACCCGTTGCAAAAGACGCAACGAATGGAAATACCGCGCGCCTGGGCGCACTTCTGGATACAGGCCCGGAACAGTTTCAAGATTGTGATTAAACACATCTGGTCGCGCCTCAACCACAACTTCTAACGCTTTGTCATCACAGCGAATAAAGTCTGGTGTCAGGATTTCAATCGTGGTCGACGGCGATTGTTTGCGAACTGCGCGGATGGTTTGGGCGAAATGTTCGGCACCGCCATCTTCTACATCGTCGCGGTCCACTGACGTGATAACAACGTGTTTCAACCCCAGTTTTTTCACCGCAGCAGCCACACGACCTGGTTCAAATACATCTAGATCTTCGGGCGGTTTACCCGTGGCAATATTGCAGAACGTACAGGCTCGCGTGCAGACTTCGCCCATGATCATCATGGTGGCGTGCCCCTGCGACCAACATTCGCCAACATTTGGGCAACCAGCTTCTTCGCACACCGTGACAAGGTTATTTTCACGCATAATATTGCGCGTTTCAAAATAACCTTTGGATGTTGGCGCTTTCACCCGAATCCAGCTCGGCTTTCTGGGCTGAACATTGTCAGGTTTGCGCGCCTTTTCAGGGTGACGTTCGGCAGGTATTTTCAGGTCTCGCATGTCGTCATGGCCTTTGTGCTGTCTTTTGCCGTCTATCTAAAAGTGGATCGCGCCGCCATAGGCGTCCAAAACGCTTTCGTGCATCATTTCAGATAGCGTTGGATGTGGGAACACGGTTTGCATCAAATCTTGTTCCGTCGTTTCCAATTGCCGGCCAATTACATAGCCCTGAATAAGCTCGGTCACCTCGGCGCCGATCATATGGGCACCCAGCAATTCGCCTGTTTTTGCATCAAAAATAGTTTTGACCAAACCCTCGGGTTCACCAAGCGCAATCGCTTTACCGTTGCCAATGAACGGGAAACGGCCAACTTTAATATCTAAACCCGCCTCTTTGGCTTTTGCTTCAGTCATCCCGACGCTGGCAACTTGTGGATGGCAATAGGTACAGCCTGCGATGCTCTCTGGTTTAACAGGATGTGCATGTTTTCCTGCGACCAGATCCGCAACCATCACTCCTTCATGAGAGGCTTTATGCGCCAACCACGGCGCGCCAGCGATATCTCCGATGGCAAAAACACCGTCAACACCAGTGTGGCAGAACTCATCTGTGATTACATGGGTGCGGTCAATCTTGATGCCCTGCTCTTCCATGCCCAAACCTTCAACATTGCCGACAATCCCAACAGCGGAAATCACTGTGTCGAATTCAAATTGTTCAACTTTGCCTTTAACCTCGATATGCGCGGTTACTTTGCCCTTCGTACGGTCCAGTTTCTTGACCATAGATTTCTCCATGATCTTCATGCCTTGTTTTTCAAACTGCTTTTTCGCGAGCTTCGAAATTTCAGCGTCTTCAACAGGTAGAACGCGATCCATCACTTCAACAACGGTCGTGTCAGTGCCCAGCGTGTTATAAAAACTGGCAAATTCAATACCAATCGCACCTGACCCAATCACCAACAACTTTTTGGGCATGCGTGGCGGGTTCAGGGCGTGCTTGTATGTCCACACCAGTTCGCCGTCGGCCTCTAGCCCCGGCAACTCACGCGCGCGCGCGCCCGTGGCGACAACAATAGATTTACCAGTGAGCGTTTCTTCGCCTTTGTCCGTTATGACAACGACCTTGCCATTCCCCGCGAGTTTCGCAGCGCCCATAACAACGGTGACTTTGTTCTTCTTGAGAAGATGCCCAACGCCGCCCGACAATTGTTTGGCAACACCGCGTGACCGCTTCACGACAGCGTCCAAATCATAGCCAAACTTGTCGGCAGTCAGACCGAATTCCTTTGCCCGCTCCATCAAGTGAAACACTTCGGAGGAGCGCAGCATCGCTTTTGTCGGGATACACCCCCAGTTTAAACAAATGCCGCCAAGATGTTCGCGTTCAACGATTGCAATCTTTAGGCCGTTCTGCGCACCACGGATGGCACAGACGTATCCGCCCGGTCCCGCTCCGATAATGATCATATCAAACTGAGTGTCGGCCATTGCATCCTCACAAAATTGGTTCAACATTGAACTATTTTACAAGAATGCTACATTTCCATCAAAGTCGCAAGTGCAGCAAACAAAAAGCTAAGGTGCGTTTCTAAGCGGCTTTTTCAATTTTCTTGCTGATCGCGGCGTAACCGCCATCTTCCATAAACTTCTGCTCTTGAAGCGTACTTGTTCGGCTCAACGCACCGTTACGATATGGAAAACGGCCAAAAGTGCGGATTACCTCGCGGTGAACCTTTGCATGAAGAATGTTGCCTGCACCCGATTCTGGCAGACGGTCCTTGATCAGGCGAACACTGCGTTCCTGGTGTTGCAAACATTCCGAATGCATAAACGGCATATAATAAAACTGCCGTTGGGGTTCATCGTTGCGCTTGTCGAATCCTTGCTCGATAGCAACGCTCGCAACTTCACGTGCTTTTTTATCCGTCGCAAAGGCTCTTGGGTCTTCACGAAACATGTTCCGTGGAAACTGATCCAACAGAATTAACAATGCTAGTGATTTTTCAGGACATCTTGCCCAGCCATCATAAGCACCAGTCTTTGCAGCTTCCCAATCATCCATGAATTTGTCACGAATTGATTGATCCAACGCATCGGTGCCTAGATACCATCCACTTGGGCCAACTTCGTTAACCCAAAACTCAATAATCGCTCGCGCTTTGTCCATTTGTTCCTCCGACAAAGAGCCCCCAAAGTATATTTACAGCGTTGTTCCGAGTTTGATCCTACGTCAACTGCTTTTTAATAAAATTTCATTTTATTACAGCAAAAGTTACTAATTGTTGCGCTAAGGCGCATTTGCAGCCTCTTCTTCTGCTTCCAACTCTGTATCGATCGACCATTCTTGCGCGACCTCGACAACTACTGGCGACGCTGACGCAAACACGGGTTGATAGCTTGCCGTGTCATCCACACTTGGTGCCTGGCGTTGGAATGTCCGATAAAATGCATAGATCGACGTAACGAATAGTAGGACCGCAATGTACAAAAAGAAGCTGTCCGCGCCGAATGCTCCCATCATCCAGCCGACAACTATTGGGCCAGAAATCGCGCCGATTCCACTGACAAAAATAAGGCCTCCGGATGCAGCGGCCATGTCTTCATGTTCTAAAAAATCGTTCGTGTAAGCTAACAACAACGAGTAGAGCGGATTCGCAACGCCACCGATAATAAAGCAACAAATCAGCAAAACGGTAAGGCTGCTTGCCGCGGCAAAGGCAAATAAGCTCGCGAAACCGCCAATCACAGTAATGCCAATAATCAAAAGGCGGCGATCCATCCGGTCCGACACCCAACCAATTGGATATTGTAACAGCATGCCACCAATATAAATGATGCCTACAAAAAATGAGATTTCGCCGACACTCATCCCTTTTTCAGTTCCATACACTGCCGACATCCCAAACAAAGCCGAAAAAATACCGCCCAAAAGAAAGGTGCCCACGACACCCAATGGTGAAGCAACGTACAATTGGTGCAAACTCATTGGTTTGGTCGTTTGAAACACAGGTGCCGGGCTAACAGAAAGCAAAATTGGCGCAAACGATAGTGAAACGGCTACGGATATGATAATGAACAAGATAAACCCGCCGACGTCCGCAAAGTTTAGCAACCACTGCGCCGCCACAATCCCCATCATTTGAACGATCAAATAGGCCGACAACGCTTGCCCACGTGTTTCATTTGTTGCGCTGTCATTAAGCCAACTTTCAGCAACCACATAAATGCCAGAAAAGCAGAACCCGACAAGCACACGGAGGAGGAACCAAACATATTCATTGGGAAGTGCCGCATAAAGGATCAATGCGGCGGACACGAATGACGCCAGTGCAGCGAACACCCGAACATGCCCAACATTTCGGATCAAGGTCGGCGCCAACCGTGATCCGCCCAAAAAGCCGATGAAGTAACCGGACATGATCAAGGACATGCTGCCCGCACTGAATCCTTCAAGCGAACCACGAATACCCAGTAATGTGCCTTGCACGCCGTTGCCTAGCATCAGCAAGAACATTCCTAGAAGCAAAGCCCAGGAGCTTTTTAGAACGTAACCCATCGAACAATTCCGTTTCCTGTTTGCCCATCCTTAGGAGATTCGAGCCTGTACCATCGTTTCAATCACGACCAGCGCGTGCCGTTTACGACCTGTCTGGCAATAACAAAGAGCTGTCGCCATACGAAAAGAATCGGTAATTTTGGGTAATTGCATGGGCATAAATATCTTTGATTTGTTGCGTACCGAGCAACGCGCTTACCAACATCATCAATGTTGATTTTGGCAGATGGAAATTTGTAATCAATCCATCCGCAACTGCAAATTCAAATCCAGGCTTGATGAAAATGTCGGTTTCCCCCGCCCAAGGTGCGATCTTGCCCGTTTTTAGCGCAGCAGTTTCCAGAAGGCGCAATGCAGTGGTACCAACGGGGATGATCCGTCCTCCTGCAGCCTTTGTTTGCGCGATTTCAGCAGCAGCAACATCATCAATTCGGCCCCATTCTGCGTGCATCTTATGCGCACTTACATCGTCAGTTTTAACTGGAAGAAATGTTCCTGCCCCCACATGCAAAGTTACTTTGGAAATGGTGACGCCTATCTGAAACAACTGATCCAACACCGTTTGATCAAAATGCAAAGATGCAGTCGGAGCGGCAACCGCACCAGAGTGTTGTGCAAAAACGGTTTGATAGTCATCGATATCTTGCGCATCAGCTGCCCGTTTTGATGCAATGTAAGGTGGCAAGGGCATCTCACCCAATCGCGAAAGTTCCGCATCGAACTCTGGGCCCGATTGTGAAAAACGCAGCTTGATTCCATCGGCGCCTTTGCTTTGGACTTCAGCGCAAAGATCCGGGGAAAAAACGATCGTCTCGCCTTCTTTTACGCGACGTCCAGGTTTAGCAAGCGCCAGCCAATCGCCCTGCCCGTCTAACGACAAAAGCGTCACGTCAATCTTGGCAAAAGTTTCTCCTTGGTCCGAAAAACGCCGCCGCATACCGCTTATTCGAGCAGGAATCACTTTGGTATCGTTTAGGACTAATCGGTCACCGGCACGTAAGTATTTAGGAAGATCGAAAAAATGTTGATCCTCAAAAACGTCATTTTGTACAACAAGTAAACGGGATGCAGGCCGCGGCTTAGCTGGCCGCAGCGCAATCAGTCGTTCAGGTAATTCGAAATCAAAATCAGACAGGTTCATAAGGCGCAAATGCCCAAAGCCGTTTGATAGTGCAAGAGCATTTACCCACTACGACGGCGGCACAGGCGGTTTTTGGCGGAAAATCTCGCGGAAAGCGCCAGGGGTCAGGATCGACAACGGGTTCACTTTTACTTTGGGTTTTGCCGCAGAGCCCCGCATTCGATAGGTGAAACTGAACATTCCCTCGCCCTTGCGGCGCCCAACCAAAGCCCCAAAAATCCGCTCAAATACACCATTCACGGCGTATAACGGAGTTATGACACCTTCAAAGTCTACGGATTTCGCTCGCGTGTCATACCAACCATCCAAGGTCATCCCAATTGACGGACCAACAGCGCTAATGTTCTCAAGTTTCACACCGTTCTCTCGCAATTTGAATTGGCCTTCGATTGTCGAGAAATGGATTCCTTCACCTTCAAGCTGCTGCAACGCGCCCACAAGCGAAATTCCGTTCAAAAGCGCCGCCATCGCTGATGCATCTTTTATCCGAGTTCTCTTAACATCCAGCGTGCCATCGTAATTTCCTTTGCCAGAACGCGGCACCAAAACCACCCGTAAATCACCGTCACGCGCGTTCGTAAGCAATCCGGCCGATGCCATGACGCCGCCAGCGTCCTTACTCGTTAACTCTACTGCAGTACCGAATTTCTGAGGAAACAACTGGCCGTCTATTCGCGTACTGCCATTCACTCGCCCCACGAAAGTACCCCGTAGACCCTTTTTAGTGTTAAGCTGTCCAGAAAAATTCGTCAGCGACAATTCATTGGTTATGCGGACACGGTCCAAAGCGAGTTTTATCGTTGAATTGCTATTATTTCTACCACCACTGCTCGATGTTTCCTCACCGCCAAGAAAGCGAAGGTCTGCTGTTCCCCCATTTACGCTTATATCAGTTTGCCCCTTGCCTTTTGGAGTAAGGACCGCAGAACTGCTCAACCAGTTTCCAACATCTACCGATGAAAAACGGGCCTGTTTCAAGCTGTTGTTTGGGTTCAGATCAAGTGTTCCCGTCGCCTTTAGCCCTGGTGCACTAAACGACAGATCACCTATGTCTATTTGACGATCCAACGTCCCTGCGATTGTAAACTGACCTTTTGTATTTTTTGCTTTGGCCCAGCTAAGCGCCGGAATACGCAACGATGCCCCAAAAAGGTTGGTGCTCAGTTGAAAACTGGGCGCTTGCCCGCGTTTCAGCGATACGTCGACCGACGCAGGTGTAGAGCCCGCGAGCGTTCCAGTTGGCAAAATAATTCCAAATGCACGAAGATTTTTATCCGTGATGTTCACTTTCGCAGCAATCTTGCTTTGCTTTTGATCCTTATCAAATGATTGTTCCCAAATCGCGCTTAAAGGAACGGAATCCAGCTTCGCTTCACCTGCCAATTTAATCCCATCTTGTGTAATGAAAGCATCCAACCTGCGAGATGTTAAAACGCGATCTTTTATCAAAACCTCGGAACGTACATTCAACAACTGTGCGTTCAGCTCCATCTCTACATCTTCTGTTTTAGCGTCTTTTGCTAACGGCAATTTGAACCAACCGCTGACTAAAACGGCCCCTTTGCCGAGGTTAGGCTCAAGCCCAACTTTATCCAGAAACTTAAACTTCTCCACGTTCAACAACTCTAACGCTGCTTGCAAACTTGCTTTGGCATGAAAGGTAATCTCACCAGGTGTCGGGTGCGCATTGATGTCAGGAATAAACAAACCAGTTCCAGCAACATCGATCTTAGAACCGTTTGGCGCCACAACGTAACCAGAACTTAGATCGAGACGGAGATCTTTGTCGGTCAGGTATCCAAACCCATCGCCTTCTTCCAAAGGCGGCAGTTTATTGACGTATCTAAAGTTGGCTTTCTCAAGCCCAAAATTAAAGGCAAATTCTGGCTTGCCCTTTTCGGTCCGAAAACCGCCAGAAAACCCGACAAACTGGCCTGCAAATACATTCTCCGTGACCCAGCTGCGGGTCTTATCAACCACGGGTATTGGCCACAGCTGTTTCAGACGTGCGACATTCATCTTGTCGATATCCACGTCATAGCTGTTGTTCCAAAACGCATCTGTCGCTTCTGAGATTCCTGAAATCTTTACGACGCTATCTTTGTCGAAAATTGTTAACCGCCCGACGTCAATTTTTAACGGCGAAAACGACAACCTCGCATCAAGTGCTGCTTCCGGTAAAATTACGTCAGCATCAAAAAGATCGGGGCGTTGAATAAGAATATCGCGCAGCCGTAATTGCCCCGCCATCGAAAGAACTGTCCCAGCTTCGCTTCGCTGTAGCTCAACAAAGCCGCTGGCACGAACGCCTCCAGAACTCGTTTTCAATTCAACTTGTTCGAGGTTCAAAGCATCGGAGACCGGGTCGTAATCAAAATAAACTTTAGCAGTGCTAAATTGGATTGGTTGGCTGGTTGGCGTTTCGGTCAATTTTCCTTCGGCCATTTCCAAAACACCGTGCAAATTCCCCAACTTGCCATCCCCAGACAAGTCGGCGCGCACAGACCCAGATAATTGGGTATCAAGATTTCGCAACCAATCAAACGCTTGGAAAAGATCTGCAATTTCTGTTGGCGATGCATCCGAGAATTGAAATGAAACGGAGGCAGTTTCTGAACCCAGCAAATAGGTCGCGTTCAAGATCATTGTTGCAGATTGTTGAACATTGCGGCCCGTTTCGCCCAATTCCAAAACTGCCCTACCAGAAACTGTTTCGCCGTCGCGCGTTATCGACAGTGCCGAATTATCCAACACCCATCCTCGTTCGGTCATACGATCGCGAAACGTAACACGCGTGTTTTCAAGCTCTACACTTGTCAATGC
This sequence comes from Paracoccaceae bacterium, assembly GCA_018607905.1. GTDB lineage: Bacteria > Pseudomonadota > Alphaproteobacteria > Rhodobacterales > Rhodobacteraceae > Amylibacter. The sequence goes on along the minus strand of JABBAP010000007.1, from coordinate 9,548 downwards.
GGCCAAACCTGATTGCTCATTGAGCGCATCAAACAGCTCTAAAAAATTCGAACCAGATTCGACGCCTTTGCCTGATCCAAAAAGACTAATCGTGCCGTTCTCATCTCGCTCCAAGGATAACTCAGTGCCAATTATCGAAACGTCCTCGGGTGCTATTCGCCCATTCACCAAATCAAGCAAGGAAAACCGCGTACGCAATTCTGGCACTGCCATCAACTGCTCCCCATTTTCCCCTAAAACGACAACGTCCTTCAAAAGAACACGGTTTCCGATTCCCGATTCGCTCGACATCAAAGCGATGCTTCCGATCTTCACGTCGTGGTTCTTTATTTGGGTATTTATACGATCCTCAACAGAAGAGCGCAGTTGAGGTAATTCAAGTGGCCCGCGTTGGAGCAATACGGTCACCACACCAATTGCCAGAACCGTCAATACGATACCTGCCATCAGAATAGCCAGTGATGCCACCAAAAAATGCCTGATCCAGATCAAATCAACTCCGCTCTTTTCAAAGCTTACAACAGTATTCCGCGCTTGAATTCCACGGCTCCACCCTATTTAGGATAAGTAGCTGCCAAACCATAGGCTTAGCGTAACAAATTTTCGTCACTTAGGGGGACAAATGCCCGAAATCGGAGAAAAATCGCCTAACTTTACTTTACTACGAGATGGCGGAGGCGTTGTATCCCTTGCGGATTATGCAGGCAAAACACTCGTGATGTACTTTTATCCTCGCGACGACACCCCTGGTTGCACAACAGAAAGCATATCATTCACACAACATCTGGCAGATTTTCAGGCATCGGGTGCTGAAATTTTAGGCGTGTCCAAAGACAGCGTCAAAAGCCACGACAAATTCGTTGCGAAACATGCGTTAGGCATCGCGTTAGCATCTGACGAAGACGGCACACTTTGCGAAGATATGGGCGTCTGGGTGGAAAAAAACATGTACGGCAAGACGTACATGGGCATTGAGCGCGCAACTTTTGTGATCAATGGCGACGGCGTGATCACACACAAATGGAACAAGGTCAAAGTGCCTAATCATGTAGAGGCTGTGCTTGACGCGGTACAATCAGCGTGAACCAACCAACCCTCACAGAACTCGCCTGTAGCGTGCTGAACACTGCCGATGGGCGCGAGAAAACCGCCAAATCCCACGCAGCGGCAGCCCTTTGGTTCAAAATGAAAGAGGCAGGAACACCGTTGGATATTGGTAACAGCCAGCCTCCAAATGATCCCGCGCGACCGGCAAAACCAGACCTCTTGCCGCCAAACGAAGTTCCTCACAGAAAGTTAGGGAGCCCTGATGGTCGGTGCGCATTGATTCACGCCATCGCGCATATTGAATTGAACGCCGTTGATCTGCACTGGGACATTATTCCACGCTTTTCCAATACAGACATGCCAATGGGTTATTTTGATGATTGGGTAAAAGCCGCCGACGAAGAAAGTAAACATTTCAATTTGTTAGTGGATCGCCTTGAAGCAATGGGATCATTTTACGGTGCCTTTCCAGCCCACGCTGGGTTGTGGCGGGCAGCCCAAGACACGGCCGGCGATTTCATGGGGCGTTTGGCAATCGTTCCTATGGTCCTAGAAGCCCGCGGATTAGATGTGACGCCCAATATGATCCAGCAATTTAAGTCGTTCAAAGACAAAGAGACCGTTGCCGCGCTTGAAATTATCTACGCGGAGGAAGTTGGCCATGTGGCCTATGGATCAAAATGGTTCCACTTTCTGTGTGGTCGTCACAACAAGGACCCGAAGGTCGAATTTCACCGTCTTGTCGAACAATATTTCCACGGTGGACTAAAGCCACCGTTCAACGATGAAAAACGAGCAGAAGCTGGAATTCCCTTGGATTTTTATTGGCCAATGGCAGTCCAATAACGTCACACTGCGCAAAAATGCGCGATTTACTGCCAGCGGCGCAGGAATTTCTTGCGCGGCTGCCTCAGTTTTTGTAAACCCATAACGTGTTCTTAAATAAGCCTAAAAATGGCCCCGGAAAAGGGTGCGAGAATACAGAGGCAGAGGGAAAATTCATGAACGGACCGTTTGAAAAAATAAACGCTCTTTTGGCACGTCATGTGCCCGAACAACGCATTTACATGCGGACAGAGCGCACCACTCGGTACTTCCGAGCGACGCCGCTGCTTCAAGCGACCGCAGGCGCCCTTATTACTATTGGGGTATGCTGGTCGGTTATTGCGACCTCTGCGCTTTTGATTGACCATATTTCAGCACGATCAGACACAAAACAAGCCGAAGTTTTGCAACGCGCCTACGAAGCCCGTTTGAACGAGCTAAGCCAAGAACGCGATCAGCGCGCGCTTGAAACCCAAACAGCACAAGATCGGTTTTACATCGCACTGGAACAGATTTCTTTACAGCAAAGCGAACTGCTTCAGGCCGAGGAGGAACGCCGCGAACTGGCAACCGGCCTCAACATCATGCAAAAGAAATTGCAAGTTGCGATCAAAGAGCGGGATGTTGCGCAGAAGCAATCTGATTCTATTCTGTCAGAAATGCAGGCGGTCACGGGCAGCCTGAACACCAAACTCGGTGGCGCAGAAGACAATGAAGATACATTGTCACATTTGACCCGGGCTTTGAAAAACACAGTCGCGCAGCGCGACGATCTGGAAACAACTGCAACCGATTTGTATGGCCAAATGGCAGAAATGTCGAACGAGCACCTGTTACAACAACAGCGTAACGCCCGTATTTTTGCCAATCTTGAACAGGCCGTAAATGTAACCTTGGGCCCGTTAGAGCGCGCGCTTAGCAACGCTGGCATAAACAAAGACAGCCTCATCAACGAGTTGCGCAAATCCCATTCTGGTACGGGTGGCCCGCTTACTGCCCTGTCCATCTCAACAAAAGGCGTTGCCGCTGGGACCTTGTCGCCTAAGACATCGGATCTTTTTGATCGGCTGGACCGAGTTGGCTTAACCAAATTAGCTGTCGAAAAACTTCCGCTCGCGTTTCCAGTGCGTGGTGGATATCGCCATACCTCAAGTTTTGGGTACCGTAGCGATCCCAAAACTGGCGGCCGCCGATTGCACAAAGGCCATGATCTGGCTGGCGCACGTGGTACAGCCATCGTCGCTACAGGTGACGGCGTCATCACCTTCGCAGGACGTCAAAGCGGCTACGGACGATTGGTAAAAATCCGCCACATCCGTGGTTACGAAACTTATTACGCCCATATGAACAAAATTCGGGTCAAGCTGGGACAAAGGGTCTCGCGCGGGGAACGAATTGGTGATATGGGCAACTCGGGCCGGTCCACCGGCGTGCATCTTCACTACGAAGTGCGCATTAATGGAAAAGCAGTTAACCCCTCTAAATACATGAAGGCAGCACGAAATGTTTTCTAAAAACAAAATCAGCGAAACAAACAAATCCGATCCCGCGGCGGATGCAAACAAGCCAGCGGCGACAATGCCGCCAGCAGCGACAGCACCTGCGGCAAAACCGGCATCATCAGCCGCCCCTGCCCCAGCAGCGCCGCCAAAGGCCAAACCGCCTGCATCTGCGCTCTCTACTGACCTGACAATCACTGGGAACCTAAAAACAACAGGTGACATCCAGATCGAAGGCAAGATCAAAGGTGACATTCGCGCCCACCTTTTGACAGTCGGTGAAGGTGCCACAGTTGAAGGCGAAATCGTAGCAGACGATGTTGTCGTGAATGGCCGTGTCATAGGACGCGTACGTGGCTTAAAGGTACGCCTCACATCAAGCGCGCGGGTAGAAGGTGACATCATCCATAAAACGATCGCCATCGAAAGCGGCGCGCATTTCGAAGGGTCTGTCCAACGTCAAGAAGATCCGCTTAACTCAAAATCTGACACAAAACCAATCCCGAAAACAGCGACTTAAAGCTACAAATTGGTTTGTACGGAACGAAAAGGGCTCAGAAGTTCAGGGCCCTTTTCAATTTGAGTTTGCTGTCATTCTTGGTTGGAAACATCATCTAGATACGCAATCACGTTTTCAATATCTTTGTCTTTTTTCAAGCCAGCAAACGACATACTTGTTTTGGGCACCAGTTTTTTTGGCGCTTTCAAGTATTCCGTTAAGGTTGCCACATCCCACGTCAAACCAGATTCTGACATTGCAGTGGAATATTTAAACCCGTCGTTTTTTGCGGCCTCACGTCCAATAACTTTGTAAAGACTCGGTCCCGCACCATTCTTTCCTTCTTTAACTTTGTGACAAGCTTTGCATCTCTTAAAGACTTTCTTACCCTTTTTCACATCACCAGTAATCACCGCGATCACCGTTTCTGCAGTTGCGTCATCAACAGTAGTTTCCGATTCAACAATTGGCGTTTCAACTTTGGCATCGTCGCTCGTTTCAGTTTCAGCCGTGCTTTGCGCCGAAATTGAATACGCAGACAACAACAATGCCACCCCAACGAGCGCTGTGATTTTAGAAGGTGAAAATAACATGTAAGATTCCTTTGGTATTTATTGTCCAACTCATAGCGCGTTATTGGGATAACACACGAACAGCACAGAATATTCAAACGAATGTTTCGCACTTTCGTCATTCCAGTCTTTACCAATCCCGCTAATGGCGGCACTCTAGATCCAACATAATGATAAAGGTTCATTTCATCGTGACTAAAGCCAAAAAAACAACCGATTTACGTTCCCAAACTTGGTTCAACAACCCAGATGACATGGAAATGACTGCACTTTATCTGGAGCGATATTTGAATTACGGCCTAACACGCGAAGAGTTAACATCAGGAAAACCAATCATTGGCATCGCCCAGACAGGCAGCGATCTATCGCCTTGTAACCGCCACCATATCGAGCTGAGCAAGCGTGTGCGCGACGGCGTGATCGCCGCAGGTGGCACAGTGATCGAAATCCCAGTGCATCCCATCCAAGAAACAGGAAAGCGGCCCACGGCGATGTTAGATCGTAATTTGGCCTATTTGTCGCTTGTTGAAACTCTTTTTGGGTACCCCATCGATGGAGTTGTCTTAAACATCGGTTGTGACAAAACTACACCAGCGCTTTTGATGGCCGCGGCCACAGTGAACATTCCAGCCATCGCATTTTCCGTCGGCCCGATGTTGAATGGGTGGTACAAAGGAAAACGCACGGGTTCTGGCACCATCATGTGGACGGCACGCGAACTCCATGCCAAAGGCGAAATTAATGACGACGAGATGGTCGAATTAGTTGCCTCTTCGGCGCCCTCGACGGGGTATTGCAACACAATGGGTACGGCCAGCACGATGAATTCTTTGGCCGAGGCCCTTGGCATGCAATTGCCTGGCTCTGCCGCCATTCCAGCCCCTTACCGTGAGCGGGGTCAAATGGCCTATCAAACAGGGCGTCGCATTGTTGATATGGTTTGGGATGATCAAAAACCATCGGATATTATGACCCGCGAAGCGTTCGAAAACGCCATCGTTATCAATTCTGCCATTGGTGGATCAACTAATGCTCCGATCCATCTAAACGCTATTGCGCGCCATCTAAATGTGCCGCTCGATAACCAAGATTGGCAAGACATTGGCCATAAAGTCCCTCTGATGGTGAATTTGCAGCCTGCTGGCGAATACTTAGGCGAAGATTACCACCGTGCCGGCGGGGTTCCAGCGGTCACTGGTGAATTAATTCGCGCGGGTTTACTTCCACATCCTGATGTTGTCACCGCAAACGGACGTACAATGGCCGAAAATTGCGCGGCAGTCGAAATCGAGAATACCGATGTAATTTGGCCAGTTTCTGCCCCTATGTTGCCCGAAGCCGGCTTTATCAATTTAACGGGTAACATCTTTGAAAGCGCTATTATGAAGACCTCTGTAATCTCGGAGGAATTTCGCAATCGCTACCTCATTGCCCCAGACGATCTCAATGCGGTTGAAGGGTCAGCCATCGTATTTGACGGGCCAGAGCATTTTCATAAAATGATCGACGATCCGTCACTGAACATTACAGAAAACTCGATGCTTTTTATGCGCGGTGCTGGTCCGCTTGGATACCCAGGCGGCGCAGAGGTCGTGAACATGCGTGCACCAAATTATCTGCTTAAAAAGGGCATAACATCACTGCCCTGCATTGGCGATGGACGTCAATCTGGCACGTCAGGCTCGCCCTCAATTTTGAACGCATCCCCCGAAGCGGCCGCAGGCGGTAACCTTGCGATCCTGCAAAACGGCGACCGCGTCCGAATTGATCTGAATGCCTGCACCGTAAATATGATCGTGGACGAGACAGAAATTGCTGCGCGCCATGATGCTTTGCAAGCTGCAGGCGGCTATGCATCCCCAGAAAGCCAATCGCCGTGGCAGCAATATTTCCGAGAATTGACAGGACCGTTTTCCGAAGGCATGACCCTGCGCGACGCCCCGAAATACCAACGGATTGCGCAAAAACACATCCCACGTAACAATCACTAATCCAAATTTGAAGGTCGACCCCCTAAAGGCGGATCCTTTTACGAACCCAACTTTGCGACGCGACCGGCAAAGTTGCGCGTTTATTACTTCGCAATTTCAACGGCTTTTCGGTTCGTTGTATTACGACCGAAGAAGTCCCCTGACGTTAATTCATTTATCAAATTTGTTGAATCGCTCCCGCGTGCTTACCTAAAATTTTGGGATCGGGGGCGATCATCATTACCAATATATAAAGAAAGCCGAATGCAAAGGCGTGTCTGTCGACACTGGCGAGAATATCTTAACCAGCAAAGGTCGCGTTACACCAGAAATGGTAGAGCGGATAAAGAAGTACGCGAGCGATCTTGGCTCCCGTCCACGCCCTGCAGGGCGCGCTCAGCAATGAGTATCCTAGGGTTAGTGATGCCCGATCTAAGCAACCCACTTTTCCCAAACGTCGAGCAGCATTTGTCCTTGGCGGCAGATGATATTTAGTTCGGCATTCTTTTTGCGGATTCACGGAGTAGTCCCGACGAGTAAACACAAGCAATCGATTAGCTGCTGAACAGGGCGTTAATGACCGAATGATCGTGCCCCCGAAAAGGCACTGCACCTTGGTTACAACGTGTTTAAACGGTGACCATCATCGCCGCCTATAATCTTGACAGCGCCGATCATACGGATGGCACAAGATGATTGCCGAACATGTTGGAAATCTGAGGCTCACCCATCTAATGATCCTGGGCGAAGGACTGCGTTTCAGAAGTGCAACAGGATCGTGTAGACGGCATGCACCAAGGGTTTCCAATACCTAAAAGCGTGCAATGTTATTGGGTCGCGGACGGCATTAAACTGCTTATCCTGGCGATCAAAATTGGTGCTACCGCCATCATGACCGCAACTGATTTTTTGTCGCCACTTGTCCATTCTCATCTTATGGGATTTGGAATCGCTGCTCCGCGCGATGTCAGCCTTACTTGATTTGATGATCTGCCTTTCCCCACGAAAAGGCATCCTAAACTTTCGGCCATGGTGCAAGATGTCGAAAAAATTGCCAGCCTAGCAATCGACCGACTTATCCAATTCAAGCGAACCTTGCCGAATTGTCAAACCAGAGCAAACTTTATGCAGCTGCATAAGAACTAGTCAGTGGGAATTTTGTGGTTGGTTATACGTGCTGTGCCAGTTCAATTGTGTATCGCGCTGATTTTATAGAAAATATCAGCCTGATGGATTTGCTAGATAAAGCTAACTGGGAATACAGCCCTGCCTAACATCAATGGCATCCAATGCGCGTGGGTGGGTGTTAAGACTTGTCATTTTATCGTAATTGGTCTCGCTTGAAGCCCGAACCTGTACATGGATCGGTAATCTGGAGCGCGCAGAAATCGTGAATGATACGATCGTTGGGCTTGGCCTGTCTGAAATCCCCATTTGCCTACTTTCAACGAACTGGATCTTCCTTGGTCCGTTGCAGCTTTTCATGCATTTGATGATATTCTCACTACTGTCTGCGATGGAAAATACCCCACGTGGCGTTATTCCTGCGGCGCTTGCCTTAGGCACAAATTGGCTTCTAGTCTTTTTCAAAGTCATCTTGCCGCTCACTAAAGAAGGTTTGGTCAATGATGGCACGCTTGTTTTCACGGTGCGTTAACGGCGTATATCACACCCGCCATTTTGAGGGATCCATGGTACCGATGACCTAAACCAAAATTAGTGCACTAACCGATGCAGGAATTGCCTTTATTGGTCTAATCGCATTTGAATCAAGCAAACTTGCTGAAATGTCAGAGGGCCAACAACAATGCGTTGCGTTAGCGCACTCTTTGGTGATGGAGTCAAAGGGGTTGCTGCTAGATGAACCGCGGTCAAACCTATACGCGCCGTTGCGCTTGGAAATGCCACAGTCGAGCGCAAGACCGTTTAGCGCATGAGCGAATTCTGGGACGAAATCGATTTTGGATTTGATGATCTGTGGGCGTTTCTGGTGATGCGTGCGCGTGTCGCTGGCGTTTCAATCGTGGCGGGCAAAACACCGTTGAATCAAATGGTGGCAAACGCGCTAGGGGCGCCGCGGACTTATGAATTTGACTTGGCAATTTGTACGGGGGAGGTGCTGCGGGCAAAGTTCTGGCCAATATCTGCCAAATGGCGGCACTTTAGATCGTGTTAAAGATGCCATCACAGCCCTTGGGGCTCGGGTGCGCGGCACAAAACTAAGAACGACGAGTCATCTTAGCAATCGGCCCACTCGTCAAGATAGCACCGCTGTTGCAATCACATCTTGATCTTGCCCAAACCATTACGCGCCTGATCCGCATGGCTGTTTGCCTTCGTTACGGTCGTAACAAGCTGATACGGGTTGCGTTAATAGCAAATTGGAGCACAGGGCGTGGCGCGTATGGAACGACCGTTGCACATGACAGCCATAACCTTACTACTGTATTTTGACGCGATCCCGTTGACATGGCTCCCGCCGCAAACACGTTGTGTGAAATGCAGGGCGGGCAAATTGTTGTTACGGACTACAAAGTTGTCTCCAGACTTACGCACCTTGTTGCTGGTTTGATCAGTGTAAAACTGGTAGTCGACGTTGCAAAAGAATTCGTTGACTTGCAATCCTAACTGGACACGTTCGTCGAATGGAACCGACCATAACTTGAATTCAAGGCCCTGTTCGGCGGTTTTTTATTTGCAATGAAGGTTAGCGCCTAAACGATCTGGGACTTGTTGATGTCTTTGAAGGTAAATCCCTCGAAACCTATATAGTTTCAAAAAATCAACGCTAGGGCTTTACCTAACAATCGATGAAATAACCCGCCGCTGCGCAAGGATCTTCGGAAAGAAGCTATTAATATTCATTGAGTGCATTAGCGACTGCCAAATCGCGCGGCACCGTTAATTTAGATTCCCTTCGCAAGCTAAAACGACATCGCACAATTCACCGAACAGAGGTTGGTGGTAAATGAGCTGCATTTAAGGACAATTTAAGCAAGAAATTCAGAAATTTGGCACGGCCAATCTTGTTCGATTCACAATGCCTTCAAAGAAAACAATTCTTCAATAACAATTGCTTAAAGTGGCGGAGAGACAGGGATTCGAACCCTGGGAGGCGTTAACCTCAACGGTTTTC